>JBFHIZ010000005.1:0-80781 GCA_041596215.1 Lachnospiraceae bacterium
AAAATATGAGGAAGAAGAAATCGATAGAAAACCAAGATTTTTGTTAGGAGCAAAATATGCACCGTTAAGGGAACAGTTTTTAAATGTAAATTATCAAATAAAAGATAAAGTGTCTTCGATATTAATTACCAATGGAGGGGCGGATCCTTTCAATCTCACGGTAAAAACACTAGAAGAATTAATTGCTGTTGAGGAATTTGAAGACTATACGTACCATGTGGTTTCAGGGGTATTCAACCCCAATATCGAAACGTTGAGAAAAATGAAAATGGAATGGAAAAATATCATAATCCATGAGAATATTTCCAATATGGCAGAATTGATGAAAACATGTGATATCGCCATTTCTGCAGCGGGGTCCACAATGTATGAACTGTCGGCGGTAGGAATTCCTACGATAACCTATGCATTCGTTGAGAATCAAGACCAAATAGCAAATGAATTTGCAAAGGAAAAGTTAGCATTATATGCAGGTGATTCAAAAACAAAGTTAGAAGAAAGAGTTTCGTTGATTAAAAAGAAAGTTGAAATTCTTGTATGTGAACCACAAATTAGAAAAGATATGCATCAGGCATTAATAAAAAAAGTCGACGGATTAGGCGCAAAGCGAATTGCAGAGTTATTTAGTGGAGAAAACAGATGAAATTAAGTATAATTGTACCAGTTTATAATATGGCAGCAGGTGGAAAACTTTCTTTTTGTATCCGCTCGATTGCAGCGCAAACATGTAAAGACTTCGAAATCATTGCGGTAGATGATGCTTCTACGGATAATTCATTTCAGATGTTGCAGAAATTGCAAGAGGAATTCTCTGAAATTTTAAGAATATATTCACTTCCGGAAAATCGAAAACAGGGTGGCGCTAGAAATTTTGGCATGCAAAAAGCAAAAGGAGAGTGGATTGGATTTGTAGATGCAGATGATTGGATTGCTCCAGATATGTATCAAAAAATGTTAGAGAAAGCTGAAAAATCCGGTGCGGATGTTGTGGGATGTAATTATTCCATATGTTATGAGCAGAACATGCAAGTGGGTGTCATGATTCAGAATAATAATGAAAAACAAACGGGAAAATTAAATGAAGCAAAATATAAAGAATTGGTCTTACATCCAGGAAGCATGGTTATTAAGATATATAAACGGGAAATTATATTTGAAAAGGAACTTTTTTTCCCAGAACATATTTTTTATGAAGACAATGCGATGGCTCCACTTTGGATGCTTCAGGCAAAACATTTTGAGCGTGTGGCAGAACCTTTGTATTATTATTACCAAGTAAATACTTCAACAGTACATCATGTCACAAGGGAAAAATGTGAAGATCGCATGACGGCAATGGATTATCTGCTTCAAAAAATGAAAGAATTTGATTTGTTTGACACATATCAAGAAGAATTAGAGTACAAATTTGCTGAGTTATATTTGAAAAATACAATATTTGGATTTATGCAAGAAGGATTAAAAGGTGCCTTTTCGTTTGCAAAAAAAATACAAAAAGGGATGCATATGAATTTTCCTAATTTTCAAAACAATAGATACTATCAGACGAATACGAATGAGGAAGAAAAACGATTACTTTCGTACCTGATGAAATCTCCCGTGTATTTTGTTTTATATTATAGAATGCTTTGGGCATATAGAAAGATAAGAAAAGGAAGAAAATTATGTTAAAAAAATTAAATGTAATGTTAAACAGAACACAAAAGATAAAAATGACGGGAATTATGTTTCTTATGCTTATTGGTGCGGTTTTAGAAACTTTTTCCGTTGGACTATTAGTTCCAGCAATCACCTTGATTCTTGATCCAACCGCTGTGGAATCCAACGATTTAGTGTCCAAGATTTATCAGTTGTTTGGATTTGAAACGTATCGAAATTTCGTCATATTTATGATGCTTGCATTGGTGGGGGCTTTTGTGCTTAAAAATGCCTTTTTATTATTACAAAATATTATTCAATATAAATTTGTGTATTCCAATCAATTTGCTACTTCAGAACGATTGATGATTAACTATATGAAAAGACCATACGAATTCTTTTTAAATGCGGATACTGCGATTATTCAACGTTCGATTACGTCAGATGTCAACAATATGTATGCGTATTTATTGGCATTTTTGCAATTGTCTTCAGAAATCGTTGTCTTTGTTTCCCTAAGTATTGTGCTGTTCTTGATAGAATCAGGAATGATTGCATTAATCGCTGTTTTGCTAGTGGGAGTTGTACTGCTGATTAAACATGTATTAAAACCAATACTAGAACGTGCAGGGAAAGATAACCAAGATTATTATAGTAGTCTTTTTAAATGGATCAATCAAGCAGTTACTGGTATCAAGGAAGTAAAGATTGGGAATAAAGAAAAATATTTTGTAGAACAATATAGAGAGTATGGCCATGGTTATGTGAATGCAGTAGAAAAGTATAGCATACTGACTGGAACACCAAAACTTTTAATTGAAACGGTGGCAATTTCAGGAATGATTTTATATCTACTATATCAAATTTTAACTGGGCAGGATGTTTCGAATGCTTTGCCAATCTTGGGAGCGTTTGCTGTTGGTGCCATGCGTCTAATTCCAAGTGCAAATCGAATCAACTCGTATCTGACAAGTATGTCATTTTTGAAACCGTTTATTATGAGTGTAAGTGATAATTTACAAAATGAAATTTCAGATGAAAAAACGCAAATGGATTCGCTGGAAGTTCCCAAAGATCGCTTAGAAGTACGAAAAAAAATAGAATTAAAAAATATAACCTTTGCGTATCCAAATTCAGATAAATTCATTTTTAAACAAGCAAATTTAGAAATTCCAATTGGTTCTTCTGTGGGGATTGTGGGTACTTCGGGTGCTGGAAAATCAACGATTGTAGATGTTCTTTTAGGATTGCTTAAAATGCAAGAAGGTGGGGTTTATGCGGATGGGGTCAATGTTATGACAGACTATCGGAAATGGTTGAAAAATGTCGGGTATATTCCACAAAGTATTTTTATGATGGATGATTCTATTCGTAAGAATGTTGCGTTTGGAGTGAAAGACGAAGATATCCGTGAGGAAAGAGTATGGAAAGTACTAAAGGATGCACAATTAGATGAATTTGTTAGAAAGATGCCAGAAGGATTGGATACGGGAATTGGAGAGCGCGGAATTCGTTTGTCGGGTGGACAAAGACAGCGTATTGGAATTGCTAGAGCTTTATATGATGATCCAGAGGTGTTAGTTTTGGATGAAGCAACATCTGCACTTGATAATGATACGGAAACGGCTATTATGGCTTCCATCAATAAACTTCATGGAGAAAAAACATTGATTATTATTGCCCATCGATTACAAACGATTGAAAATTGCGATATGGTTTATCGCGTGGAAGAGGGAAGAATAGAACGAACACGCTAAACATAGGGAAGGGGAACGCATTGAAAAATACATGGAAAATCATTTGGCAGTCATTAAGTATTATAATTGCAGGAATTTTGCTTGGTTTCCTTCTTTTATTAATTGCATATTCGATACCAGTATCGCTGATGGAAGAGCGCGTATCTAATTCAGCGGAGATGCTAAAGGGAGAATTCGATCAGGATGTAATTTTAGAAAGATACCAGGGAACGTACTTAGGGACATTTACCGATTGTTTAATGTTGCAAACAGCTATTTACGAAGAGGGCGAACACAGTACAATTGATAGAGCAGTCAATGTCTATCGAAAAGAGATTTCAGAAGAAGTCTGGATGCCTGGTGTTTCTTTGATGAATTATTTGAATGACCGAAGTGGTGAGGAGATTTCATATGCTAGATATTGGCATGGTTATTTGGTGGTACTAAAACCAACATTGCTTTTTTTTGACATGGCGGAAATCCGGCTGTTTAATTTGATGGCTCTTTCACTGTTAACTTTTTTGGTTGGATATTTATTACAAAAAAAAGGAAAAATGAAGTATAATCTTGCTTTTTTGGGGGCGATATTTAGCATGTATCCCATGGCAATATATATGTCGATTTCACAATCCATTTGTATTTATATTATGTTGATTGGAATGTTTTTTTATTTACAGTTTGAAAAGAAAATTCATGAAAAGAATCATAACATCTATTTTTTCTTGATACTTGGAATGATGACAAGTTATTTGGATTTGTTGACATATCCGATATTACCACTGGGAGCCTGTTTACTTTTATATTTGATTCTTTTTGATCCGAAAGGGTTGGTAGGACTAAAATATATAATCACGACAAGTTTTTCTTATGGTTTGGGATATGTAATGATGTGGATTGGAAAGTGGATATTGGCCTGGATATTTGGCACATCAAACATTTGGAAAGATGCCTTTACAACGATAGGAGAACGAAGTGGTGGGGTGGAAGGAATTTCCTTTTTTACACTTAAAATAGAAGCAATAAAAAGAAATATAGAAATGTTAATAAATAAACCAATGCTATTATTTTTCATAACTGTGATTATTATTGTTGTGATAGCAATTAGGAAACAAGGATTGATTTCCTTAGAAACCATCATAAAAAGAAAGGGATTATTTTTGCTTGTTGCATGTTATCCGATATTTTGGTATGCGTTTGCAGATAACCATTCTTATATCCATTATATGTTTACGTTTCGAGAAATGTTCCTATTTGTTTTTGCTTGCTTTGCATGGATGATTTCACTATCCAAAATTAATAGGAGAGAAAATGACTAAAGAGAATCAAATTCAAAAAAATAAAGTTTTAAATATCGGTATTTTTCTTTTCTTTCTTTTGCTATTTATCACTGGAATGCTTGTCACGAAAGATTATGGGATCCATTGCGATCAGGACAGTGAATTGGATATTTTATATAGTAATGTAAAAGAATATAATGTACGAATTTTGGGATCGAATGAAAAACTGGAAGCATTATTTGCAAATTATGAAGAAATCGAAGGAAGAGAAGTTCCAGTGATTTCTGAATCAATCGAACGGGACCATGGAGTAGCTCCTTATTATTTGATTGTTCCTTTTTTGTTCATGCAACAAGAAAATCCAATTGCTGTGGTTCAAATTCAACATTATTATAATTTTTTGTTGTATTTTATTTGTATTCTTTCCCTATATTATTTGGCAAAAAAAATAACGAGTTCCAAATTAATGGGTGTGCTTGCAGCGACATGTTTATATCTAACACCACGTTTTTTCGCGGAAGCACACTATAATAACAAAGATATTTTGCTATTTGCAATGTTTGTTATCACAATGGCAGCAGGTTATCGATTCTTGGAAACTAAAAAGTTTCTTCATTTATTTTTGTTTTCTATGATTGCAGCATGTACAGCAAATATAAAGATCATAGGTGTTCTTCCCTTTGGAATTCTTTTGTTTGTTTATCTTCTTGAGAGGATAAAAAAGAAAGAAATCCATAAGAAGGAAATCATGTATTTTTGTGCTTCTATATTACTATTTCTGGTCTTTTTAATGATACTTACTCCTGCAATTTGGGATGGACCGATTGCATATTTTTCTTACTTAATTGATAATGCAGCACATTTTAATCGATGGGACAATCGAATTTTGTTTCAAGGAAATGTGTATAGACAAAGTGTCACGGGTCTTCCTAGAAAATACGTGCTTGTTGAATATGCGATTACGACACCAATAGGGATACTTGTATGTTCTGCTATGGGAGCGGCGTTATTATTATGGGATTTTCTGAAACATCCAAAAAAAATATTGGGAGACCCTAAAAATTGTATTCCTTTTATCCTAGTTACCATGCAGGTGGCATTTTTAGGATATGCAGTACTTTCTAACATGATTATTTATAATGGATGGAGACATTTATATTTTACTTATGTTGGAACAATGATGGCTATCATTTATCTTGGAAAGAAAGCCGTGGAAAGTAAATATATAAAATTCAAAAAAGTAGGGATTGGTTTCGTTCTTCTTTTTTTACTAGGATTATGTATTTCAGGAATAAAAAATCATCCATTTCAGTATACATATTTTAATAAACTGGCAGGAAATGATGTAACCGAAAATTATGAAATTGATTATTGGTGCGTTTCCACATATAATGCGCTCCTTGAATTGCAAGAGACGGAGGAGACGGAAATTACGATCACCTCATTAGAAACAGTTACTTGGGATCGATTACGAGAAGCAATCTTGCTGGTTCCAGAAGGTGGCCCGGATATCGGTCTTGAAAAAAAAGAAGCTGGATGGATCAATACGGATTATATCTTAGATAATCCTATGTATTCAAAAATGTATTATGAAAAGGAATATGCATATATAAGAGAGGAATATGAATTGGTTGTAGTGATACATGCGTATGGAAATGAAGTGTTAAGCATATATAAAAAAAGAAAGTAAAGGAAGAGAAGGAATGAAAGAAAATTTTGATGTTATAAAAAAACTGATCAAAAATAAAATAATACTAATACCATTGCTTCTAACAAGCCTATGTGCTTATGGATTTTTTATTACACAATATGCGATTGGCTTGGATGACACTTCGGTGGTTAGATATTATGTGGATGGAAGAGCACCAGCGATGGGAAGATATACGATGTATTTTATAGAACGTATCGTAAAAGTGGCTAGCTTTTCACCTTTTATAATGGAATTTTTAGGACTTTTATTATTAATGATAACTGCAATATTTTGGATTGCATTTTTTATGAAAATTATCGGGGATAAAATTCCGATGGTAGTATATACCGTTTTTGCATGTGTATTTATTAGCTTTCCGTTGTTTCAGGAAATCTTGGTTTATTATGTACATGGTTCTCCGGGAATCTCTTTGGGATACGCTTTGATTGCGTTGACGATGCTGTCATTAGTCACTTATCTCGAGAAAAAAGAATGGAAAAAAATCAAACCCTTGCTTTTTTCCATCGGTTGCTTTTACTTTGCTCTAGGTTTATATGAAAGTTTTGTCTTGGTATATATTATGGCTTGCGCAGTCACTTTGTTTTTGTTTGCGATATTTCGAGATGAAAAATATACCATAAAAAAATTTTTGATATGGATGTTTGTGTTTTTAATACCAATCTTATTTGGGATTGTACTTCGTAGTATGACTTTTTATGTGTTATCCATCGTAGCAGATATTCCAAATTTTATGAGAGGTGTTACCGATTTGAACTGGATGTTTGGAGAAACGGCAAAGACACAATGGAGTACCTTAAAAATTGAGTTTTTTGGAATGTATGTTGTAAATGCATTTTTTTATTTACCGATTCGAAACTATTTGCTATCCATGGTTGCATTACTTATATATACCATTGTAAAAAGTATTCGAAAAAAGAATGGATGGATTGTTGTCGGCGCAGTGGGAATTTTTCTATCTCCCTGGTTACTTATGCCAATTGAAGGGGTTGTTACTACTTATCGAGCAAACTTAGGATTGTCATTTGCATGTGCGTTAGCAATTATGCTTGTATTTTATGAAGTCTATACACATATAAAGTTTAAATGGATATGGGTTCTTCTTGCAGGAATTATTATATACAACCAATCATTTGATCTAAACCAAGGGTTTTATTTTGAAGAAAAAAAATATGAATATCAAGTGGAGTTAACCAATCAAATATATTATAAATTGGCAGCGGAATATGATCTGACGAAAAAAATTGTATTTATTGGAGATGTGGAACTTCCGGAAACATTTGCTGAATATACACATGTATTATATCAGAGTGAAAAATATCAAATTCTAGAGACGATAGAAGAGCATATGGGAATCACCTTATCGAAACGTTTTTTTGACGAATATGGGTATGTATATAATGAAGTTCCAGATTTGTATTTATATCGGTGGGGACAAAGCGCATTTGATGAAGGCGCAGTGGAATTGGCAAGCTTTTTTGCAATGCATGGATATCATATTCTACCTGGAGATTTAGGGGATTGGTATGAAGCAAAAGTATTGTGCAAAGATGCACCGGTATTTCCCAAGGAAGGATCCGTAATAGAATTTGATGAATACATTGTAGTTAAGCTTGCAGAGTATCAATAAAAATCAAGAAAGTTTGAATTAGACGCAAAAAAATGAGTATGTTATAATAAATTGTTAATGAAAAAGTTAGGAAAAAAATATGAGGATAAGTAAAGAGCCAATGAAAATCAAACAAGAATGGAAAATAGTAATTTTTGCAGTATTAGGGATTGGATTCGTTGCGCATGGGTATTTGTTTTTGAATAATTTTTTGAGTTCCGATGCCATTTTTAATTTATATGCAGATCAAAATATCATCACTTCAGGGCGATGGTTTTTAAGTGTTGCCTGTGGAATTTCATCCTATTATCAATTGCCTTGGGTAATTGGTTGTTTATCCCTTATTTGGATTAGTATTTCCGTGCTTGCCTTTCTTGAAATTTTTTCTGTAAAAAGAACAAGTACACGAATTCTAATAGCAGGTGTTTTTGTTACTTTTCCAGCACTGGTATCGACATTTTCCTATTTATATACAGCGGATGGATATATGCTTGCAATATGCCTTGTTTCTGTTTCCATCTTGCTCTTACAAAAACACAAATGGGGATTTATTCCAGCAGGAATTATGTTGGGATTTGCACTAGGAATTTATCAAGCTTATTTAGCTTATGCAATTGTTTTATGTATGGCGATTCTTTTTCTTTCCATGATAAGTGGAGAAAAGACGAGAATATTGTGGATACAAGTCGGAAAAATGTTGGCTTATGGAAGTATTGGACTTTTGTTCTATTGGGGAATGTTACAGATTCTTTTAAAGATACAAAATCTTACCTTATCAACTTATCAAGGCATTGATAGAATGACAAAATTTTCTTTGGCAGAGATTCCAATTAGGATACAAGCAGCTTATGCTGATTTCTTTACATTTGCAGTACGAAGCAAAATTATGGCAAACAATGGTTGGATTGCCATATCACTTGTTTTCCTGTATATAGTAACTGTGATTTTTGTGATAAAACAAGGGGTATTTGAGAAAATATATAAAAAGCCAGGAAGAATACTTGCCTGTTTGACTATGTTAGGAATCTTACCGTTAGCGAGTAATGTAATTTTATTATTATCAAGCGAAGCGTTTAATCATTTGGTGATGCGATTTCATTGGGTGATGTTTATTTTGCTTCCAATTGTAATAATTGACCAATTTGGCGAATTGGATTCTTTGAAAAAGGAAAATACGAATTCCATTAAAAAATATGTTTTTTACGCATTAATTATGGCAACTTCCATTATCATATTTAATAATGTTTTACGTGCGAATATCGCATATTATAATATGAATGAACGATATGAAAAAACTTATGCATATTGTTTGCGATTAGCAAATCGAATGGAAGAAACCGAAGGGTATTATACGGGAATACCAGTCATGATGATTGGGGTGGTGGATTCCGAGGAATATCCAGATTTGGATATTACAAATGAAGTTACGGGTTCCATGATAGGTGTTGGAGGAAGTATATTTTTATATACGGGAGAGCAGTATGAGGCATTTTTTGCACATTATTTAAATATACCCTTACATATAATTGATCCAGATGAAATTATAAAACGATATGATAGTGAGGCATATAAAGAATTAGAAACTTTTCCATCGATGCAATCGATGAAGGTGATTGAGGGAATTTTGTATATAAAAACAGAACCTGTAGAATAGAGGGATGTATTATGAAAAAGCTGTGTTTGAAATTATGGGATAGGTATAAAGATATTTTTTGGTATTGTTTTTTTGGTGGATTAACGACACTTGTGAATATCGCCGTGTTTTATGTGTTTAGTGATGTGATTATTCTACATTATATGATAGCAAATGCAATTGCCTGGATTGTAGCAGTATTGTTTGCTTATGTCACAAATCGAACGTGGGTGTTTAAAAGTAAAACAAAAGGATTTTCTAATATTCTAATAGAATGCATTACGTTTATGGGATTTCGTTTGTTATCATTAGGTATGGAAATGATTATTTTATTTGTTATGATTGATATGATTGGTATGGATCAAATGATTACAAAATTAGTGACGCAAATTGTGGTTATTGTTGCAAATTATGTATTTAGTAAGTGGATTATTTTTAAAGCACCAGCAAAGGACGAAGAAAAAATAGAGAAAGAGGTATAATCATGGCATTGCTTTCAATTATTATTCCTGCATATAATGAGGAGGAAAACATAAAAAATACGAATAAAGTGTTACAGCGTATTCTAGAAGAAGCAAAGATTACTTATGAGCTTATTTTTATATCCGATGGTTCGAGGGACGAAACGTTTCCGATTTTGTTAAGTCTTGCAAAGGAAGATGAACATATACGTGCATTTCAATTTAGTCGTAATTTTGGAAAAGAAGCAGCAATATTTGCAGGATTAAAAAAAGCAAAAGGTGATGCATGTGTAGTGATTGATTGTGATTTACAACATCCACCAGAAGTGATACCTCAAATGTTTGAATTATGGAAACAAGGATATGATGTTGTGGAAGGAATTAAAAGCTCAAGAGGAAAAGAAAATATTTTTTATAAGATTTTTGCAGGGATTTTTTATGGGTTAATGAGTAAATTAATGAAGATGGATATGAAAGCAACTTCGGACTATAAGTTAATTGATCGAAAAGTAGTAGAGGTGCTTCTTGGACTATCTGAAAGCAATACTTTTTTTCGTGCATTAACATTTTGGTCGGGATTTCATAAAACAAATATTGAATTTGATGTGCAAGAACGCGCAGCAGGGGCAAGCAAATGGTCCTTCTTAAGTCTTATGCGCTACGCAATATCTAATACAACATCTTTTACAATTGTTCCCTTACAGGCAATTACAATTCTTGGCTGTATTTCTATACTTGGATCAATTGTAGTTGCAATACAAACGCTGGTGAAATATTTCAATGGAACTGCAGTAGAAGGATTTACCACGGTTATTTTACTAATATTAATTATTGGTGGTGTGATTATGTTGAGTTTAGGAATTCTTGGTCATTATCTAGGCCGTGTATATGAAGAAGTGAAGGGAAGACCTCGTTATATCATAAAAGAATCAACGGATGAAAGGAAGGAATAATGGAAAGCAAGCAACTCGTACAGGGGAAGCATAGAAAAGTGAATATGGAAGTTCTTCGGATACTTGCAATGCTTATGATTATTTCCTTACATTATTTTGGGAAAGGTGAGACCTTGCTTGTATTCACAGGCGATAACTTTACAGAAAATGCATATTTTGCAAGATTTTTTGAAGCATTATCTGTGGTCTCTGTAAATATATATATCTTAATATCTGGTTATTTTTTGGTGGATAGTAAGTTTAAAATTGAAAAAATAGTGCAATTATGGTTACAAATATTCTTCTATTCTGCAGGTATTTTTCTGATTTTTAAAGCACTAGGGAGAATTCCTGAAATATATGATAATTTTTATTATACTAATATTTTTTTAACCCCCATTGCTTTAAAACATAATTGGTTTCCTTCTATCTATTTGATTTTGTACGCGTTATCTCCTTTTTTAGCAGTGATGGTAAAGAAAGTAACCAAAAAACAATTACAAGCTCTTATTGTAATCTTACTGGTTATTTTTTCTAAAATTCCACAAATGCTTTTTCCATTAGGTATTGGATTTGATGATGATGGATATGGGATTATTTGGATGATTTGCTTGTTTGTGGTAGCAGGTTATATAAAGTTATATGTTCCGATCAGCGGGAAATGGATTAAAAAATTGGGATGGTATTTGTTTGCGTCTCTTTTGACGTTTATTTCATATTTTGTAATTTCTTTTATTTATCTTCGGTATGGAAAATTAGATAATTTCACGGATATTTTTTACCATTACAACAGCCCGACAACAATCGTGGCATCGATTGCATTGTTTTTGGCATTTTTAAATCTTGGACAAAAAAATATGGGAGAGAATAAAAAGGCACATAAATTTATAGATAACTTTGTTTTATATATTGCAAGTTTAACATTTGGAATCTATTTGATTCACGAACATATATTGCTTAGAGGGCTTTGGATAACACTATGGAAAGTTCCGGAAGCTTTTGAACATTGGTATTTTATGATACATTATCTTTTAGTAATACTTACGGTATTTATTATTTGTGGAAGTATAGAAGCAATCAGAAAATTTGTTTTTTCTTTTCTATATCGAAGTAGAAGTTGGCTTTTTTTCCAAAGTAAAATGCATAAATTTAATGCAAGAATGAATGGAGAGGATGAACCCAATGCAAGAAACAAAACGAAAAAATCCTTGGAATAAAATAGGAATTATAGGGGCAGTATTGGTATTAGGTATTTTACCATTACTGCGAATTCGACTAGGCGTTGATTTGACGGATACGGGGTATTCTTATGGTAATTTTGAAAATTTTTCTTCGATGGAAGGAATGTGGGTAATTGCAACGTATTTAGCAAATGTAGTAGGACATTTTTTCACGTTACTTCCGTTTGGCCATACGATGGTGGGAATGAATTTTTATACGGGGCTTGTGATTAGTGTGATTCTTATATATTCTTTTTTCTTTCTTATAAAAATTCTTCCAATTTGGATGGTATTTGTTGGCGAACTTTTAGCTTTTTTCCTTTGCTGGTGTCCGAGTGCAATTTTATATAATTATTTGACTTATTTATGTATGCTGTTGGCACTTTCTTTTCTATACAAAGGGTTAAGAAAAGAAAAAAAATGGCAATTATTTGTTGCGGGCATTTTTTTAGGAATCAACGTATTTGTAAGATTTCCAAACCTTGTACAAGCAGGATTTATTCTAGTGGTATGGTATGATGCCATTTCAAATAAAAAAGGATGGAAAACCAGCATGCAAAATACACTTCTTTGTTTGTGTGGTTATATTGTTGGATTTGGCTCCATATTTGCAATTGTAATCGGACAATATGGTTGGTTACAGTATCAAGATATGTTAAAGTCCTTAACCAATGTTGGTACAAATATTAGTGGATATGGACCATTTTCAATGATAAGGAATATCTTATTTGATTACTTACAGCATTTGCGATTTTTATGGATGGCAATTCTTTGCTTGGTCATCATTCAGCTACTTTATGCAAAAGGGAAAAATAAATTGTTACGTGCAATGGTTTGCATCATCGGGGGAGGGACTTTCGCGGGCATTTTTTATTATTATTATCTGAATGGTTTGTTTTCCTATAACCGTTATAATGATTATACTTCAATTTTTTTCTGGGCGATGCTATTTTTAGTGTTATCGATTGGAATTGATTTGCTGTTTCTTATTCGAAAAGACAGTACAAAGGAAATAAAATTAGTTGCGATAATAAGTTTGATGATTTTAATATTGACGCCACTTGGTAGTAATAACTCCGTATATCCAAATTTTAATAATTTATTTTATGTTGCGCCACTTACATTTTATGGGTTATACCATATGCTTTTAAAAAAAGAATTACGTAAAAAATATCTGCCATTGCAAGTTTCTTTATTTGCGGTTTTGGCAATTCTTATGATACAATGCGGGTTATTCAAAACCATATTTACTTTTCGTGATGCTGGATTATCGAGTGAATTAAATACGTGCATGACTCAAAATGAAGTAGGAAAAGGAATGATTACAACAAAGGAACGGGCGAATATGATAGAGGGTTTGACGGAATATATTGTCGCAGAAGATTTGACGGAACGTAAGGTAGTGATTTTGGGGTATCTTCCGGGGATTCCATATGTATTAAATCTTACCCCTGCAATTTCATCTACCTGGCCTGATTTGCCATCTTATTCAAGTGAAGAATTCACTTGTAGCTTACGACAGGCTGATACACCTCTTGTGTTCATTAGTTTGGATAAGTATCCGGATATTTTGTCTTATGAGGATGAAACAGGGGATGAGAAGGCCACGATTTTAGCAAAGTATTTACGAATGCAAGAATATGAAGTAGTATATACAGATGATAATTTTGAAATTTATGATGTGCGATGAAAATCGCGAAAGGAGAATAGATGATTAATTTTAATGTTCCTCCATTTACGGGAAAAGAAATGGAGTATATGAAAGAGGCAGTGACAAATCAAAAAATATGTGGGGATGGTTCTTTTACGAAGAAATGTAATCAATGGATTGAAGAAAAATCAAAAGCTGGAAGATGTATGTTAACCACTTCTTGTACGCACGCGTTGGAGCTTGCTGCACTTATTGCGGACATTAAACCGGGAGACGAAATTATTATGCCAGCGTATACATTTGTTTCAACCGCAGATGCATTTGTACTTCGTGGCGCAAAGATTGTATTTGTTGACATTCGTCCGGATACTATGAATATGGATGAAACAAAGATAGAGGAAGCAATTACGGACAAAACAAAGGCAATTGCTCCCGTTCATTATGCAGGGGTTGCATGTGAAATGGACGCGATTATGGAGATTGCAAATCGACACAATCTATTTGTTATTGAAGATGCGGCACAAGGAATTATGTCGACTTATAAAGGAAAAGCATTAGGAACAATTGGAGATTTTGGTGCATTTAGCTTTCATGAAACAAAAAATTATAGCATGGGAGAGGGTGGAGCAATTCTTCTTCGCGATGAAAAACACTGTGAACTTGCCGAAATTATGAGAGAAAAAGGAACCAATCGCTCTAAATTTTTCCGTGGACAAATTGATAAATATACTTGGGTTGAGTTTGGATCCTCTTATTTACCAAGTGAGTTAAATGCGGCTTACTTATGGGCGCAGCTTGAATTGGCGGAAGAAATTAATGAGAATCGACTGTCAACTTGGAACCACTATTATAAAGGCTTTGCCGCGTTAGCAGAAACTGGGAAAATTCAACTTCCAACAATTCCAGAGGACTGTGTACATAATGCACATATGTTTTATATAAAAACAAAAGATATAGCAGAACGTTCGAATTTAATTGCGTTCTTAAAACAAAATGAAATTATGGCGGTATTTCATTATATTCCTTTGCATACCGCTCCTGCTGGAATTAAATATGGAAGATTTCACGGAGAAGATAAGTATACGACAAAAGAAAGTGAACGATTACTTCGTTTGCCAATGTATTATAGGTTGGAACCAGAAAAAGTAGACTATATCATTGGAAAAGTCAAAGAGTTTTATGGAGAATAAGTGGAATGTGTGAAATTAGAGAACCAATATATCAAGGTGAAAAAATATATCTACGCAAAATAGAAGATAGAGATACCGAATTGATCGTGGCATGGAGAAATTCTGAAGCGGTACGCCCACATTTTATCTATCAGGAAGTTTTTACGTCAGAAAGTCATATGCATTGGAAACGAACCATGGTGGATACGAAAAAAGTGGACCAATTCATGATATGTGATAGGGAGACGAAAAAACCGTTGGGATCGGTTTATATTCGTGATATTGATAAGGTACATAAGAAAGGTGAATATGGCATTTTTTTAGCACCGGACGCACCACATGGAAAAGGAATTGGAACAGAAACGGCAAAACTTACCATACAGTATGCCTTTGCGGTGAGAAAATTGCATCGTCTGTTTCTGAGAGTATATGCAGATAATTTACAAGCAATTCGTTCTTATGAAAAAGCTGGATTCGTGAAAGAAGGCTATTTAAAAGATGATGTTTTTGTAAATGGAACATTTCGGGATATTGTGTTAATGGCAATTAGGAATACGAAATAGAAAGTAGGCAGAAGATGAGTTTAATTTCATTTGTTATACCGTGTTATCGTTCGCAGCAAACAATTGAGAGCGTTGTGTTAGAAATAGAACAGACGATGGAAAAGTTAGCAGATTATACGCATGAAATTATTATGGTAAATGATTGTTCCCCGGATGATACGTATCAGGTGATAAAAAAAATATGTGAGAAAAACAAAGCTTATAAGGGCGTGGATTTTGCAAGAAATTTTGGACAACATGCAGCTTTAATGGCAGGATTACGTTTATCCAAGGGTGATGTTGTGATTTGTTTGGATGATGACGGACAAACACCAGCAGATGAAGTTTGGAAATTGTTGGAACAAATTCAAAATGGAAGCGATGTTGTATATGCAAAATATGCAAGCAAAAAACATTCAGCATTTCGAAATTTTGGAAGCCATATTAATGAGAAAATGACAAGACGGCTTTTAGGAAAACCCAAAGATTTATATATTTCAAGTTATTTTGCAGCAAAACGATTTGTAGTAGAAGATATGATACGATACGAAAACTCATATCCCTATGTAATTGGATTGGTGCTACGTACGACAAAGAATATAAGCAATGTGGAAGTAAATCATAGAGAACGAGAAGTTGGTAATTCGGGATACACCTTAGCTAAGCTATTTGGTTTATGGTTTAATGGGTTTACTGCATTTTCGGTACAACCATTACGTATTGCTACGATGGTTGGATTTGGAAGTGCGTTTCTGGGATTTGCCTATGGGATTTATACAGTAATTAAACGACTATTGATTCCAGATATTCCAGCAGGATATTCGGCGTTGATGGCAGTTATTTTATGTATTGGTGGATTGTTAATGATTATGCTTGGAATGGTTGGCGAATATGTGGGGAGAGTATATATTAGTCTAAACAATGCGCCACAGTATGTCATTAAAGAAATGATAAATGAGGAATAGTTATGCAAGAACAAAACAAATCAAAAAAATGGTGGGAAGTAATGCTGAATTCCCTTGCTTTTTTAAGCTTTGGAAGTTATACCGTAGCATGTACATATTTGTTTTATATGCAGGCAATACAAAAGATCGTGGATATTGAAGCAGGTAGCCATTTATTTGAATCAGATTTGCCATATCATATAAAAATGGCAGTTGTTGATGGATGGTATTATTCGCTTACCGGATTCCTATATAAAATTTTTGATACATTTCCTGCAAGCAATTATTTTATTGCTGTTTTTCTAGGATTGATTGCGGGAGGGACGGTATATCTAACATATAAAATGTTAGAAAAAATATGGGTCTCTTTTCCAAAGTATACACTTATGTTTTTTTCGCTTGCTTTAAATGTAATGATGGCAGCACATTTAGATTATGGCCATACGGCTTGGTATATTGGATATGAGTCTGGAAACCTATGGCATAATTCGACATATCTTGTTATGCGATTTTTTGCACTAATAACATGGATATGGTATGTACGATGTAACAAGCATTACCAAAAGAAATTATCGTTTTTTGAGGGGGGAGTATATGCCATTCTACTAGCAATAACGACATTGGTAAAGCCAAGTTTTATTATTGTGTTTTTACCCACAATGGCAATTTTACTTATCATCGATTTGCTGAAAGGTGCTTCTTTTAAACGCGTATTCTTTTTTGCATTAACAGTGATTCCATCACTTTTTGTTATGATTGGACAACAGATAATTTTATTTGGAGAGTCTACGGAAAGCGGCATTGTAGTGGATCCTTGGTATACACTTAGCTTACATGCAAATCACCCGAAAGTTACGTTGGTATTATCGATTGCGTTTCCACTTATGGTTCTTGCTTTTTCAATTCGTAGAGTATGGACGGATATGTGGTATCTTGGCACTTGGATCATGTGGGGAATTGGATTTTTGCAGATCTTACTCTTAACAGAAACTGGAACCAGAGCAAATGATGGGAATTTTATCTGGGGATATGCGATTGCGATTTTTATTCTAAACATCGTTAGTATGATAGTATTTATGGAACAGTGGATGAAGAAAAAAACATATCAAGGATCGGTTTTATTACAAAGAGTATACTTTCTCTTTGCTGGTTTTTTGTTTTTGTACCAGACAATTTGTGGATTTCGGTTCTTCCTTTGGATGTTAGAAGGAAAAACCTATTGGATATAAAAAGAAAGGGAATAAAATATGAAAAATAAGATAGGATTATTCCTTCTTTTTATTTGTGTAGGTGTTTTTGCAGTTTGGCCAGAGAAACAAAATGGCCCCATGCTTCCAGTAGAAGAAGGGGTGACAGGGATTGTACTTATGGGGGATTCTACCATAGGAAATTGTAAGGATGAAACAGGAATTGCAGCACTTTTAGAAGAAGAAGTACAAATGCCAACGTACAATTACGCCATTGGTGGTACTTGTATGGCAAGTATTAATACAGAATTTTCAAATACGTATTTCTTTGATGCTTTTAGTGTCGTACATCTGTGTGAGACCATTGCAAATCAGGATTTTCTTACATTAAAAGTTAGTGCAGAAAATTTACCTTTAAAAAAAGCGGATTTGCAAAAGGTAATACTTAATTTAGAGAATGTTGATCTGGAAAAAATTGATTATATTTTTATGGCGCAGGGTTTAAATGATTATATGGCGCAAGTGATGCCACAAGGTGAGGATACGACATCCATTTATACTTACTATGGGGCATTAACAGCAGCAGTGAAAGATTTACAGCAGGTAAATCCGAATAATGCCATTGTGATTTTATCACCAACCTATAATATATATTTAGAAGAAGTAAATGCAGGAACGAGGGAAACAACGTATTCGTTTTTTGAATATATCGAAATTTGTGAAAACGTGGCAAAAGAATGTGGCGTAGAGTTTATAAATATGTATGAGGCAATGGGGATTGATGAAACCAATGTGGACACATATTGTATTTCTGACCATGTGCATTTTAATGAAGAGGGTAGAAAATTATATACTTCAATATTAGCTGACTTTATTCAAAATCATAAATAAGAGTGGTAGGAGGTTCTAGTGAAAAGGATAGAAGAAGTATCTTTAAAAATAGGTAAAACTATAGTATGGGCACTGCTTGTGGGACAGTTCGTTTTCGCCATATGGTGGGTGATTCATAATATTACGGTAATTCCAGATTTTGCCCTTGCATCGGAATCTTATATTTATGGGAATGTAGTGCAAGCTATGGGAAACTTTTTTTGGCTGATTTACTTAGCACAGGTGGTTGCTTTCTTTTTTGGGATTCGGGAACTGTTTCCAAATAATTTTTGGATTGCTTGTTTTAGTATTACCAATCCACTTATTTTACAGTTTGTTTTTGCGTTAGTTCCAGATATATTTTGTGTAGCAATGCTTTTTGCCCTTCTTGCACCAGTATTACAGGGAGGAAAGTTACGAGGAAAACATGTGATCTTTTTGTTTGTTTTGGGAATGCTAAATGCTGCGTATTTTTTTGCAGGGATCTTTGTGATTGCAATTCTTGTAATAAGAGATTATGTAAAAGAACGAAATAAAAATGAAAAACAAATGGATGATGCGAAATACCGAAAAAAGAAGCTTGCCAATCGACTTATGCTTCTACAGGTTGCGCTTGTCATCGTCTTGCTATTGGTGTCTTATCAAACGAGAAAAAATGAAAAGGATGAAACATCTGTGCAGACAGGGATACGGGAACGTTTTACAATAAATGAGGAAATTCCCTCGAATCATTCTGAATTAAGTGTAATAAAAGGCGTCGTAACGGACACGTTATATATGGTGATGACACCATATACTTATATGCAGGTTATGGAACAAAAGTTATTGACTCAAAATGGGTGGAATTATGTTAATTTCACAAGAGTATTACCAAGGATTAGCAAATATTATATGGAACTTTCCGAACGAAATCTATTTTTTGCGTTGGCAATTACGGTGCTTACTTGGCTGGGTTCTTTTATGTATTCTAAGGAAAAATTTGTTTTATCAATGGATAAAATACGATATATCCTTGCTTGTTTCGGAGTATGCCTTGTTTTTTCTGTAGTAACTAAAAGAGGGGTAGATTATCGAACAGGCTTGTTTGTAATACCTGTATGGTACGAAATGATACTATCTTGGTTTGAAAGAGTAAAGATTTTTTCAAAGAAGGAGGAAGGCAAAAAATATGATGATAGGGTCTCTTGAATTATTAATAATATTAGGAGTAATGCCTTTTTTTGCAGGATTATGGTTTGTCAAAAAAGCGGAAATATCGAATGGGAAAATTGCAATGGCTCTTGTTTCTGGATATATTACCATGTTTACATTATTTCAAATCGTATTTACAATCGCACAGATATTGACAAATCAAATTGCAACGGTTGTAACCTGGTTTTCGATTTTGTTTGTATGCGTGGCTTTGCTTTCTTTTCTTTATGCAAGGAAAGAATGTCCTAAGATGTTACAAAATTTCCTTGAAGTATGGAAAACAAAAAAAACGAAAGCTACTTGGATTATGTGGATTGCTTGTGCTCTTTTATTGCTATTTCCGATTGTGATGTCTTTTCTTTATCAATACGCGGATGGAGATGATTCTTATTATTTGGCGTTAGCAACGGCAATCAGTAAATCGGGTATGATAAATGGAAATTTACCATATACTGGTGGAACCACGTCTATTGATGTGCGTCATGCATGGGCGGGTGGCGTTAGTTTTACCGCATATTTGTCGAGAATTACCGGACTTCATACTGCAATTATCGCACATTTTTTGCTTCCTCCATTTTTATTTGTCGTTATGTATCTGATCTATTGGCTGATAGGAAGAACGTTATTAAAAAGCAATAAGGAATATCTTCCGTTTTTTATGATGATTATTTCCATTATGTATATTTTTGGGAACGTGTCTATTTATACAGAAACCACATTTATGATTACTAGAACATGGCAGGGAAAAGCAATGTTTTCTAATTTGATTGTTCCTGTTTTGATTCTTTCTTTTTTGAAAATGAAAGAAAAAGGGAATACGCCAATGTATTGGATTGCTATTTCTTTTATAGGCATTGCATCTATTTTCACATCGACTATGGGTATCTTTTTCTCGCCGGTATTTATTGGATTGTCGACCGTGATAATTGCAATTTTAAATAGAAAATGGAAATATTTTTTGGGATATGCGTTAAGTATGCTTCCTATTTTAGGATATGCAATATTATATATACAAGGATAACTAGAGAATGGAGTAGATTATGATTGATTTATGGAAAGAAGTTTTTTCATGTTTTTTATTATATATTGCGGATGGATGGCATTTTATTACCTTTGCAGCAGTATTTGTTTTCTTATGGATTACGGAAAAAAATAGAAATATTCGTATTACTTTGCTTTATATTACGGCAGCTGTTTTATTCTTATTCTTTTTTCCGGTCACCATATACATTTCTATTCGAATTATGGGAGAGACCGCAACGTATTATCGAATACTATGGTTTGCTCCAATTACAATTATTATTGCCTATGGAATTGTTAAATTCGTAAGCAGTCGAAAAGAGAAAGTTACTCGTATATTAGCAGCAGTATTAGCAATTCTGGTATTAATGGCAGGTGGAGATTATGTTTATGATAATGCTTTTTTTCAGACAACAAAAAACTTTTATCAATTGCCTCCTACAGTGATTGCAATATGCGACCAAATTGAAGTGGATGGACGGGAAGTAAAAGCTGTGTTTCCCAAAGAGTTAATGGAATATGTACGTCAGTATTCTGCAACAATACATATGCCTTATGGGCGTGAAATGTTGGTGGGACAATGGGGGTTTTATAACGAATTATATGATGTGATGAATGGAGAATATGTTTCTCCAGAATTGCTTACTACACTTGCTAGGGAGCAAGGATGTCATTATATTATTATACAAGAAGATAAAGTGGATATCGAAGAAATGGCAGTTTATGAGTATTCCTATTTTTCTTCAGTAGGTGGATATACGGTATTTTTAGATGAACGAGCCTATTTGGGATTAGATGCAGATTATATCGCAAAGGGAACTATGGTTCCATAGTTCCCTCTGTGGTAGGTGTCAATAAATCAAGATATCGATTTGCAATAAGCATACGACCATTCTTATTTAAAGTAAGTCCATCATTTTCTAAATAGGCAGGGTAGGTATCTTTGTTAATTAAGACCCCTAAGAGATTGTCCATATAGGAAACTCCAATTTCTACCGATGCATTTTTAGCGGCCACCATGTAGGTTGGTAAAAATCCATAGCCGCTATTGGTAATCTCAGAACCAAGTAAGTCACCATCTTTTTCAAGTAAACAGTAAGTAGGGGAAGCAACGACAAATTGCATATGCGGATAAGCCTCTTGTAACATTTTTACGGATTGGTAAATTGCATTTGCATACATGCTGAAATCTTCACGGTCAAGACTTTCGATTTCCTGTCCGTTTCGATATTCTTTTGCATTGTAATTTATAATACAAAGGTCTATGGTTGAAAAATCAATGGTCTGCATAGTTTCTAGAGATTTGGTAGCAGTTTCATCAACAAGAGCAATTTCATCCCAAAAAGCAGTTTGAAAATCGAAGTTTTTTCCAGCAATACAAACCGAAAGCCAATAAAAACTTACGATGTCATTCGTATAGGATATATCAAAGGGATTATATTTTGGTGTAATCTGACTTCCAGGAAAGCATAAATTGTATATGGTAGCATCTTTTAGTTCGGAAGATACCAGTTGAACGATTCCTGTTTGATCAGGGGTGTCTTGTATCGTTTCATCACCAATAACAACGATATTTAATTCGCCATCATCGATGTAGTCTGAATGCATTTGTGAAAATTCATCTGGGGTAAAATATACCAGATAATCTTCGGAGTCATCGGTTAGAGAAGCTGCGGTATAATCTGTTGGAGCAATGCTTTCTATGCCTCTATTCCAAATGGCAAGTTTAACAATGCTAATAATAGCAAAGACTAAAATAACAGAAAGTAATGCAAGTGGTAAAATGGTGTGAATCGATAGTTTGTTAGGTTCTTTTTTCTTTTTCAAAAAAACTCCATTCTCGCAAAAAAGCGCATATATCATTTTTTGTATTTCAATTACTATCATAAACAATTCTTAGAATAAAGTCTATGAATGAAAAAAAAATTCATAAAAAATTAATGCAAAGGAAGAAAAAATGAAAAAAAAAGTTAAAGTAAAGGATATGCTAATATTACAAGGGGCAGTTATTTTGTTTTCGGCAGCTAGCGCTTTATCAAAAGCAGCCGCATTACAAGAATTTTTGAGTATGAAATTTATTTTGATTTTTGGAATAGAAATCATAGTGCTTGGACTATATGCAGTTATCTGGCAACAATTATTAAAGCGTTTTGATTTATCCATAGCTTATGCGAATAAGGCAATGGTTCTTTTATGGTATATGGTTTGGGCAATGCTTATTTTTAAAAATAAATTAACAATTAAAAATGTGATTGGAGTTTTGATTGTAATTATTGGAATTATATATATTAATTTACCTCAAAAAGAAAGAATGGAATTAAAGGAGGAGGGAATAGATGAAAATTAATATGACAATAGTTGCGTATATAATTCTTGTATTAGAAGTGACTGCAGCAGCTTTTTCTCAAGTGCTTTTAAAGAAAAGTTCTAAGAAACAACATAAAAGTTGGGTTTTTGAATATTTAAATCCATATGTTATCTTTGGCTATTTTATTTTGTTTGCGGCTATGCTTTCACAAATGTTTGCATTTCGCTATATGGAGTATAAAGATGGATCCATTGTAGAAGCACTAGGCTATGTGATTGTAATGATTTTAGGAGCTGTTTTTTTTCAAGAGAAAATCACTAAAAATAAGATTTTAGGGACAGCACTCATATTTTTGGGAATGACAGTTTACTTTATATAAAAAATAAAAAAATACAGAATAATAGATAAAATCAAAAAAGTAAGATTCTTGAAAGTCTTATGTGAAAATGCTATAATATAATGCACTGTAACGAAAAAAATGATTATGTTAAACTTAACTAGAGGAAAACAAATATGTTAAACACACAAGATGATTTTGATTCCGCTTTTGAAAAATTTCCAAAGAAAAAAAAGGTGGATTTATCTTATGAAGAATATGATGCTTCGAAAGATAAGGCGATAAAAAAGAAGAGTAATAAAAGTAAGGGACTCCAAAGTGAGGAGACCCCTTATAAGAGACCCCAAAAACAGATTCAAGAACCTAATAAAACAAAACGGGTCATAAAAAAAAGGCCAAAGAAAACAGCAAAAAAGGGATTTGGAGAGCATTTAAGAGAGTTCTTTGCAAGTGCTGGATTTCTTGAGTATCTAATGATTGCAACAACGCTTGTCATTATAATTGTAGGGGGAATTACACTTTATAAATGGGAAGAATCAAAAGAAATTGCAACTGGAGAAGAAGCCTTAATACCAATAGGAGAACAGCTTAGCGAAGTTGCAGTTTATACGGATGTGTTAGTGGACACTATAATTTCATCATTTGTAGGTGGACAAGAAGCAAACAAAGTGTTAGCAAATTTAGATGAAAGTGTAGAAATTTCCGTAACCTTCAGTTCCATTATGCAAGATTTAAAGGTAAAATTTGTAAATAAAGAAACGGATGAGTTAATTACGGGGATTTTATTTAAAATTGAAGTGATCCCTCCGACAGGAGAATCTTTCCTTGTTACGAATGAAGAAAAAGATGGATTAATCTATGTAAGGGATTTAGAAGCAGGGGATTATCAAGTTATATGTAAAAGCATAGGAAATGTGAAGTTTTCGGATACACCAGTAGATGTCGTAGTGAAAGGCGAAATGGAGTATCAAGAGATTAATATTATCAATGAAGTAAAAAAAGAATCTGAAATTAATGTTTCAGAAGAAGATACGGAAGAGGAAGTTGTTGTTGAAAGTACATTAAAAGACACTGTTGTGTGGGTTGCATCTACAAAAACAGCGGTAGGAGATGGCTCTGGATATGTGGAAGTTTCAAAAGACACAATTATCAATCCATCTACGATAGCATCGTTATCCGGAGTTTTCTATCGAGTGAATGGAACAACATCGTCACCAACACCAACACCATCACCAACACCATCACCAACACCATCACCATCACTATCACCAACACCGTCACCAACGCCAACCATTAATCCGGGAAATGATATTTCGGTTACTTTAAATAAGATGACGGCAACATTGATAAGGCCGAATACATTACAACTTACCGCAACGGTAGAAAAGGAAGAAAGCGATGATTCTGTGACTTGGACGTCTTCCAACACAAAGGTTGCTACGGTAAGTAATACTGGACTTGTTACACCAGTTGGCGGGGGCGAAACAATCATTACGGTAAAAACAAAGGAAGAATTGGATTCTGCACCAGGGACTTATGCAAAAGCAACTTGTACGGTTACGGTAGAACCATTAACGATTGCAATAGCTTCTACTACATCTGGCGGAAGTTCACCAGAAGCAATTTATGTAGGAAACCAAGTGGATTTAACGGCTACGTTTACCAATCGACTTTCGAGCGATACGATTACATGGAAGACATCGGATACTACCATTGGTACCATTACTAAAAAAACAACATCCACGACAAAAGACGTATATACTTTTTCTGCATTAAAATCCGGTACGGTAGACATTACAGTATATTCGACAGAGGGATTAGGAGAAGACAATGCACAACCAGTTGCAGTATACCGATTTGTAGTGAGCGTCAATCCAAAAAATGATACAACGACAAACTTAAAGGATGAAAATGGAACACAAATATATGTAAAGGATGGAAGTAGTTATCGAGAAGCAAAATATGCAGATTATTATACCTTTAGCACTTTTTATATAAAAGGAACGGTAGAGTATACGTATACTGGCTGGCAAACATTAGATGATAACAAAACCTATTATTTTGATAGAAATGGAAATAAAGTGACTGGAACACAGGTAATTCAAGGCGTTTCCTATGTATTTTCTAGTACTGGTGTACTTTCTATGGGTAGTGGAACTATAGGAATTGATGTTTCTAAATGGAACGGAACCATCGATTGGACCGCAGTAAAAGCATCAGGAGTAGATTTCGTGATTATTCGATGTGGTTATCGTGGTTCGACAACGGGAGCATTAATTGAGGATCCAAAATTTGAACAAAATATACAAGGAGCAACGAGCGCGGGATTAAAAGTGGGTGTGTATTTCTTTACACAAGCAATTACAGAAGTAGAAGCGGTAGAAGAAGCTTCGATGGCATTAGCGCTTACCAGTAAATATAAGTTGACATATCCAATATTTATTGATTCCGAAGGAAGCGGTGGACGAGCAGACAGTTTGGATGCTACAACACGTACTGCTATCTTAAAAGCATTTTGTCAGACGGTTACAAATGCAGGGAAAAAAGCAGGAATCTATGCTTCAAAAAACTGGTTTACAACGAACTTAAATACAAGCCAATTAAATTCTTACACGATATGGATGGCACAATATGCGACGACACCTACCTATACAGGAAGATATGATATATGGCAATATTCTTCTACTGGACATGTGGGTGGCATCGATGGCAATGTAGATATGAATAAAAGTTATTTGAGTTATTAAAAAAGACAAAAGCAGGCGGGAGAAACAACATATGAAAACGTATTTAGTAACAGGCGGAGCGGGATTTATTGGTTCAAATTATATTCACTACATGTTTAAAAAATATGGAAAAGAAATTCGGATTATCAATGTCGATTCGTTAACTTATGCAGGAAATTTAGCAAATTTAAAGGAGTTTGAAGAAGCGGATAATTATGAATTTATAAAAGCAGATATTTGCGATAGTGAGGCGATAACCGAAATTTTTAAAACACATGATATTGATCGAGTGATACATTTTGCAGCGGAAAGTCATGTGGATCGTAGCATTAAAAACCCAGAGGTGTTTGTAAAAACAAATGTATTGGGAACGTTAGTCATGTTAAATTGTGCAAAAAATGCATGGATGCTTCCCAATGAAACGTTTCAAGCAGGAAAAAAATTCTTGCATGTTTCTACGGATGAAGTATATGGTTCTTTAGAAAAGGAAGATGAATATTTCTATGAAACAACGCCATATGATCCGCATAGTCCCTATTCTGCGAGTAAAGCTTCTTCAGATATGTTAGTGAAATCCTATATGGATACCTACCAATTTCCGGCCAATATAACGAATTGTTCGAATAATTATGGACCTTATCAATTTCCGGAAAAATTAATTCCTTTAATTATCAATAATGCATTACAAGGGAAAAAACTTCCAGTGTATGGAGATGGGTTAAATGTTAGAGATTGGTTATATGTGGAAGATCATGCGAAAGCAATAGATATGGTACAGGAACAAGGAAAATTATTTGAAACATATAATATCGGTGGGCATAATGAAAAACAAAATATTCAGATTATTGAAACCATTTTAGATACCTTACAGGAAATGTTACCTGAAAAGGATCCGAGAAAGAAACTAGTAAGCAAAGATTTGATTACGTATGTAACGGATCGAAAAGGGCATGATAGACGTTATGCCATTGCTCCAGATAAAATAAAAGCAGAGATTGGATGGGAACCGGAAACTTGCTTTTCAGAAGGCATTAAACGAACGATTGCCTGGTACTTTGAGAATGAGGAATGGATGAAAAATGTAACTAGTGGAGATTACCAAAAATATTATACGGATATGTACCAATAGGCAAAATGGGGACGTTTGAGAGACGTTCCCATTCCGTGCGTTTAAAAAAGGAGGATTTTTGTAATGAAAGGGATTATTTTAGCAGGAGGTGCAGGAACAAGACTGTATCCATTAACGAAAGCAATTTCAAAACAGATTATGCCAGTGTATGATAAACCAATGATTTATTATCCACTTTCGATTCTTATGTTAGCAGGAATAAAGGATGTGCTGATTATTTCTACACCAAGGGATCTTCCCATTTTTGAAGACCTTTTTGGAACGGGAGAACAGCTGGGTTTGCATATGGAATATGCTGTGCAAGAAGAACCGCGTGGGCTTGCAGACGCTTTTATTATTGGAGCTGATTTTATTGCTGGAGATTCGGTGGCTTTAATATTAGGAGATAATATTTTTTATGGACAAAGCTTTTCTGATATTTTACGTAGAGTGGTATCTAAAAAAGAGGGTGCTACTATTTTTGGATATTACGTTAGAGATCCAAGAGAATATGGAGTGGTTGCATTTGATAACGATGGAAAAGCCATCTCGATTGAAGAAAAACCAGAAAACCCAAAAAGTAACTATGCGGTACCAGGACTTTATTTTTATGATAGCAAAGTGGTTGAAATTGCAAAACATGTGAAACCTTCGGCAAGAGGGGAAATTGAAATTACAAGTATTAATAACGCTTATTTAGAAGCAGGGGAATTAGAAGTGGAAACCTTAGGAAGAGGATTTGCTTGGCTTGATACAGGCAGTCATGATTCCTTGCTTGATGCGGCTGATTTTGTTGCGGCATTTCAAAAGAGACAAGGGCTTTATATTTCTTGTATTGAAGAAATTGCATATAAAAGAGGATTTATATCAAAAGAACAGTTGTTAGAATTAGCAAAACCATTATTAAAGACAGAATATGGAAAATATTTAGTTGAGGTTGCAAATGGACTCTAAGTTACGTTGGAAAGCTATCTGGATTGGAGTGTTTTTGGTTTTGGGTATTTGTTTGCTCGCAATCATTACGAATCTAGATGCTTTAAAAGCAAAAAATGCAAAAGAACAAGTGGAAATTTTAGAGGAAGAATATCGAATTGGCGAAGATCTTTCTGCAGAAGAATTACGCTCATTTTTAGAGGATACTGCATTTTTTGACCAAGAAGAAAGTATGGATTTAGAGGCAAGTTTAGGGCGACAATTATCGATACAGGTTTTATCCGTGGAAAGAGATTTGCGAATTTTAATTATGGATGTTGCAGGTAAATTAGTTGATGGAGAGAAATTTCAAATAACGGTAGATGATGTGGGTACTTATACCGATGACAACAAGGACGGAATTATTTATATTCCCTCGTTATTGTCTGGAGATTACTATGTACGCTTAGAGGAATATGATGGCTATAAAGTGCCTAGTTCGACTATTAAAGTAAATGTAAAATCTAATGTGGAATATGAAAAAATAGACGATATTTCTTATTTTATAAAAACAGAAGACGATGTGGATGCAACGTTGGAAGATACATCCATTCAAAATGCACGAAGTGAAGCGGATGGAACAGAACAAACCATTAAGATGTTACCAAATGGAGCTATGTATTTTGGGATTGATGTGTCAAAATGGAATCGTGAAATCGAATGGGATAAAGTAAAGGCAGCAGGAGTGGATTTTGCAATTATACGATGTGGATATCGTGGCTCGGAGACAGGTACGTTGATTGAGGATCCATATTTTCAAAAAAATATAGAAGGTGCAACAAATGCAGGAATAGATGTGGGTGTATATTTCTTTACACAAGCTATAAACGCTGTAGAAGCGGTTGAAGAGGCAAGTATGGTATTAGCGTTATGCGATAATTATGAGATAACATATCCTATATTTATTGATACCGAAGGGGCAGGAGGAGAAGGCAGAGCCGATGATTTGTCCGTTGTTGCGAGAACAAATGTATGTGATGCATTTTGTAGAACCATTGAAAATGCAGAGAAAGAATACACAGTAGGTGTATATGCAAGTAAAAATTGGTTTCAAACAAAAATTGAGGCATCTAAGTTTTTAGGGAAAGCAATCTGGCTTGCAGAATATAAAGAGGAAGCAACTTATACGGGGACTTATCATATGTGGCAATATACTTCCAAAGGAAAAATCAGTGGGATTTCTGGAAACGTGGATTTAAATATTAGTTATATGGAAAATGAATAAATAATACGAAAAAGTAATATATAAAAGAAAACTAAAGGTAAGAAAATAGACGATAGGAGATAAGAAAGAAATGGGTAAAATTACAGTAGAAACTTGTGAAATAGAAGGCTTAAAAATAATTACGCCCCGTGTTTTCCCTGATGAAAGAGGTTATTTTATGGAGACATATAATCAAAATGATTTTATGGAGGCAGGGATAGATACTATTTTTGTACAGGACAATCAGTCTGCATCCTCTAAAGGGGTATTAAGGGGATTGCATTTTCAAATCAACCATCCACAAGATAAATTGGTCCGTGTAATCAAAGGAGAGGTATTTGATGTGGCAGTGGATTTAAGAGCGGATTCGAAAACGTATGGAAAATGGTTTGGCGTGCTACTTTCAGAAGAAAATAAGAAACAATTTTATATTCCGAAAAATTTTGCACATGGATACTTTGTAGTGTCGGATTATGCGGAATTTGCATATAAATGTTCGGAATTTTATCATCCAAATGATGAAGGCGGAATTCTATATAATGCAAAAGAAATTGGTGTTAAATGGCCATTGGGAGATATCTCACCGAAATTATCAAAAAAGGATGCAAAGTGGGGCGGACTCAAGGAATTTGAAAGATTAATGAATCGATAACCTGAGGAGGAAGAACGTAATGCATGCTAGGATAAATAAAGAAAATCGAATTGGAAAGATGATCATAATTGTCATCGCTATTCTAATTATGCTATTATTAGTGTTTCATCATAATCCATTAGCAGATCCCAAACAGGAATGGATAAAAAAAATAGCAGCAATAGCAATTGATATGATTGCGACAATCATTTTGCTTTTTAAATATGATTCTATAAAGCAATTGCTTTGGGAACTGTTTCAGAATCGAAGATTAATATGGAAATTGTCAAAAAATGATTTTAAAACCAAATATGCAGGTTCTTACCTAGGCGTTATTTGGGCTTTTATTCAACCAATTATTACAATATTAGTGTATTGGATTGTATTTCAAGTGATATTTCAGTCAAGAGGAGAAACATTAGGAGAGGGAATTGAGATTCCTTTTGTTTTGTATTTGACGGCTGGAATAGTCCCTTGGTTATATTTTTCAGAAGCGTTGATGAGTGGAACAGATTCTTTTCGAATTTACAATTATTTAGTGAAAAAGGTGGTTTTTAAAGTAAGCATTCTGCCAATTATACGTGTGATTTCAGCGACATTTGTACATGTAGCATTTGTAGCTTTTATTTTGATACTAAATGTTGCCTTGGGAAATTATCCTACCATTTATTGGATTCAAATACTATATTTTAGTTTTTGTATGTTTATTTTTTCCCTTGCATTTACGTATGCGACTTCATCCATGGTTGTTTTTTTCAAGGATTTAACACAGATCATTAATATTGTTTTACAAGTGGGTGTTTGGGCAACACCAATCATGTGGACTTTATCACAGTTCCCAGAAAAATACCATATTATTATAAAATTAAATCCCATATATTATGTAGTAAATGGATATCGAACGGCCTTATATGAACACACATGGTTCTGGCAAGATTTTTATTCAACCATGTATTTTTGGATTATTACGATTGGAATATTTGCACTGGGAATTTTGATTTTCAAACGATTAAAACCACATTTTGCAGACGTATTATAAAAGCAATATAGGAGAATAAAATGGCAGAACAAGAACTGGCAGTAGCAGTAAAAAAACTGGATAAGATATATAAACTTTATAATCGCCAATTTGATCGAATTAAAGATGCATTTGGCTTGGCGAAGCATCCATATAAAGATCATTATGCATTAAAAGATATTGATTTAGAGATTAAAAAAGGCGAGACGGTCGGGATAATTGGAACGAATGGTTCTGGTAAATCAACGCTTTTAAAAATTATAACAGGTGTACTTTCTCCTACGAATGGGGAAGCCGTTGTAAGGGGTAGAATTTCTGCTTTATTGGAATTAGGGGCAGGATTTAACATGGAATACACAGGAATTGAAAACATATATTTAAATGGAACAATGATGGGATTTTCAGATCGAGAAATCGATGAAAAATTAGAAGAGATTTTAAACTTTGCAGATATAGGTGACTTTGTATATCAACCAGTAAAAACTTATTCAAGTGGAATGTTTGTACGTCTTGCATTTGCAGTTGCGATAAATATTGAACCAGAAATATTGATTGTAGATGAAGCTCTTTCTGTAGGTGATGTGTTTTTTCAAGCAAAGTGTTATCATAAATTTGAAGAATTTAAGGAAAAGGGAAAGACGATTCTTTTTGTTAGCCATGATTTGAGCAGTATTTCAAAATACTGTGATCGCGTGATTCTTTTAAATCGTGGGAAAAAACTAGGAGAGGGTTCTCCAAAAGATATGATTGATATATATAAACAGGTTTTGGTTGGAAAGTATGATGAACATTCACAATCTACAAATTTAGAGGATGGGGAGCAAAAAGTATTAGAATATGGATCCAAAGAAGCGGAAATTGTAGAGTTTTATATTCTCGATGAAAGTGGAACTCGGTCAAACTGCATCTTAAAAACGAGTGAATTTACGGTTTGCATGAAAGTAAAATTTCATACGAATATTCAAGCTCCTATTTTTGCATACTCCATTAAAAATGCAAAAGGTATTGAACTTACGGGAACGAATACAATGTTTGAAAAAGCATTTTTAGAACCTGTACCAAAAGGAAAAACCAAAATGGTAACTTTTAAACAGGTTATGCGATTACAAGGTGGGGAATATTTATTATCCGCAGGACTTACTGGATATGAAGGAAATGATTTTGTGGTATATCATAGATTATACGATGCAATAAATATTACGGTTGTTTCAGAAAAAGATACCGTGGGCTATTATGATTCCGATGCAGAAATTGAAGTCGCAGATGTAAAAGAAGTATCCAAGGAGAATAATCTTGTGAATTATTCAAATTTAGCATAAAAAGGAGTACAAATGGAACGTATTGAAAAAATAGGGAATGTCATATTGGATTACTCAAAATATAGTGGAACAGATGCTTATACAGATGGAGCAGTAGAAGATGAGCTTCTTTCGATTGTAAAAAATCATCCAACGACGGAATTCACGTCGATTATTCAAGAAAAAGCAGAGTGGCCATTTTTATACCATCTTTCTTATTTACGCGAAAATACCGTAGAATGGTTACCAATAAAAGCAACGGATAAAGTGTTGGAAATTGGGAGCGGATGTGGAGCAATTACAGGAGCAATTTCAAAAAAATGTAAGGAAGTTACTTGCGTAGAATTATCAGAAAAACGAAGCTTAATTAATGCATATCGAAATAAGGAGCAAAAGAATATTACCATTAAATTAGGTAATTTTACAGATGTTGAAACAGAGTTAGATCATGATTATGACTATATTTTATTGATTGGGGTATTTGAATATGCGGTAAGTTATATGGGGACCGATACGCCTTACGAAGATTTTTTGAAAATCATGAAAAAGCATTTGCATGTGGATGGACGCATGGTAATTGCAATTGAAAATAAGTTTGGATTGAAATACTGGGCTGGTTGTCGAGAAGACCATTTAGGTACGTTTTTTTCTGGACTTGAAGATTATCGAAGTGAAGATTATGTACGTACGTTTACGAAACCAGGACTTGAAAAACTCTTTCATAAAGCTGAAATGAAGGAATACTCATTTTATTATCCTTATCCCGATTACAAATTTGCAGCAAGTATATATTCGGATGAGTATTTGCCAAAGGAAGGCGAATTAACACAAAATCTAAGAAATTTTGACCGAAATCGCATGCAATTATTTGATGAATCGAAGGTGTATTCCTCAATTATTAAGGATGGACTTTTTCCAGAATTTAGTAATTCGTTTATGGTAATTTTAGGAAAACCGTTATATACAAAATATGTAAAGTATGCAAATGAAAGAGAGGAACGCTTTCGGATTTCTACGCGAATTATGCAGACAGAAGCGGGCGATTTATTTGTTGAAAAGGTTCCACTAACGGAAAGTGCGAAAATTCATATTCACTCGATTAAGAATTCTTATGATAAATTGATAAAACGATATCAAGGTAGTGAATTACAGTGGAATTTATGTGAAGAGTCAGAGCAGGGTATTTATTTTGAATTTTTACATGGAGAAACTTTAGAACAGAAATTAGATGATTGCTTACTCCGAGATGATTTCAAAGGATTTCAATTGTTATTAAATGAATATATGAAACGGGTGGAATATAATAAAGAGATTCCTGTTTCCGATTATGACTTGATTTTTTCCAATATTATTATTGGAGATATCTGGACGGTGATAGATTATGAATGGACCTTTGACAAAATAACACCTGTTACTGAAATTGCATATCGAGCATGCTATTACTATGTTTCATCGGGAGGAATACGCAATAAGTTAAAACTGGACTTAATAAGAAAGCATATTGGCATTTCGGAAGAAGAAGCAAATCGCATCATTGAGGAGGATAATGAATTTCAACAGTATGTGCTAGGGAAACAGATGTTGCTTGGTAAATTAAGAGAGACGATTGGACATCAGGTAATTCATCCAATTCGATTAATAAATTGTGCGAAAGACTCAGGGGATAAAAATAGAGTACAGGTGTACTTTGATTATGGAGAAGGGGCAAAGGAAGAGGACTCTTATTTTGTATCGGAAGCATTTCAATCGATTACAGAGGTAGAAGTATCTGTAAAAATGCCAAGGGATGTAAAGTATTTACGAATTGACCCTTGTATGGATAGCTGTTTTGTAGAAATTGTAAAAGTATGGTGGAATGAAAAAGAAGTTACCTTCGATCGAAGAGGGGAATGTATTACCAATGGAATAAAGCTAAAGAAAAGAATATATATATTTGAAACGACGGACCCGAATATTAATTTTAATGTAGAAATATTGGATTGGAAAAGGGAAAATACGTTTCGAGTACAAATGCGTGTAAGTAGAATCCATCCTAATATGGCAAGTAAATTCAGGAAAAAAACATGGAAAGACTATTTGAGGAGAAAAAATGGATAATCAAAGAATGGCTAAAATGGCATATGATTTAGCAAATTCCTATCGAAAAATTGAATCTTTAGAACATTCATTGAATAAGATTAAGAAAAGTCCGTTTTGGACAATTAGTAAGCCATTTCGTGTGATAGCGCATAAAATGATGAGAATTGCTTCGTTAATAAAACAATATGGATCAGTTCGTGGTTTTGCAAGAAAAGTTAAAAGCAAGATACATGAAAAAAAAATTGCGAAATGTTTTGGGACAAATAGTTTTCCAGATGCCAGGAGAAGAGAAAAAGAAGAAACGGAAACCTTTTCAAAGGATATTAAATTTAGTATTTTAGTTCCGATTTATAATACACCTAAGAAATATTTATTAGAGATGTTAGATTCTGTCTGTACACAGACTTATCAAAAATGGGAATTGTGTTTAGCAGATGGTTCGGATGGAACACATGAATATGTTGGAGAAATTTGTCAAGCTTACGCAAATAAAGATACACGTGTTATTTATAAAAAATTGCAAACAAACGAAGGGATATCAGGGAATACCAATCAATGTTTACAAATGGCAACTGGTGAATACATTGGATTGTTTGATCATGACGATATCCTTCATCCTTCGGTATTATATGAATATAGGAAAGAAATAGATGCAAGTAATGCGGATTATATTTATTGTGATGAGGCTACGTTTGTACATGGAAATATTAATCGAATGGTAACGCTTCATTTTAAATCGGATTATGCACAAGACACGCTTCGTGCAAATAATTATATTTGTCATTTTAGTGTGTTTTCAAAAGCATTACTTCAAGGTACAACGATTTTTCGAACAGAGTTTGACGGAAGCCAGGACCATGATATGATTCTTCGACTTACTTCTAAGGCAAAAAAAGTTGCGCATATTCCTAAGATTTTATATTATTGGAGATCACATAAAGGAAGTGTAGCTTCTGGAATTGGTGCAAAAACATATGCGATTGATGCAGCAAAAAGAGCAATTGCAGATCATTTAGAAACAAATGGATTTCGAGATTTTGAAATTGAAAGTTCCATTGCTTGTGAAACCATATTTCGAATTCGATATCCACTTTATGAAAGACCTAAGATTTCGATTATTATACCAAATATGGAACATATCGTGGATTTGCGTAGATGTGTTTCTTCGATACTGAAAAAAAGCACCTATGATAATTTTGAAATCTTGATTGTAGAGAATAATAGTACTTCAGAAGAAATAAGAGCATATTATGATTTGCTTTCGAAAGATAATAGAATTCGGATTCTTTTTTATGAAGGAGAATTTAACTATGCAAAAATTAATAATTTTGGAGTAAAAGAAGCTTCTGGAGAATATGTGCTATTATTAAATAATGATACGGAAGTGATTTCTGTTAATTGGATGGAAGAATTACTAATGTATGCAGTGAGAGCAGATGTCGGAGCGGTTGGTGCAAAACTTTATTATGAAAATCAAACCATACAACATGCAGGCGTTGTGATTGGATTAGGTGCGCATCATACCGCTGGCCATACGCATTATGGTGTAGGGAAAGAAAATGTTGGATATATGGGAAAATTATACTATGCACAAAATGTGACGGCGGTAACAGGCGCTTGTCTTATGGTTAAAAAATCCTTGTATCAAAAAATAAATGGACTCGATGAAACGTTTGCCATTGCATTAAATGATGTGGATTTTTGTTTGCGTCTACAAGCAGAAGGATATGTCAATATTTTTAATCCGTATTGTGAATTGTATCATTATGAATCAATTTCAAGAGGGCTTGATGATCAAGGGGATAAAGCCAAACGTTACGATGAAGAAGCACAAAGATTTCGTGAAAAATGGGCAAAGGAATTAGAAAAAGGAGACCGATATTATAATCCGAATTTTTCTTTAGAACGAAGTGATTATTATATTGAATATAAGAAGCAATAAATGATAGGAGGAAATAAAATGAATTATAAAGAACAATATGATTTTTGGTTAGAGGATTCTTATTTTGACCAAGATACAAAAAAGGAATTGCTAGAAATTGCAATGGATGAAAAAGAAAAAGAAGATCGTTTTTATAAAGATTTGGATTTTGGAACTGGTGGACTTCGTGGAGTTATAGGAGCGGGTACAAATCGAATGAATCTTTATACGGTTCGTAAGGCAACGCAAGGATTAGCTAATTATATTAGCAAACAAGGTGGAAAAGAAAAAGGAATAGCGATTGCATACGATTCTAGAAATATGTCACCAGAGTTTGCAGACGAAGCTGCTCTTTGCATGGCAGCGAATGGAATAAAAGCCTATGTATTTGAATCGTTACGTCCTACACCAGAACTCTCTTTTGCAGTACGTAAATTAGGGTGTATATCAGGAATTGTAGTTACCGCAAGTCATAATCCACCAGAATACAATGGATATAAGGTGTACTGGGAGGATGGTGCACAGATTACATCTCCAAAAGATGTGGAAGTGATTGAAGAAGTCCGAAACGTGACCAATTTTCATACTGTAAAAACAATGTCCAAAAAAGAGGCGATTACCAATGGATTATATGAGGTAATCGGGTCGGAAATAGATGATGCATATATGGTAGAACTAAAAAAACAAATAATTCATCCAGAAATCATCAAAGAGATGGCGGATGATATTCGAATTGTATATACACCTTTTAATGGAACGGGGAATTTGCCAGTACGAAGAATTTTAAAAGAAATTGGTTATAAAAATGTATATGTCGTTCCGGAACAAGAAATGCCAGATCCGAAATTTACTACACTTGCATATCCAAATCCAGAAGATCCAGCTGCATTTACTTATGCATTAAAGCTTGCAAAAGAAAAACAGGCAGATATTGTTTTGGCAACAGATCCCGATGCGGATCGGTTAGGTGTATATGCATTTGATACCAGAACAAAGGAATATATTCCTTTTACAGGGAATATGTCAGGTATGTTAATTGCAGAATATATTATGAGAGAACGGAAAGCAACAAATACGATGCCAGAAAATCCAGCGCTTGTAAAAACAATTGTCACGACCAATTTAGCAGAAGAATTAGCAAAAGACTATGATGTGCATATAGTGGAAGTGTTAACTGGATTTAAATATATTGGAGAACAAATTAAATTATTTGAAGAAAATAAAACATATCATTATGTATTTGGTTTGGAAGAAAGTTATGGTTGTCTTGCAGGAACACATGCAAGAGATAAAGATGCGGTAGTGGCGGTTATGTGTCTATGTGAAGTGGCTGCATATTGTAAAAAACATGATATGACACTTTGGGATGCCATGTTGAATTTATATAAGAAATATGGGTATTTTAAAGAAGATTTATATACGATTACCTTGAAAGGAATGGATGGAACAAAACAGATAGAAGCAATTATGAATGGTCTTCGAGAAAATCCACCAGAAGCATTTGGGGAATTAAAAGTATTGCAGTTTAAAGATTATCAAAATGGAAAAGTGATGGATTTGGAGACAAAAGAGATTTCAAGTACGGGGTTACCAAAGTCTAATGTACTATATTTTGAATTGTCAAATCATTCTTGGTGTTGTGCAAGACCATCCGGAACAGAACCTAAAATTAAGTTCTATACTGGGGTAAAAGGTGAAAATCTTGAAGATGCCGCTAAGAAAAATGAAGCATTAAAAGAAGCATTGAAAGAGAAATTAGAAGTATAAATCATACATAAAAATCATAGAGAAGAAACGTATAAAAACATAACGATTTGAAAATATCGCTAGAAAGGAAGGGCAAGATGTACGATGCAAAAAGAGGAACCAATTTTCTTAGAAGAAATGGATTAAAACAAACATTTTTTTCATACCTTGAAAAAAAACAAAATGCAAAAAACGCAAAATATATATATAAAGTGCCAGATATTTGTGAAAGAGCTGCACAAGCAAGAAGAAAATTTTCGCATTCTATTTTGTTTAGTATTCTTGTCCCTGCTTATGAAACGAAAGAATCTTATTTTAAAGAAATGGTGGATTCTTGTATCAAACAATCCTATCAAAATTGGGAATTGATTATTGCAGATGCCTCCAAAAGTGATGTTGTAGAAAATTTGGTTGAACTTCAACAGGATAAAAGAATAAACTATATACGAGTAAAGACAAATGGTGGAATTTCTGATAACACGAATATTGCATTAAAAAAAGCAACGGGGGATTATGTGTGTCTTTTAGACCATGATGATTTATTAACTCCGGATGCATTATATGAAATGGCTTTAAAATTGGAAGAAAATCCTTATCAATTTGTGTACTCGGATGAAGATAAATGCGATGAAAGTGGTAACAGATATTTTGAACCACATTTCAAAAAGGAATTCAATTTTGATTTGTTTTTATCAAACAATTATATTTGCCATTTTGTGGCAATAAAAAGAGAACTGTTAGAAGACAATGCTTTTCGCTCCGAATTTGATGGGGCACAAGATTTTGATTGCTTTTTAAGAGTATTAGAAAAAATTAAAAAAGATAAGAAAAAAGATTGGCAAGATGCGGTAGGGCATATATCCAAGGTATTATATCATTGGAGATGCCACAGTGGCTCCACGGCAGCAAATCCAAATAGTAAGATGTATGCGTATGAAGCAGGAAGAAAAGCAGTCGAAGATTACTTTCGAAGAAATGATATGAAGGTAGAAGTAAAGCATGGCAGACATTTAGGATTTTATCGAATCAAATACTTGCCTTCTCTATTTGAAGCAAGAAAAGATATTGGAGCTGTGGGGAATTTTATATACAAAAAAAACAAAGTGGTTTCTGGGCCAATTGATGAAAAAACAGGACAATGTATTTATCTAGGTCTCCGGAGACATTTTAGTGGATATATGAACCAAGGGAATTGTATGCAAGAGGTAGACGCTTTAGATGTTCGAAATATGAAGGTTCGTGATGAGTGTAAGTATTTATTAGAAGAAGTGATAAAAGAATTTCCGAAAGCTAAGCAGTCGAAAATTTATTCGGACCCAATATTAACTAGAAATGTAAGTATTGCCTATTCAAAAAAAATACGTGAAAAAGGTTATCAGTTACTTTTTGATCCGTACTTTAAAAAGTAGAAAGTGAGGAACAATGAAGCGCACAACGATTGTTATTCCAAATTATAATGGAATATCATTCCTGAAAGATTGTTTATCATCAATTATGGAACAAACAGAAGAGGAATATGATGTCATCATAGTAGATAATGGATCTTCCGATGGCTCCGTTTCTTATATCGAAACAAAGTATCCTGAAATTAAAAGTATTTCTTTAGAAACGAATACCGGATTTAGCAATGCAGTAAATGTTGGAATGCAGGAGGCAAAAACTGCATATGTGATTTTACTTAACAACGATACCGTTGTGGATAAGGATTTTGTTCGTCAGTTAACAAATAGCATAGAAAAAGAAACAACAATTTTCTCGGTATCGGCAAAAATGATAGAAATGAAACAAAAAGATAAACTTGATGGCGCTGGAGATTTATATTGTGCGCTTGGATGGGCATTTGCTAGAGGAAAGGGAAAATCGGTTGATCTTTATAGAAACGAAGAACGAATTTTTTCTGCTTGTGCAGGAGCTGCAATATATCGTTGTAGCATCTTAAAAGAAATTGGATATTTTGATGTGGAACATTTTGCATATTTAGAAGATTTGGATTTGGGATACCGTGCACAAATATATGGATACCAAAACAAATACCAACCGAATGCAAAAGTATGGCATGCAGGCAGTGCCGTATCAGGTTCAAAGCATAATGCGTTTAAAGTACTATTATCCGCACAAAATAATGTGTATTTAATATATAAAAATATGCCAATAATACAATATCTTATTAACTTGCCATTACTATGGATTGGATTTTTTATAAAATGGATTTTTTTCGTTAACAAAAATTTGGGACGGGAATATATATGTGGAACGGCCAAAGGACTCAAACTTAGTTTTTCAAAAAAAGGAAAAATTCATAAAGTACCATTTGAGTGGCGACATTTAAAAAATTATGTAAAAATTCAGTTGCAGTTATGGAAAAATATTTTCTTGCGATTTTCCTAAAACGTGTAGATGTTGTTTTTTCATAAATAATAAGATAAAATAGGAAAGATATGACTAATATCAACAAGAAGATAGAGGTGATCATTTGATTAAAGATAATCAGAAACATTTTAATCGATTACATATTGTTATCGATGGGGTTGTAATCGGTTTGTCATATGTATTTGCGTGGTATATTCGATTTATAAGTGGATTGATACGACAAGTGGAAGGGGCAGGCCCACCAGAACCAATGAAGTATTTTACTTTACTTTGGTTTATTATTCCGATATACTTAATTCTTTGCTCGATCTTTCACTTATATTCGCCAAAACGAGTTGCGGGAAGAAAGACGGAAATTGCAAATATTTTAGCAGTAAATACTACGGGTATGGCAGTGCTTATCGGTAGTTTATATCTTTTAAATCTCATGCATTATTCAAGAGCAACTTTTGGTTTGTTTTATGTGTTTTCCATTGTTTTTCAGATTATTACGAGAACTATGATTAAGAATTTTCTTCACATAATTCGGACAAAAGGAAAAAATGTGAAATATGTCTTGCTGGTAGGTTATTCTAGAGCAGCGGAAGAATATATTAATCGCATTTTATCTTACCCAGAATGGGGATATGTTGTGCGTGGAATTTTAGATGATAAAATAGAAGCTGGAACGCTTTATCGAGGTGTGAAAGTGATTGGAAGAATTGATAATTTAGATGTGATTCTTCCAGATAATAAGTTGGATGAAATTGCAGTCACCTTAGCACTTCAAGAATATGGAAGATTAGAAGAAATCGTCAATTTGTGTGAAAAATCTGGAATTCATACGAAATTTATACCGGATTATAATAGCGTGATCCCGAGCAGGCCATATACAGAAGATTTGCAGGGGTTACCCGTAATTAATATTCGACATGTACCATTAACCAATACGATGAACGCATTTTTCAAGCGACTTACGGATTTGGTAGGTTCTTTTATTGGAATTATTTTATCCTCGCCAGTATTACTGTTTTGTGCAATTGCAATTAAATGTACAAGTAAAGGACCGATTATTTTTTCGCAGGAAAGAGTGGGATTACATAATAGGCCATATAAAATGTATAAGTTTCGTTCCATGGAAGAACAATGTGAGGAAAAGGAAAAAGGATGTTGGACAGTAAAAAATGATCCTCGTGTGACAAAGTTTGGGAAATTTATGAGACGAACTAGTTTGGATGAGTTACCACAACTATTCAATATTTTTATGGGTAAAATGAGTTTGGTTGGACCAAGACCAGAACGTCCTCAATTCGTTGAAAAATTTAAAGAAGAAATACCACGTTATATGATAAAGCATCAAGTTCGTCCAGGGTTAACTGGATGGGCACAGGTAAATGGATATCGCGGAAATACATCAATTAAAAAAAGAATTGAATTTGATTTATATTATATCGAAAATTGGACATATGGATTTGACATTCGAATTATGTTTTTGACAATTTTTAAAGGATTTATTAATAAAAACGCATATTAAAGGAGAAGAACATGGCGTCAAAGAACAAGAATTTATCCCCAAGGGAAAAAGCAAAAAAAACAAGAAAAACAGTTATTATTTTACTAGCAGAAGCATTTGTCCTGGCGATAATTATCATTGCATTTATTGCAATTAATAAGGGAGAAAAAGTACAAAGAATTTCGATTAATGAAGATGCAATTGGAATTGATGAAAATCTTGAAGAAAATGAGGAAATGCAAAAGTATAAAAATATCGCATTGTTTGGAATTGATTCAAGAAACGGCTCTCTTGAGGAATCTCATCGTAGTGATACCATTATGATTGCGTCTATTAATGAGGAAACAAAGGAAGTTAAAATTGTATCGGTGTATAGAGATACCTATTTAAACTGCTTAAATGGAAGCTATGATAAAGTAAATGCAGCATATTCAATTGGTGGTCCGGAATATGCAATTAAAGTTTTAAATTCAAACCTAAATTTAAACATCAAAGATTTTGTTTCGGTTGGATTTAAAGGTGTGGTAGATACCGTGGATTCCCTAGGTGGTGTATGGATAGAAGTCGATTCTTCTGAAATTACACATTTAAATAACTATGCAAAATGTATTGCAGAAGATTTAAATATGACTCCAACATATATTAATGAAACGGGATTTCAATTGTTAAATGGATTACAAGCTACTGCATATTGTAGAATTCGTTATACGGTTGGAGATGATTTTAAACGTACGGAACGTCAGCGTGAGGTTCTTCAAGCAATTATGGAAGAAGCACAAACGGCGGATGCATCCATGGTAAGTGAAATTGCAGATGATGTTTTTCCTAATATTGCAACCACCTTATCCTTGGACGAGATTTTATCTATTCTTGTTGCCGTACAAGATTATAGCATTATAGAAACTAGTGGATGGCCTTTTGCATCCAATATTACAACAGCAACAGTAGGGTCTAAAAGTGTTGTTATTCCAATGGATTTAACGGATAATGTGGAATTATTACATGAGTTTTTATTTGAAGGGGAAGATTATCAAGTAAGTGATTCCGTTCTTGAATATACACAAGACATCATTGATGAAACATCACCTTATATTGTAAATTACTAAGGAATTCTTCTTTGGAATTTGAGAGAATATAATAAGGAAGGAGAGGGATATGGTCCAACTCTTTCCTTTTTCTATAAAAATTTGTAAATTGTCAAGAGTTTTAGAGAGAAGTATTTTAGGAGGGTGTTATGATTGCAGTTGTCATACCGACATATAAGCCAACAAATATTTTGTATCATTTAATTAAATCGCTAGAGATTCAAACACAAAAGCCAAATCAAATTATTTTAATGAATACAGAGAAGAAATCCTTTGGTGAGAATCTAACAAAACAAGAATTGCAAGAGATTGTTGAAAATGAAATTGTAGAAATTCATCATATTGAGAAGCGTGCATTTAATCATGGGAAAACGAGAAACGATGGATTTTCTTTTGCAAAAGAAGAAATTGTAGTTTCTATGACACAGGATGTTACTATTATAGATGCTAATATGCTTGAACATTTAATGAAACCTTTTTGTGATAAAAATGTAGTAGTAAGTTTTGCAAGACAACTTCCATATGAAACTTGTAAAATTGAAGAAAAATGGATTCGTAACTATAATTATCCAGAACAATCCAGAATTACATCGCAAAAAGATGTGAATAGATTAGGAATTAAGACTTATTTTTCGTCGAACGTATGTGCAGCATATGTAAAAGAAAAATTTGATGAATTAGGTGGATTTGAACCAAAGGTAATTTTCAATGAAGATATGTTGTTTGCAGCAAAAGCAATGAAGGCTGGGTATGCCGTTTCTTATACGGCAGAGGCGAAAGTAATGCATTCTCATAATTACTCAAATAAAGAACAATTTCAAAGAAATTTTGATTTAGCAGTATCACAGGCAAATCATCCAGAGGTTTTTGCTAAGTTACATTCAGAATCCACAGGAAAGAAAATGGTTGCAGAGATTGCAAAGAAATTAATGCAAAAAGGGAAGTGGTATTTGTTACCAAGGTTGTTTTTTACATCGTTTTGGAAATATGCAGGGTATTTTCTTGGGAAAAGATACCGAAGATTATCTAAGCGATTTGTGTTAAAATGTAGTATGAATAAAAATTATTGGTTAGCTTGATTTTGTAAATAAGGAAACAGTTAGGAGATAATGATATGTGTGGAATTGTAGGTTATATTGGAGAAAAACAAGCAGCAGAAATTATTTTAGAAGGATTAGAAAAACTAGAATACCGTGGATATGACTCGGCGGGAATGGCTGTTTATGATGGAACAAAAATCAAATATATGAAATCCGTAGGACGCTTGAAAGCGTTAGAGGAATTAACCCATGGGGGTGAAAAAATGCCTGGAACCGTCGGAATTGGACATACCAGATGGGCAACCCATGGGATTCCTAATACGATGAATTCTCATCCACATTTTAATACCAAGGAAACCATTGCGGTTGTACATAATGGCATCATAGAAAATTATATTCCATTAAAAAATAAATTAGAAAGTAAAGGATATACATTTGTATCGGAAACGGATACCGAAATTATTGCGCAGTTATTGGATTATTATTATCAAGGAAATCCTATAGAAGCAATTATTAAAGTGTTACATCGAGTGGAAGGGTCTTATGCTTTAGGAATTATTTTTGCGGAGTTTCCAGAAGAAATTTACGCAGTAAGAAAAGGAAGTCCGTTAATTGTAGGTAAGAATGAGGAAGGTGCATTTATCGCATCCGATGTCCCAGCAATTTTAAAATATACCAGAACAGTTTATTATGTTGAAGAGCAGGAAATTGTGCGGTTAAAAAAAGATGAAATTAAATTCTTTTCTGTAGATGAAGAAGAATTAATCCGAGAACCATCCCATGTGGAGTGGGACGCAAATGCCTCGGAAAAAGGTGGATATGATCACTTTATGTTAAAGGAAATGTATGAGCAATCACAAACGGTGAAAGCTACCTTACGAAATCGTTTAAAGAATGGAACTTTACACTTGCAAGAGTTGGAGGACTGTAAAGAATTCCTTGAGGGAATGAAAAAAATATTTATTGTAGCATGTGGTTCCGCATATCATGTAGGTGTCACGGCAAAATATGTTTTTGAAAGTATAGCAAGAATACCAGTGGAAGTTGATTTGGCATCTGAATTTCGTTATCGAAAACCAATTTTTGAAAAAGGCGCCGCAGTTATTGTGATTAGCCAATCCGGTGAAACCGCAGATACATTAGCGGCATTAAGAGAAGCGAAAAAAAATAAGGTACCAGTTCTTGGAATTGTAAATGTAATGGGAAGCTCAATTGCAAGAGAAGCGGACCAAGTTTTTTATACGCAAGCAGGACCGGAAATTGCAGTGGCGACAACAAAAGCGTATTCAGCACAATTGATCGCAGTATATCTATTGGCCTTAAAACTAGGGGAAATCAGAGGAACGATTTCTGAAGAAAAAGAAAAAGCATTAATGGAAGATATGGAACGCCTTCCTATGCAAATTGAATTATTGCTTTCCAACAAAGTAAAGATACAAAAGTTTGCAAATCGATATTTGGCTGCAGAAAATATATTTTTTATTGGACGAGGGATTGATTATGCGATTTCTATGGAAGGATCTTTAAAACTTAAAGAAATTTCATACGTACATTCGGAAGCCTATGCAGCGGGAGAATTAAAACATGGAACCATTTCTTTGATTGAAGAAGGCACACTTGTCGTTGCTGTATCTACACAAAAAGAATTATATCAAAAGACGATTAGCAATATTGTTGAAGTGAAATCAAGAGGAGCCTTTGTACTTGCGGTTACAACAGAGGGAAATACTGCAATTGAAAAGGCTGCAGATTATGTGATTTATATCCCCGAAACGGCAGAATGTTTGATGAATTCCCTTGCTATCATACCATTGCAACTTTTCGGATACTACGTAGCACTTGGTAAAGGCTGCGATGTGGATAAACCAAGAAATCTTGCAAAGTCTGTTACGGTAGAATAAAAAGGATAAGAGGATAACATGAGAAGAACAGAACGAGAAATTATAGATCAACAAGAATTAGATAATATAATTGCAAAATGTCAGGTATGTAGAATTGCATTATGTGATGGAGATATGCCATATATGATACCAATGAACTTTGGATATCAAGATCATTGCGTATACTTACATTCCGCAAAGGAAGGGAAGAAAATCGATTTGATAAAGAAAAATCCAAATGTTTGTTTTGAGATGGATACCGACCATATTTTGGTTACGGATGAGGTGGATTGTAAGTGGACCATGCATTATAAAAGTGTAATCGGAAATGGTGTAGCAGAAATCATTACAGATAATGCGGAAAAAGAAAAAGGGTTACAAATTATTATGAAACAGTATGCAGGGGAGCGCACCTTTAAGTTTATTCCAAAAGTAATGGACATGATGACACTTATTAAGATTCCGGTTGCGAATATGGTAGGGAAAAAAGCAGGATATTAGTTGGTTACTTATCTAAAATTGTGTTATAATAACTCTAATAATATGCATTATAGAAGGGGAGGTATTTATGGAAACACAACCAAATTTTCAAGCACCAAATGCACCAGTAGGGCAGTTGAAAACAAACAGAGGTATGGTTAAATTTTTTCTATTAAGCTTAATTACGTGTGGAATTTATGCAATCGTTTATTTTTCATCAGTTTCAACAGATATTAATGTAGCGGCAAGTAGATATGATGGAAAAAAGACAATGCATTATTGCTTACTGTTATTTATTGTGGGACCAATCACATTAGGAATTGCTTACTTTGTTTGGTGTCATAAAATTTCAGCTCGTATAGGGAATGAATTAAGAAGAAGAGGTATTTCTTATCGTTTTGGTGCAGATTCGTTTTGGCTTTGGAATGTTTTAGGAGCATGTATTGTAGTAGGACCGTTTGTATATATGTATAAATTATCGAAAGCTATGAATTTGATTGGAGAACATTATAATATCAATGGATAATTAGAAAATGAAATAATAAACCCCTTCGCTTTTTTAGTGAAGGGGATTTTTTATGGTAAGAATTTTGTATCTGTTTATATTTTTTTAATAAGGATTATATTGCATAGTACTGGTAAGCATAGTATTATTTTAAGTAGTAGTGAGAAATAGATTGGAGGAATTATGTCAAACAAAGATATTAACAATACACCAGATTCAGATAAAGACGAATATGAGGATGTGTGCATGATGTGCATGCGTCCGGAGAGCAAAGCAGGAAAAATGTTTCATCTACCAGGGAATATTTGTGTATGTAACGATTGTATGCATAAAACAATGGAAACCATTGGAGAGATGGATTATGATGATTTACTTAATAGTCCCTTTCAACAAGGAGGAGAAACGCCTCAAATTAGTGCAGAAGAAGCAATGAAATTGATAAAAATGCAAGAAAACCTTCGTAAAGATAAAAATAAGAAAACGATAATTAAAGATGAGAAAGCAAAGGAAGAAAAATTAGAGGAAGAGACATCGGATGAAATAGAAGAATCGGATGATGACACGGAACTTACAGAAGGACCAGCAGACATGAAGGAAGTCCTAGGAAATATGCAAACGCGTTTTCCGAATATCAACTTTTTGAATTTATCAGATTTACAACAAGAGGGTTTTCCACAACGAAAAAAAATAAAGAAAAGAAAAGACAATGCGGATCCAGGGATTGATTTAAAAGACATTCCAGCACCTCATAAAATAAAAGCACAACTTGACGAATTTGTAATCGGACAAGAACAGGCAAAAAAAATCATATCCGTAGCGGTTTATAATCATTATAAAAGAGTGGTCACAAATACCATGGATGCCATTGAAATTGAAAAATCAAATATTTTAATGGTAGGTCCTACGGGTTGTGGAAAAACATATTTGGTAAAGACACTAGCTAGATTACTTGATGTTCCACTTGCCATAACCGATGCTACTTCGTTAACCGAAGCGGGTTATATTGGAGATGATATTGAAAGTGTAGTATCAAAATTATTAGCAGCAGCTGATAATGATGTGGACAAAGCGGAACGTGGAATTATATTTATCGATGAGATTGATAAAATTGCGAAAAAGCAAAATACAAATTCAAGAGATGTATCGGGTGAATCTGTACAACAAGGGATGTTGAAATTATTAGAAGGAGCAGAAATTGAAGTACCGGTTGGAGCAAATAGTAAAAATGCAATGGTTCCTTTGACAACGGTGAATACGAGAAATATTTTATTTATTTGTGGAGGTGCATTTCCTGGGCTTGATGATATTATAAAACAACGTTTGAATAAACAAACATCGATAGGTTATGCAGCAGATTTAAAGGATAAATATGATGCAGACAAAAATATCATAAAAAAAACAACGGTGGATGACATTAAAAAATTTGGTATGATTCCAGAATTTGTTGGAAGACTACCAGTAATTTGTACCTTGGAAACATTGACCAAAGAAATGCTAGTTAAGATTTTAAAAGAACCGAAAAATGCAATTCTAAAACAATACATGAAGTTGTTAGAATTAGATGAAGTAAAATTAGAATTTGCAGAGGAAGCGCTAGAAGCCATTGCAGAAAAAGCAATCGAAAAAGAGACGGGCGCAAGAGCACTACGTGCTATCATCGAGGATTTTATGTTAGATATTATGTATGAAATTCCAAAAGATGATAATATTGGAAAAGTTGAAATTACCAAAGAATATATAGAAGGAAAAGGTGGCCCTATTATTACTATTCGTGATCGTAAAAACGAACATGAAAGAGTAAAAGAGGAATTGCCAACACCAAAAATAGAGATTAAGAAAGAAGTTGGAGCGGAAGCATGAAAAAGCTAGGACGGATACTTGGTATCGTTTTGTTAACGTTGTCATTAAGTGGTTGTGAGTTATCGGCAAATACATTTGATGAAGCAATTGGAGAGCAAATCAATGAAGTCACCGAAGAACTTGGCGATAAAATGGACGAGAAGATATCAGAAACAATTGATCGCGCAAAGACGGGAGCTGTTGAAAAAGTGGAAGATTCGCTTTCAAATAGTTTCACTAAAATACAACAGGATATGATAGAGCGTGTTGGTGTAGAAGTCGATAAATTAGTCGAGTATAAACCAGGATTGTGGTATGAAGATAGTGAAGTAGTAACTTATGAAATACAAGGAATGAAAATGAATGGATTTTGGGAAAAAGATGAAGATGCAGGTACCTTGGAAATCCAGGATGCAAAAATTAGTGCAGAAATCCCCGAAGAAGCAATTCTTACGCTTTCGTTTTTTGAAAATTTACCAGAAATTGTTTCAATAATAGAGAAAAATAATGGGGAAGAAAAACTAGTAGAAGTGTCAGAAATGAGAAATCCACTAACTGGAAAAGCAACCTATTCATTTGTTGTCTTATTTGAAGAAAAAGAAAATGTAGAATATATAATGAAAGCTTCCTTTGGCGACGATAAGGAAGTATCACTGGAAATATTGCTCAGCAATAAGTAAGGGGTAGCATATGGTATATATTGGGATTGTTTTAATGATATTCGTAAGTGAATTGTTCATAAAAAATAAAATTGATCAAAATATGAAACCGGGTGAAAAACAAGAGATAGCAAATGGGCGTGTAATAATACATAAGTATAAAAATAAAGGAGCTTTTTTAAATTTTATGCATACAAAGGAAAAGCTAGTAGTAGCGGTTTCCGTTATTTTTACAATGATCCTATGCGTTTACTTTATTCTATCCTTAGGTCGAAGAGGAAATTTCTTTCTTCGAACGGGCCTTGCCTTTTTATTAGGGGGAGCTTTTTCGAATACCTATGATCGATTAAAGAGGAAATATGTAGTAGATTATTTTAGTTTTCACACCAAGTCGAAAAAATTAAATGCGATTGTGTTTAATCTATCCGATTTTTGTATAGTAATTGGAGCAATGCTTACAACCATTGCGTCGTAAACTCATAGAGGGGGAAATGTATGAATATTGCAAAAAATGTATTAGAAACCATTGGAAAGACTCCATTGATAGAAATCTGTAATTTAGAGAAAATAGAACAGTTAAAAGCAAAAGTACTAGTAAAAATGGAGGGGATGAATCCGGGAGGAAGTGTAAAGGACCGCCCCGCATTTTGGATGGTTCAAAAGGCAGAGGAATCAGGAGCATTAAAGACGGGGGGAACAATTATTGAGCCAACGTCTGGAAATACAGGAATTGGAATTGCCATGGTAGCAGCAGCAAAAGGATATCAAACCATTTTTACGATGCCTGAAACTATGAGTGAAGAACGAAGAAAATTTTTATCAGTGTATGGGGCACAGGTGGTTTTAACCAAAGGAACCGAAGGAATGAAAGGTGCCATTGCCCGTGCAGAGGAATTGCAAAAAGAAATTCCCGGATCTGTAATATTAGGACAGTTTGTAAATGAAGCCAATGCCTACGCGCATAAAATGACTACAGGACCTGAAATTTGGGAAGATACGGATGGAACGGTTGATGTATTTGTTTCAGGAATTGGAACGGGAGGAACGATTACAGGGACTGGTGAGTATTTAAAGCAGCAGAATGCAAAAATTGAAATTGTGGCCGTAGAACCAGCCACCTCCCATGTGTTATCTGGAGGAAATCCAGGACCACATAAAATTCAAGGAATTGGAGCTGGATTTATTCCTAAAATTTTAAATACAAAGATATACGATAAGGTTGAAATGGTTTCGTCAGAAGAAGCGTATGAAATGAGTAAGAAATTGATTAAAACAGAAGGAATTTTTGCAGGGATTTCCTCTGGTGGCGCACTTGCAGTTGCAATAAAACTTGCAAAGCAATCTGCATATGAGAATAAAACAATCGTAGTTATGCTTCCAGATTCGGGTGATCGATACTTATCTGTTTATTGATTGCGATTTGCCGAATAAAAGTGTATGATAATCAGATCTTTGCTTTTTTTAAGTAGATAACTCATAAAAAACGAAGTGAGAAAGACAAGAATGGAAAAAATCGGAATGGTAAGAATAAGAGGACCCATAAAAATCGATATTCCAAGGCTTGTAAAAATATCAATAACAAAAGCATGCAGAATATAGATGCCAAGGGTACATTTACTAAATATAATGAGAACTTTTTCTGAACACACAGAAAGAGTTCTTGTTTTTTTTGCTTGAAAGAAAAGAAAAACATTAATGGAAGTAATATAAGTAAAGATACTGAATCCATCAAAAATGGTAGCACTTATCGGTTGGTTTAGATATACTTGGAGAATGGGAATACCGATTAAAAAAAGGATAGCAGGAAAGAAAAGCATTCGGACGACCCGATAGATTTTTGGAGATAAACCGTAAGTGTTTAGATAGTACCCTAAAAAGAAATAGGCAAGATAGGTATTCAAAGAGGAAAACGACAGATAGTTATTGATTTGCTCATTGATAAAGGTCGATAAATGTAGCGATTGAATGGTATAAAAAACAAGGCGAATACACATAAATAAAAAAAGGTAGTACGTAATTGCTTTTTTGCTTTTTTCCCCCGAAGCAGTAATAAGACGTAATAGGGGTAAAATAAGATAGATTCCACTTAACATATGTAAGAACCATAGATACGGATTACCTTGAAAAAGAATAGGAAGAATTGTGCTTAGAGAATCAAGTGGCATGGATTTTGCGTAGTGGATTTTAATTAACATCCAAATACCATATCCAAGCATGGATACTACATAAAGAATATAGATCTTAAGAAAATTATGAACGAGTAATTTTTTTAAGGAAAGTTCTTTTTTTTCATTTAAAAAAAGCATACCACTAATCATAAAGAAAATAGGAACGGCACAGTGTGAAAGTGAAGAAAAAATATTTGAAGCAATCCAGTCAAATGAAAAAGAGTGATTATACCATGCAATACCAGATACATGAATAAGTACAACAAGAAAAGAGGAAAAAATACGTAAATAATCAACCCAGTATTGGCGTTCCTCAAAAGAAATATGCTCTTTATTTATCATATTAGAAATAAGGTGTTTGGTCATTTTGTTCTCATCGCTTTCTTCAAGTCTATGTTTCGCTTTTTCCTTTTTTTATTCCGTTACAAAGAAGTTTGTATGCTTGTTTTGAAGTGATAGAATCACATAATGTTTTTTTGTGTTTGTAAATAAATCGGAAACCAAAAATTTTTGCCATGCTTCCGTATAAAAAATGATATAGGACTCCACGGTCATGAAAAAATTTTTCATTATATCCGTGAAACCAAGTGGAGGGAGAAGCGTCTTCCTTTCCTAAACAGATTGGAGAAGCAAAAATATGTAATCCAGCACGTAAACAATTTCTTAAAAATAAGGAATCTTCTCCATTGCTATATTTTGCACCCCCACCAAAAAGCAAAGAAAAAGTAAGGTTATTTGCATGCATTTTTTTTGTTTTGATTGCAAAACTAAAGGTTGGATAACGTCCACAGTTATACCAGGAAATTTTATGAAATTTCTTAGTATGGTAGGTTTGCCTAGAAGGTATGACATCAAAATTGAAAAGAATCATGTCAGCGTTTGGATGAGATTGAAATTCGTTTATAATTTTTTCCTGATATCCATCATAATATTCGATATCGGAATCGCTAAACAAACTGATTGTGTGCGAGGCCCTCAATAGTGCATTGTTTCTGCTAAGACCGACTCCTTTTTCATTCATAGAATAAAAATGTATCGTCTGTCCTTGAAAGGTGTATTTTTGGTAATCAAAAATATCACATTGATTAATGATGATCGCATCAGAAGAAAGATTCATTTTTTTGAAAAGTTGTTCTGGTTTTGCATGCATCGCAGCAACTAATAATTCAATGTCCATAAGGCTCCTTATTTTTAATCTTTAATAGTAACACTATACAAAAAAAAACAAGAAAAGTCAAAAAATCTGCGCACATTTTTTGCAATTTTTGGTCACACACCGTATAATAAAAGAAACAACAGATTGCCGATTCATTTTGCTTATAAAGGAGAAAATAAGTGCTTTGTAATTATATAAATTTAGAAGAAAAAGTAAAACATGGCTCTGCTTTTTTCCCATTTGTTATTTATCCATCCTGCTATTCTTCTTGTGGGGCTGGGTTTCCTGTTCATTGGCATAAGGAAATGGAAATTGGGTTGGTACGAAGTGGTGAAGAAGTTTTTCAAATCAATCAGAAAGAATATATCACAAGAAAAGGGGACATTGTACTTATTCCTCCAGAAACCTTACATGGACTCGAACCACGCACCAAAAATAAAGTGCAAAGAGATACCTTGGTTTTTGATTTGAACCTTTTAATTTCGAATACCTCGGATGCTTCTTCGCTTAAATATATTATGCCATTGTTACAAGGAAAATGCTCTTGTGATTATGTATTTCAAGATGAGAATGCGGAAGCATTACTTATGGAAATTCGACAAATATTTTCTCAAAAAAAAGAAGGGTATGAGCTATTAATAAAAGGAAAGCTGCTTTTTTTGTTTTATCGTTTGTTTGAACTAGGGGTTATTCGAACGGATGAACGATTGGAAAAAGTACCAATCGTATATGAATCCATGTTAGATGCCATGAAATATATTGCATCTCATTACCAAGGGAAAATCACACTTGATGAGATAGCGAAACAAACGGGAAAAAGTAAGTATTATATTACTAGAAATTTCCATAAGTTTACAGGAATGCCTTGTATCGAATATATTAATCATTATCGATTGACAATGGCTGCGAATATATTGATGGAAACCAATCGACTGGTTATTGATATTGCTATGGATGTAGGTTTTGAAAATATTTCATACTTTAATAAATTATTTCGAAAAAAATTTGGAGTAACACCAAAAGAATATAGAAAAGAAATGCTACGCATTTGATGAGGTGAAAAAAAGATGATAACAGGTAGTTTACTCTATATATTAAGTCTTCTTTTTCTATTGAGAACTTCGTATATGGAATCGCAAAAAAAACATTATATTTTTGCAAAAACCATGACAAGTATTGGATTTTTAGCTCTTGCAGGAATCAGTCTGTATTTTTCAAAAGCCTATCCTTATTTTTATGCTTTATTACCAGGATTGCTTTTTTGCTTATGTGGTGATGTTTTCTTGGCAATTCGTTTACGTACAAAACAGTTTAAGTGGCTTGTATTTGGAATTACGATGTTTGTATTAGCACATGTTACTTTTATTTTTGGTTTGCAAAAATATACAAATTGGAATTGGTGGGATTTTTCCCTCCCGTTAATTTCGGTGGTGATGGTATTTATTCTATTTCGTTTACCGAAAATCGAACCGGGAAAAGGGGAATGGCCATCTTTGATATATTCTTATTTTGTCAGTTTGTTTTTTTTAAAGGCAATAGAAATTATGTATGCATGGAATTTCTCAAGACAAGGCATATTTTTAGCAATCGGAGCAATGTTCTTTTTTATATCAGATGTATTACTTATCTTTTTATATTTTTCAAAAAAACCTCAAAATTGGTTACATGGGGCAAATTTAATCACCTATTATTTAGGAGTTGCATTTCTAGCAAGTAGTATATACTTTGGCTAAGAAATCGCAGAAAGTGAGGACACAAATGGAAATGGTAGAGATTGTAAAAAAACAAAGAGCATTTTATCGGACAGGGAAGACAAAATCTTGTGCATTTCGAATAGAAATGCTTACAATACTAGAGGAAGCATTAGTTTTATTTGAAGAGAAATTAAAGGCGGCGTTTGTTCTTGATTTGGGAAAGTGTAAAGAAGAAGCTGAGTTAACCGAATTTACCATGGCATTTCATGAAATTCAATATGCAAAAAAACATTTAAAAAAATGGAGCCGTACGAAAAGAGTGCATACACCAATCACGTGCGCTATTGGAAAAAGTAAAATTCATAGAGAACCGTATGGAGTTAGTTTGATTCTATCTCCATGGAATTATCCATTGTTGTTGGCGTTAGATCCATTGATTGGATCTATTACAGGGGGGAATTGTTCCGTATTAAAATGTTCCAAATCAAGTGCACAGGTATCGGCAGTAATCAAAGAAATGATAGATTATGCATTTCCTGATAAATATATATATTGTGCAGAGCCAGATCGTGCATACGAAGAAGTTCTAGCTCCGGTATATGATTATATTTTCTTTACGGGAAGTAAAGACGTTGGGAAAATAATTATGGAGAAAGCGTCGAAAAACTTAACGCCAGTTTCTTTGGAACTGGGGGGAAAAAGTCCGTGTATTGTCGAAAAAAGTGCAGATATTCCATATGCAGCAAGACGTATTATTTGGGGGAAATTACTAAATGCAGGTCAAACTTGTATTGCGCCGGATTATATTTTTGTGGATGCAAGTTGTAAAGCAAAATTGATTCATGAATTGACAAAACAAATGCATCGGATGTATCCTAATCCTCTTTCGGATGAGAAATATCCAAAAATAATTAATAAAAGACATTTTGAGCGTTTGGTTGGATTAATTGCAGCAGAGAAAACAGTAATTGGTGGAGAATATGTTGCAGAAAAAATGCAAATTTGTCCCACAATACTTCCGGATGCAACGTTAGATAGTCCAGCAATGCAAAATGAAATATTTGGCCCAATTCTTCCAATTCTTTCTTATAAAAAACGGGAAGAAATCTTTGCTTATTTAGAAGGAAGGGACAAACCACTTGCTTTTTATTTATTCTCTGAAGATAAATCGAATATGAAAGAGTATATGGAAAGAATCTCTTTTGGCGGAGGCTGTGTAAATGATGTAATTATGCATATGGTAAATGAGAATTTACCGTTTGGTGGAGTCGGTGCAAGTGGCATGGGAGCCTATCATGGAAAATATAATTTTGATACGTTTACGCGAGAAAAAAGTGTTTTATATAAAAGTAAAAAATTGGAAATAAAGGCAATATATCGACCATTTACAGAAAAAAATATGAAATTTTTAAACGTAATTTTAAAGAAATAGAAGCACGATTTCATGAAATTATGTTATAATAAAGTGGTTAGAAAACAAATTTAAGTAAGGGGAAAACAATGGGAAACGAAGACAAGAAAATAGCGCTGTTTATTGATGCGGATAATATTAGTGCAAAAAAATATGTAGACAATATTTTTACAGAGCTTACAAAGTATGGAAAAGTAACGATACGACATATGTATGGAGATTGGTCCGTGGATCGGTTGAAAAAATGGCTTGGATATTCCGCAAAGTATTCCTTGGTACCTGTTATGCAAATCAATGACACGCCGGGGAAAAATGCATCGGATATAGGACTTATCATTGAAGCTATGGATTTTTTATATACAGAAGATGTTGATATATTTTGTATTGTTTCAAGTGATGGGGATTTTAATCGACTTGCGAAAAGAATACGAGAATCTGGAAAAACCGTAATTGGAATGGGTGAGAAAAAAACGCCAGAAGCGTTTCGGAATTCTTGTGAAAAATTTATTTTTCTTGATATTGAAAATGGAGAAAATGCTGATGAAGCAGATGACGAGGGAAATAAACCATGTAAAGAAGTTAGAGTTGCAGTAGAAGTAGAAAAAGATACCGTGGATGAAAAAGGAAGTACGAAGAAGGTAGATATTGTAAAGGCAATTAATAAAATTCTTTCTGAAGAAGATACCGCTTCTGAAAATACACGCATTGGATTAGGGGAACTGGGAAGCCGTTTAAATAAAATATTCCCTGATTTTGATCCTCGAAATTATGGATATAGTAAATTGTCAACGTTTGTACGCGAATTTAGAGAATTCAAAGTGACCAATGATAATAAGTGGGTTTCACTTTATGTTACCGATGTGGATGAATTAAATGATGTAGTAAAAAAAATATTAAAAGACACGAAAGACCAGGAAATGAATTTAGGTGAGTTAAAGAAAAATGTATTATTATCAATAAAAGATTTAGATGCTTGTGTGGCACAGACAGGAGTAACTAAATTTTCTACCTTTTTAAAAAAATCCACATATCTAACAGTGGAAGACAATATGGCAAAATTGGTGGAATAAAGACGGGAAAACTTTTTACAAAAATTTTACGCTAAGTTTTGGATAAAACTGATATGATAAAAGAAAATGAATATATGAAAAAGTAGTGATATGACTAGGAGGGTCTTTATGAAACTGAATAATAAGCGTACCTTTTTTATTGGATTGGCATTCTTATCCATCTGTTCTTTCTGGCAAATGTATGATAATGTCGTTCCACTTATTTTAAAGAAAACATTTGAAATGAATGAAACCGTAACAGGAATGATAATGGCAGCAGATAATGTACTGGCGTTATTTTTATTGCCTTTAATCGGAGGATTATCCGATAAAGTTGATACGAAACTAGGTAAAAGAACGCCCTTTATTGTTGGGGGAACAATCGTAGCGGTAACTAGTATGATGATTTTACCTTTTGCAGACCAAAATAAGTTGTTATTATTATTTGTAATAGGGCTTGGTGTTACTCTTTTTGCAATGGCAATGTATCGTTCTCCAGCAGTAGCTTTAATGCCAGATTTGACACCGAAACCACTACGTAGCAAAGCAAACGCAATTATTAATTTAATGGGTGCGGTTGGTGGAATTTATACTTTGATTATGATTCAACTATTGGTAAAAGATGAAACGAATCCCAATTATTATCCTTTGTTTTTTGCAATCGCAGCAGTTATGATAATCGCAGTAATTGTACTTTTGTTTACGACAAATGAAAAGAAAACCGCGGCAAAAGTGCAAGCCGAATATCCAGAAGAAATGAAAAAAGAGCAAGCTATGGATCAAAATGAAATGCCAAAAGAAGTAAAAAAGAGTCTGATTTTCTTGTTGCTTTCTATTTTCTTATGGTTTATGGCATACAATGCAGTAACTTCCGCATTTTCTCGTTATGCAACGGAAGTATGGGGTGCAAAAGGAGGAGAATATGCGGGATATTTGATGATAGCTACCGTTGCAGCAATTCTATCTTATTTGCCGATTGGTATTGTTTCTTCAAAAATAGGGAGAAAGAAAACTATTTTAGCAGGTATTACATTAATGTTCATTAGTTTCTTTGGGGCATCCTTTTTCGCATCGTATCATTGGAGTATTTTAATCGGATTCGCACTTATTGGAATTGGTTGGGCAACGGTATCTGTAAACTCTTTCCCAATGGTGGTGGAAATGAGTAAAGGAAGTAATATTGGTAAATATACCGGATTTTATTATACATTTTCTATGGGAGCTCAAATATTAACACCAATTCTATCGGGTGTTTTATTGCAATATGTTTCTTATCGAACCTTATTTCCATATGCAACAATTTTCACAACACTTGCATTTGGAACCATGTTACAAGTGAAACACGGAGATTCGAAACCAGAACCGAAAAAAAATAAATTAGAAAATTTTGATATAGAAGATTAATTGGAGGCAGTTATGAACTGGTATTGGATCGTTGGAATCATAATATTGATCGTATTTGTAGTTTGTTTCTATGCAATTATGCCTAGCATGCGAAAAAGACCAGAAGAAGCAAAACTTTTTTGGAAATATTATGCACACAGAGGATTGCATGATAATAAGTCAGAAGCACCAGAAAATTCAATGCTTGCTTTTCAAAAAGCAAAAAAGGCGGGATATGGAATTGAATTAGATGTACAATTAACCAAAGATGAACAGGTTGTTGTATTTCATGATGAGTCTCTTCTTCGAGTGTGCCATCAAAAAGGAAATGTAAGAGATTATACGTATGAGGAATTGCAAAACTTTTCGTTATTGGATTCCGAAGAACGAATTCCACTTTTTACGGACGTGTTAAAAGAAATCAATGGAGAAATTCCACTTATTGTGGAGATTAAAATACATGAAAATGTGGATAAGGTTTGTAGTAAGGTAAGCCCAATATTGGATGCTTATCAAGGTGCCTATGTTATAGAATCCTTCCATCCGTTTGCTGTATTTTGGTATAAAAAAAATAGACCGAATGTTTTACGAGGACAGTTATCTTCAAATTTAAGGAAAGATAATGATGGAAAATATCAAATCTCTTATTTTTTTGTACAGCATTTGCTTTTTAATTTTCTTGCAAAACCAGATTTTATTGCATATTGTCATACATATCGAAAGGCGAGTGCATTTATTCTTTCAACCAAATTATGTAAGGCAGTTCCTGTAGCATGGACGATAAAGAGCCAAAAGGAATTAGATTCTTGTAAAAATGCGTTTCATAGTTTTATTTTTGAAGGATTTATTCCAAAATAAGGAATTCGTGAAAATAACCAATGACGGTTTTTTTAATGCATGATACAATAGGAAAACCAAAATGAAACATAGGCTTACGATTCTTTTCTTCTGATTATAAGATGGAAGGAGAAATCAATTGAAAAAAAAGTTCTTATTGAAGTGGATTAAAAAGATGAGTAGGAGTGTACTGGTTTTCATAGGTATGCTTCTTTTTTTTGCAACGCAAGCGTATTATGTACAGGCAGAGGAGGGCGTGTTTTATCATAAACATACGGAGGCTTGTTATGAAACGGTTGAAGTACCATGCACGGAACATAATCATCGAACGGAGACAGTAAGTGAGATGGGCTATTGCCCTTTTTGTGATAAAACTACGTACATGTATGCATTTGTTAATGTGGAAACCTGTTCACATTTGGAGGAAACAATCATTGCATATACCTTGGGAGTGTGTCAGGAATGTGGTAACATTGTCTATGAAACGCCACATCAAGAATTTGCGCCTCATACAAAAGATGTAAAAAATTTGATTTGTGGAAAAACGGAAGAAACACCAATTGCGAAGGTTTCTTTTTTGCAAAGCACTACGGAACCAACAACAAATCCGGTAGCTCTTTCTGCAGATATTAAGGTATTAGATGATACGTTTGCTTTAAGTGAGGTACAGTGTTCTTTTGATGGAGGAAAATCATGGGAGTATAATACGAAGAAAACATTTTCAGAAAATGGGACTTATACAGTTATTTGTAAAGATCAATATGGGACATCTTTTCAGGAAACATTTACGATTTCTTGTATTGTAAAACCTGTACCAGTCGTAACAAATACGCAGGATATTATTCCAGAAAAGATGGAAGTAGTTGAACAACAAGAATTGTCAGAAACAACCTTAGAAGAAAGAGATAATAAAGAAACAAATATAACGAAAAATAAATCGATTTCATCGAAAAAGACTGTGAAAGATATCCCATTAAGAGAAATTCTAGTTCCTTCGTTTGTGCCAAAGGAAGAGGGAATTTCAAAGGAAGGAATACAGTGGAGTGCTTTTGCTAGACAAAAAAATATATATGAAAATAATTATCTGAGTTTGGAAAGTAATCATGTAATAATGGATACGATTGATAAAGAAATACAAACCGTTGATATGGAAACAAGAACAAATGAAGGCACGCAATCACAGGAGCCTCAAATTATATATCGACTTTCCCCTGGTTTTGTTTGGACAATCTATGCGTTTAGCGGGGGATTCTTATTGGTTGCAATTGTTGGATGTCTTTGGTATGCTTACCATAATATTGTAATACTTTATGAAGTAGAAGATAAAGAACGCTTCTTTCTTACAGTGCTTATTGGAACTGGGAAAAAAGAACGAAATGTATATCTTTCAGAAAAAATAATGTCAAAAATAGAAACGAAAGATATTCTACTTACTTGTTTTTATTCGAATAAAAATAAAAATATGGTGGTGCATTCACCCTTTGAAAAATATCGAGTTAAGTGGGGAAAAGAGATGCAGATACATCTATGATAAATATACGGAGATTACGCACGGTATGAAAGGTAAGCATTTAAAAGAAAAAAAAGAATGGAATAAAAAGAAAAGAAAAACAAGAAAGATATGGAAACGAATCGTATTTGCCATTCTTTTGATTTTTATGTTTTTTGGACTTGATGTTCGTTTAAAAGTCGTAACCTATACGATAGAGGATGAACAAATTACAGGAAACATCCGTGTTGCATTTATTGCAGATCTGCACAGCTGTAATTATGGTAAGAAGCAAGAAAATTTGATGAAAGCTATTCTAGAAGAAACTCCGGATATTGTGCTTTTTGGCGGGGATATTTTTGATGAGGAAATATCACAGGATAAGGCTTGGGAGCTTATTGAAAATGTGGCTGCACGATATCCTTGCTATTTTGTGACAGGAAATCATGAGTGGCGAACGAAGGATGTAGTAAACATAAAAAATAAATTAAAAAATTATGGAGTCCAAGTATTAGAAGGAGATGGTTTCACTTATGAAAAAAATGGAGAAACCATTCAAATTTGTGGAGTAGATGACCCCAATGTGGGAGAAGAGAAATTTCTTTCACAATTAGAAAAGGCGAATGAATTTGTTTCTGAGGATAAGACGACTATTTTGTTGACACATCGACCGGAATTGATAGAAACCTATTTAGAATATGGATTTGATTATGTTCTAGCAGGGCATGCACATGGCGGACAATGGAGGATACCAGGTATTTTTAATGGTCTTTTTGTGCCGGCACAAGGGCTATTCCCTGAATATACAGGTGGAATATATGAGTTTCCAGAATCGAAAATGATAGTTTCGAGAGGCCTTGCAAGGGAATCATCTTTTGTTCCTAGATTTTATAATCGACCAGAGCTTGTTATCATTAATTTTCAATAGAATTACACTCTCTTTTAAAGGAGAGTGTTTTTTCTTGTCTGGCTAGAAATAGGAGACAGAAGAAAACAAAATAAACTGGTATTTATGGCTGAAATTTGCTATTATTAAGAGAGTTTACATTTGAGTGTAAAGGGGAAAAAATGAGCTACGAAGATAAAATTAGAAAAGTTCAACCATATGTACCTGGTGAACAGCCAAGAGAAAAAAATATGATCAAATTAAATACCAATGAATGTCCCTACCCACCTGCGCCAGGTATAAAAAATATCCTTGCAAATATTTCATATGAAAATATGCGGTTATATCCCAATCCAGAGGTGAAGCCTTTGACAAAGGCAATAGCAGATTACTATGCACTAAAAGAAGAGCAGGTCTTTGTTGGAGTTGGTTCTGATGACGTTCTTGCTACGGCTTTTTTGACATTTTTCAATGGAGAAAAACCAATTCTATTTCCAGACATTACTTACGGATTTTATGATGTATGGGCAAAGGTATATCGTATTCCATTTGCAATGCAACCACTTAATGATCAATTCGAAATGAAAAAAGAAGATTATATAAAGCCAAATGGAGGGATCGTGCTTGCAAATCCCAATGCTCCAACAGGGGTAGCTGTAGATCTTGCATTTATTGAAGAAATTATAAAAGCCAATGCAGATGTTGTAGTAATTGTAGATGAAGCTTATGTGGATTTCGGAACGGAATCGGCAGTACGATTAATTGACAAATATGATAACTTGTGTGTGGTACAGACCTTTTCAAAATCAAGAGCACTAGCTGGATGCCGTGTAGGATATGCGATGGGGAATGCTAGATTAATATCTTATTTAAATCAGGTGAAATTTTCTATCAATTCCTATACTATTAATATGCCGACACTTGCGATTGCACCAGAGGCAGTTCGTGATGATAAATATTTTAAGGAAATAACGGGAAAGATTATTAATACGAGAGAACGTATGAAAGCAGAACTTAAGAAATTGGGATTTTCTTTTCCAGATTCATATGCTAATTTTTTGTTTGTAACACATGAAAAAGTTCCTGCAAAAGTGATTTTTCAAAAACTAATGGATGAAAAAATATATGTTAGATATTTTAATAAGAAAAGATTAGCAAATCATTTACGAATAAGTGTGGGTACGGATCAAGAAATTGATCGTTTGCTGGAAGTACTAAAACAAATTTTAAAAAAAGAAAAATAAAGAGAAATGGAGAAAAATATTGAAATTAATAAAACAAATATGTAAAGGTGCGGTAATGGGTGTGGCCAATGTAATTCCAGGAGTGAGTGGTGGAACTATGGCTGTAGTTATGGGAATTTATGACAAATTGATTCACAGTGTGACACATATTCGAAAAGAATTTAAAGAGAGCATGAAATTTTTACTTCCTATTTTCTTGGGATTAGTAATTGGAATTGTAGGATTATCTTATCTTATTACTTTTTTATTTGAAAATTTACCGGTGCAGACTAATTTTTTGTTTATTGGATTAATTATTGGTGGACTTCCTATGATATTAGGTAAATTAAAGGAAACAAATAAAAAGGTCAGTTTTGGAAATGTTATTGTAGGTATTTTGTTTTTTGTTTTTGTTGTTTTTTTGGCATTTATACATCCCGAAGAAACCACGGGAGTAGAATTTGTTTTTAGTTTTACAAATATTTTTAAACTATTTGTGGTAGGCGTTGTAGCAAGTGCAACTATGGTTATTCCTGGTGTGAGTGGCTCCATGGTTATGATTCTTATGGGATATTACTATACAATTATTGCAGCAATTAAAGACTTTATCGAAGCACTTCGTATATTTGATATAACAGAAATGATCACAGGAGTGAAATTTCTTATTCCTCTTGCACTTGGTATTGTAATAGGAATGGTATTGATTGCAAAAATAATTGAAGCGATTTTTATCAAAGCACCAAATTATGCGTATTGTGCAATTCTAGGTTTGATTTTTGCTTCTCCCGTTGCCATTATTGTTATGTCAGATATCCCAAGATATACCATTGCGGATTCGTTTACGGGAATTCTTGCAGCGGTACTTGGCTGTTTTATTGCTTTAAAATTAGGGAAAGAATAGAAAGAGAAAAATACATGAAAGCATATAATGAATTTGCAAAGGTATATGATGAATTAATGGATGAAATACCATACGATAAATGGTTTGATTTTTTACGAAAAAAACTAGCTGCATATGGCGTGAACAGTGGATTGCTTCTTGATTTGGGATGTGGAACTGGAACCATGACAGAAAAATTTGCCAAAGAAGGATTTGATATGATTGGAATCGATTCTTCAATGGAAATGTTAAATCAAGCATTTGAAAAGAAAATGGAATCGGAGTGCAACATTTTATATCTATGCCAGGATATGAGAGAGTTTGAACTATATGGAACGGTAAAAGCAATCTATAGTGTTTGTGATGTCGTAAATTATATCGTTGATAAAAAAGATATGGTAAGAGTATTTCAGTTAGTAAATAATTACTTGGATCCGAATGGTGTTTTTATTTTTGATTTTAATACAATCTATAAATATCAAACTATTATTGGTAATACAGTGATTGCAGAAAATAGAGAGGACTGTAGTTTTATTTGGGAAAATACATTTGATGAGATAGAAAACATAAATGAATATGTACTCTCACTTTTTGTGAAAGAAGGAGAGCATTATCGAAAATATATTGAGGAACATAAACAAAAAGGATACACAATAAAAGAAATCAAAGATTGCCTAGAAGAAGCAGGCATGGAGTTTCTAGAGGCAATGGATGCAGATACTTTTGCAGAACCAACAGAAATAAGCGAACGAATTTATTGTATTGCAAAAGAAAAAGCGGTGAAAGGAAAAGTAAGGGAAATTTTCCCTGAAAAGAAAATATAATGAATGATTATTTAATACGAGCAACATCGAAAAACAAACAAATCCGAGCATTTGCTTGTACGACAAAAGAAACGGTGGAAGTTTCTAGAGAAGCACATAATACTTCCCCAGTTATGACAGCGGCATTAGGTCGTTTGTTAAGTGCAGGATTAATGATGGGAGCAATGCTAAAGGGTGAAAATGATATTTTAACCTTACGAGTAGAAGGAAATGGACCGGCAAAGGGAATGTTAGTTACTGCAAATTCTAAGGGAAATGTAAAAGGATATGCAATGGAGCCACAAATTATCTTGCCGCCAAATGAAGACGGGAAATTAGATGTAGGTGGAGCGATAGGAAGTGGGAATTTGCAAGTGATAAAGGATATGGGGTTAAAAGAGCCATATACTGGAAAAACCGAGTTAATTTCAGGAGAAATTGCAGAAGACCTTACCTACTATTTTGCAAATTCAGAGCAAGTACCTTCGGCTGTGGGATTAGGAGTATTAATGAATCGTGAGAATACGGTGAAACAAGCTGGTGGATTTATTGTTCAATTAATGCCACATGCAGAAGAAGAAACCATTCAAATATTAGAAAATAATATTTTGAAAATTCAATCGGTTACGCAAATGTTGGATGCGGGAAAAACACCAGAAGAAATATTAGAAATGGTATTAGGTGAATTAGGATTGGATGTATTAGATAAATCAGAAGTTTCCTATCAGTGTGACTGTTCAAAAAAACGTGTTGAAAAAGCATTGATTAGTGTTGGAGAAAAAGATTTACAAGAAATGATTGCCGATGGAAAAGAAATTGAAGTAAATTGTCATTTTTGCAATAAAAACTATATGTTTTCGATAGAAGAATTAAAAGAAATGGTTCAAAAGGCGAAAAAATAGGTAAAACAAAGATACAGGAGGAATCAAAATGAAAGACGGGTTTATTAAAGCTGCTGCAATCACACCAAAGATTCTCGTTGCGAATCCAAAAGCAAATGCAGAACAAATATGTGAACAGATAGATAAAGCAAATAATGGAGGTGCAAAAATTCTTGTGTTTCCAGAATTATGTCTGACAGGATATACTTGTAATGATTTGTTTTACCAGGAGGAGTTATTAAATGCATCAATGGAAGCGTTAACATTCATTGAAAAGCATTCGCAAGGTAAAGATTCCTTAGTATTTGTAGGGATGCCTTTAGAAGTGGAAAGTAAAATTTATAATGTGGCAGCAGTGATCCAAAATGGAGAAGTGTTAGCATTTATACCAAAAACGCATCTTCCCAATTATAATGAATTTTACGAAATGCGTCAATTTACACCAGGGAATCCAGAAGTAATTTATATTTCCTATCAAAAACGAAGAATTCCTTTTGGGACCCATATTATTTTTGAATCGGAAAATCCGAAAGGATTTCGATTGGCTTGTGAGATATGTGAAGATGTATGGGCACCATTTACGCCTTCTACTTCGCATGCAATGGCAGGTGCAAATATGATTGTGAATTTATCGGCATCGAATGCACTCGTTACAAAAGATGCATACCGAAAAAATTTAATTTCTGCAACTTCTGCAAGATTAATTGCAGGGTATATTTATGCTTGCGCTGGAGAAGGGGAATCTACACAAGATCTTGTTTTTAGTGCACATAATATCATTGCAGAAAATGGGAGTATTCTTGCAGAAGCAAAGCGTTTTCAAAATGAAATGATTTTTGCAGATATAGATATTCAAAGAATACGTGCAGAAAGAAGAAAAATGAATACATTTTCTTCTACAGAAGAGAATACTTATAAAAAAATTAAGATTGCCTTTCTAGAAGAAGAAACGAAATTGGAAAGATACTTTGACCCACAACCATTTGTACCCAATGATAAGTCAAAACGAGAGAAACGTTGTGAAGATATTTTACAAATTCAAGCAATGGGTCTTAAAAAAAGATATGAACATACAAATTGCAAGCGGGCGATAATTGGTATTTCAGGTGGGTTGGATTCAACACTTGCCTTATTAGTAGTAGTACGTGCATTTGATATGCTAAATATAGCACGAAAAAATATAGAGGCCATTACTATGCCTTGTTTTGGAACAACAAATCGAACATATGAAAATTCCTGTAAATTGGCAGACATGTTAGGTGCCACACTTACAGAAATTGATATTAAGGAATCGGTATCAAAACATTTTGAGGATATTGGACAGAATGAAACACTAAGAGATGTTACCTTTGAGAATGGACAAGCACGGGAAAGAACACAAGTATTAATGGATTTGGCAAATCGCTTAGGTGGTTTAGTAATTGGCACATCAGATCTTTCAGAGTTAGCACTAGGGTGGGCGACCTATAACGGAGATCATATGTCTATGTACGCAGTAAATGTTGGCGTACCAAAAACGTTAGTAAGACATTTGGTACAGTATTGTGCAGACACGGCAGAAACGAAAGCGTTAGAATCTGTATTAGTTGATGTACTTGAAACCCCAGTAAGTCCTGAATTGTTACCGCCGATTAATGGTACCATTTCACAGGAAACAGAAAGTTTAGTTGGTCCATATGAATTGCATGATTTCTTTCTATATTATATTCTGCGTTTTGGATTTTCTCCTGGAAAAATATACCGAATTGCTCGTATTTCTTTTCGGGAAGTATATTCGGAAAAAGAAATTAAAAAATGGCTTACCATTTTCTTCAAGCGCTTTTTTGCACAACAGTTTAAACGATCCTGTCTTCCAGATGGACCAAAAGTTGGTAGTGTAGCGTTATCTCCAAGGGGAGATTTACGTATGCCGTCCGATGCAAATGCAAATATTTGGCTAGAAAAAATATAAAGCAATAAATTTATGAAATATAACCGTATCTTATATAGAGGAACGGTTTGAAAGGAGAATCCGTGACTGATCAGGAATTTGAAAATTGTGTTAAAAAAATTATAGAAAACGATAAAGAAGGCTTAAAAGAAATATATGAAAATTATCGTGTATATATATATTCTTGTATTTGGAATGTTGTTCAGAGCAAAGAAAATGCGGAGGATCTTACAGCTGATTTTTTTATTAAGTTTTGGGAGCAAGCTCCCATATATAAATTTGGAGGGAAACACCGAGCATGGATTGCGACCATTGCTAGAAATATGGCAATTGATTTTACAAGAAAAAATAAAAAAATAATTTTGACCGAGGATATAAAAGAAGCAACTTTGGAAAAAAATCTTCAACCAGAAGAAATGGTGATAGGAACCATGCAAATAGAGGATGCATTGAATGCACTGAACGAAAAAGAACGAGATATTGTACATTTAAAAATAATTGGAGAACTAACTTTTAAAGAAATCGCACAGGTTCTTCATCTCCCAATGGGGACGATTACTTGGAGATATCAAAATGCAATAAAGAAATTAAGGAGATGCGGATATGAGTAAAAAGTTTGATAAAGAATATCTTACGTTTTTACGTGATTCCACTCCAGATGTTTGGGATAATATAGAAAACAATCTGAGCGAGAATCCAAAACGCGAAATGCCGAAAAAGAAAAAACAAAGCATTTTTAAAAAAATTACATATTTTGCACTCCCAATTGCAGCTACGCTTGTAATCGCAATACTACTTCCGTTTTGGTTAGACTTATCACAAAGAGAAAAAGACGAAGTGAAAAGTGTGTTTGACGAAGCGGAAATGACGGAAGAGACAATAAATGAATCTGGAGAAGTTTCCGAAAAGGATGAAGTTCGAGAAACAATGGATAATGTTGATGAGGAATACGTGGCTGATCAGGACATTTATGAGGGATATGGGTTGATAGGAGAATCTGCAAAAGATGCTTTATATACCGAATGTGTTCCGGAAGAAGAAATAAGTAATGTTATGGTTCAATTTGAGTGTACGATTCGGATTCTTTCAAAGAAGGATAATAGCAAGGTGGACAATGCGATTGAAAATCCAATTGATTCAGAAATATATTTGGTAACGATTATTTGGAATGCGGAAGGGTTGTTATCTGAAGGGAGCAATGTGCTTCTTTTTGTAGATGCAACAAAATTTGTTTTGCATGAGATGGAAGAATATCATGTGATAATGGAAGCAGATGAGGATGGATATCTTTTATGTGATGTATTAGAATAATAAGAAAGTGAAAAATAACGTATTAGGAGATGAAATCGTTGCAAAAGAAAAGAAAGTTGGTAAATGAGTTACCAACTTTCTTTTCTTTTATATTTTTTTACAACTACTTCTAATTTGCAAAGAAGTGGCAACATGTATTTTCTGTGGACTTTTAAATTTTCGTTTTCGATTAAAAGCGATAATATTTACAGCAATTTCAGCAATATCTTCAATTGGAATACGAACGGTAGTTAGTGGGGGAGTTAAATGTCGAACATTTGGCAAATCATTAAATCCAATGACACTATAATCTTCAGGGACACGTTTTCCAGCGGTTTCTAGTGTATTTACAACGGCAGTGGCAACGGTATCATTTCCACAAAAAATTGCAGTTGGCACAATTGGAGCTGCTAGTAATTGTTGCGTAAGTCTTGAACCTTCTGGGAAAGATAATTTTTTCCCGATAAAAATTAGAGAGTCTTCATATATGTTATGTGCTTTCATAAAAGTTCGATAGTATTCTTCACGTTCGTCGCGCCCTTTCATTCGTAAATCATCTACAACTTCGCCACCAACATAGGCAATTTTTCGGTGACCGAGTTGATACAGATATTCAAGAGCCTGTTTTGCACCTAAAGATGAGTTTGGTAAAATCGAGTCATAGGTTCCGTCATCAGGTGCGGAATCAAGAAATACAATATTCTCCGTAATATCTCGTAGTTGATCAATTTCACTTAAAGGAAATCGACCGATTGCGATCATTCCATCAGCAACTAAGTCTACCGTATGTGTATACGTTCCATTAATATTTAATACTTTAAAAGTATTATAGTTCATTTCGGTACAGTATTTTTCTACAACGGTCATGAGATATAAATAATAGGGGTCTTCAATTAAGTCGGATTCGGAATACCAATCAACAATAGCAATATTCATTTGCGCATTAGAAGTATTTGAATAATTACTTTTTTTTGTGTACTCAAGTTCTTCTGCAGCATTAAATATACGAAGTTTTGTTTCATTATTAACACGTATATTGGGATCATGATTTAAAACACGAGAGACGGTAGTTTGAGAAACTTCCGCTGCTTTTGCAATGTCTTTGATAGTAGCCATTTGATTACCTCATTCCTTTTTTCTTACTATGTATAGTTTATCCTACTTTATATAGGAAGTCCATATAAAAAGGGAAAAATGAATTGTAAAAATAACTAAAAAAATGGGGAAAAGTTTGGTAAAATATTCAGTAAATATTTACTAAACATATATTGACCATGATAAAAATCTATGGTAAATTGTAACTAACAAAGAGCATTGCTCTTATAAAAAATAGTGTAAATTGTTGAAAATCAATGGGAGGAAAAAAGAAATGAAAAAGTTCAAAAAAGTTCTAACAGTTTTACTGGCAGGAGCGTTGGTTTGCTCACTTGTTGCATGTGGGGATAATGTAACAAATGATAACCAAGCAGGAAATAGCAATCAAAACACAATGGATGAGGTTGCTGTTGAAGATGCAATGGAAGATGGTGAAGTCGAAGTGGTAACAGTATGGGCATGGGATCCAAATTTCAATATTTCGATTATGGAAGAAGCTGCAACAAGATATGAAGCAACACACGAAAATGTAGATATTCAAATTGTCGAAATGGCAAAAGCGGATTTAGAAACAAAGTTACATACAACACTTGCAGCACAAACAGAGGAAGGATTACCAGATATCGTCTTAATTGAAGATTACAATGCACAAAAATATTTAACTTCTTATCCTGGAAATTTTGCAGATTTAACGGATGCAATTGATTATTCACAGTTTGCAGAATTTAAAGTAAATCTGGCTACAGTAGATGGAAGAACATATTCGATACCATTTGATTCAGGTGTAACCGGAACATTCTATCGCTCTGATATTTTAGAAGAAGCAGGATATTCTGCAGCAGATTTAGAAAACATTACATGGGATCGTTTCATTGAAATTGGTCAAGACGTAAAAGAAAAAACAGGAATTTATATGTTGGGTGGAGATCCTACTGACGGTGGTTTAATAAGAGTTATGCTTCAATCGGCAGGTGCTTGGTACTTTAATGAAAGTGGAGATCCAATCTTAACAGATAATGAAGCGTTAGTGGAAGCAATGAACGTATACAAAGATTTATTTAATTCAGGAATTGTAAAACCTACGAGTGGTTGGGACGAATGGGTTGGATCAATTAACAATGGAGAAGCTGCATCAATTACAACCGGTGTATGGATTGTTGGTTCCGTTAAAGCTCCTGAAGAACAAAGTGGTCTTTGGTCAGTGGCTCCAGTACCAAGTTTGAATGGAGTAAGTGGTGCAACAAATGCCTCAAACTTAGGTGGATCAAGTTGGTATATTTTAGAAAAAGGTGCAGCAAAAGATACGGCAATTGATTTTATGAATGCAATCTATGCAAATGACACGGATTTTTATCAAACAATTCTAATGAACAATGGAGCAGTTGGTACCTATGTTCCAGCAACAAGTGGAGATGCATATGCAACACCGGACGAATTCTTTGGTGGCGCAGCAATCTACGAGGATTTAGCAGCTTGGTCAGCACAAATTCCAGTTGTTAACATTGGTAATTATACGTATGAAGCAGATGCAGCAGTAATGGCACAAATGGATGCGTTTATAGCAGGAAGCATTTCTGTTGAAGAGGCTCTTGAAGCAGCGCAACAACAATTAGAATCACAAATTCAGTAAGTTAATTAATTTTTGCCGCATAGTTTGTAAAAATTATGCGGCAATTTTTTACAAGGAGAAACCTATGGAAAATAAACTAAATCGTAAGGGATGGTTATTTATTGTACCAGTATTGATCTTACTAGCGGCATTTTTATTATACCCAATTATGTTTTCTTTTTACTTGTCACTTACAAGTACGAAGGGAATTGTTTCTGAGTTCGTGGGATTTGGGAATTATAAGCGTATAGTAAACGATCCTATGTTTTGGTTGGCATTAAAAAATACGGGTAGAATACTTTTGATTCAGGTCCCAATTATGCTGATTATTGCAATTGTGTTGGCATCAATTTTAAATGATAAATCATTAAAAGGAAGAGGTTTTTTTCGAACAGCAATTTTTTTGCCAGCAGTAACTTCTTTAATTGCATATACGATTTTATTTAAGATGCTATTTGCTTATGATGGAATGATAAATTCATTACTTATAAAGATGCATGTCATAACGGAACCAATAACCTGGCTAACATCCACAGGAACAGCAACGTTTGTGTTGATTATTGCAATGATTTGGAGATGGACGGGATATAACATGGTGTTTTATTTATCTGCGATGCAAAATATATCTTCAGATATTTATGAAGCAGCAAAAGTAGATGGGGCAAATAAAGTACAAACTTTTTTTCGAATCACCTTACCACAATTAAAACCAATGATTTTATTTACAACAGTTATGAGTACCATTGGTACGTTACAACTATTTGATGAACCGATGAACCTATCACAAGGAGGAACAACTGCAGCAACGATGGGGCCGGGGAATGTATTTTTAACATTAAGTGTGTATATATATAATGTATGCTTTAAGTATCAACCAAATTTTGGTTATGCAGCAACAATTTCTTATGTGATTGTAATTATAATCGGGATATTATCATTGATTCAATTTAAACTTGGTGAAAGTGATGATAAAAAAGATGAACGCAAATTTAGAAAAATGAAAGCAATACAAAAAAAACAAAGGAAATTAGAAGGAGGAAACAGAGCATGATTAAAAAAATAAAACAATTCTTTTTATATTTGATTCTATGTATTGTTGCCTTTATTTCTATCTTTCCGTTTATTTGGATGGTTATAGGTTCGACAAATGATTCCCTTTCCATTTTAAGAGGAAAATTAACATTTGGCGATCAATTGTTTAATAATGTGACCATTTTATTTCAGGACCATGATATGCTTCGTATTTTTGGAAATTCCATTAAGATTTCATCGATTACGGTAGTTTTGATTTTGATTATTACGAGCATGGCGGCATATGGCTTTCAAATTTTTTCAAGCAAAGGGAAAGAAAAATTGTATGGAGCATTTCTCTTAACAATGATGGTTCCGTTTTCTACACTAATGATTCCGTTATACCAGATATTTGCGAAATTACATTTGTTGAATACACATTTTGCTGTTATTATTGTATCCGCTGCATCGGTATTTATGGTATTCTTTTTTAGACAGAGTTTTTCAAATTATCCAAAGGATATATTGCAAGCTGCACGCGTGGATGGAGCAGGAGAATTTAAAATTTTCACGAGAATATTTGTCCCTTCTATGAAAAACACATATTTTGCAGCGGCAATTTATGCCTTTATGACTAGTTGGAATTTGTATTTATGGCCATTGATTGCGTTAGGAACAAATGAAAAGAAGACAACCACGTTATTAATTTCTTCCTTATCTTCATCCTACACACCTGAATATGGTACGATTATGGTTGGAATTGTTATTTCTACGTTACCAATTATAATTATATTCTTTGCATTTCAAAAACAATTTGTAGAGGGAATGCTGGGAAGTGTAAAACAATAGAATAAAATGTATAGTTAGGAGATATTATGGCAGAAAAAGAATTTTCATTAGAATGGCTTGAAAATCCAGAGATTTTCTCGGTGAATTGTGTAGAAGCGCATTCTGACCATAAGATATTGGATAAAGAAAATAGAGAAACTGGTAAAATAAGTCTAAATGGACGCTGGGATTTTGCCTATTGGGATACATTAAGTGCATTTGATTTTTCCTATATTTCTGAAAATAAAGAACTATCCTCTAAAATTAAAGTACCTGCCCACATGCAATTGGAAGGTTATGGCAATCCACAATATGTAAATACACAATATCCATGGGACGGGAAAGAAAAAATAGAACCTCCACATATTCCCCAAAAGGATAATTCGGTGGGATTATATAAGAAAGAATTTGATTGTCCTCAGAAGAAGTATGGAAAACGTGTTCATATTATATTTCATGGAGCAGAGAGTGCGATTTATGTGTGGTTAAATGGCGATTTCATTGGATATGGAGAAGATTCATTTACTCCGACGGAATTTGATTTGACGAAATCAATAAAAGAAAAAGATAATGTATTACATGTTCTATGTGTTCGGTTTTGCTCGGGGTCATGGCTTGAGGATCAGGATTTTTGGCGATTTTCTGGATTATTTCGAGAAGTGGAATTGCTTCATATACCAGACGTTCATATAAAAGATATTTGTGTGGAACAAGAATTCAATTCCTCGTTTGCGGTAGCGAGAATTGAACTAAAGCTAGTAATTGATGCAAATAGAAATACGGTAGTAAAAGTTTTGGGAGAAATTAAAAAAGCAGAACAAGCAAAAATAGTAGAAATTCAACTTTATAAAGGCAGAAATGAAGTGAGTATGAATTTTAGAATTGAAAATCCATCTTTATGGAGTGCGGAGATTCCTAATTTATATAAACTGGAAGTGTCTCTTTCAGAAGGTGAAAACTATATTACGGGTACTTCAATAAACATCGGATTACGTCATCTTGAAATGAAAAATCAAATGATGCATATCAATGGGAAACGATTGATATTAAAAGGTGTAAATAGACATGAGTTTGATTATCGAAATGGTAGAGCTATTTCGAAAGAAGTAATGGAAAATGACATGATTATTATGAAACAAAATAATATAAATGCAGTGCGAACATCACATTATCCAAATCATTCTTATTTTTATGAACTTTGCGATCAATATGGACTATATGTTATGGATGAAACCAATTTAGAGTCACATGGAAGTTGGATGAAATTAGGAGTGGCAATCGAAGATGAGACCAATATTGTTCCGAAAGATAAAGAAATATGGAGAGAAGCAGTTTTGCAACGAGGAAAGGCAATGCTTGAACGTGATAAAAATCATCCCTCCGTTATTTTTTGGTCTTGTGGAAATGAAAGTAACGGTGGTACGGTGATTCGTGACTTGTCGGATTATTTTCATAAAATGGATAGTAGTCGTTTTGTTCATTATGAGGGTGTCTTTTTTGATCGAAGATTTGAAGAAATAAGCGATGTGGAAAGTCAAATGTATACGCCACCAGCAATGGTTGAAAAATATTTACAAGAGAATCCGAAAAAGCCTTTCATTCATTGTGAGTACGGCCATGCAATGGGGAATTCTTGTGGAAATTTACAAAAATATACGGATTTAGCTCGAAGGTACCCTATGTATCAAGGTGGATTTATATGGGATATGATTGATCAGGGATTGTGGAAAAAGGATGATGATGGAAAGGAATACATTGCTTTTGGAGGAGAATTTGGGGATCGTCCAACCGATGTCTACTTTTGTGGAAATGGATTACTTTTTGCAGACCGAAAAGAAAGTCCTAAATTGGAAGAAGTGAAATATATTTATCAACCAATTCAAGTCACAATTACCGATACGAAACTTTTGGTTAAAAATGAGTACAGCGTGAAGTCTACAAAGGATTTGAATTTTCAATGGTCTTTGTTCGAAAATGGAGAAAAAGTTTTTACGGGAGAATTTCAATTAGATGTTTTACCTGGGGAAGAACAAGAATATGTGTTACCTGTAAATATTCCGGAAAGTGAGCAAGAGTGGATACTTACTTGCAAGGCTTTATTGGGAAAAGGAACTAATTGGGCTTCGAAGGGATATGTGATTGCATATTCTCAGGAAATTGTAAGGAAAAAGAAAAGTTATAAGATTGTTTATGAACCAGCTGAAATGGTGGAATGTGATAATAATATTGGAATAAAAATGGAACATAGTTGGATTTTATTTAGTAGAGCAATTGGAAAAATTGTTTCGATAAAAAAAGATGAGAAAGAATTGTTGAAAACACCAATTTCTCCGGATTTTTGGAGAGCACCTACAGACAATGACAAAGCGAATCAAAATATTGCAAATTGGGCACAATGGAAAATTGCATCTTTATATCAAACTTGTAAAAGTATTGAGGTTAACAAGAATGAGATTATATCCATTTACGAGATGCCAACCAATCCAATTACTAAGTGTAAAGTGAAATACACATTTTATAAAAATGATTTCTTTTCAATGAGTATGCATTTGGAGGGCGATAAAAAAGGAATCCCGTGTTATGGATTTTCATTTCAGATGCCAAAAAGATTTTCAAAAATTAATTGGTATGGTAATATGCAAAAGGAATCTTATAAAGATCGGTCTTATGGAAAACAGATTGGAATTATGGAATCTACCGTGGAAGAGCAATATACACCGTATCTGGATCCGCAGGAATGTGGAAATAAAACAGATTTAAGAAAATTAGGAATTAAAGATGAATGGGGAACTGGATTTGAAATACATGGAAGCGTACCTTTTGAAGGGAGTGCATTGCCTTATACTTCACATGAATTAGAAAGTGCAAATACATTGATTGAACTTCCGCCTTACAAAAAAACGGTAGTTGGTATTTATGGTGAGAAGGCAGGTGTCGGTGGAGATGATACTTGGGGGGCACCAATTCATGAAGAGTTTACAATTCCATCGAAAAAACCACTTATCACAGAATTGTTTATTCGTGTGGTATAGTTGCATGAAAGCGAAGGATTCGGTATAATTAAACCTCTGTAGAGTATAGTTGCAGAGGTTTTTTTCATGGGAGGTAATAATGAAGGGAAAACAATGTGTCATAATTGGCGCAGGAGAATTTGTAGAAAATAATTGGAAGATGATGGAAACCATAGGTGGAAATTTCAAAAGTGACTATATTGGTCAACACAAAAAACCTCTTTATATTGCTGCAGATGGAGGATATTTTGTATATAAAATGAAAGGAATGATTCCAGATATTTGGATTGGGGATTTTGATTCTTATCATAGAGGTGACAATGATGTCACAAAAGAATTGGTTGAATTATCGAAGGAAAAAGATGATACAGATATGCTTGCGGCGATTCGAATTGGATTCGAAAAAGGATGTACAGAATTTCATATTTTAGGAGGAACTGGAAAACGTGTGGAGCATATGTTAGCCAATCTTCAATGTTTGCAATTTATACGTAACAAAAATGCACACGGATATATGTATGGTGATAATCGAGTGTTTACAATTATAAAAAATGAATCCTATTTACTTAAAAAAAATGAAAATAAATATGTTTCTATTTTTTCTGTTTCAAAAAAAACAAAGGGTGTGACATTAAAAGGATTTAAATATCCGCTGATGAATGCTACGATAAAAAATGATTTTCCAATCGGCATAAGCAATGAATTGGTAAGTGAGATTGGAGAAATCTGTGTGAAACATGGGGAATTGTTGCTTGTTTTTTAGTAAATAATATGGACGAGGAGACTTGAACAATTGCTCGTTATGTACTATTATTAAAATACTTATATTTTTAATTCTTATAATAAATAAGAAAGGATAATTCAAATGAACGAAAATTATATGGAGTATATGGTTCGAAAAAAAAGATCACCATTATTTCAATGGGGATTTTACTTAGCAATATTTTTGGCGATTGTTTTTTTATTATTTGGAGTTATGGGTTCTCCCATGTCACTTATTTTCTTTGCAATTTTTGCAGTTGCAGCCTATTTTTTAAATTCAAGAGCTATCATTGAATTTGAATATTTGTATTTAGAGAAAGAAATTACAATTGATAAAATTATCGGATTGAGAAAAAGAAAAAAAGTAGCTAGAATCAAAATGGAAAATGTGGATTTGATCGCGCCAATTAATTCGGACCGAGCAAACGATGCATTGGCATATGCAACTGGGAAAGAACAGGATTTTTCTACAGGAGATGTGCAAAACAGAAATAATTGTTTTCTTATTATTACTGGAAATAAAGAAAAGTTTATAATTGAACCAAGTATTGAGTTTGTAAAAATGGCACAAATGGCTGCACCAAGAAAAGTTTTTATTCAATAAATATTACATATAAAGTAGGAGGAAGACATGGCTCAAATTATTGGCGAAGGAATTACCTTTGATGATGTATTACTTATTCCAAATTATTCGGAAGTGATACCAAATCAGGTGGATCTATCAACGCAACTAACAAAGAAAATCAAACTTAACATTCCTATGATGAGTGCAGGGATGGATACGGTTACAGAATATCGTATGGCTATTGCAATGGCAAGGCAAGGTGGAATTGGTGTCATCCATAAGAATATGACAATTGAGCAACAAGCAGAGGAAGTTGATAAAGTGAAACGGTCAGAAAATGGGGTTATTACGGATCCATTTTCTTTATCGCCAGATCATACGTTAAAAGATGCGGAAGATTTAATGGCGAAATACAGGATTTCAGGAGTACCAATTACGGAAGGGAAAAAATTGGTTGGTATTATTACAAACCGAGATTTGAAATTTGAAACTGATTTTTCAAAAAAAATCACAGAGTCCATGACTTCAGAAGGATTAATTACAGCAAAAGAAGGAATTACAATTGAAGAAGCAAAGGCAATTCTTGGAAAAGCAAGAAAAGAGAAACTTCCAATTGTAGATGATGATTTTAATTTGAAGGGATTAATTACCATCAAAGATATTGAGAAGACGATTAAATATCCATTAGCGGCAAAAGATGAACAAGGGAGATTGTTATGTGGTGCAGCAGTGGGAATAACCGCTAATATTTTAGAACGTGTGGAAGCGTTAGTAAACGCAAAGGTTGATGTAGTGGTTTTGGATTCTGCACATGGGCATTCAGAAAATGTAATAAAATCAGTTAAAATGATAAGAGAAAAATTTCCAGAAGTTCAAATTGTTGCAGGGAATGTGGCTACAGGCGAAGGGACGAGAGATTTGATTGAAGCTGGAGTAGACGCGGTAAAAGTTGGAATTGGTCCTGGTTCAATTTGTACAACCAGAGTGGTGGCAGGAATTGGAGTCCCTCAAGTAACGGCAATTATGAATTGTTATGAAGTAGCAAAAGAATATAATATTCCTATTATTGCAGATGGAGGAATAAAATATTCAGGAGATATGGCCAAAGCGATTGCTTCTGGCGGAAGTGTGTGCATGTTAGGAAGTATTTTTGCGGGTTGTGATGAAAGCCCCGGAGAATTTGAATTATATCAAGGAAGAAAATATAAAGTATATCGTGGAATGGGTTCTATTTCGGCAATGGAAAATGGAAGCAAAGATCGATATTTTCAAGCAGATGCAAAAAAATTGGTGCCAGAAGGAGTAGAAGGTCGTGTATCCTATAAGGGAACCATAGAAGATACCGTATTTCAACTTATGGGTGGTCTGCGTTCTGGAATGGGATATTGTGGAACATCTACGATACCTGACTTGATGAAACACGGAAGATTTATTAAAATTTCGGCAGCTTCTTTAAAAGAAAGTCATCCACATGATATTCATATTACGAAAGAAGCACCAAATTACAGTGTAGAAGGTTAAATATTCTTGAAAAGGAAGGTACTTTTATCCCACAAAAAAGGCTATAAAGCCTTTTTTTTGTGGGTTTTTGACAGGATGTATCATTGCATAATTCTATATTTTCATGTAAAATATATTCAGAGTAGAAAAAACTGGAGGCAGTCATATAATGCAAAATGAGATACTGGATAATTTTCAACTTTCTCTTTTTTCGGAAGTTATCGATAAGGAAAAAGTAAAAAAATTATTAAAATGTTATTGTATAACTACAAATGTATTTGCACTATTGACTGATGCAAAAGGGCAATGGATTACGGATTTTGTTGGAGCGGAAAAAGAAGTGGATCGAATTAAATCCTACGTTTCAGCAAAAAAAGTACAACAAATAATTGATCGAGTTCTCACAAGCAAAATTGAAGATCAAGTGATTGAAAATTCAGAATATCCAAACCTGAAAATTGCAGCGGTATCAATTAAAATTAATGGCAAGCCCGTATTAAACGGGCTTATTTGTGGTATCATAACAGATGCACTAGAAGAAGGATATGAACAAGAAGCATTAGAGGGATTTAAAACAGTTACTACGAGTCAACGGTTTGTTGAAACCATTGATTTTGGACATATTTTTACAAAGAAAATATTAACGTATAAATACCAATTAGTAGATGCTTTGGCAGAAAATAAAAGAATACGGTCCTCTCATGTTGAAATAAGTGAATCATTGAGACGAAATGATACGATTACATCGATTCTTCAGCTTTTAGAAAGCGAAGAAAGTATTGAACGTGTTTTGGCAGAAATTTTGAGTTATGCGGGTGGTTATCTGAAATTGTCATCGGCACAAGTCTTTCGTGTACATCCCAATGCAAATGAAATGGATGTTGTTTCAGAATGGATGGGAAAAGGATTTTTCTCGATTTTCGATAAAACGCAAAATATTGAAAGACCATCCATATTAAGCCGTGATAAAGTACTTGTGATTTCAACGGATGCCATGTTAAAGGAAGAAGAGCGCAAGGAATTGCAAAAATCACATATTCAAGCAACCGTTGTACTTCCTATATCAATTAATGGAAAGATATCTATGTATGCTTGCTTTAATGAATGTGGGCAGGAAAGAAATTGGTTGATAGAAGAAATTCGATTTGCATCCGATGTTGTGAAAATCATCCAAAGTATTTTAGTTCGCAGAATTCAAAAAAATTCTTTGGCAAGTTCCTTTGCTTCGTTAGAAGCGATACTCGATAATATTGGTTGCTCTATTTATGTTTGGGACCCTAATCGAGAAAGCGTACTATTTTTAAATCGTGAATTAAAAGAATTGTTTGCTAAAAAAGAATCACCTATTTCAGAAAAAGATTTTTTTAAACAAATTGGCACGGATTATAAAGATGGATTATATGAACAATTTGATGAAAAAGAAAATTTGTGGTATGAAATTCATAAAACACATATTAATTGGGTTGATGGACGAGAAGTGGTTCTTTGCGCAATTTATGATATAACGGATAAAAAAATCTATCAGAAGAAAATTGAACAACAAGCTTATACGGATTTTCTGACTGGACTATACAATCGAATGTGTTGTGAGAGAGATTTAGCGCGATACATAGATGATGCGAAAAACGAAGGAACGATGGGTGTGCTTTTATACTTGGATTTAGATGATTTCAAGCATATTAACGATGGATTAGGACATCAATATGGCGATGCATTATTAAAGGCAATTTCTCATAATTTACAAAGAATTAACGGTATAGAGTCCACCTGCTATCGAATGGGTGGAGATGAATTTGTTATTCTGATACCTCCTGATTCTTATCCGAAATTCTCC
>JBFHIZ010000006.1:0-80700 GCA_041596215.1 Lachnospiraceae bacterium
AGCAACTTATGATTATATTTTCGTATATTATCATCACGTTAGACCACATTCTACAAATGGTTATTTAACTCCATTTGAGAAAAGATTTAGTTATTGTTAAAAATATCAGTGTAAGTGTTACAATTTTGCTTGACCATCTCATTACATCTTTACCCTTAATTCGCTGATATGATTTTGTAATACGAATCACATTCTTTGCAACATCAATATCTGCAGGAGTCAATGCTAATAGTTCACCCATTCGAAGCCCACACCAATAAAGAATCTGAAATGCATAATACGAAACAGGTTTATCCTTTACCTGCTCAATAAACTGCAAATACTCTTCCTTTGTCCAGAAAAGCATCTCATCCGCTGTTCCTTTTCCCAATGGACCAGCCTTAACCACTGGATTTTCTTTCAAATCATAAAATCGCACTGCATGGTTAAACAATGCACTCAACTCTGATTGAATTGTTTTCAGATAAGTAGGCTTAAATAAATTTCCTTGTGGATTTTTAAGCTTAATCATCTGGTTCTGCCACTGAATAATATCTGTAGGTTTAATATCCTTCATTTTCTTATCCTTAAAATAGGGGAGTAATTTCCTATTAACAACCGCTTCTTTCGTATTCCAGGTATTCTCTCTCAATTTTGGTTTCATATCTCTGGTATAGGCTTCTACAAAATCCACAAAGTCATCTCCAAATTAGATTCTTCTTTCATACGAAAATGTTGCCCCCACTCTAATGCTTCTCTCCTGGTTTTAAAACCACGCTTTAATTTGCGCTTATTCTTACCAGTCCAGTCATTGTAATGGAACGAGACATACCATGTGCCTCGCTCCTCATCTTTATATGCTGCTATTAATATCTCCTTTCGTTACGCTGTTATTGCTCCGTAAAACTTCTCTTCAAAATACTTCTTTGCTACTTTGCCAGGAATGGCTAAATAACCTTTTGCAACAAGTTCATCATTCATCTGTCTGATAATCTTGTATGCATATGGTTTTGAAATGCCAAGCATTTCAGCCATCTCAGCTGCTGTAATAAAAATCGTTCCCTCCATCTGTCCACCTCCTCTTCTAAAAAATTTAAATCTAACTAAGGACCTGGGGAACCACCCCGGCCGCTCAACTATTGTTTGGACTATTGCAGCTAGATCAGATGCTATAACTCACGTTATAACTACGGTTTTCTTATTAGGAAAATCGTTGGCGTTCTGTGTATCCATATATTGTTGATGTCTCAATCAACCTCTGTTTTCTATAACCCGGGTCCGCTCTTGCGTGAAGTATTCCCGCCAATTCTGGAAGTGTCATCATCGCTCGCTTCCTTATCAGAAGGTCTTGGCGAATGTCTGTTGATATATGGTACTGCTCATTCAGTTGTTTTGGTGTTCGCATTATAGCGAATGTCATGTTGTGGTATCTATTATACTTCGCATCATTGCGAATGTCAATATTATTTTCGCCTCTAGGCGAAAGTTTTTATTTACTGTATCTCATTTATCAGATATAATAAGTCCTATAAGGTTTTATTATTATTAGATTTCCAGTAAAGGAGGCAGTCTATGACAATTGGTAAGAAAATTAAATTTGTACGAAAACTCAGAAAAATGACCCAACAGGAACTTGGAGTTGCCGTTGGTTTAGAAGAAAAAGGAGCTGCAAATCGCATTGCGCAATATGAATGTGATTACAGATTTCCTCAAAAAGATATGCTTATAGATATGGCAAAAGCTATGGATATCAACCCATTAAACTTTGTCAGTGAAGTCCCAGGAAGTGCAGAAGATATTATGCAAACTTTCTTCTGGCTGGATGAAGACAACCGTGGTGCGATCAATCTTTTCTCTCTTATCCGTAGTAATAAAAAAGAAAAAGCCACCACAAAGGCGGTAGCCCAATATGATGACAATGATGATTACTGGCCAGATGAACCGCCAGTTGGTATGTGGTTTAATTATGGATTAGTTGATGAATTCATGAGGGAATGGATGATCCGAAAGCAAGCGCTGGCGAAGAAGGAGATTACAGAAGCTGAGTATTTGGAATGGAAATTGAATTGGCCAGATACTTGTGATGATTGTGGGAAGTTTGAAGCTAAGAAATTGTGGAGATATCTGAAACAAAAATAAGAATGTATCTTAATATAATTTCAAATCTTAATATTGACACAAAAAGAGAATTTAATTAATTTTTAGGCAAAATCATTCACAATAAACTTGTAAATGTCTCATTTGTATACCAAAAGATTATTTTGGTTGTACAAAAAATAATAACGCTAACTTTCAAATTCCCAAAGTAGCGTTATTACCATATATGTAAAGTATTTAATGTGTTTTTATTGACTTTGCAATTATTTTTGAATATCCGTTTTTCAAGTCTAGTATTTTGCCATTCTCTCTTAAATCAGTTGCATTAGCATTATGAAGTCGTGTTTGGTATGACATTTTTTCTTTGTACCCAACGCATTGCTTGTGTGAAGTATTTGTTGAAATTGTAACCTTCTTAAACATACCTATCACATCCTTTCTAATTATATACTATCATTTATGTATGAAATCTGCAACCTTTTGATATGCTTCTTTTAATGAGATTTTCTCACAATTCATAGAACTGACTTTTGTAGAATTTCTTGTTTCTAAATTTATTTTTGTTGTACATATATTATAAGTGTCTCCAACTTTCAACAAATCAATACATGTTTTCATATTTTTCTTTTCAAGAATCCAGCTTTGTTCGAGATCTGATTTCATTGTATAAAACCAATCCTGAGTAGATTCTACTGATGATAAATCATTGATAATATCTAATACATTATTATATCTTCTATCAGGATTATATTCCAGACAATGGTTAATAATTTTAATAATTTTTTTGGGGATATGTGGCATATAATTCTTTTTATCAGGAAATTTCCCTTCTTTCAAATCATCTTCCGTTGCTTTATTTACACAACTCTCCCACACACCGTTTCCATTTACCATCCTATACATTGTAACTCCTGCTTGGTATATGTCAGCTTGCTGACTCAATTCATGAGACATAAAATATTCAGGGGGCCAATGACATTTATACAATTTATTCGGACTGGCCAACTCAGTTACACAATTGAGTGACTTGGATAATCCAAAATCTGTAAGTGCTGCCTTCCCATTGTTGTTTATTAAAATATTGGTTGGTTTTATATCAAAATGCACAAACTTATTTGAATGTACAAATAATAATCCACCCAAAAAGTCTAATGCATATTTAATAAATTCCTTCATAGTTAAATTTCTTCTATCTAGAACCGTTTGGATAGAACCATTAAAATAGTATGGCATAACTAAATAAATATACTCTTCATCAAAACTTGCATATTGAATTTCAGTTATATTAGGATGACTTACCTTATATAGAATTCTAGATTCAGTAAATAAATTATTTTCATCTGTACTTCCATAATCATTATATATATCTTCTTTTTTTATTCTTTTAACAATAAATTGATTCGCTAATTGCTTATCATGTGCTAAAAAGACCTGCGAATTTTTTCCTTCTGTATTTCCAAAAGGTTCCATTTTTTCTAAGTCTATCTCTGTTCGCGCGTCAAACATAACTGTCCTTTCTGTTAAAGCTGAGTTGCTGCTAAAGCACTCAAAACAGCTTCACGTTCTTCTTTTTTATATTGATCCCAGTTTGGTATTGTAAAAAAATTCTCACCCTCAATACACTTTTTTATATCAGTAACATTTTTAGCTAATAAGGATCCTAATTGTGACTGCTTACACGATTTATACTTTCGAATTCTACAATTTGAAATTAATTCTTGAACTACACCTTCTATATTTACTCTAAATAAATCTACTGTCTTTGAATTATCTTCAATTCTTTTAATGACTGCATTATCTATTTCATATTGATTTATAATTGTAAATATTGTTATTCTCAGGTAACTTAGTTTATCTGGATTATCCAATGCTAAAGGTACTACCATTTTATCTGTTATACATATATTTACCCTTTCATCTTCTAAAAATTCGGCCACACTAAAAAAAATCATTTTTGGTGTAACTCGAAATCCAATTGTTTTCATCCTCTCTCCAATCTGTATACAATTCTTTTTTATTAATAGGTATCAAGAAGGTATCACCCTATATATAAAACCCCAAATAACCGCGTAAACACGCCATTCTTGAAGCTTTGTTCTCTATTCAAACTCTATCGTCCCTGGTGGTTTTCCAGTTAGGTCGTATAGTACTCGATTTACATGATCTACTTCATTGACAATACGGCTGGTTACAGTTTGTAGAACCTCCCATGGGATTTCCGTGGATTCTGCAGTCATAAAATCAATGGTGCTAACTGCTCTTAGGACTACGGCGTAGTCGTAAGTTCTTTCATCACCCATAACCCCTACGGAACGCATATTCGTAAGTGCTGCAAAATATTGTCCAATGGCACGGTCAATTCCTGCTTTTGCAATTTCTTCTCGATAAATAGCATCCGCTTCTTGGACGATTTTAACTTTTTCCGGGGTAATATCCCCAATAATACGGATTCCTAAACCTGGACCCGGAAAAGGTTGGCGAAATACCAGTGTTTCTGCGATACCAAGTTCGAGTCCTGCTTTTCGTACTTCATCCTTAAATAAATCTCGAAGTGGCTCAATGATTTCTTTAAAGTCCACATAATCAGGAAGCCCTCCCACATTATGATGGGATTTGATGACAGCGGATTCTCCTCCCACACCACTTTCCACAACATCTGGATATATAGTACCTTGTACGAGGAAGTCAACGGTTCCGATTTTCTTTGCTTCTTCTTCGAAGACGCGAATAAATTCTTCCCCGATAATTTTTCGTTTTGCTTCTGGTTCGGATACACCAGCTAATTCTTTATAAAAACGTTCCTGTGCATTCACACGAATAAAGTTAAGATCATATTTACCATGTTCTCCAAAAATTTCTTCCACTTGGTCGCCTTCATCTTTTCGGAGCAAACCGTGGTCTACAAATACGCAAGTGAGTTGAGATCCCACGGCTTTGGATAGTAAAACTGCTGCCACAGAAGAATCCACTCCACCAGATAGAGCACAAAGCACTTTCCCATTTCCGACTTTTTCCTTAATCGCATAAATGGTATTTTCTACAAACGCATCCATTCTCCAATCACCAGCACAGTGACAAACATTCATCACAAAATTATTTAACATCTTCGTCCCTTCCACAGTATGTAATACCTCAGGATGGAATTGAATCGCATATAATTTTTTCTTTTCATTTTCTGCTGCTGCCACCGGACAATCTGCCGTATGTGCAGTTATGGTAAAGTTTGGTGCAATTCTTGATATATAATCAAAATGGCTCATCCAGCAGGTTGTTGGATTTTGCACCCCTTCAAATAATTTTGAAGTAGATTCTACGAACACTCTTGTTTTTCCATATTCACGAACAGGAGCTTTTTCAACCGTTCCTCCTAATACGTGCATCATCAATTGCGCTCCATAGCATAATCCTAATACAGGAATGCCTAGTTCAAATAGTTCTTTTGTATAAGTCGGCGAATCTACTTCATAACAACTATTGGGTCCTCCTGTTAGGATGATTCCCATTGGATTCATTTCTTTTATTTTATGAATTTCTGTTTTATAAGAATAAATTTCACAGTATACATTACATTCTCTTACTCTTCTTGCAACCAATTGATTGTATTGTCCACCGAAATCGATAACGATTACTTTTTCTCTTTGCAAAAGATGTTCCTCCCTTGTTCTAATTCTCAAAGTTTTTACCACTTTCCTATTATAGGTAACTTTCCATAGAATGTAAAGAATACATCTTGTATTTTCTTTCGTTTTTCTCCTTGTTTTTCTTTACTTAAAGCTCTACTTCGTCTTCATATCAACAATTTGGCTTACAATTGCAGAAAGTAATGCTGCAACAATAAATACAATCCAATTTATATACCACATATAATAAACCAAGCCTGTGACTAAAAAAACAATGAGTGCGGTTAAAAAGATAATGCCACTCCATGCATCCACCTTTTTTGCTTTTCCCTTTATATCTGGATCATCACTGTATTCTTTGTTATATTCTTCAATATTTAACCGCATTTGATTCATTCCAGCAGGAATAAAAAACAAAATGGATATTGCAATCATTTCAATAAATCCTGCCGTAACTAGTAGAAGAATTCCTTCTTCTTGCTCTGCGTTTAATATCAAAAAAACGAAACCCACGAGTATCACACCAACGCCTGCCGCAATCTGAAGTGGGAAATGATGCGCCACGATATCCTTTTCCTCCTCCGTATAAAAGGGGACAATATGTGGATGTTTCTTTTTAAATGTAGAAAATTGAATGCCGGAAGTAATATATATCAATACAGCCACAATAAGGAACACAAAAAAGATAGCTGCCGCGTAATTATTTGGCATACCTTGGGAAGTTAATACAATTAAAATTGCCACCCCCGTAATTACAAGAAAGGTTGCAAGTGTAATTCCATTCTTTAAACTTCGCATTTCTTTATCATATTTTTTATTTGTAGCCACATCTACATCTTCCGCTTCTCCACGAAGCAAGGTATCAATATCACATCCAAATATATTGCAAAGTTGTAAAATTTTTTCCATTTCTGGATAAGTCGTTTCTGCTTCCCACTTGGATATCGTTTGTCTAGAAACTTCTAACTGTTCCGCCAACATTTCCTGGGTTAAATCATTTTTCTTTCGATAAAATTGTAAGTTGTTTGAAAATTTACTCATAAGACTTATTCTCCATTTCTAATATGATTCTTTCGTTTTCCTGTGCATGTTTTACATGGACCGAATGGGACAACTTTTTCATGCATCCTTTGTTACAAATTAATTATAGGAAAAGCAACATGTCATTTCTAGAAATTTCATGTTGCTTTTTCCGTTTTTTATGTAACGTTTCGGTTGCATGCTATGTTTTTTATACTATAAGGTCTTTAAAAGTTCATTTCTAATCACATTATAATGCGTATCTAAAATTCCAAAATCCATTTTCTTATAGCTCCAATTTGCCCTTCCAATATGATATATATCAAATGCATTCGTAATATCTTGATACCATTTCAAGGTGTCAGGTACTGGTGCCTGATCAATCACACCATATTCTCCACAATATAAAGGTACCTTTCTTTCATCCGCAATTCTTCTTGCTTCTTTAAAATGTTCTAAAAAGAATTCCTTTGTAGTTGTGCAAGGTGTTTCTGGTGCATTTTTTAAATGTGGTACCCATCCAGCTCTCTGATGCGTAAATTCCATCGGGTCATAGCAATGGAAATTATAAATCATATATGCATCATAAGGTGCATCTAGTAAAGGAATACTTTGTACATTATTCCACCGAATTCCTCCAATTATAATTTCCATCGTAGGCGCAAATTTTCTTATTTCTTTAACCGTTTCTTTTGCTAACTGATTCCAAAGAGTTGCATTGTTTTCTTCCACAATTTCATTTAATAATTCAAATGCAATCACTTCACTTTTATCTCCGTAACGTTTTGCCATAGCTATCCATAATTTTTTGAAAACATCTTGCAATTCTTTTGATTCAAACAAATTATTATCCGCTGTTCCTGCATCATTAAAATCATATCCTTTTGCTTTATGTAGGTCTAGTACAACCCGTAAAGAATTCTCCTTACACCATGTATAGATGTTGTCTAAGTAAGCAAACCCTTCTTCTTTTATAGTTCCATCTTCCCTTTGTATAAGCATATAATCAAAAGGAATTCGTATATGATCCATTCCCCAACTTGCTACTTTTTTCACATCTTCTTTGATGATAAAGGTATCATAATGTTCTTTTGTATGAACACATTGAGATAACCAACCTCCATAGTTTATTCCATGCATTAACCCTCGTACTTCTCTCATAAAAACTCCTTTCCATTAAGATGATATATAATCTTTCTAGGTACTTAATATTCTCGTAATACTAATTCTGTAATTCCTTGGTTATTTCCACCCATTACGCGAAGCACTTTTTCATTTCTTCCATAGGAAAATTCTTCCTGTAACATATTTTTCAAACGATTTCCTCCATGAAATCCATGAATTACACGAATGCGATAGATGGATGCATTGGCTTCCTTTACTACTTTTTCTATTTTATGAAAACCATCCTCATAGGTATACCCATGTAGATCGATTTCAATTATTCCACTCATTTGATTCATATTTCACCTCATCACCTTTATTTTATCTTAAAACAAGACTTTTGTTCTTACAAACATTTTACCATTATCTTACACAAAAAAAAAGAGAAGCCAAATGACTTCTCTTTCCTTCGTTTATTGAATTGATATCAATTTTCTTTCCTCGTTTTTTGTTTCCAATTTTTTTGGAACCTCAATGTTTAACACACCATCTTCAAAACTAGCTTTGATATCCTCTTCTGTTACATTGTCTCCAATATAATATCTTCTTCTGCAGGATCCCACATAACGCTCTTTACGAATGTAGTTTCCTTTTTTCTTCTCTTCTTTCTCTTCGGTTCTCTCTGCTTGGATGCATAAGTATCCATCCGAAATCTCTGCTTCAATATCCTCTTTTTTGTAGCCTGGTAACTCAATCATGATTTGGTATCCATTTTCAAGTTCCTTTACATCCGTTTTCATGAGTGAAAATGGTTGTTCATCCCTTAATTTAGAAGGAAAATTAAAAAAATCACTCATAAAATCATCTGGATAATCATTTCTAAAAATACTTGGTAATAACATAATTCATTCCTCCTTTTGGGCCTTAATGCTAAGGTCTAAACTTCTTATTTCTTGTTACAATTATGTTATAACACCAGTTGTTAGCACTGTCAATAGTCGAGTGCTAATTTTATTTTTTTTTCATAATTACTTATTCTTTTTTAACATTTTCTATATTTGTCAGATAATTCTTCTGACAGACAATATCGTTCGATAAGTTGCAGTACCAATAATAATTCCCGTTTTCTCGGTACTTGCATGGACTATCATTCCACTTCCTAAATAAATTGCAACATGACCCGAATAACAAATAATATCCCCTGGCTGTGCATCACTATAGGATACACTTACCCCTGCTGAACGTTGATCCGTCGAAGTTCTCGGAATGGAGTATCCATATGCTTTATATATGGATTGTGTAAATCCCGAGCAATCACACCCATTCGTTAAACTTGTGCCACCATATACATAGGGATTCCCCACAAAACCCGTTGCAAATGTCGCAATTTCCTTTCCTAATGCACTTCCCGTTGCACTTGTTATTACTGAAGGATCAATTTGCGTTACTGCATTTTGCGTTTGATATTTCTCTTCTTCTAATTCTTCTAATCGTTCGATTTCTTTTTGTTGCGCACTCATCTGTTTTTTATATTCAGAGGCTTTTGCCGATGCACTTGCTATTAATTCCTCATAATTATCACTTGTCTCTCGTTTTTCAAGTAATGCCTGTTCCAAACTTTCTTGCTCTTCCATACTCTCATGCATCGTCACTTCTAACTCTGCCGATTGCACTTCCAATTCTTCTTTTAATGCTGCTACTTCCACCACTATCACTTTGAATGCTTCTAAACAATCTCTATCATAAGCATAAACTTTTTCCGCATATTCCAATTTATTCACAATATTGGTTATCGAATCACCAGAAATTAACAATTCCCAATAACTGCTATCTCCTTTTTCATACATAAATTGTATCCGTTCCTTCATTGCTTCATATTGCATTTGTTCTTTTGCAAGGGCTTCTTGATAAGAAGTTTCTACTACCGCCTTCTTTTCTTCCATAACGGAGACTTCCTCAGCAATCATCTGCACACTTGCCATTAGTTCTACTAGTTTGGCATCCAGCTCTCCCATTTCTTCTTCTATTTCCCGATAGGAAGTTTCCATTTCCTTGATACTTTCGTTTACTAATTCTAATTGCGCTTTCGTTTCTTCTTCCTGCTTCTTTATATCAGAAATAGTGGTAGCCATTGTAGGCGCTACCACTATTGCTAAGCATAATATGAAACTAAGAACCGTACCATATACTTTCATTTTTCTCATAAGGTCACCCCGATTTAAAATGTCATAATTTAGAATCCCTCGGAAGACTTCATTATTCGATATATTCTCTTACCTATTTATTAGTCTTATTTCTTATGCGATTACTTATATATTTGATTTAAATTTTATTCGGTTTTATTATTCTACCGTTTCCACAACCAAATCATTGGTCGTTGTATTCGCAAGAAGAATATCAAATACGCGATCTGCTTCAATTGCTGAAATAAATGCATCTTCTCCATAAGCTTCAATAAATACTTCTGCTGATTCATATCCATAATCTAGATAAATCTCTTCTGCATAAGCAGTGATATCTTCGCTACTAACTTCAATGCCCTCTGCTTCTGCTAATGCATCCATTAATAACTCTTGTTTTGCATATAAAATAGCTTGTTCTTCTGTATCTGCATAGAATTCATCCATTGTTTGATAGAAGTAAGAAGATACTAATGTCTCAAGGTCTACGCCATATGCTGCTGCCCATTGTTCCGTTTGGTCTACTAGCATATCTTCATATTCGGTAAGCATTTCTTCTGGTAATTCGTCTGCATAGGTTGCGTTTTCAACCAAATTGTAAATTATTGCTGATTTTTGTGCCTCTAAATATGCTGCATCCACTGCTTCTTCTAATTCTAAACGAAATGCAGCGCGAAGTTCTTCTTCTGTTGTACAATCCGGATTCGCTGCCATAATCATTTCTTCTGTAAGTTCTTCTGGATATACCGCTTTTTTAATCGCATTTAATGTAATATCAAATTGCGCCAGTTTTCCGCTTAAATCTTCGCTATAATAATCCTCTGGGAATGTAATTTCTGCAATTTTTTCTTCCCCAATACTCATACCAATAATTGCCTCTTCGAATCCTTCAATCATTGTATCCGACCCTAATAAAAAATCATCACCGTCTGCTCCAATGGTTCCACTATCAAACTCTTCTCCATCAACGGTACCGATGTAATCGATTTCAACAAGGTCTCCTGATTCTGCTGTTCTACCTGTGATGGTTTCGTATGACATATTAGCATCTAATACCTCTTGATATTTTGCTTCTACATCTTCATTTGTTACTTCTTCTTTTGGGTCAATCTCAATTGTGATTGCACTATAATCTCCCAAAGTAACATATTCTTTATTTCCACAGCCTACTAATGTTGCAACTGCTGCAATTGTAACAATTGCAAATGCGATTTTCTTTTTCATGTTTATGTTTTCTCCTATTCTAAACCTATCCATTTTTTTACATCAATACTGTATTTATACCATATCTTTCGTCGCAATAAAAGACTTTTCACAGTTTTATCACTCTTTTCTCTTTTTTTCTTATAAAATTGGTGATAATAACCGACAAGCTTGCTCTTTAAAGCGTATTTTCAAATTTCTTTTTTCATATTCTTTTTTTGTTATCTTCGTACAGTGCAATATATCTTCTTTAAAAATACGCACCATTTTCTTTGCTTCCTTTTTATCAAAAACAATCGCATTTACTTCAAAGTTTAATTGAAAACTTCGAATATCCATATTTGCAGTCCCGTAGCAATAACATCTTTCATCTATAATCACACCCTTTGCATGAATAAATCCACCATCATAAGTATAACAGTTTGCACCTTCTAAAACCAATTGTCCAACATAAGAATAGGTTGCCCAATATACAAACAAGTGGTCTGGCATACAAGGAATCATAATATTTACTGAAATTCCAGACTTTACTGCCATGGTTAACGCATTCAAAATAGATTCATCCGGTATAAAATATGGCGTTTGAATATATATACTATATTTTGCTTTTTCAATAATTCGCAAATAATTATCTCGAATATTTTCGGTTACCTCATCCGGTCCACTTGAAATAATCTGTATCGCAGAATTCCCTGGTCCTTTATACTTTGGAAGATATACTCGTGACATTCCAACGGCATCTTCTCCTTGTGAATAATTCCAATCAAGTAAAAATCGAAGTTCTAAATCCTTAGCTGCGCTTCCATCAATTCGTAAATGCGTATCTCTCCAATGCCCAAATCTTTTTTTAAGGTCAATATACTCTTTCCCGATATTGTATCCACCAACATAACCAATGGTTCCATCAATAACGGCTATTTTTCTATGATTTCTATAATTAATACGAACATGAAGTCTTCGAAGTGCCGCTGGGAAAAATTCACAGACTAATATGCCTTGTTTACGAAGTTGCTTCCAATAATTTTTTGTGATACCTCTACAACCCATTGCATCATATAAAATCCGCACATCCACGCCTTCCGAAGCTTTTATAACAAGCTCTTTAACGATTCGTTCAAAGAGAATGTCTTTTTTTATAATGTAATATTGTAGATGGATATAGGTTTTTGCATTTTTGATATCTTCGATCAATGCATCAAACTTTGAATTTCCATCCGTAAATGTGGTAATTGCATTATCGTCTTCAAGAATTGCGCCCAAACAGTTTAAATTGTAAAGAATTAAATCTTCATACCCTGCAACTTCTGGATGCTTATATGTGATTTCATGATTTTTAATGCTTCTTCTTTGCCGTTGAATGGCTTTTTGCTTATTATCATAAAATGCCTTTGTTCGAAACATTTTCCGTTTATGTAAATCAACACCTAAAAACAAATAAAATACAAATCCAACAATGGGAATTGCATATAAAATGAGCAGCCATGCCCATACTGCTTTTGGTTCTTTTCTTTGAAAAAAAATAATTATAATTGCTAATAACAAATTAATAAATACGATATGTGCAAACACAAAGGAAATGACTTGGTTTGCTCCCTCAAAAAATCCACTCATAAAATTCTCTCCATCGAATTATCATTTCCAGTTAATTATATCTCTTTTCCCTTATTTTATCAACGAATCCACATAATCTCATCTTGCATGAACACTAGAAAAATGGTAGACTAAAGTGACCAAATTAATAGGAGGTAATAAATGAGCACAGGATTAATTGTACTAATAAGTGTTTCCGCCGTTTTACTAATTGCAATCGTTGTATTATTTATATTAGGTAGACGTGCACAAAAGAAACAGGAAGAACAGCAAGTAGAAATTGAAGCGCATAAACAAACCATTTCTATGCTAATTATTGATAAGAAGAAACTGAAAATGAAAGATTCCGGATTACCGCAATATGTAATTGATCAGTCTCCTAAATTAATGCGTAACACAAAGCTTCCCATCATAAAAGCAAAAGTAGGTCCACAAATTATGTCTTTGATTTGCGATGAGAAAATTTTTGATTCCGTTCCCATTCGTAAAGAAGTAAAAGCGCAAGTGAGTGGAATATACATTGTTGGTGTTAAAGGCCTTCATGGCACGATTAAAACCACACAAAAAAAGAAAAGCCGGTGGAAAAAAACCATTGAAAAATTACAAGAAAAAGCAGGAGCAAAACCTTTATAAAAGGTTCTGCTCCTCTTTTATTTCAACGGATTCAATAACTACAGATATTTTACAATCCGCCAAATATTCATAATTAATATCCATCGCATAATCCACATCTAACGATATTTTTTCAAGTTCTTCTTTTATCCATAACTCTCTAGCATCAATTCCAATTTGCATGGCTCCATAAGGTGTATTATAATTAGCAATATTTTTTCGATTTTTCTCAAATATCATGCTTGTATTTAATGGACCCTTCTTTGTTAATTGCATTTCGTTTTCATTAAATTTCAATATGTTTTGCACCGTTTCTCCACCTTCATCAAAGGCTTCTTCAAACAATACGTAATGATTTCCATTTCTCTTATAGTATTTTCCTCTGCTAATAGTTTCAATCGCTTCGGATTCTTTTCGTTCATCAAATTGTAACCCTTGAATCGTGATTAATACATCTTTCTTCATTTCATACGATTCCTCATAATATCTTTCCTTCATTTTCTGTTTTTGCGCGACTTTTATCATGCAAGCTTATTTTTCTTTTATATTTCTCTTTCTTTACATAAATGTTTTATAATTCCATTTTCCTGATTTGTAATATGCCGTCTCATAGCTTCTTTTGCACAAGCTGCATTTCTTTTTTTCATACATTCATAAATCTCTCTATGTTCTTTTACTAAAATATTATGCGTTGTCTCATCTTTAATATATTCAAAACGATACCGATATACTTGTTCCGAAAGGTTTTTTACCAATTCTGCTAATCGATCATTTCCTGTAACTCGAACAATAAAATTATGTAATTCAACATCTGCCTCAGCAATTTCCTTTACATTTTTTTCTTTCGTAGCTTGTTCGAAAAAAATGATTTTATTCTCCAACTCTTGAATTTGTGCCTCCGTAATCCTTTCACAAGCAAGTTCAACCGCAAAAGTATCCAAATTTCTTCGCACTTCTAAGACATCTCGAAGATTTTTTTCTGTAATCTGAGCTACGGTAGCTCCTTTTCTTGGAACCATTGATACTAAACCCTCTGCCGTAAGCTTTCGAATGGCTTCCCGAATTGGCGTACGACTAACACCTAGTCGTTCTGCCAAATGAATTTCCATTAAACGCTCACCCGGTCTTAATTCTCCTGCTAAAATTGCTTGTCTTAGTGTATTAAAAACCACCTCTCTAAGCGGTAAGTATTCATCCATATTCATCGATAATGTTCTTGTTCCAGGATCTTTTTCCATATACTTCTCCTTAGGTTACGCAATGTTTACACTTGCAATTTCTGGTTGCTGTTCAAAATAACGAACTACTCTTTCTGCATCCATACGATTTTCAAAAATTCCAAAAATAGTTGGTCCGCTTCCACTCATCAAAGAGCCCAATGCACCTTGTTTCTTCATGTAATCTTTATAGGTTTTTAATTCCGGAAAATCATGAATTGTTACTGATTCTAAAACATTTCCTAGCCGAACACAAATTTCGCGTAAATTCTGTTTCTCCAATGCTTTTATTATGCCATCAATATCTGGATGTTGATCAATTTCTTGCAAATCAAACGATTGATATACTCGTGCCGTTGATACGGAAATTTTAGGTTTCACTAACACGATTGCACAAGTAGGTAATGGTTGTAATGGAGTTAATTTTTCTCCAATCCCTTCTGCAAGTGCAGTTCCACCCATAATGCAAAATGGAACATCCGCTCCAATTTTAACGCCAATTTCAAAAAGTTCATCTTGTGAAGCATGTAGTTGAAACAATTCGTTTAACGCCAGCAGTGTTGTTGCAGCATCTGCACTTCCGCCACCCAATCCTGCTGCATGCGGAATTCTTTTTTCTAATTCTATATGTACGCCTTCTGTGACTCCGTAAGTGTTCCGAAACAGATTTGTTGCTTTCATAATCAAATTTCTTTCATCTTCTGGAATTGTCTTATCTGAAGAACACATCGTAGCTTTTCCAGTGTTATTTTTTCGAAAAGAAAGAGTATCTGCCAAATTGACCGTATGCATAATCATTTTCACATCATGATATCCATTCTCAAACTTTCCAAGAACATCCAATCCTATATTTATTTTTGCTTTCGCCTTTTTTTCGATAAAATCCAATCAATATCTCCTTTTTTTACATGGAATTTGTAATTCATTATATAAAATTCAACTGTCTTTTGCAAGAAAACTGTGCATATTTAGAGCTTCTTGTTAACTTTTTGCTCTCATTTGCCGATATTTAGATTGTAACAATAACTTTCGTTTGAAATAAAAACGATTTTACCAAGGAGGGTAACCGTATGAACGTAAATGGAATTACAAACACCGGACCTCCCGTAGAAAATATATCCAAACTTCCACCCAGTAAACTAGTTGAAAAAAACATACAAGATACTAGCTCAGAAGGAAATGGAGTTGTCTATGAAAAAACTACGGAGGAAACCAAAAATACTAGCCAAACAGATTTAATTGCAAAATTGAAAGCCGAATCGGATGCACGTACCGAACAATTTCGTTCTCTTGTGCAAAAAATTATTCTAAAAGAATCTGCAACATCAGACAATGCTACTAATATTTATAGTTATTTAGCAACTGGTGATTTTACCGTTGATGAAGCAACAAAGTTAGAAGCCGAAGCGGAAATTTCCGAGAATGGATACTGGGGATCTGAAAAAACATCGGATCGAATTGTTGATTTCGCAAAAGCACTTGCATCAAACAATCCAGAATATGCATCGGAACTTAAGGAAGCATTCATAAAAGGATATAAACAAGCCGAAGAAACTTGGGGTGGAGAGCTTCCTGAACTATGTCAAGAAACCTATAACTTAGTTCTAGAAAAATTAGACCAATGGTCTACGCAAAGTTCTCTTAGCTAGCTTTTCCCTAAGAAAAGACACGAAAATAGATTTCGTGTCTTTTTTATTATACACATCCTATAATTTCTTGAAGATTTGCAAGGTTACTTTTGTTCATATACTCTTCAATTCCAGAAATGGTTTCTATGGTTGCGTATGGATTCGAGAAATTCATAGCCCCTACTGCAACACCAGTAGCTCCAGCCATCATAAATTCAATCGCATCTTCTCCATTTCGAATACCACCCATTCCAATGATGGGAATCTTCACCGCATTAGCTACTTGATGTACCATTCGAATCGCCACCGGTTTTATCGCTGGTCCTGACAAACCACCTGTTTTATTTCCAAGAACAAAAGATTTTCGATAAATATCAATTTTCATTCCCGTTATCGTATTGATTAATGAAAGTGCATCGCTGCCTCCTGCTTCTGCTGCTTTTGCCATTTCTGTAATATCGGTTACATTTGGACTCAATTTCATAATAATGGGTTGCTTTGCAATTTTTTTGATAGCTTTTGTGATTTCAAACAGCATCGTTGCATTTTGTCCAAAAGCAATCGCTCCTTCTTTCACATTTGGACAAGACACATTAATCTCAAGCATATCTACTGGTTGATCCCCTAGTTTTTCTACAACCTTCACGTAATCTTCTACTTGTTTTCCACAAACATTTACAATTACTTTGGTATCAAATTGTTTTAAGAAGGGAAGGTCTCTTTTTATAAATACTTCGATCCCCGGATTTTGTAAACCAATTGCGTTTAACATTCCGCCATAAGTTTCTGCAATCCTTGGTGTTGGATTTCCAAGCCATGGGGTATTAGAAACCCCTTTTGTAACAATTGCTCCAAGTGCATTTAAATCAACAAATTCTTGATATTCCATTCCCGAGCCAAACGTTCCAGAAGCAGTCATCACCGGATTTTTCATTTCCACGCCAGCAATGGTAATCTTTGTATTATGTTTCATTATATTTCTACCTCCTGTGCCTCAAAAACAGGTCCTTCCACACATATTCGTTGATTTTTCACTTGTGAATGTTCATCTATATCTACCGTTTCGCATACACAACCAAGACATGCGCCAACTCCGCAAGCCATTCTTTCTTCTAAAGAAAGGTATGCTTTTATTTCGATTTCTTTTGCATAGGCTTTAACGGCACGTAACATAGGTGTTGGTCCACATGCAAAAATAATATCGGCCTTAGTTTCCCATGTTTCTATGACGTTTAAAACATTCCCTCTGGTTCCTAAACTTCCATCATCCGTTGCCAAATATACATTCCCCTGCGTTTTAAAATCGTCCACCAAAAACGTATGTGCATCTCGAAATCCTAAAACGATATCTATTTCCATTTTGGAATCCTTTGCCCTAAGTTCTTTCGACAACTGTAATAACGGAGGAATTCCCATTCCTCCCCCTAAAAGCAAAACTCGTTTATGAATCCCTTCTTCCACCGGGTATCCATTACCCAAATTCCCCAAAAGAAAAATCGCATTCCCTTTTTCATAGGAAGCAAATTCCTTCGTTCCTTCTCCAACAACGCGATATACAAATCGTATCTTTTCTTTCTTTTTATCAATTTCGCAGATGCTAATTGGCCTTGGAAGTAATTTGGATGCATCTTGTGGATAAATAGATAAAAATTGTCCTGCTTTTGCATTTTTCGCCAATTTTGAAGAAACCCACATATCAAAGATATCTTCTCCTAGGTTATCCTGCGAATATACCGTTGCAATTTCTTTTCTTTTCTTCATTTTCTCTTTCCTTTTTTATTCTTTTCGATACACAATGTTTCCATCCACAATCGTTAAATAAACAACCCCTGGCAATATCTCTCCTAAAAAAGGAGTGTTTTTTGATTTCGAAGCACAATGTGTGTACATTTCCGTTTCTTTTTCAGAAAAAACTACCAGGTCTGCTGGTCCGCCCACTCGAAGTTCTCCCGTATCTAATTGGTATAGTTCCGCTGGATTGCATGTCATTTTTTCTAATACTTCCATTAAGGTTAATTCACCCGTTTCCACGAGGTATTTAATACCCAAAGAAAGAGCTGTTTCTAATCCAATAATACCACTCGGTGCCCGAAAAAAATCTTCTTCCTTTTCTTCCATCGTATGTGGTGCATGATCCGTTGCAATAATAGATATCACATTTTCCTTTAATCCTTGCACAATTGCTTTTCGATCCACTTCCGCTCGAAGTGGCGGATTCATCTTGGCCAATGTCCCCTTTGTTCGAATATCTTCCTCCGTCATTGAAAAATGATGTGGCGTTGCTTCCGCATAGATACGCCTGCTTATTTTTCTAGCTTCTCGTATATAATCCACACTTTCTTTGGTGCTTACATGCTGTATATTTAAGATAGCATTCGTCTTCAAAGCAATTTCTAAATCTCTCTTTATCATAGAATACTCTGCTTTATTTGTTGCACCTTCCAAATAAAAATAAGCATTTGCAATTGTATCATTAATTCCATTATTCTTTATATATTTGGGGTCTTCTTCATGCAAGCTAATTGGCACTTCCAGTTCTGCAGTTTTTCGCATCGCTTTTTCTAATACTTCTTCCGAAAGAATTGGTCTTCCATCATCCGTAAACCCTACGGCTCCATTTGCTTTTAACATATCCATATCCGTAAGAAGCTCACCCTCCATATGCTTCGTTACTGTTGCACAAGTTTTTATATGAACTGGTAAATCTACCGCATTATTATTGATATAATTAATTACTTCCTTCGAATCCCCCACTGGTTTCGTATTTGCCATCAAAATTACCGTGGTATATCCACCTTTTTTTGCCGCTCTCGATTCGGTCAAAAGGTCTGCCTTATAGGTATATCCTGGGTCTCTAAAATGTGCATGCACATCCACAAGCCCTGGTGCAACGATTTTCCCAGCAACATCAATTATTTCCAATGCTTTATCCGAAATATCCTCTTCTTTTATCTGTTTCTTCATTTGCAGAATTTTTCCTTCCGCAACTAAAACATCCATTTTTTCTTCTGTTTTACTTTTTGGATCCATCACATATCCGTTTTTCAGTAATAGCATGCAAAACCTCTTTCTTAAGCATTCTTGATTTTCCCTTTCAAGTATAAGGTATCTTTGTCAAAATTTCTACATGTTTCAGCATCTTTTTACTTGCACCATATAGAATTAACCGATATAATGTAAGCGATATCTGTGTCCATTTCAACATAGAAAGGGGTTTTATGATTCGATATATTACCACGGTTATTTTTATTGTTTCTTTTCTAATTATCAGCATCCCTATATTTTTGATTGAATTACTTCTCGGAATGTTTTCCAAAGATACACAAACAAAAAGTTCTCTTTCCATTGTCACTTGGGCTTTCCGTGTAGTTTTATTTATTTCTGGTGTGAAATTAACAGTACTTGGCGAAGAACATGTACCTAAGGACAAAGCCGTTTTATATGTTGGAAATCATACCAGCTTTTTTGATGTAATTCTTACTTATGTTCGTGTTCCTAGGCCAACCGGTTATATTTCCAAAAAGGAATTTGGAAAAATACCTCTTCTTTCAACCTGGATGAAATTTTTACATTGTCAATTCCTTGACCGTAACGATTTAAAATCCGGCGTTCGTATGATTTTAGCCTGTGTTGATTTAATAAAACGTGGAATATCCGTTTGCGTTTTTCCAGAAGGAACCAGAAACAAAACACCTGACACCTTACTTCCTTTTCATAGTGGAAGTTTAAAAATTGCAAAAAAAGCAAATTGTCCTATTGTTCCCATGGCAATTAATAATTCTTCTGCTCTTTTTGAAATGCAATTTCCGAAAATTAAAAAAGCACATGTTATTTTGGAATATGGAAAACCTTATTATATTACAGATTTAGACCCTGAAGATCAAAAACACATTGGTGACTATGTTCAAAACCAACTTCAAACAATGTATAACAAAAATAAAGAACTTGTATAATTAAAAAGGAGTCGTAGAATTCTCATTCTTCAACTCTTTTTTTTCTAAGAATTTATATATTCTACAATCTCTTGAAATCCTGCTGCATTGGATGCCTTGACTAAAATGGTATCCTTTTCTTTTAAAATGCTATGTATTTCTTGATAGAAATCTTTTTTCTCTGAGAAATACAAAACATTTTCAGAAGTATTCTCTATATCCCTTGCTGCCTCTGCTGCATATTTTGCAAGTTTTCCAATAAAAATCAATTGATCTATCTTCTTCTTTTTCGCATAAATCCCTATATTTTTATGCAAAGAAATCGTATCCGTTCCTAATTCTCCCATATCTCCTATAATTGCAACCGTTCTCGTTGTTGATGTCGCCAATAAATCTATTGCCGCCCGCATAGAAACAGGGTTTGCATTATAACAGTCATCAATAATCGTATAATTTTCATTTTGAATAATATTGTTTCGGCTTCCTACCGTAGTAACATTTTGCATTCCATTTTCTATCTCTTCTTTTGTTAATTCAAACAATTCTCCTACCGATACTGCTGCTAGCGCATTATAAATCATATGTTGTCCAGGAAGTGGAATCTGCACTTGATATTCTCCCTGTTTTCCATGGATGATACAGTTTGTTCCAAAAAGCCCCCTATCTTCCACATTTGTTGCGTATACATCATTATCCTTTGATAAGCCAAAATGAATTTGATGTTTCGCTTTTGGCTCGGAAATGGTTAATAGCATCCGATCATCCCCATTACTAATTAACGTTCCATCCATTTGCATATAATCTAGCATTTCTGACTTTGCTTCTAACACTCCTTCCAAGGAACCAAGATATTCCAAATGGCATTCTCCAATATTTGTCATTACACATACATCTGGCTCGGCCGCTTTTGCCATTCTACGCATCTCGCCAAATTGATTGATTCCCATTTCTAGAACCGCGAGTTCATCGGTGTCTGTAATTTCAAAAATCGTTAATGGTAATCCCACGATATTATTATGATTTCCCTTCGTTTTTAACACCCTATATTTTTGCGATAAAACAGCCGCTATAAATTCTTTTGTCGTTGTTTTTCCAACGCTTCCCGTAATTGCTATGGTTTTAACATCTAATTGTTTACGATAAAATTCTGCTAGCCTTAATAACGCTTCCAAACCGTCCTTCACTAAAATATAAGGAATATTTTCTTCCTCTGGTTTCTTTTCACAAATTACAGCAAAAGCTTCTTTTTTCATTACATCAGAAATAAAGGTGTGTCCATCCACACGCTCACCTTTTAAAGCGATAAATAGTCCATCTTTCTTTACCGTTCTTGAGTCTATCGAAATACCAGTTATTTCCTTTTCTTGGTCAGCACCTGCTGCATGTAATTCTCCTCCAAGAATGTGATACATGTTTTTTAACGTCATATGTTTCATAAATGTTCCGCCTTCTTCTTCATCGCTAATTCTACAATCTTTTCACATAATTCCTCAAAGTTCATTCCATTCGCAGCAGCTTCCTGTGGCAAAAGTGACGTGGGTGTCATTCCCGGCAATGTATTTGCCTCTAGACAATAAATACTCTCATCTTCTTTCATAAGGAAATCCATTCTCGCATAAGTCTCATACCGAAGTGCAAAAAATACTTTTTCCGCACATTGTTTCATTTTAATTTCCACCTCTTTTGGTATATTCGCTGGGCAGGTTTCTACCGTACTATCCTTTTGATATTTATTCTTGTAATCATAAAATCCTTCTTTCGGTGCAATCTCTATAATAGGCAAAGCTTTTCCATCCAATACTCCAACAGAAAACTCTCTTCCTTTTATATATTCTTCAATTACCAGTTCCTCTTCATATGAAAATGCTTTTTCCTTGGCTCTTTCGTAATCTTCTTCTTTTGTTACAATATACACACCGACGCTGGATCCTCCACAAACAGTTTTTACAACACAAGGAACTGGAATCTCTCTCTTATCTTGCTGCCCTTTTTTTAATCGCACACCCTTTGGTGTCGGAATTTGATAGGCATTCATAATTTCTTTGGCTATTGTTTTATCCATTGCAAGCATCGCACTTGCATAATTTGTTCCCGTATATTTAATTCCTAACAAGTCAAACATCCCTTGTACTTTTCCATTTTCACCACTCGTTCCATGTAAAGCAATAAAAACCAAATCCGCTTTTTCACATAATTCTAAAACTTGTGGTCCAAAAAATGTATTCCCTCCATCTGCACGCATACTTTTGATTTTCTGAATGTCTGGATCTGCTTCCTCAATTCCCACTTCTCGATTCACCATGTTTTTGCATGCTACAAATACATCTCCTTCGACTTTCTCACAACCAAGATAAGAATCCACTAATATGGCTTGATGACCTTTTTGAACTAAAGCTTGATGTATCAGCCTTCCTGAGCTAAGAGAAACATCTCTTTCCGTACTAATGCCACCTGCTAAAACTACAATTTTCATGTTTATCCTCATTTCCTACTTATTCTATACTCTCTTGCTGCATATATCCACTTATTAAGACCAAAAATTTATTATTCAAATCCAATCGCTTTTCAAAAATTTCTTCCGCATAAGTATATCCCATTTCTGAAATATAGGAAAGTCCTTCCGTATTTAGCCCCGTCAAATAGGCTTCAATTTCTTTTTCTAATTCATCATACTCTTCACTATAATTAATCTCATTTATCCATAGAATTTTCATGCCATATATCAGCAAGGAATCCACACTCTTTAACTCATAAAAAAACGGATATTTCCCCGCATTTTCTGTCCATCCAATTACGTCCAACCGAATAGTATCCATACGCTCATTACAAAAATCCACCGTTACCGTTCTTCTTGTTGACATGTGTGTCACATCTGCATAAAACGTACATACATTTTTCTCTTGCAGAGAAGAAATTCTTTCTCCATATTTTTCTGCATCTTTTCGATACATGTACTTTCCCGTACTTCGATATAATTCCGTTGCTGCAAAGTAAGCATAACTTTCATATTCCGTTATGCTTTCGTCCTCCGTTAAAAGCAGTATAGCTTTAGAATATTGGTTTATTGCAATTGCCTGATACTCTTTCGTTTTCTTTGCATCATATTCGTTGAAATTATAAGATAATTTTGCAAAAAACGCTGCTTCTAAAAAAACATGATTTACATTGCTTTCCGTTTCTTCTTCCTCTTCAACCAATGAAATTGCAACCGCATCAAGATAATCCAAAATATCTGGAATTTGATTTGGAATGGTATACACATCCCCATCTAAAAATGAGGTTTGATACATCTCATGTGCAAGCAATAAAGGAATCAAGTCCGTAAGGGTATCTTTCTCCACATATTCCGAAGGATCTTTTGCTATTTGATTTTCTAGCAATTGATGAAAAATTTTTTCTTTTGTTTCCATCCCTGCAATTGAAAAAGGATAAGATTCTCCAATTTTCTTAGTTTTAATATAATATTTCCCTGGCTTTTTTAATTCTGTAAAATCTCCAATCGCATATCCATCTTTTATCGTCTTTTCTATACTTCCTTCAAAAACAACAAGATCCGTGTCATACTCAAGCACTTGAAATATCTCCGATAAATTATCTCCTAAAAAATAGACATTCTTTTTATCCGTCGCTTGATAGCCAGCCTGATTCACTAATACGTTTGGAGTATAAACCTTTGTCTCATAAGAAATCACGAATTCTTTCGCTGTAAGATCTCTCTCTTCTGCCGTTATTACGCTGCCATCTATATTTTCATTACTTTTACATCCACTTAATAAGCAAAGTAATATTCCAATTATGAGTAAACGATATTTCTTCAATTTAATTTCCTCAATCTTTCTTATTCTCTTTATTATAACCCGTAGATAAATTCCCGTAAAGAATGATTTTCTTTGATTATTTTATTTTTTGTGCTACTATAAGAGTAGTTCAAACATGAATCATATTTACAATTTATTTATTTATTGAAATGGAGGTTTCATATGAATATTACAGATGTGGAAAAAGAAGTTGGGCTAAACAAATCCAATATTAAATTTTACCAAAATGAGGGACTTATTGCCCCTGGTAAAAATCCAGAAACAGGTAAGATTGATTTCTCACCAGAAGATATAGCTGCATTAAAAAAAATTAAAATTCTTAGAGTTGCTGGCGTTCCTTTAAAGGAAGTAAAGTCTCTTATCCTTTCCAATAAAAGCCTAATGGATGCATTAAACGAAACAGAACAAGTACTAAATGAAGAAATCATTATACTAGAAGAAAAGAAAGCATTATGTGACAGTATTCGCTTACGTGGAGAAACTTTTCATGATATGAATTTAGAAGCCTATGATTTGGAAGTGCAACTTCCTCATAATGATTTGCGACAAATCAATGCTACGGACAAAGTATTACGCGCCAAATTTATTGATTTTTTAGCTGCTCTTTTTGGAATATTAATCGCACTCACCTATATTATTGTCCCAATCTATTTTGTATTATCAAAATCGGAAAGCAGTCTCCCTTGGTGGCTCATTGTAATTGGTGCAATTTTTGAAATTGCTTGTATTCTCACCTTATTAACAGGCAACAAAAAAAAGAAACGTATTCCAAAAAAATAAAGATTTTTATAACAAAAAAAATACACCATAAAACGTGTATTTTTTTTGCACTTTTATCTTTATTCTTTTCGATTATAATTAATCAAACATCCTTTAAGAATGATTTCTCGCTCTTCATCCGTCATATCCCCTAGCGAAAGGGAAAACTCTTGCAAACTTTCTTTTATTACCACATATGCCTTAAAACTTTCTTTCTTCTCTTCTAAGACTTTCCGAATATTTGGAACAAAAATATAATCTTCTTTTTTAAATGGAAGCTCTCCTTTTTCTATCAAAAATGGAAGCATTCCCCAATTCATTAAATTCGATCGATATCTTTTTGTTGCATATTCATTCGCAATATTTGCCCAACCACCTAATACTTTTTGGCAAGAAGCCGCTTGTTCTCTCGCGGAACCATCTCCAGGTTTTACTGCAAAAATCACACTTCCAACTCCTGTGTTTTTTTCGCTGACATCGCTAAATTTCGTGCGAATACTATCCATTATCGTTTTTACTTCTTCACTTACGCTTTCAAAAGACTTTCCTGCAACACGAGCATCTTCCACAGCTTTTACTTCTTTTGCATTTCCAACATAAGCAGGATCTTTTCTCGATAAGGTAAATTCTGCAAGCCCCAAAGGATTCGAGCGGTACGATGAGGTTTCTCCCGAAGGAATCAATTCATCCGTTGTGGTGACTGGATCATGAATCTCCGAAACAACTTTCAGTAATATATGGTCTGTAAGTGCACTCATTTCTGGCCAATCTTTAATATTCGGTCCAAATTTCACCTCAACTGTTTCATCTGCAATTCCTTTTGAATCAAATACTCTATGTTCATAAATTGTTTTATCAAAATAATATTTTGGCTGTACTTCTCTATCAACAATTTCTGTTGCTGGAGTTAGAAATCCTTTGTTTGTTGCTGTTGCGGCAATCGAACGAGCATCCATAAGTGCCACCGATGAAATTTGTCCATTTTGCAATTTGGATCCTTCTCGATTTGGAAAGTTTCTTGTTGTGTGGCGAATACTAAAGGCATTATTTGCTGGTGTATCTCCAGCACCGAAACAAGGTCCACAAAATGCGGTCTTAAAGACTGCACCTGCATCCATTAAAGTTGCTACACTGCCATTTTTTACCAACTCCATATAAATTGGCGTGGATGCTGGATATACACTTAGTGTAAACTCATCCGAACCAATGTCTTTGCCTTTTAGAATTTCTGTTGCCGCACAAATATTTTCAAATCCACCACCTGCACACCCAGCAATAATTCCTTGTTCTACATATAATTTCCCATCCACTATTTTTTCTTGTAAAGAATATGGCACTTTATTTCCAAGACTTACTTTTGCATTTTCTTCTACAATATGTAAAATATCCTTCAGATTGTGATTCACTTCATCAATTAAAAATGCATTACTTGGATGAAATGGCATAGCTATCATTGGGCGAATGGCACTTAAATCCACATTTACCACTCCATCATAATATGCTACTTGCTCTGGATTTAATTCTGTATAGTCCTCTACTCTTCCATGAATTTCAAAAAATTCTTTTATTTTTTCATCCGTTCTCCAAATCGAAGACAAACAGGTCGTTTCCGTTGTCATAACATCTATTCCAATTCGAAAATCAGCGCTTAAATTGGACACTCCAGGTCCTACGAATTCCATCACTTTATTGTTAACATAACCATTTGCAAAGACAGCTTTGACGATTGCCAATGCAACGTCTTGTGGACCAACGCCTGGAATAGGTGCCCCCGTCATATTTATCGCAATCACATTTGGCATATCAATATCATAAGTTTGTTCCAGCAACTGCTTTACAAGTTCTGGCCCACCTTCACCCATTGCCATGGTTCCAAGTGCCCCATAACGCGTATGAGAATCCGACCCAAGAATCATCTTTCCACCACCCGCTAGCATTTCTCTTGCGTACTGATGAATAACCGCTTGATGAGGTGGTACATAAATTCCTCCATATCGCTTTGCACAGCTAAGTCCAAATACATGATCATCCTCATTAATCGTACCACCTACCGCACAAAGTGAATTATGACAGTTTGTTAGTACATATGGCATTGGAAATTTATCAATTCCTGACGCTCTTGCTGTTTGAATAATTCCAACAAACGTTATGTCATGTGATGTTAATTTATCAAATTTTATCTTAAGTTTCTTTTTATCTTTGGAGGTATTATGGTTTTGTAAAATAGAATATGCCATGGTACCGGTTTTTGCATCCTCTTTGGTGATTTCTTTTTGAAGACGATTGGATACATTTGCTAAGGCATCTGCATCATCTAACAACCATTCTTTACCATTAATTAAATAAGCTCCTGTGTTTGTTAATGTTATCATGTATTCTCCCTTTCTTGCTATACGTTTGTTTACATGCTCTTTCTCACTCCAATGGTAACATTTTCCCCATTAATATTCCACTCTTTATATACCTTTACCTCTTCTGAGATATGTTCTGTTTCTATTTGATAGACAACTTTATCCGCTAATACTTTTTCGGCAATTGCTTCTTGATTTTTTTGAACAATTTCTGCAATGTTATCATTTCCTGCAAAGAATATGATAATATGATCCATAACTTCAAATCCTGCATCTTTTCGCATGGTTTGGATTTTACTAATAAGTTCACTTACATTTCCTTCTTCTAATAAATCCTCTGTTAGATTCATATCCATAACAACCGTAACACCATTCGTATCTTCAGAAATATAACCTTCTTTTTGTGTCATTTCAATAAGCAAATCATCTTTTGTTAATTCAATATTTTCGCCATTTACTTCAAAAGATAGTTTCCCCTCAGCTTGCACGATATCCATCGCATGATTTCCATCTAGATTTCCTAAATATTGTTTAATTCCGCCTAGTTGTTTTCCATATTTTGGTCCCACTGTTTTTAACTGTGGTTTAAATGTGTATGTTGTAAATGCTCGAACATCCTCTACAAAATCCACTATTTTTACATTTAATTCTTCGGCAATGATTTCTTTATAAAAATCACTCAAACGATAGTTTCCTTTTACAAACATTGTACCAATGGGTTGTCTATTTTTGATATTTGCTTGATTTCTACATGAACGTCCCATAACAACAATGTCTAATACATGTTCCATATTTTCTTCAAGTTCTTGGTCCACATAAGCTTCTTCACATATTGGAAAATCACATAAATGTACACTTTCCTTTGCGCTTGCATCAATGCTACAAACCAAGTTTTGATAAATCTCTTCCGTCATAAATGGAATCATGGGTGCTGCAATTTTAGAAAGCGTTACGAGCGCTGTATGCAAAGTCATATACGCATTGATTTTGTCTTGCTCCATTCCTTTTGCCCAGAATCGTTCTCTTCCACGACGTACATACCAATTACTCATTTCATCCACAAATTCCTGCAAAGCTCTTGCCGATTCTGGTATGCGATAATTCTCTAAATTGGTATCTACTGTTTTAATAAGTGTATTTAATTTGGATAGTAGCCATTTATCCATTACCGTGAGTTTATCATATTCCATTTTATATTTAGTTGCATCAAATCCATCAATATTTGCATAAAGTACAAAGAAGGCATATGTATTCCAAAGTGTTCCCATAAACTTTCTCTGTCCTTCTTGAACAGCTTTCCCATGGAAACGATTTGGCAACCAAGGTGCGGAATTCACGTAGAAATACCAACGAATCGCATCCGCACCATATTTTTCTAATGCATCAAATGGATCCACTGCATTTCCTTTTGACTTACTCATTTTTTGTCCATTTTCATCCTGAACGTGCCCTAACACAATTACATTTTCATAGGGTGCTTTATTAAATAACAAGGTAGACTCTGCTAACAACGAATAGAACCAACCTCTTGTTTGATCCACTGCCTCCGATATAAATTGTGCTGGAAATTGTTGTTCAAATAATTCTTTATTTTCAAATGGATAATGATGTTGTGCAAAAGGCATTGCACCCGAATCAAACCAGCAATCAATTACTTCTGGTACACGTTTCATAGATTTTCCACACTCTGGACATGGAATTTCCACTTCATCCACATAAGGGCGATGCAATTCTACTTGGGATGCATCTGGATTTCCACTTAGCTTTGCAAGTTCTTCCTTACTACCTACCGCATGCTTATGTCCACAACCTTCACATTCCCATATATTTAAAGGGGTTCCCCAATATCTATTTCTTGAAATACTCCAATCTTGAATATTTTCTAACCAATCTCCAAACCGTCCTTTTCCAATCGATTTCGGAATCCAATTAATCGTATTATTATTTCGAATCAAATCTTCCTTTACATCCGTCATTTTAATGAACCACGATTCTCTTGCATAGTAAATAAGTGGAGTATCACAACGCCAGCAATGTGGATAACTATGTTCAAATTTTGGAGCAGAAAATAACAATTGCTTTTCCTCTAATAATGCTAAGACTTTATTATCCGCATCCTTACAAAATACTCCCGCCCACGGAGTTTCTTCTGTCATTTCTCCTTTGTCATTAACGAATTGTACAAATGGCAAATCATATTTTCTTCCTACCTGCGCATCATCTTCACCAAAAGCAGGTGCAATATGTACCACGCCAGTTCCATCTGTCAAAGTTACATAACTATCACAAGTCACAAAAAATGCTTTTTTATGTTGTTTCTCACATACATCCACAGCATAATCAAACAGTGGGACGTATTCTTTTCTTTCTAAATCAATACCTTTATATCTTGATAACACTTCATATGCCGAACCCTCTTCTACAAGTGAACCTAATACCGTATCCAATAGTGCTTCCGCCATATAGTAGTTATATCCATCTGCAGCTTTTACAAGCGCATAGTCTTCTTTTGGATTTACACATAATGCCACATTTGAAGGTAATGTCCATGGTGTAGTTGTCCACGCTAAGAAATAGGCATCTTCTCCAACCACTTTAAATCTGGCAATGGCAGAACGTTCTTTCACATCTTTATATCCTTGCGCTACTTCGTGTGAAGATAGCGGCGTTCCACAACGAGGACAGTAAGGCACAATTTTAAATCCTTTATATAATAATCCTTTTTCCCATATTTTCTTTAATGCCCACCATTCCGATTCAATAAAATCATCATGATAGGTTACATATGGATTTTCCATATCTGCCCAAAAACCTACCGTAGCAGAAAAATCTTCCCACATGCCTTTATATTTCCATACACTTTCCTTACATTTTGTAATAAATGGATCCAAACCATATTCTTCGATTTGTTCTTTCCCGTCAAGTCCAAGTGCTTTTTCAACTTCTAATTCAACAGGTAAGCCATGCGTATCCCAACCAGCTTTTCTTGGAACCATATATCCTTTCATTGTGCGATATCTTGGAATCATATCTTTAATAACACGAGTAAGAACATGTCCAATATGTGGCTTTCCATTTGCTGTTGGAGGTCCGTCATAAAAAGTATACGTTTCTCCACCTTCTCGTTCTTTCATGCTTTTTTCGAAAATTTTATTTGTTTCCCAAAATTTCTCTACTTCTTTTTCTCTTTCCACAAAATTTAGATTTGTTTCCACTTTTTTGTACATGGTTTATCTCCTTTTCTATTTTTAAAATAAAAAATCTCATCCTTATGTAAAAGGACGAGAGTTGCTTTCGTTTAACCACCTATTACTACATACAACAAGATTTTTTGTGATATGCGTTTCCTGTAACGTAGAAAATCCGGCTCATACTTACTCTGGAATATTTTCAAACGAAAAATCCATTTTAACATGGCAACTCAAAAGTGATTTTCATCTTTAGTTTACTCACACGACTTACATCGTTATTCGGCTTCCACCTTCCCGAATTCGCTGTGGCTTTCTAACTAAAAATTACTCTCTTTATCTCTGTCTTTTTCCTATTATAATAGGTTTACTTACTATCCGTTATTATAAGATGTTTATTTTACTTATGTCAAGTCAATTTTTAAAAGGGATTCCATCACTATTTTTCGATTTGACAAAAATTCCTAAGGGTTTATAATCAAAACAACAAGAAAAAAGGGAGGATCCCCATGGACCAAAAAAATTTAACTCTTCTCACAGATCTTTATGAGTTGACCATGATGCAAGGATATTTTCTAAACAAAGAACAAAATGAAACCGTAATATTTGATATGTTTTACCGTACAAACCCTCATAATGGTGGATATGCTGTTTGTGCTGGTTTGGATCAAGTAATTGATTATATTAAAAATTTACATTTTTCAGAGAACGACATTTCCTATTTAAGAAGTTTACATATTTTTCACGAAGATTTTCTCACATATTTAGAACATTTTGAATTTACGGGTAGTATTTATGCCATTCCAGAAGGTACGGTTATTTTCCCAAGAGAACCTATTGTAAAAGTAATCGCACCAATTATGCAAGCACAATTGATTGAAACTGCAATCTTAACCATTATTAATCACCAAAGTCTTATTGCTACCAAAACAACGCGTATATGTTATGCGGCACGTGGCGATGGCATTATGGAATTTGGACTTCGAAGAGCACAAGGTCCAGATGCTGGTATCTATGGTGCAAGAGCCGCTATGATTGGTGGTTGTGTTGGCACTTCTAATGTTCTTGCCGGGAAATTATTCCATGTACCAGTAAGTGGAACACATGCACATAGTTGGATTATGAGCTTTCAAGATGAATACTCTGCTTTTAAAGCTTATGCAGATATTTACCCACAAGCTTGCCTACTTTTAGTAGATACCTATGACACAATAAAATCTGGTATACCAAATGCAATTCGTGTCTGGAATGAAATGAAAAAAGAAGGAATTTCACTTGGTTTTCATGGTATTCGTTTAGATAGCGGTGACTTAGCTTATTTATCAAAAAAAGCTAGAAAATTACTAGACGAAGCAGGTTATCCAAATGCGGTAATTTCTGCTTCCAATGATTTAGATGAATTTCTAATTGACAGTTTAAAAGCACAAGGTGCATTAATAACCTCTTGGGGAGTTGGTACCAATCTAATCACCTCCGGTGGATGGTCTGCTTTCGGTGGTGTTTATAAATTATCTGCCGTAATGGATAAAAATGGATCCTTTATTCCCAAAATAAAATTATCAGAAAACACAGAAAAAGTAACAAATCCAGGAAACAAAAAAATCATTCGTATTTATGAAAAAGAGACCGGAAAAATCAAAGCGGATTTAATTTGCCTCGAGGAGGAAAATTTTGACACCTCCAAATCTCTTCTACTTTTTGATCCCCTAGAGCCATGGAAAAAAACTGTTCTTGCTCCTAACTCTTATCAATTACGAGAACTAATGAAACCTATCTTTATTGATGGTTCCTGTGTATACGAATCGCCTTCTGTTATGGAAATTCAGAGCATCTGTAAAAAAGAACTCGATACTTTATGGGATGAAACAAGGCGTTTAGTCAATCCACATAATATTTATGTGGACTTATCAGCAAAACTTTACGATATTAAACTTAATTTATTGGATCAATTCCATTAATTCTTTTATTTCGAATCGTTTTCCTCTTCTTCTATTTGGATCTCATTATGCAGAGCTTGTAATACCGCTCTGCTTATTTTTTCGACACTCCTGTCATTTGTCAACAGACCATTGACTTCACCTTCCACATCCGTGAGTTGCGTATAAATAAAAGCCGATAATCCTTTTTTTACAGCTGGTTTAATTTCTTTTTCCATGCATGCAATATATGCTTCTTCTAACTCTTTTTGCGTTCTCATTTTTTTATATCCAAATTCTTTAAATGCCTCAATATGACCTTCAATTGGCAAAGAAAATCCTCCAAATTCAGATAATATCACTGCTCGTTTTTGCCGATCTTTTTTAAATCGATATTTTTTAAAATATACATGTTTTGAACTGATATCACCCACATGTTGATCACTCCAACCACTAGCAGGATCAATATGTCTTGTAGCATCAAAGTCTAGAATCCGATTTCGAATATCCACTGAGTCAAACTGTCCCCATCCTTCGTTAAAAGGAACCCACATAGCGATAGATACGCAATTATATAATTGATGCAAAGTTTCTTTGATTTCTTCTAAATATTGTTTTCTTCCTGCTTCATTCTTTCTCGCAAAATGTGCATATCTTGAATCTTTTGCATGAAAATTTGTAAATAATGGATGAATAGTAGCCCATTTTTTATACTTCTCTCCACCATTTACAAAATCCTGCCAAACCAAAATCCCATTTTTATCACAGTAATGATACCACAGCAAAGGTTCTATTTTGCAATGTTTTCGGATCGTATTAAAGCCCATTTCCTTAACCGTTTGAATATCCTTTATATACTCAGTTTCCTCTTTTGGCGTATATCCTCCTTCTGAGTAATAACCTTGGTCCAAAATCCCTTTATGAACATATGGTTTATTATTTAAACAAAGTCTTTTGATTCCATTTACTTCTTCCATCGAAAATTTACGCATCCCAAAGTATGTGGCAACGCGATCTGCACCCATAGTTATTGTCACATCATAAAGAAATGGATCTTCTGGTGACCATGGATGCACTTCCTCTAAATAAAATTCGAAGGCATGATTGGCAATTCCCTCCACGGCAATGCCTTCTTTTTCTCCACTATTATATGCCAACCTGCAAGGAAGATCCTGTGATGCCTCCACAAGAATTTCCACACAAGATTTATCATATTTAGGCGTAATCCATATTTTTTGTATATAAGTACTTGGTACATTTTCCAGCCAGACGGTTTGCCAAATTCCACTTTGTGGTCCATACCAAATTCCTTTCGGATGAAGCGTTTGTTTCCCTCTTCCATAATAAGAAGTATCTGTATAATCTCTTACGCAAACAGTAATATAATTTTCTTCCTTTAAATATGGCGTGATATCTATTTCAAAAGCAGTATATCCCCCTTCATGTTTTTTGACACTTATGTCATTTATAAACACTTCACATATTTGATCTACCGCACCAAAATGAAGAAGCAATTTCCCTCCCATATAGAATCCATCCGGAATTACCAATTCTCTTTCATACCATAATCGTTCCTCTGGTAATAATTGATGATTTACCCCCGATAATTTACTTTCTGGCGCGTAGGGAACAAGGATGGTTCCATCAAACATTTTTGGTTTTTTATCCGTCCCTCGAATGGCATACTTCCATTCTCCATTTAAATTTAAATAACTCATACGTTTCATTTGAGGGCGTGGATACTCCTGTAAAACATTTGTACTTATCTTTTCATTTTTCTTTTTCCAATTATTTTTTCTCATTTTTCTACCTTACTTACTTATTTAATTAATTGAAAAGTTGCAAGCATACTATCTACTCTACTTTGATCTTCTAAGGTTGCTTCTTGTGAAAACTTTGTTTCAATTACAAAAACTTGTCCTTCTTTTTCAATTATATAATAATTATTTATTTCTGTTTCACTTTTTTTCAATATTCCTGTTGCATTATATGCTTCCACACCCAACTTCAATTCCAAGTTTTCAATGGTTTCTTGCCTACCAATTTCTTTATTTAGTAATATTTTTTCCATCGTATCCGATTTTGAAGAATCACTTAAATAAATATAAATAGAAACATTCCCATCTTTTTTTTCAAAAACTGTTTGTGATTCTTCTTCTTGAAACGAGCTAACATAGTCTTCCTCTTCATAATACATCCGATATCCTTCTTCACAAAAATATCTGGTATATTTTATGTTTTTTGTAATCCCATCAAAAGTAAAATCACTTTCTATCTGATTTTCATGTGCCAATGCAAAATAAGAATAATAACCATTTGGTAAATCAGCGCCTTCCATTGCAAGGTTATTTTCTGTTTCTGGAAATTCTAATAGTTCATTTCCCGCAAAAACACTTACCCCAACCGCATCGTATGCATTTAATAAAGTATTTACAATACAAGCATATATGATTTGTCCCTCTTCTACACTTGCACTTTCGATTTCATTTTTTAAGCCACTTGAAAATTCTGCTTTTATAAATTCTCCCACACCCTCTACTTCTTGACCCGAAAGTTGAAAAAGCTTAATGGTCTCATCTACATACCCCAATTCCCAGATATATTCCATAATTGTATTTTTATTGATTTCGTTTACTTCAATCATTTTCGATAGAATAAACTGTTTTGTTTCATCTGGATAATATAGTTTTAAAATCGTTTTATCCGCAACCAACGTAACTTCCTCTGGTTCTATTGTTTCGGGTATCTGCACTTGATCTGAAATAATATAATAACTTTCATTTACTTTTTCTTCTTTGCATCCAGAAAGCATCATAACTAAGATAACTACAACCAAAACGATTTTGATTTTCCTCATATTTTTCTCCTTTTTAAAAATGCAACATTTCTAAATCCTGCAATAGTTTTTCTGTAGTTTCTAGTATCATGGCTCCCTCTTTTTCTGAATTTTGTAGCGATTCATACGGTAATGAAAAATATGGAATTGCAGTTCCATTAAATTTTAGTTTTCCTCCATATGCTTTTAATAATAATGGAATCTTTTCTGGATTTAAATTTGCTTGTCTGTCTATAGTAACTTTAATTCGATTCTTTTTCCCTTGAATTTCTTTGACAAATAGAGATTCACCAACTACTCGAAGCATAGCAATACGTAGTAAATTCGAAACAGATTTAGGAATGTCTCCAAAGCGATCAAGTAATTCCTCTTTCATCTCATTACATTCTGCTTCATTTTCAATCGTTGCGATGCGTTTGTATATGTCCAATTTTTGTACTTCATTTACAATATAACTATCAGAAATAAAAGCATCCACCTCGATGTCGATTACCGTAGAAGTTTTTTCAATAGTTTCCAATCCCTTTAGCTTTTGTACTTCTTGATTCAACATTCTGCAATACAAATCATATCCAATAGCTTCCATATGTCCATGTTGTTTTTGTCCCAATAAATTTCCTGCGCCTCGAATTTCTAAATCTCTCATCGCGATTTTAAACCCACTTCCAAGCTCCGTAAATTCTCGAATAGCTGTCAGCCTTTTTTCTGCCACTTCTTTTAATATTTTATTTCTTTTATAAAGCAAAAAGGCATAGGCGTTTCGATTTGAACGTCCCACGCGACCCCGTAATTGATATAACTGGGATAATCCCAATGAATCGGAGTCATGAATAATCATAGTATTCGCATTAGAAATATCCAAACCAGTTTCAATAATTGTTGTAGATACTAATACATCAATTTCGTTATTGATGAATTCATACATTATTTTTTCTAACTCTCGCTCGCTCATTTGCCCATGTGCATAACCAACTCTTGCTTCTGGAACTATCTTTGCAATCACAGCAGTAATATCTGCAATTGTATTAACTCGATTATAAACATAAAAGACTTGTCCTCCTCTTGATATTTCACGAACAATAGCTTCTCTTACCATTTCCTCATTATATTCCATAACGTATGTCTGAATTGGCAGACGATCCTCCGGTGGTTCCTCTAGTACGCTCATATCTCGAATCCCAATCAAGCTCATATACAGCGTCCTTGGAATTGGTGTTGCTGTAAGCGTTATCACATCTACATCTTCTTTCATCTGTTTAATCATTTCTTTATGTTTTACACCAAAACGCTGTTCTTCATCTACTACTAACAATCCTAAATTTTTGTATGCAACATCCGCCGAAAACAATCGATGCGTTCCTACAACAATATCCACCATTCCTTTTCGAAGCCGATTTAAGGTATCTTTGATTTCCGCTTTCGTTCGAAATCTTGACAGCAATTCCACGCGAATAGGAAAATCCTTCAGTCTTTGTATCAACGTATTATAATGTTGCTGTGCAAGAATCGTTGTTGGTACTAAAAATGCAACTTGTTTATTTTCTTGAACCGCTTTAAACGCAGCACGAATAGCAATTTCCGTTTTTCCATATCCCACATCTCCACAAACCAAACGATCCATAATTCGATTACTTTGCATATCTTTTTTCACTGCTTCAATGGCTAATAATTGATCGGAGGTTTCTTCATAAGGAAACAATTCTTCAAATTCCTTCTGCCATATGGTGTCTTCTCCATACTGATATCCTTTTTTTGCTTGCCGTTTCGCATACAACGCAACTAAGTCCTGTGCGACTATTGATACTTCACTTCGCACTCTATCCTTCGTTTTTTTCCATTCTTTCGATCCCAATTTATTTAATTTTGGTTTTTTGGCATCTCCAGATGCATATTTTTGCAATATACTTAATTCCGTTGCTAAAATATATAAATTTCCGCCATCTTTATATTGAATTTTAATATAATCCTTCGTTATTTTATCCATACGGACTTTTTCAATTCCTTGATATATACCAAGCCCATGATTTTCATGTACTACAAAATCTCCCACGTTTAATTCCGCAAAGTCTAAAATTTTCTTCCCATTATATGTTTTATGGCTTCTTTTTGTTTTCTTTTTTTCACCAAAAATATCAGTTTCTGCCATGACTACAAATTTTAATAGAGGATAAGAAAATCCACGAAGAATGGTTCCATGATAAGTCATAACTTCTCCAGGTAATAGCTCATGATTTTGGTCATCACTATAAAATGCATTTAGTCCTGCTTCCATAAGATCCTTTGCTAATCTTTTCGCTCTTGTACTTGATGCTGAGAATAAAATAACTCGAAATTTTTGTTCTTTATATCGCAGCAAATCTTTCACTAAAGTCTCAAACTGGTTGCTATAAGAAGGTATAGATTTTGCGTTGATTGAAAAATGAATATCATTCTTTAACAAACTATCTTTTGCTTCAAGCGTACTTAATGTTATTAGTGGAAATTTTTCTGCTTTCCACAAAATACTTTCATATGGTTCTATGACTTCCGTTTGTTTTGGAAGAATATATCCTTTTTGCAATCTCTGAAACATACTTTCTTGGAACTCTAACGTAACTGCATGCATATGTTCTAAGATTCGATTTGGTTCGTCCAAAACAAGAAGTGTTTCCTCCGTATCAAACAAATCTAAAAAAGTTTCGGTTATTTCGTAGAAATATTTAATCAGACTTTCCGGATTTGCAATGGTATGAAGTGCATGCACTTGCTCACTCCATTCTTCCATCATCTGTTGCATTCTTTTTGCTTCTTCTCTTTTTCCATCCTTTTTAAACCTATCAATACTACGATTTGCATCTAGTTTCATTCGATGTAACCCTTTTTCCATACGGGTTTCACTAAGAACCACTTCACAAGCTGGGAGAATAAGAAAACTATTTTTATTTTCTATGGAACGTTGACTTGCTACATCAAAACTTCGAATGGATTCTATATCTTCTCCCCAAAGTTCAATTCGAAATGGATTTTCTTCGGTCAAATCAAAAATATCAATAATTCCCCCATGAATGGAAAATTGACCTGGCATCTCAACTTTTGGAACACGTTCATAACCAATTGAAAGAAATAATTTTGCAAGCGTATCTTCCTCAACTTTCTCATGAAGCGAAAAAGTTATCCTATTTTTTTCCCATGCATATCCTGGCATTTGCGGTGATAACAAAGAATCAAAAGTTGTGATAATACAGCAATCTTCTCCATTTAAAATCTTTTTATACGCTTTCATGCGTTCTATGGTTTGCATATTTGAATGAATATCTGCTTGAAAAAAAATCAAATCTCTCGCTGGAAAGGTAACTCGATTACTCTCGTATAATTTTAAATCTTCATAAATTTCTTTCGCTCTTTTTTCACTAAAAGTAACGATGATTTTTTGTTTATAAGCATCGTCTAATCCATATATCATATGCACTTTCTGTGAATCCACACATCCTGTGATTCCCACATTTTTCTTTGCAGAAAGTGCTTTTTTCATTGCTTCCATCTCCGCCATTTCACGCAATGGCGTCTGTAATACTCTTATTTCTTTTCTACTCATTCTTCAATACTTTCTACTATTTTTTTTCGATTGTAGGTATTCATGGCTTTCTCTAGTTCATCCTGCACCATAAGTTCCACCGCTGCACTAATATCTGACAAACATTCTTTCATATATTCTTGCTCCTTTTTGTCAAAATGACCAAGCACATAATCTGCTAAATCATAATGTGTTGGTTTTTTACCTACACCGATTTTAATACGATAAAAATCAATATTCCCTAAATTTGTAATGATACTTTTTATTCCATTATGTCCACCTGCAGTTCCACTTTTCCGAATACGAAGCTTTCCAATTGGTAAACTTACATCATCATATAATATGATAAGTTGTGTCTTTGCATCCACTTTATAGAAATCCACTAACTCCCTTACACTATCTCCGCTTAAATTCATATATGTTTGTGGTTTTGCCAAAACAACTCGCTTACCCTGGATATATCCTTTTCCAATGAATGCTTTCTTTTTTTTCTCCACAAAAAGAATATCATTTTCCTTGGCAATATAATCCACTGCTTCAAATCCAATATTATGTCTTGTATGGTTATATTTCTCTCCTGGATTACCAAGGCCTACTATTATATACATGTGTCTCTCCTTTATTTTGTTAAATATTATTCTTATTTTATACTAGATTTCCTTTCGTTACAAGAAAAATGGCAGGGACTAAAAAACTCTTCGTTTTTTTCCTGCCATTTTTTTGCTATTCAGCTAATTTAATATTCTCTTCATCGGGTTCCTTTTCATACGCTTCGAGAATTAATTTTTGCATCCAGTCCCTTGTTTCCGTTTGAATGGGATGTACAATATCCTTATACCTTCCATCTAGCACTTTTTTACTTGGCATTGCTATAAAAGTACCTTTCTCTCCCTCAATAACCTTGATGTCATGTATTACAAATACTTCATCTAACGTTATAGAAACAACTGCTTTCATTTTTCCATTTCCCTTGAGTTTACGAACTCTAATGTCTGTAATATTCATTTCTTCCCCCTATTTTTGTTAGAATAATCCTTACACTCTATATGGTATAACGATCTTTTTTTTCTAACACAATTCTTATTTCTTCTTCCCCTTTATAATATGCATTTGCATCAATGGTGCCTCTACTTTCCACAATACAATTCTCAATATGTGCATTGTCTCCTATATATACATCATTAAGAATAATTGAATTTTTAATAAAACAATTATTTCCTACAAATACCTTTTGAAATAATACGGAATTTTCAACCGTCCCATTAATTATGGTACCTCCTGATACCAATGAATTTTTAACCGATGCTCCTTCATTATATTTAGCTGGTGCCAAATCATTAACTTTTGAATAAACATCTGGATATTCACGAAAAAAATAGTCTTGGATATCTTTTTGAAGAAAATCCATATTGGTTTGATAGTAATCTTCAACGGATGCAATATTATTCCAATACGTTTCCAACGGATATCCAAACACCTTTTTAATTCCCATATAACGAATAATAATATCTTTCACTAAATCATATCGTTCTTCTTCTGCTGCTTGTTCTAACATTTCAATTAATTGTCTTCTTCGAAATACGTAAATTCCACAAGAGACTTTATTACTATTTGCCACAATTGGTTTTTCTTCAAAGGTCTCAATCCTCGCATCCGAATCCAACTTTATTGTTCCAAATCGGTCAATTGATTTTTCGTTTTCCAATGTTTTATAAACGACAGTAATATCCGCTTTTTTATCAATGTGATATTCTAAAAGTTTGTTATAATCCAATTTATAAACACAATCCCCAGAAGCAACTACCACATATGGTTCATGGCTTCTTTTTAAAAATTGAATGTTTTGATAAATGGAATCTCCAGTACCACGATACCAATTACTATTTGATGGTGTAACCGTCGGCGTAAACACGTATAATCCACCTTGTTTTCGACCAAAATCCCACCATTTTGAACTAGATAAATGTTCATTTAAACTTCTCGCATTATATTGTGTAAGTACTGCCACATTTTGTATGTGCGAATTTGACATACTGCTAAGCACAAAATCAATACTTCGGTAATTTCCTGCAATTGGCATTGCTGCAATTGCTCTTGTTAACGAAAGTTCTTTCATTCGGTAACTATTTCCGCCTGCTAATACAATTCCCAATGCTCTCATTGCTTATCACCTACCTTTAACATTGCTTCCCCACTTCTTAACGTTGCATCCTTATAATCGCTTGCTTTTGTTATTCCATAAATAACCGTATTTTTCCCAATTGTAATATGATCTGGAATCTCCGTATCTTCACCAATCGTTACAATTCCATGATTATATATTTCTGGTTGTAACTCACTTTCTTTTTCTTCCCCAACGCCAAGTTGACATCCATCTCCGATTTGTGCATTTTCTGCAAGAATTCCTTTTTCAATTTTGCAATCCTTACCAATTCTTGCATGAGACATAATTATGGAATCAATAACAACGGTTCCTTCTCCAATCTCTACATCACAGCCAATTACGGAATTGTAAACGTTACCATAAATTCTAGTTCCTGCTCCAATGATACTTTTCTCAATGTTACTATTCTCACCTAAATATTGTGGTGGTAAAGTATCTGACTTCGTATATATTTTCCAATACTCTTCATACAGATTAAACTCTGGCACCAAACTAATCAATTCCATATTGGCTTGCCAATAAGAAAATAACGTTCCCACATCTTTCCAATATCCGCTAAATTCGTATGCATAAATTTGTTTTTTACTTTCATGAATATATGGAATGATATGTTTCCCAAAATCAAGTGCTGGATGTGTCGCCATTTTAATTAATGCTTCTTTTAACACTTCCCAATTAAAAATATATATTCCCATCGATGCAAGATTTCCACTTGGGTTTTCTGGTTTTTCTTCAAAATCATTAATTCTTCCATTTTCATCCGTTAACAAAATACCAAATCGGTTCGCTTCCTCAATCGGTACTTGCATAGTAGCAATTGTAACATCTGCATTTTTTTCTTTATGGTAATTTAGCATCACTTCATAATCCATCTTATAAATATGATCTCCAGAAAGTATTAATACGTACTCCGGATGATAGGTTTCAATAAAATTGATATTTTGGTATATTGCATTTGCAGTTCCCGTATACCACTCGCTGTTATTGCTTTTTTCATAAGGTGGAAGAACTGTAACTCCACCGATATTTCGATCAAGGTCCCATGGAATTCCAATTCCAATATGTGTATTTAATCTTAAAGGTTGATATTGTGTTAATACTCCAACAGTATCAATTCCAGAATTAATACAATTACTCAAAGGAAAATCAATAATACGATATTTTCCTCCAAAAGAAACTGCAGGTTTTGCTACTTTTGAAGTCAATACACCCAATCTACTACCTTGACCTCCTGCCAGCAACATTGCAAGCATTTCTTTTTTTACCATTCCATCACCTCGCTTTTTATAATTTTTTATATAATTTAATGTATAAATTATACCACATTTAACTTGATATTGGTACAATTTAGCTTTATTTTTATAATTATTATACAATTTATTTCGTCTTTCTTTTTGTCTGTTTTTCAAATTTATTTTTTTGCTTTTTTTTAAATTACGGGTATAATATTAGATAATGATTCAAAATAACATTGTAGAAAGTAGGATTTTATGTATCAAATTGATTTTAAAAAACCCATTCATATTTATTTTATTGGAATCGGTGGAATTAGCATGAGTGGATTGGCTCAAATTCTTCTGCATGCAAATTTTCAAATTTCAGGTTCTGATGCCAATCGATCCGATTTAGCCTCTATTTTAGAGACAAAAGGTGCAAAAATATATTATGGTCAGTTAGAATCACATATTCCGGAAAACATTGATTTGGTCGTATATACCGCAGCTATTAAAGAAGATAACCCGGATATGATTGATGTTGCTTCTAGAAAACTGCCCATTTTAACGAGAGCACAATTATTAGGACAAATTATGAAAAATTTTTCGCTTCCTGTTGCCGTAAGTGGTACCCATGGCAAGACCACAACCACCTCCATGATTTCCGAAATTCTTTTAGAAGCAGAATATGATCCTACTCTTTCTATTGGTGGAATTTTAAAAGAAATCGGAGGAAATGTTCGCATTGGTGGATATCAATATTTCGTTACCGAGGCTTGTGAATATACAGACTCTTTTTTAAGCTTTTTACCTAAAATTGGAGTTATTTTAAATATAGAAGAAGACCATTTAGATTATTTTAAAGATATTTCACAGATTCGGGATTCTTTCCATAATTTTGCCAAACTATTACCACCAGATGGGTGTTTAATTATTAACGGAAACATTGACCAGTATAAAGAACTTACTACCGATTTATCCTGTCAGGTTATTACTTTTGGCGATGGTGCTTGTGATTTTACTTCTGCCGATATTCATTATGATTCCCTTGCACGCCCCACCTTCCAGTTATATGAGTCAGGAATCCAAAAAGGACCGATTACCTTAAGTGTTCCTGGAAATCATAATATCTCAAATGCATTAGCCGCCATTGCTACCTGTACATATCTTCAAGTTCCTTTCCCTTCCATCCAAGCTTCCTTACAGAAGTTTTCAGGCTCGGATCGAAGATTCGAATATAAGGGTGATTTAGGTGGCGTTAAAATCATTGATGATTATGCACATCATCCCACCGAAATTACGGCTACGCTAAAAGCCATTCGAAATTATCCACATCGCGAAGTCTGGTGTGTATTTCAGCCACATACTTATACGCGAACAAAAGCTTTTCTAAAGGAGTTTGCGATTGCACTATCTTTAGCTGACCATGTTGTTCTTGCTGATATTTATGCTGCACGCGAAAAAAACACCTTAGGGATTACATCCAAAGATTTACAAAATGAACTTCTTACGTTAGATGTGGATTGTCATTATTTTTCTTCTTTTGATGAAATCGAAAACTTTTTATTGGCACATTGCATAGACGACGATTTGTTGATAACTATGGGTGCCGGAGATGTTGTAAAAATAGGGGAATCGCTATTGGGAATATAGTTATCAACAATATCCACATTTTTCTTTCTTTTTTTTAAGATTTGAAATGTGGATATTTTTTGGTCTTATCCCCTTGTTTCAAAGCTTTTTTAATAATTATCCACAATATCCACATTTTTATAACAGTACTTGTATTTTCCCTACTTTCATTTTTTTCGTCCTTTTGCCTATTTTATTTTAAAAATTCTTATGCTATAATCACCTTGCTTTGAGAGTTTGAAAAATATGAGTAGGGTGATGAGAATATGAATTGTTTAGCTGTTTACAAAGATTCTAATGTGGATACAACTATGGTATCCAATTTATTTATTGACGAATATATGAAGGACGCCAATGATGCACAATTAAAAGTATATTTTTACTTGCTTCGTATGGTTAATGCAAATTTGCCCACAAGCATGTCGGCTATTGCTGAAAAGTTTAATCACACGGAACGAGAGATTTTGCGTTCTTTAAATTATTGGGAAAGCAAACATCTCCTTTCTCTTGATTATAATGAATCAAAAGATTTAGTTGGCATTCATTTTATGGAAATGACGCCTTCTTCTGATGTAAAAAAACAGAATCTTGCTCCAGTCGTTTCCCTTGTTCCTACGGTTACTAGTACTTCCTATGTAAAACCTCTTTATACACTGGAAGATATGAATACTTTTAAAAATAGTAAGGAAGCTTCAGAGCTTACTTTCCTTGCGGAAACCTATTTAAATCGCACATTGACAGCAACTGATATTCAATCTCTTTATTTTTTTATGGATACCTTACACTTTTCTACAGACCTGATTGATTTTTTACTTCAATACTGTGCTGGACTTGGAAAAAAGAGATTTTCCTATATTGAAAAAGTAGCAATTAACTGGGCGGAAAATAATATTACTACTGCGAAAAAGGCACAGGCCTATATTAAAAAATATGATTCCACTGTAATTACCGTTATGAAAGCTTTAGGGAAATCTAGTGCAGCTCCCACGTCACCGGAACTAGACTATATTCATACTTGGACAGAAAATTATGGATTTTCAATGCCAATTATTTTGGAAGCATGCAATCGTACTGTATTAGCAGTTGATACTAATCGTTTTAAATATACACATACTATCTTGAGTAACTGGTATGACGGGAAAGTAAAAACCTTGGAAGATGTTTCTACTTTTGATCGTTCTTTTCATGCAAAACGAACTTCTTCCGCAAAAATTTCCAATTCGAATAATAAATTCAATCAATTTTCCCAACGCTCCTATGATTTCGATGCGTTAGAAAAAGAACTATTAAACTAATGGAGGATCTATCGTGTCACTATCAAACTCACAGTATGACCGTATTATGCGTACTTACGAAGCAACGCAGTTAAAAAATCGCGAAATACAAAATGCACGAAAGGAAGAAGTGTATCGTCGTATCCCTACGTATAAAGAGTTAGAAGATATGGTTGCTGATGTTTCCATTGCACAATCAAATAAAATGTTTTCTGGAGATAAAAGTGCATATGAAGAATTACGTTCCATCATTCATGATATCTCTTTAAAAAAAGAAAATCTTCTTATAAAAGAAGGATTTCCACATGATTATCTCGACCCGATCTATACTTGCAAGGATTGTAAAGACACTGGATATGTAAACAATCAAAAGTGTTCTTGTTTTAAACAAGCAATCATTGCAACTCTATATTCCCAATCAAATATTCAAAATATGCTAAACGAAATGAATTTTTCTACCCTATCCTATTCCTATTATAAAGGAGAAGATTTGATAAAATTCAAACGCGCTGTATCCGCTAGCAAAAATTTTATAGAAACTTTTCATGCCCCCTACCAAAACTTACTTTTTTATGGTACAGTAGGTACTGGAAAATCGTTCTTGTCAGGCTGCATCGCAAAAGAACTGCTAGATCAAGGTTATTTAGTTCTTTATTTCAGTGCACAAACACTTTTTGATACACTTTCTAAATACACCTTTACCTATCAGAATTCAAGCGATGATTTAAGTGCGTTGGATGATATTTTTTCTTGCGATTTACTAATTATTGATGATTTAGGAACAGAAATGTCAGGAAAATTTGTTTCTTCGCAATTATTTAAATGCATCAATGAAAGACATTTAAGGAAAAAGTCCACGATTATTTCTACGAATTTATCCTTAGAAGAAATGTTACATCTATATTCAGAGCGTATTTTTTCAAGAATCACAACACAATATAACGCATATAAATTAACAGGAGACGATATCCGACGTCTTCAAAAAAACAAGTAAGGATAATAGAAAGTGAGGCTTTTTATGACCACTCGTGAAGAAAAAAGAAATTTAGAAACAATTCCTGTCGGTTCATTAGGAATCATTCCACTTCCAGGATGTAAATCTTTGGGAGAAAAAATTGATTATTATTTAGTAAAATGGAGAACCGAACGCGAAAACGAACATCAAGACAGTTTGGCTTTTGCAGGTTATCAACGTGATACCTATCTTGTAAAGTCTAAGGTTCCAAGATTTGGTTCTGGTGAAGGAAAAGGTGTTATTTTGCAGTCCATTCGTGGAGATGATATCTTTATCTTAGTGGATGTATGTAATTATAGTATGACCTATTCTCTTTTTGGCAAAGAAAATCATATGTCTCCTGATGATCATTATCAAGATTTAAAACGTATTATTTCTGCTATTGGGGGTAAATCCAGAAGAATTACTGTTATCATGCCTTTTTTATATGAAAGCAGACAACATAAAAGAAGTTCAAGAGAATCTCTAGATTGTGCGATTGCCTTGCAAGAGCTTGTATCCATGGGCGTTGACAACATCATAACTTTTGATGCACATGATCCTCGTGTGCAAAATGCAATTCCTCTTCACGGTTTTGAAACCGTTCAACCTGCCTATCAATATATTAAAGGGTTACTTAATAAAGTGAAGGATTTGAATCTAGATTCCGACCATATGATGGTAATTAGTCCAGATGAAGGTGGCATGGCTAGAGCAATTTATCTTGCAAATGTGCTTTCCTTAGATATGGGTATGTTTTATAAAAGAAGAGACTACTCTACCATTATTCAAGGCAGAAATCCAATCGTGGCGCATGAGTTTCTAGGTGCTAGTGTAGAAGGAAAAGATGTCTTAATTATTGATGACATGATATCTTCTGGCGAAAGTATGTTAGAAGTTGCCACGGAATTAAAAGCAAGAAAAGCAAAACGTGTATTTATTGCTGCCACATTTGGTTTATTCACGAATGGATTGGAAGAATTTGATAAAGCTTATGAGGATGGTCTAATTGATAAAGTTCTTACGACCAATCTAATTTATCAAAAAGAAGAATTATTAAGCAAAGAATATTATATTAATTGTGATATGAGTAAGTATATTGCTTATTTAATCGATACTTTGAATCACGATGTTTCCATTTCTGATTTATTGAATCCTAGTGATCGGATCCAACAAGCCGTGGAACTTTATAAAATGGAACAAAATAACAAGTAATTCTACCCATGTGTGTTCGAAACCTTCCACACATAAATAAAAACTAAAGGAGAATTTCATATGAATTCAAAAAGAGCAACGTTATTTCTTACACAAGCAGGGTTGATTGCTGCACTTTATGTGTGCTTAACTTTCCTTAGCAATACATTAGGCATGGCAAACGGCGTCATTCAGGTTCGTTTTTCTGAAGCGTTAACTATTTTACCTGTATTTACTCCCGCTGCCATACCCGGTCTTTTTGTTGGTTGTATATTAAGCAATCTCTTAACTGGTTGTCTACCTCTAGATATTATCTTTGGAAGTCTGGCAACATTAATCGGAGCCTTTGGTACTTTTTTTCTTCGAAAGAAGAAACGATTAGGAACTATCCCACCTATTCTTTCAAACACTATTATTATTCCATTTATTTTAGCATACGTATATCAATTTCAGGGTGGCATTCCCTTCTTTATGATGACCGTTGGAATTGGTGAACTTATCTCTTGTGGAATTTTAGGTTCATTTTTATACATAATCATTAACAAATATCAAATCTATAAAATTTTTCAATTATCTTAATTTTTACGATTTGCATAAGATACAAATATACTGCCGTTTTCTTCAAACCATGAAGAGGCGGCTTTTTTACCCATTTTATATAATGTTCCTTCAGACGGATTGCATATTACAACCTGTAATTCGTTAAATCCTGTTACCAATACAGCTTCTTCTCCTTCAAGAAGGACAAGAACAGGAATATCTTGGTTTACATAATATAACGTCGATTCCAAACTACATCCTGTCAAATCAAGTATTTGTTTTGTTGGCAATTGGCTTTCCAAAATTTCAAAAACTGTCTGGCCTGCTTTTATATATTCTTTTGAATTTCGTATGATCCCTTCCTTCTCTAGCATAGTATCCAAGCATACCGACAGGGCACTATTATCTTCCGTTATACTCTTTTCTTTAATTGCCATAATTTGATTTTTAACAAATCGGTTCCCTTCATACCAAATATATTCCCCATAATCATTTAAAACGGTACCTTTATTTGCTTCTGCAAAATCAACGGCTTTTCCTGCAATATTTGAAATATAATTAACTTTTCCTTGTATATAAACATAATATCTTTCTTCCGTTATTTCTTCTTCATTCAATTCTATTTCTCTTGTTCCTTCATACAATACTTCTTTGGGTGTCAAAAAAAGAAGTTCTTCTTCATCCATAGGTTCATATATCACGATTTGAATTTGCTTTTCGTAGGTACTTGTAATAACTACCTCTACTTCATTTTCTTGTTCATTAATAATTTCGTTATTTACAATTTGATCCTTTGTTGTTTCCACGTATGTTTCATTTTCTTCATCCCAAACTACACGTTCTAAGTTTATTTGATTTTCTATGATGGAACAACTTACTACATAATTATTATCCTCTTCATAAGATTTCAAAATATTTCCAGTGGCATCCTTGATGTAAATTCGATACATTGGAAAAATTGTGTTTCCTGCGCTATTTACAACAATATCTTTACTATATGCTTCCCCATAGATTAGATCTTCTCCCATAAATCCAATAGGCATAATATAAGTATTCTCATTCGCACTGATTTTATATGAATTTTTCGAATTTAGATTAATCATTGTCAAAGTATCACTTTTATAAATACTGTTACCTTCCAACCATGCAACCGTTTCATTGCTATTTGATACGGTATAACTACCTTCCATAAGGCTATCCGTAATTTCAACTTTTTCTCCAGTTTCTACATTAATTGAAAAAAGAACATGATCCATTAACAAATATAATGCTTCACTTTTACTAAGATAAGTCAATTGGTCCACTTCATAGATAAGTAATTCCGCTGACTTTTTATATGAAATAAATATTTTTTCTTCAATCGTATTTAAATTACTATTATAATAGTAAATCAAGATTCCTACTTTTCCTTCATATACACCTCGGTTATGATAACCATATACCATAAAATAGATATTTCCAGCTTCATCACAATTCAACACCTTAATCTCATGGTTTTTATTTGTACTACGTGTATCATCCAATACGGTTTCATAATATCCAAAAACTCGTGACACCTTATTTTCTTCCGGCATAATACTATATAATTGATTATTATTTACAAATGCTACAATTTCTCCTGTTGCATTTTCCGTCAGTTCAAGATTCTCCGATGCAACTCCAAGTAAACATTTGTTGTTGATAAAGGAAGTTTCATTAAAATCAAATCCTTCCTCCATTGTTCGCTCAAAATCTAATAGATACATACGATTAGTCGTATAACGAAGTCGATAATTTTCTGTTACAAAATAATATTTTGGAATGGATTCCGTTGTGTCTTTTACGGTATAGCTAACTTCAATGGAGCTAGTTTCTTCTTGAAGCTCAAGTATTCGAATTTTTTTATCACTAATTCTTTCTACCTTTAAATCTCCCCAAGTAATTTGATAAAAGGAGCTATGGATATTCACTTTATAAAAAGTAGAATTATCTCCCAAATAATTAGATTCTAAGTATTTCGTTAAATCCAAGGCTGCTTCTTTATCAAAGGTATCATCTGAAAATTCTTTTACAAATGCGACTTTTTCATTCATCTTATAAGTATCTGTTTCAATAATTCGGGTGTAATAATTTGCTGTTCTTCCATCTTCAAGCGAAATAGAAATAATGAATGTATACTCTTGTTCTGGTTCAATTAAGTCTTTTATAAAAACATCCTGAATAATCGCTCCATTTTCTTCTTGATACGTCGTTATTTCATTTTTTTCAATGAGTCTTTCCCCTGTTAAATTTCTAATTTCGTAAAAAATCCCTTGAATTTCTGCATCTTTTACATCAATATTAATTTTAATTTTTCTGCTTGTATCAATCTGCGTAATGCTATCTCTAAGATATTCACTATTCATTTCCTCTGTATAGCCAAACATTTCATTGATCTTACCTACCTCGGAAAGAATGGAGACTGTGGGAAGGGTAGCTTCCTGCATTTCCACCGTCAAATCTATTTTCCCTTCGTTTTGAATCGTACTTGTAATCATTACCGTTAGTATAAAAATTGCAATACAGATTATTGTACGAATTATATTTTTTGTCATATGTCTCTTAATTAACAATTTTTCCTACCTTCCTATGAATTCATTAGACCAAGTAATGTTGGAGAAAGAGTAAATTTTTTCACTATCTCCTGGTAATCCAAGTTTCCCTTGTAATTTTCTTTTCTAATTCCACGAATCAAAATGTTTTTAGGTGTATTATCTACATCAATAAATTCCATAACTTGTGTTTCATACCCATGTTCTTCCATAATATTAGCTCGAATACCATCCGTCAATAAAGCAGCAAAACGTTCTTTTAACAGTCCATACTTAAAAAGTGGTTCCCATTCTTCCGAGTGCATCTGCTTATTAATTTCATGTTGGCAACATGGGACAGAAAAAATAATCTTTGCATTCCATGCCATAGCCTTTGCAATTGCAAAATCGGTTGCAGTATCACATGCATGCAAAGATACTACCATATCTACGGAATCAACTTCTTCAAACTGTGCGATATCTCCATGCATAAAAGACAAATCTTGATATCCATATTTTTTGGCTAACATTGCGCATTTTTCTATCACTTCTGCTTTTAAATCAAGTCCAATTATGCTGACTGGTAAGCCTTGCATTTCATGCAAATAATAATATAAAGCAAAGGTTAAATAGGATTTCCCACATCCAAAATCAAGAATTGTTAATTTTTCCTTTTTAATTTCCTTTAATTTTGGCAAAATATCTTCAACAAATTCTAAATAACGATTAATTTGCTTAAATTTATCATTTTTCCCTTTATTAATTTTTCCTTCTTTCGATTGTACTCCTAAATCAACCAGAAATTCCATTGGTTGCTCTTGATTTAATATATATTTTTTTTGACGATTATGCGATAAATCATTTGTATGACATGCACAATCCGTCCTTATTTTCTTCCTTTTTATTGTCACTTTGTTTTTTTTACTTACAAGCACAATACACGACTCTTCTTTAGTTTCTGCTTCTAATTGCTTACACTCCATTTGCATAATCCGAACAATTTCTGCTTTCATTTGTTCTTTTTTATAATTTTCATGGAAAACTTTCTTTTCTTGATAACGACTTTCCTGAAAAAAAAGAGTCTCTTTTAATAGAACTGGGCGAATTTTTATTTTCTGCACCACTTCCTTATCTTTTGAATTTGATATTCGAATTTCTAATAATTCTTTTGTTAAAAGTTCTTCTAATAATTCTTCTAATTTTTCCATCTTTTTCCTTTAAAAAAGAGGAGCTACGCCCCTCTTATTCTTAGCGTATAACTGAAATACGTGCTATCGCTCTACTTAGTGCTGTTTCTGCTCGAAGCAAATTGATTCCTTCTTCCTTCGTTTGCAAGCGTCGTTCTGCACGTTCTTTTGATGCTCGCGCACGTTCTGGATCAATTTCATCCGGCCATTCAACTACTTCTGCCATAATCACCACTTTATCTTGCAATATCTCTGCAAATCCTTCATGCAAGGCCGCTTCCTTTTTCTTACCGTCTTCTTCCGTAATATAAAGCACTCCAGGGGAAAGAATTACTGTTAAAGGAATATGTCCTTTTAAAACACCGATTTGGCCTTCCGTTGTATTAAATTCTACCATTGTTGCCATTCCTTCATAAAAAATACGATTTGGCGCAATGATTTCGATTTTAAATTCTAATTCGTTTGCCATCTATTCTCCATTCTTACGTATTTCTTATTTCTTTACACGTGAAAGTACATCATCAATTGTTCCTGCATTTAAGAAATAACTCTCTGGTATCGTGTCATGTTTTCCTTGTAGTATTTCAGAAAATCCACGAATGGTTTCACTAATAGGAACATATTTTCCTTCAAGACCTGTAAATTGACCAGCCACAAAAAATGGTTGCGATAAAAATCTTTGTATCTTTCTTGCTCGAGAAACAACAAGCTTATCTTCTTCTGATAATTCATCCATACCAAGAATTGCAATGATATCCTGTAACTCCTTGTATCTTTGTAAAATTTCTTGTACTCCACGAGCAGTATCATAGTGCTCATCCCCAAGAATTCTTGGATCAAGAATTCTAGAATTGGATTCCAATGGATCCACTGCTGGATAAATTCCAAGTTCTACAATTGCTCTTGACAATACTGTCGTTGCATCTAAATGTGCAAAGGTTGTAGCCGGTGCTGGGTCTGTTAAATCATCCGCTGGAACATATACTGCTTGCACAGATGTAATTGATCCATTCTTTGTTGAAGTAATACGTTCTTGTAGCGCACCCATTTCTGTCTGTAACGTCGGTTGATATCCTACCGCAGATGGCATACGTCCAAGTAATGCCGATACTTCCGATCCAGCCTGTGTAAAACGAAATATATTATCAATAAATAGCAATACATCCTTTCCACCTTCATCACGGAAATTCTCAGCCATAGTAAGCCCTGTTAAACCAACACGCATTCTAGCTCCTGGTGGTTCATTCATCTGTCCAAACACCATGGTTGTTTTATCAATTACACCAGATTCTTTCATTTCATAGTAAAGGTCATTTCCCTCTCTTGTTCGTTCTCCAACTCCTGTAAATACTGAATATCCACCATGCTCCGTTGCAATATTACGAATGAGCTCTTGAATAAGAACAGTTTTTCCAACACCTGCTCCTCCAAACAATCCAATTTTACCACCTTTTTGGTATGGGCAAAGTAAATCTACTACTTTAATTCCCGTTTCCAACAATTCTGTTTCGGTTGCTTGCTCCTCAAACTTTGGTGCACTTCTATGAATTGGACTATAAGTAACCCCTTCTGGTTTTGGTTTATTATCAATTGGGTCTCCGAGTACATTAAACATTCTTCCTAGTGTATTTTCACCCACAGGAACGGAAATCGGTCCTCCCGTTGCAATTGCATCCATTCCCCTGACAAGTCCATCCGTAGGTCCCATGGAAATACAACGAACAATATTATCACCCAAATGTCCTGATACTTCTACAATCAATTTTCGATCGTCTCCTGTTTGAATTTGTATGGCATCATTTATTTCTGGTAAATTTCCACTTGCAAATTTAATATCCAAAACCGCACCAATAATCTGCGTAATTTTACCTATCGATGTTTTCGTTTCTTCTTTGCTTTGTTCTGTCATTTTTACTCCTTTTTTTCGTTCGAGATTTATGAAGTTGCCTCTGCACCAGCTATAATTTCTGTTAATTCTTGTGTAATTGCTCCCTGTCGCGCTCTATTATACTGTAATGATAATTTGCTAATCATATCTTCTGCATTGGTTGTTGCTGAATCCATAGCTTGCATTCTGGCACCATTTTCACTTGCTGCTGCTTCTACAATTGCTCCATAAATAATACTCGAAATATATTTTGGTATAATTAAATCAATCGCTTCCTCTTCTTCCGGTTCGAAATTCATAATTGCTTCCGCACCTTCTTTACTTTCATCCACTTCATCTGCTTCTTCAAGTGGAAGAAGCTTAATTAATTTTGGTTCATGCACAACCGTATTGACAAATGCGGTATAAGCAATATAAATTTCTCCTGCCTCTCCACTCATAAATCGGTCCAGAACAAAATCTGCTATTTTTCTAGCATCTTCATAATAAGGTGTTTCTATTACTTCCTCATCTGAAAATACAATGGTTGCTCCATGTCGTTGCATCATATCTCTTCCTTTTTTCCCTAGTGCAACAACATCCAATTTATCTAATGGAAAACCAGCATTTATAACCAATTTTGATATATTACCATCATATCCCCCCGCAAGTCCACGATTCGAAGTAATCATAATTACGGTTTTTCGATCCGAAGAATTATCGTTCAAAAACGGGTGGTTTACATTTTCTGTTTTTCCCAAAACAGAATGGATGGTATGATACATATATTCAAAATATGGTTTTGCTTTTTCTGCATTTTTTCTGGTTCTCTGTAATTTCACAGTTGCAACCAGTTTCATTGCTTTAGTAATTTGTTGTGTACTTTGAATACTGCTTTTTCTTCTTTTTATATCTCTCATTGAGGCCATAAACTGTCACCCTTTTCTACTTAAAATCACGTTTAAATTCTTCTACCGCTTTCTTAAGTTCGCTTTCTGTCTCTTCTGAAATAATTCCATCTTTCGAAATGCTATTTACAATTTCTGGATATTTTGAATCCATATATGCCATAAATTCTTTTTCAAATCGAATAATACCTTCGGTCGGAACGTCTAATAGCATTTTATTGGTTGCAATGTAAATCATAATTACTTGATTTGCAACAGACATTGGTTGATATTGTGGTTGTTTTAATACTTCTTTAATTCGTTCCCCTTGGTCTAATTTTTCCTTTGTATCAGCATCTAATTCTGACCCAAACTGTGCAAAAGAAGCAAGTTCTCTATACTGAGCAAGTTCCACACGAATTGGTGCCGCATATTTTTTCATTGCTTTGATTTGCGCCGCTCCACCTACACGAGATACGGATAATCCAGCATTTACTGCTGGACGGAATCCAGAATTAAACATTTCTGTTTCCAAATAAATTTGTCCATCTGTAATTGAAATTACATTAGTCGGAATATAAGCAGAAACATCGCCTGCTTGAGTTTCAATAATAGGAAGTGCAGTCAAAGAACCTCCACCATATTCATCACTCATGCGTGCAGCTCTTTCTAATAATCTAGAATGTAAATAAAATACATCTCCTGGATAAGCTTCCCTTCCAGGTGGTCTTTTAAGTAGCAAGGACAGGGTACGATATGCTGCTGCATGTTTACTCAAATCATCGTAAATCACCAACACATCCTCTCCTTTTTCCATCCATTCCTCTCCGATTGCACATCCAGAATAAGGTGCAATATATTGAAGTGGTGCGAGTTCTGCTGCTGTTGCTGCAACAACAGTCGTATATGCCATTGCATTATACTCTTCTAATGTTTTTACAATCGTTGCAACCGTGGATGATTTTTGTCCAATTGCAACATAAATACATTTTACGTTTTGTCCTTTTTGATTAATAATTGTATCTATTGCAATCGCTGTTTTTCCTGTTTGTCGGTCTCCGATAATTAATTCACGTTGCCCTCTACCAATCGGAACCATAGCATCGATTGCTTTAATGCCTGTTTGAAGTGGGGTATCTACAGATTTTCTAGTGATTACTCCAGATGCCACTCTTTCAATATTTCGAAATTTATTTGTCGCAATGGGTCCTTTTCCATCAATGGGTTGGCCCAATGCATTTACGACACGTCCTAACATAGCGTCTCCAACAGGGACTTCTACCACTCTTCCTGTTGTCTTTACGGTATCGCCTTCGCCGATATTTTTTTCCGTTCCTAATAATACGGCTCCCACATTGTCTTCTTCTAGGTTTAATACCATTCCAAACACATCTCCGGGAAACTCAAGCAATTCGCCTTGCATTGCATTTTCTAATCCATGCACACGCGCAATACCATCAGCAACCTGAATAACCGTTCCCACATCGGAAACTTCAAGCTCTGAAGCATATCTTTTGATTTGATCTTTAATAACGGAACTTATCTCTTCTGGTCTTAGATTCATGAATCTTTGCACCTTTCTTAATTTATTTCGTAAGTCGGATCGTCAGCAATTCTTTTTGCATATTATCTAACTTTGTTTTTATACTACTGTCTACTACTCGATCGCCAATTCGTAAAACCATTCCGCCAATCAAGCTATTATCTACGCAATACGTCATATCCATTTTTTGATAAGTTGTTGTTTCTAACAGCTTATTTAAAATTTGTTGTTTTTGTTCCTCACTCAACGTAACTGCTGATGTGATTTTTGCTGTTCCAATTCCTTTTTCCAGCTTTGCTTTCTCTATAAAGTACATTAAAATCGAATTTACATCCTGGTAACGATCTTTTGTAATCACTAGATCAAAAAATCCTAGGATTTCTTTGTCAATTTTGGTATCAAAAATATTGTTTATAACCTCTTTTTTTTCATCCTTTGTAAGCTTTGGATGATTCATCAGTGCATTTAAGTCTGGATTCTTTATCAAAATCTCCTGAATTGCAGTGATTTCTTCTATAAAAGAATCCAACTTACCTTGTTCTACTGCTACTTGAAAAAGTGCTTCACCATATGTTTTTGAAACTAATTTTGCCATGTTTTATCACCTATTTCCTTTAACGTATCCTCAAGTAATGCATCTTGTTCTTGCTGGTCTATGGAAGCTGCTATCACTTTTCCTGCCATAGCTGTTGCAACAGAAATCATCTGTTTCTTCACATCATCTGCCATTTTTTTCTTTTCTAATTCTACTTCTTTTTTTGTTTGCATCATGATTCTTGCAGATTCTTCTTTTGCTTCCTGAATAATTCTAGCTTCATTATCTAACGCTTTTCTTCTCGCGTCACTTCTAATTTCCTCCGCCTCTGCTTCCACATGTTTTAATTTTTCTTCGTATTCCTGTTTCAGTTTTACGGCTTCACTTTTATTTAATTCTGTTGTTTCGATCTCGATTTTAATTTTTTCTTTTCTTTCTTCTAACATTTTTCTTACAGGATTAAACAAAGTCTTGGATAACATGAGTACTAAGAAAAATATTGCAATAATCGAAAGAATGGAATCATTTAATAATTGAAAATCCAAATCAAACAAACGTGGTTCCATTGTTGTGGCTGTAATTAAAGTCAAACTTACTAAAGCTTTCAATCCATAGCCTCCTTTCTTATTTTACTTTGTGGGGACTCCCACTTCTTTGGGAAGACTCTTAAATTAAAGGCTTTACAAATAATAGCAATAATGCAACAAGCAAACCATATAATCCTGTGGTTTCTGCTACTGCCTGTCCTAAAAGCATGGTTCCTGTAATATCCGCTCTTGCTCCTGGATTTCTTCCTACTGCTGCTGCTGCATGTCCTGCTGCAATTCCTTGTCCAATACCAGGTCCAATACCTGCGATAACTGCAAGACCTGCACCAATTGCTGAACATCCTAAAATAAAGTTTGTATTAAATTCCATTTTTATTTCCTCCTGTTTTTTACTATTTTTTAGTATTATTATTTAATTTTTCACTTCTTTATTCCACTGGATCCATAGCCGACGAAACATATGTCATCGTAAGCATACAGAATACATAAGTTTGTATTGCACCTGAAAATAAATCAAAATACAAATGCAATGCACCAGGCCAAGCAATTGCAAATATGTTCAATAAACCATATACCAATGCCATAATAATCGTTCCTGACAATACATTTGCAAATAAACGTAATGATAACGAAATTGGAATTGCAATTTCTGAAATTAAATTAATTGGAATCCAAATCACCCAAGGTTCTGCCAATTCCTTAATCACACCTTTTACCCGTTTGTATTTAAACTTACATACCGTTATAAGCACAAAGGTTAAAACACCTAATGGAAACGTAACTCCATAATCTGCTGTTGGTGGTCTAAGTCCAATCAACCCAGATATATTACTTAATAGAATGAACAAAAAAATAGCACTAATATAATTTGTGAAATATTTTGCTTTTGTCCCCATTGTGCCACGAACCATACCATCTAATTTTTCAATTACTAATTCTAATATATTTTGAAATTTCCCCGGCACTTCCGTTTTATGTCTTATTGCGCGATTTCCTACAATCGCAAACGCTAACAATAGAAGCATTACAATTAGTAAACTTACATGTGTCGTTGTAATCCAAACTGTATTCCCCAATACTTCGTAAGAAAAGATTCCCTTAATCATAAATGCATCTTGTACTGATAGCGAAATTCCTTGCCACATTTTATCACCTCCCTAGATCTATCATCAATCTATTTTTTATTTAATAATTTATGAATAAATGGTTGCATGTATGCTGCAACCTTAATTCCCATCAATGCCAAAAATGCAGATAATGGATTAGCAATATCTGTGTAAACTAAGATAAAAATCACAATTACAATTATTCCATATCGAAGAATTGTATGTATTCGAACATGATTTGTTGCTTTTGATTCTTCCATATACATTGCTTTGTTTATCATATAAGCCATATACCATGCAGAAAACTCAGCTAAAAAAAATCCAATTAAGATTCCGAAGGAATCATATAATCGCTCTGTGCGAAACACCATAAGTGCAGCTTCACAAAGAATTGCATATAGGAAAATTCCTACCATTAAATCAAGCAATACTTCATTTATTTCTTTTATCTTTTTTATCATGCTCTGAATCCTTTTTATACCTATCGGTACTCTTTTTAGCTAGAATATATACATTTCGAAATCCCGCAAGTGCTCCTATAAAGAACAATATGATCGCTATAAAATTTGTATGAAGCCATTTGTCAACGTATATTCCCGCAAAAAAACATAGACCAATTGGAACTAACATATTGATTCCAAACTGCGTAATCAATATCAAATTATTCATTACTTCGCCCGTTGTTTTTTTCACGTTTTTTCTCCTAATGTTAAGTATATCTATGTATCTTTTGAAAGTCCATTTTTATCTCTTTATATTTTTATATTTAATAAAAATTTTATACTTCCCTTAGTAGAATATATGTCCCCCAATTACATATTGTGGGGTGACTCCATCAATTGGTGTACGGAAATATAAACATCCATCTACATTGGTCACTCCGCTCATAGCTTCTGTTGCAGCATCATAACAAGATTGCGTTGCTTTATTTTGTGTTAATGCTATTTCCATCCTTCCACTAAGAACCGGTGAAAATTGGTATGGTTGATAAACAACTCCTACAACAGTATCTGGATATCTGGAACTAAGCACACGATTGATAACTACTGCTCCCACTGCCAGCTGTCCTGCATAAGGTTCTCCACCAGCTTCACAATAAATAATGGATGCAAGAATTTTCAAATCTCCATCTACAAAGGTCACTTCGGAAATATCTCTTTTATAAGAATTTTGAGCAATCTGTGATAAGGCAAGTTCTGCTTCATATTGCTTTCTAAGTTCGGAAACGGTTTGTTCTTGTGCTTTTACTTCACTTTCCTTCGCTGCTTTTTCTAATGCGACTGCATCAATTTCATTTTGCTGGCTTGATACATTAGAAGAAGCCTCATCCACTAATTTTGCTACCTCTTCTTGCTTACTTTCCACTTCCCTATGTAACGTTTGAAGTTCGTTTTCTTCTTTTTCTAATAATGTCTTTGTTGCTGTAATCTCGTCAACTACTTCTTGATAAGACAGAAACATCTCTCGATCATATTCTGATAACAATTCAACGTAATCTGCTTTGTTTAAAAAGTCAGAAAATGTACGTGCAGACAAAACCAAATCTATATATGCAACGTCTCCACGTTCATAAATAAATTTTATTCTTGATTTCATAGCTTCATATTGTTCTCTCTCATCCGCTTCAGCTGCTTCTAAGTTTATAAGTGTTACCTTAATTTCCTCTTCTTTTATCTGAAGTTCTTCTTCCAACACCGTCAATTGATCTACCACTTCTTGCAAATCTTCTTGCAATTTGTTCAATGTACTTTTTAACGTTTTTTGTGTTGCCGTTAGTCCAGATAAATCTTCTTCCACTTCTTCTAGTTCTTCTTTTGAACTATTCAATTCCTCTTGTGCTTCTTGCAACTGTTCAAATGTTGATGCAAGCACTTCGTTTTTAGAAGCTTTTAAAGAAAAGAGGAGCAGACATACAAGCACGAATGAAATTATGTACTTTTTCCTCATTTTTTTCCTCAATTACAATGTTTTAAAGTTCTATAGTTACCGATCGATTGGTGGAAATATATTGCCGATAGGCTACTCCTGCAGCATCTAGCATTCTTTTCGATGCACGTACCGCCGTTGTATCTGCATATTTATCGCTATCATATATTATTGTCTTTATTCCTGACTGTATGATTGCTTTTGTGCATTCATTACAGGGAAATAAGGATACATATATTTTTGCTCCCTCTAAACTACCCCCTCGGTAATTCAAAATTGCATTTAATTCACTATGCGTTACGTATGGATATTTTGTGTCATACTCTTCTCCTGCACGTTCCCAAGGAAACTCATCATCTGAACATCCCCATGGCAAACCATTGTATCCCATAGATAGTATTTTATTGTCTTTGCTTACAATACAAGCCCCTACCTGTGTGTTTGGATCCTTTGATCGCATTCCAGCAAGTTTTGATACTCCCATAAAATATTCATCCCAAGATAAGTAATCCGTCCTCTTATTCATACTTCCCCCCATATATACTATTTTGTCCCGAAAATTCGGTCTCCTGCATCGCCAAGTCCTGGAACAATATAAGAATGATCATTTAATTTTTCATCCAATGCTCCAATATAAATATCCACATCTGGGTGTGCTTTTTTCATTGCTTCTACTCCTTCTGGTGCAGCAATGATACACATAAAATGAATATTTTTACAACCTCTTTCTTTTAGCATATTAATTGCTGCTATTGAAGATCCTCCTGTTGCAAGCATAGGATCTACGACAAATACTTCTCTTTCTGCACTATCTGCTGGAAGTTTACAATAATACTCAACCGGTTGTAATGTTTCTGGATCTCTATATAAACCAATATGTCCAACTTTCGCTGCTGGAATCAAGGATAAAATACCATCCATCATTCCTAGACCCGCACGTAAGATCGGAACAATCGCCATTTTTTTCCCTTTTAAGTGTTGCACTTTTGTTTTACATATTGGTGTATTAATTTCAATTTCTTCGAGTGGTAATTCTCTTGTTGCTTCATAGCAAATTAACATCGCGATTTCACTAATTGTTTGACGAAAATCTTTTGTCCCTGTATCCTCTCTTCGAATATACCCAATTTTGTGCTTTATCAGCGGATGATCCATAATTACTATTTTTGACATGTTATTTCCTCCTCGTTTTTCAGTTTTTATTTTTCTATTGCTTCTATTCTTCTTCTATGCCTTTCTTCATTTGAAAACTCTGTTTCAAAAAATACATCCGTAATCTCTAAAGCCATTTCTTTTCCCGTTAATCCAGCACCCATAGCAAGCACATTTGCATCATTATGCAGCCTTGTCATTTTTGCAGACAATGGCTCGCTGCAAAGAGCTGCTCGAACCCCTGAAATTCGGTTCGCTGCAATGGAAATACCAATTCCCGTTGTACAAATCGCCACTCCTTTTTCACATCTTCCAGAAGCAACCTCTTCTCCTACTAATTTACCAAAAACTGGATAATCACAGGAATCCAAACTGTTACAACCCACATCATAAACTTCATATCCTTTTTCTAATAAATGTGTTTTTACTATTTCTTTTAACGCAAATCCACCATGATCCGAACCTATTGCAATCATTTCAATCCTCCTATAAACTCTATTTTTAATACTACGCTCCGTTAACATTTTCCACTCGGTTTCCAGCTGCTTTTAGTAACCGATTCATAATTGCATCTCCTATACCGTCCGAGCAAAATGATTCCGAATATATTTTCGTAACATTTTCTTCATCAAACTCTCTTAATACACGATACAAATTAAATGCAATCTCCATTGGATTATCTTTCTCTCCAAGATTTTTTACAACATCCGCAAAATATGTGTGCTTTCTTTCTTCTGTCGCAATCACACCCGTTTTTTCACCTGCTTTTTTTGCTTCTCTTACCAATTCATTGATTCGCCTAGTTACCGCAAGTTCATTCCCTTCAATGATAATCAATTCTCCTTTGGGTGCGTAATGTCTATATTTCATTCCCGGTGCTTTCGGTGCGTCCTTCGTATCCTTTGCAAGAAATACATATGGTATGTTTTCTTGGTGCAAAGCTTCCTCAAGCATTTCCTTAGTGATAAAACCCGGGCGTAATATTGCTGGTTTATCTGTTGTAACATCTACAATAGTAGATTCTACTCCAATATCTACCGTATCTGAAGACAAAATCATGTCAATTCTTCCATTCATATCTTCCCATACGTACTTTGCCATCGTTGGACTAGGTTTTCCAGACTGATTTGCACTCGGTGCGGCAACATACCCTCCTGCAGCACGAATAAAATCAAGTGCAAGCGGATGTTTTGGCATCCGTATTGCCACCGTTTCTAATCCCCCTGTTGTTTCGAATGGAACTACCTTTGTTTTTTGAAAAACCAAAGTTAGTGGCCCTGGCCAAAAACGTTTCATTAGTATTTCTGCTACATCCGGTATTTCCTTTGTAATTCTTAAAACTGATTCTCTTTCTGCGATATGCACAATTAGTGGATTATCCGATGGTCTTCCTTTTGCTCGATATATTTTAGCACTTGATGCAGAATTTAAAGCATCCCCACCTAATCCATAAACTGTTTCCGTTGGAAATGCTACAAGTCCACCTTGTTTAATCAGTTTCCCTGCTTCTTCCATCGCTTTTTTATATTTTTCATCGGAACAATCTATATCGAAAAGTTCTATTACTCTTGTTTTCATATATGCCTCTTATTCTTATCATACGCTTCGCATATTCTATAATATTGTATCATATTTTATTATATAAATGAATTATTTTTTCTATTATTCTTTACCTTTAAAGTTTTTTTCGGTACAATTATTTTATTCTGTAATTCAGAACAAAAAACCAATTGAAAATAGAAAGGAAAGGGAACAAATATGAGCAAATTACCAATTGTTAAAATGGAAATGGAAAATGGAGATTTTATGGTTGCCGAGCTATATCCTGAAATCGCTCCGAATACGGTAAATAATTTTATTCATTTAATACAAAAAGGCTTTTATGATGGTTTGATTTTTCATCGTGTAATTTCTGGCTTTATGTTACAAGGAGGTTGTCCAGATGGAACAGGTATGGGAGGCCCTGGTTATCAAATTCCCGGAGAATTTTCAAGTAACGGGTTCAGCAATACTTTAACTCATGAAAAAGGAATCTTGTCTATGGCACGTAGCCAAATGCCAGACTCTGCTGGATCGCAGTTTTTTATTATGCACGAAAATTCACCACATCTAAATGGACAGTATGCTGCTTTTGGAAAAGTAATTGAAAACATAGACCTTATCGATAAAATTGCTTCCGTTCCAACTGATTCTTGGGACCGTCCACTTGAAGAACAAAAAATCAAAACGATTACAGTAGATACCCAAGGGATAACCTATCCGGAACCTAAAAAAAGTTAATTTTTCTTTCGTGTTCATAGTTTATTTACATTTCATTAAAGAAACATTAATTTGAATAACACGATTTCGCCATGTTCGTGTTCTATACTGTAAACATAACAAACAACAAAAACGTTAGAAATAACTTTTTCATAATCATGCCAAGTAAGTTTACTTACTTGGCATCCTCCTCGTTATGAGGGTTTTTATATCACAAAAAACCGAAAGACAATTGTCTTCCGGTTTTTTTATTTCTATTTTTTAACTTTTAATTATGCTTTATTAATCGAACCAAAAATTTCCATTTTTTCTTTAACGGTATCTTTGATTGCTTGAAATCCAGGAGCTAAAACTTTACGAGGATCATATCCTTTTCCAGCTTCATGTTTTCCTTCTGCAAAATATTTTGCAGTTGCATCGGTAAATGTTAATTGACACTCTGTATTTACATTAACTTTTGCTACTCCAAGTGTAATTGCTTTTTGAATCATTTCTACAGGAATTCCCGTTCCACCATGCAATACTAAAGGCATATCTCCTGTTAATTTTTGAATAGCATCTAATGTTTCAAAAGAAAGACCTGCCCAATTTGATGGGTATTTCCCATGAATATTACCAATTCCTGCTGCTAAGAAATCCACACCTAAATCTGCAATTCTTTTACATTCTTCTGGATCAGCACATTCACCAGCACCAATAACACCATCTTCTTCTCCACCAATAGAACCAACTTCTGCTTCTACAGAAATATTTTTTGCATGAGCATCTGCAACAATTTTTTTAGTTTTTTCAACATTTTCTTCAATGCCATAATGAGAACCATCAAACATAACCGATGAGAAACCTGCTTCCATACATTTGTAGCAGTGTTCAAATGAACCATGATCCAAGTGAAGTGCAACTGGAACTGTAATGTTTTGGTCTTTCATAAGTCCGTTTACCATACCTACTACCGTATTATAACCGCCCATATATTTTCCTGCGCCTTCTGATACACCTAAGATTACAGGAGAATTATTCTCTTGTGCGGTTAATAAAACTGCTTTTGTCCATTCTAGGTTATTAATATTAAATTGACCTACTGCATAATGACCTGCTTTTGCTTTTTGTAGCATTTCTGTTGCTGTTACTAACATAATTTATTACCTCCATTTATTTTAAATATATTATTATTCTCACCTATTATAAACTACTTTTAAATAAATTGAAACCATAGACCCTGATTTTTTTTATATTTCTACGGTACAATTATATTTAATGCTCTCTTTTCGTTTTTTATTGTCACTTTTTTATGATTTCCACCAAATTCTCCATCCAATGTCCATGCAACCTTTTTATCTGATTCCACTTTAACTTTTGATGACTTAAAACAATACATGCATTTTTCATCTGATTTTCTTGTGGATAAAGAAAGCAGTAATTGATTCAATTCCATAGGGTTTTTGGGTTCTTTTACTAACATAACTTCAAATAAGCCGTCATCTAAGGTCACATCTTTTCCCGTAATTTTCTTTAGTCCTGCAACCGAAATGGAATTTGTAATCATTCCAAAAATAAACTTACCAGAAATTTCAATCTCTTTTTTCGAATCCAAACAAGACACATATGTAACCTTCATTTGATAGGACGGAATCACTGTTAAGCTTTTCATTCCTTCTAGCACATATGCCATATGTCCAATTGCATTCTTCGTTTTTTGTTTCGTTTCATAAGAGACTTTTGTAAACAACCCGAACGCTGCAATATAAACAAAAGTATCTTTATTAAAATTACCAATATCACAAGCAAATTCTTTTCTGCGCACGATTACTTCTGCTGCCCGACGCATAGTTTTCGGAATGCTTAAACTGGTCGCAAAATCGTTGGTACTTCCTGCTGGAACATATCCAATAGGTACCCTTTTTTCACGTTGCATCATGCCAGTTACCGTTTCGTCCAATGTTCCATCTCCACCACAGCATACTACCACTTCATATTCTCCTGCTTTTTCATAAGTGGCTTGAACCGCATCCCCTCTTTTTTGAGTCGGAATAACAGTTACTTCATAACCCGCTTTTGAAAAAACATCGATAATATCTAAAAGATTGCTTCGTATCTGTGCTTTTCCTGCGTGAGGATTATATACCATAAGCATCTTTTTCATAGGTCACCCCTTGTTTTTTTGTAAAAAATAGGGAATGCATATTTTTTTTGCATTCCCGGTTTCTTATTCTGCAGCTTCTCCATTCAAATAGGATTCAATTTTATCAATTGCTTCCTGTTCATCTGCCCCATCTGCTTCAACAGAAATACTTTCTCCCATATTAAGCCCAAGACTCATCATTCCCATTATACTTTTTGCATTCACTTTTTTTCCTTCTGACTCAAAATATACCGATGAATCAAATTGACTTGCTACCTGAACCAATACCGCAACCGGTCTTGCTTCCAATCCTCTAGCTAATTGAATCTTCATGCTTTTTTTTACCAACTCTTTTTCCTCCTTTTTTCTATCTATCAAAACGTTCCTTATTAGCTATTTCACTGATTTTACGCAATCTATGATTAACTCCCGACTTTCCAATTGGTGGATCAAATAATTCACCCAACTCTTTTAACGTATGATCCGGATATTCTAATCTTGCTCCTGCAATTTCTCGTAACGTACTAGGTAATTTTTCTAGCCCCCCATGCTCTCTAATCCAAAGAATATCTTCTCTTTGCCGGGTTGCAGCCGTTACTGTTTTCATAATGTTTGCAGCTTCACAATTGACTCGACGATTTACTTGGTTTCTAACATCCCGAACAATTCTTAAATTTTCAAAATCCATAAGCGATATATGTGCTTCCATAACATTTAATAAATTTACAATTGCCTCGCCTTCTTTAATATAAGTTACAAAATATTTTTTTCTTTCTATAATTTTAGCTTCGATATCAAAATCAGAAAGAATTTCTTGAAGCTGAAGCGCTCCCACTTTCGAAATACAAACAAACTCAAGATGATATCCTTTTTCAGGATCACTCATAGAACCGGATGTAAGAAAAGACCCTCGAAGAAATGCTCTTTTACAACAAGCTCTTTTTAATAGAAGATCGGAAATTTTTTCCGTCTTTTTCATATCCAATCCTGATTCATCCATAAAATGCAAACTTTTTAGTATTGCATTAACCTGATTTTTCTCAACTATTTCAGGAAATTCCATTTCCTTTTCTTCTAACATCGATTCCCATATATTTGTATCTATCGTATATACTTTTTTTAATAATGTAAAGTACTTTCTTGCAACAATTCGATTTTCTGTACGAAATCCCAGGGTAATGGTGCCATTTTTATCCTTATTAATCTTTCCACAGTTTCGAAATATCGCAGCAAGCTCACTTAACTGGCAATGTCTTGCTGGTGTCATTTGATCTGCTAATTCTTCTTTTACTTTGGCTGAATAGGACATCTCTCTGACTCCTTTATAAGTCTCTATGATTAATGGTTAATCCATAATTTCCTTTATTTTTTAAACGTTCATACAACGCATTGGCAAGCGTAACACTTCGATGTTGCCCTCCCGTACATCCTATGGCAATCACTAATTGATATTTCCCTTCTTTTACATAATTCGGAAGTAGAAATTCTACAAAATCAGTTAATTTTGTTAAAAACTCTTGTGCCTCCTCAAAATGCAAGACAAACTCTTGAACTTCTGTATCATTCCCCGTTTTTCTTTTTAACTCATCAACATAATATGGGTTTGGTAAAAATCTCACATCGAAAACTAGATCTGCATCCGCTGGGATTCCGTGTTTATATCCAAACGATTGAATATTTACAATAAGACTATTATACTCTTTATTATTAATAAATATATTATCTAATTCCTCTTTTAACTCTCGAATCAAAAGATGAGATGTATCAATAACATAATCCGCACGTTGTTTTAATATAGAAATTACTTTTCGTTCTTTAGCAATCCCTTCCGCAAGATTCCCACTACCTGAAAGCGGTTGGATTCTTCTCGTTTCTTTATAACGTTTAATCAACACAGAATCTACTGCATCCATAAATAAAATCTCATAAGAAACTCCTTGTTTTTTAATTCCATCCAAGGTATCCGTAAGTGTCTCTGAAGACTGTGCCGAGCGAATATCCACACCTAGGGCAACTTTATTTAATTCACTGTTCGGCAAAAGCAAAAGTTCAAAAAACTTTGGAATCAATGCAACTGGTAAATTATCCACGCAATAAAATCCCGCATCTTCTAAAATCTTTAAGGCAGAACCTTTTCCGCCTCCACTCATTCCTGTTACTACAACAAAACGCATCATTTCCTCTTTTCTAGCGCTCTCCCGCGTCTAAGAAAATAACCTCCGGTTCAAGCATAACCGAAAATCTATCATTTACTTCTTTCTGTATATATGCAATTAACTCTTTTACATCTTTTGCCGTAGCGTTTCCACGGTTAATAATAAATCCACAATGTTTTTCCGATACTTGTGCATCTCCAATTGCAAAACCCTTTAGTCCCACATCCATAATCAATTTTCCCACATAGTATCCATCCGGTCTCTTAAATGTACTTCCTGCGCTCGGATAGGTCAAGGGCTGTTTTTCCGTTCTTGTTTTCGTATAGTTATCTTGTTTCTTTCTAATGTCCTCTAAATTACCTTTCTCTAATACAAACGTGACTTCTGTCACAATATAAGGTTTCTGTTTTAATATACTAGAGCGGTATCCAAATTCCATTTCTTCTTTGGTAAATATGACTTCCTTACCCGTTTCATCTAAAACCTTTACTTGTTCAACCACATTCATCATTTGCCCATCATAAGCACCAGCATTCATAACCACCGCACCGCCAACACTACCTGGAATTCCCGAAGCAAATTCCAATCCAGCAAGGCCTGCTTCTAACGCAACCTTTGCAAGTTCAGAAAGTAAGGTTCCGCTTTGTGCAATAAGTCTTGTTCCTTTTACCTCTATTTTACTCATGTGATTTCCAACTTGTAAAATACATCCTTTATATCCTTTATCATCTACCAAAAGGTTGCTTCCATTTCCCATCATGTATAGCGGAATATTTTTTTTTTCACAAAAGATTTTTATTCCCCGAATCTGCTCAATCGTTTCTGGACAAGCAAAAACATCTGCAGGTCCACCAATATGAAAAGACGTATGGTTTTTCATCGGTTCATCGAATTGTACATTCTCTTTCCCTAAAATTTCCACGATTTCGTTCTTCCATTGCGCTAGCATAGATCCCTCATTTCTTAATTCATAATCATTCGTACTGCACCAGTAATCCCTGCATCATTCCCTAATGTTGCAAGTGCAAACTCCGTATGCAAACATCCTTTAAAAACATATTTTTTAAAGTTTTTTTCAATAAATGTAAGTAAAATTGGCCCCGCTTTAGAAACACCGCCACCAATAACAAAGATTTCCGGATTCACAACAGCTGCTACTCCCGCTAATGCTTTTCCTAAATATAATCCGAATTCTTCCGCCACTTCGATTGCTAACGGATCCTTCTCTTTTACCGCATCAAAGACACTTTTTGCAGACACCTCACTTTTTCTTAACATGCTAGGTGCATCCGTTTCTAATAAATGTCTTTTCGCAAGTTTTACAATTCCAGTTGCTGAAGTAAATTGCTCAAGGCAACCAGCATTTCCACAATTGCATTTCTCTGTTTCCGCATCCTCAACATGAATATGTCCAATTTCTCCAGCTGCTCCAACTGCACCTGCTAACATTTCTCCATTGACAATAATACCTCCGCCAACTCCTGTGCCAAGAGTTACCGCAACTATATTTTTATGGCCAATTCCGCCACCTTTCCACATTTCACCAAGCGCTGCAACATTTGCGTCATTTCCAGCCATGGTGCGCATTCCGGTAAGTTCAAACATCGTTCCAGGAATATCTAATGTTCCCCATCCTAGATTTACCGCTCCATATACGATTCCATCAACATCTACCGGTCCTGGCACTCCAATTCCAATTCCTAGTACATCTTCTTTGTCTATTTTAAGCTCTTTGCATTTTTCTTTAATTGACTTTGCAATATCTGCGAGTATATTTGCTCCATGATTTTCGGTTCGTGTTTTCACTTCCCACTTTTCTTGAATTTCTCCTTGTGTATCAAAAAAACCTATTTTAATTGATGTTCCACCCACATCTACTCCAAACGCATATTTCCCCATCTTTAGTCATCCTCTTTTCTCGCGGCCAACGATTTTTGTACTCGATTATATAGTTCCTGTGCAGCATTGTATCCCATTTTCTTTTGTCTGTGGTTAACTGCTGCCGATTCACAAATAATAGCTAAATTTCGTCCCGGACGTATCGGAATGTTTTGGCATACGATTTTGTTTCCTAAATATTCCGTATATTCTTCTTCTAATCCCAATCGATCATATGTTTTTTCTTTATCCCAATCCTCTAATTTAATTACCAAATTAATTTCTTGCGTTTCTTTCACGCTAGATACACCAAAAAGAGTTTTTACATCCACAATTCCAATTCCTCTAAGTTCAATAAAATGTTTTGTGATGTCTGGTGCACTTCCTACCAATGTTTCATCGCTCACTTTTCGAATTAATACCGCATCATCACTTACCAAACGATGCCCTCTCTTAATTAATTCCAATGCCGCTTCACTTTTTCCAATTCCACTTTCTCCAGTAATCAAGAGTCCCTCTCCATAGACATCAACCAATACTCCATGTATTGATATACACGGTGCCAATTCCACATTAAGCCACCTTATGATTTCTGCCATAAAAGAAGACGTTGCTCTTGCCGTTCCTAATAATGGTATTTTATGTTTTTCTGCCATACGAATAAATAATTCGTCTGGTTTATAATCTCGCGCAAATACAATACAAGGAATATCATGGGCTAATAAATCCTCAAGAATTTTTTCTCTTCTTTTCTGTTCCATTCCTTCCATATAAGTTGTTTCCACAAATCCAATTACCTGGATACGTGTCGCATCAAAATGATCAAAGTATCCTGCAAGTTGCAATGCCGGTCTATTAATATCCGTTTGCTTTACTTTCTTGTCGGAAACATCAATATCCGGCGTATAATTTGTCAAATCCATTTTTGTTATGATATCCGTTAATTTTACACTTGCCATATTTCCCCCACCCATTTCTTTTTCTCTATTTCAACGCTCTCATTTTAGCATACATCGAAAGTCAAAACAAGAATATTTACAAGGATTCCTCTTCCGTTTTATGAAAAAATTCATGAACTGCCTTTGCTGTGTTTTCACTTAATTTTCCTTTACTTTTTAATTCTTCTTCCGAAGCATTTTGAATATTGGGAACGGAACCAAAGGCTCGAAGCAGATCTTTTCTTCGTGCTTCACCGATTCCCTTGATCTCATCCAAAACCGAATACACTTGCTTTTTACTACGAATTGCTCGATGATAGGTGATTGCAAACCGATGTGCTTCATCTTGAATTTTTGTGAGTAAATGAAATCCCTCACTACGAATTGGAATCTTTATTTCGTTTCCTTGATAGTACAAACCTCTTGTTGTATGTGTATCATCTTTTACCATTCCACAAACAGGAATCTTCAGATTTAATTCTTGCAGTACTTTTTCCGCAATATGAACTTGTCCTTTTCCCCCATCCATCATAATAATCGACGGGAATTTGGTAAAACTGCCAAAAGCTTCCTCTTCTTTTGTCAACCTATTTCGTTCTTCAATTCCATGGCGAAATCTTCGAAACAGCACTTCTTCTAACGACGCATAATCATCGGGCCCCTTTACCGAACGAATCTTAAATTTTCGATAGTCACTTTTCTTCGGTTTTCCTTCCTCAAAAACTACCATCGAGCCCACAGATTCATATCCAGAGGTATTCGAGATATCATAAGCTTCTATACGTTGAATTTCATCAAGCCCTAAAACTGCTCCGAGCTCTTTCACTGCTCCTAATGTTTTTTTCTTTTCCGCTTTCATCCGTTCTTTATCTTTTGAAAGAATTAAACATGCATTTTCCGTCGCAAGTTCTAGCAATTTTTCCTTCGTTCCTTTTTTTGGGTTATGAATATATACTTTTCTTCCTCGCATTTCGCTAAGCCATTTTTCTAATATCTCTCGCTCTTCAATTTCTGTTTGAATCAATATTTCCCCCGGTACAAAAGAGGCCCCCGCGTAAAATTGTTTCATAAAAATAGAGATAATATCTTCCTTTTTTTCATCTTCCGCATTTTTCATATAGTAATGCTCTCGACCAATTAATTTCCCATTTCTAATAAAGAAAATCTGAACAACGGTTTCTAATCCGTCCACAGCAAGTGCAATCACATCTTTATCATCCATCGTTTCACTATCCATTTTTTGTTTTTGTGTAATACTTTTTAATCTAGACAATAAATCGCGATAGATAAGTGCTTGCTCAAAATCCAATCGTTCAGAAGCTTCTTCCATATTCTTTGTTAACTCTTTAAATAAAGACGCATCATCTCCCTTTAAAAAATCCAAAGCTTTTTTCACTCCTATAGCATACTCTTCTTTGGTAACCACCCCACGACAAGGAGCACAGCATTTATTCATTTGATAATTTAAACATGGTCTCCCTACTTGCTTGCCATATGTGATGTTACGATTACAAGTTCGTAATTTACATGTTTTATTTAAAAATTCAATGGTATCTTTTACCGCACCATTACTAATAAACGGTCCAAAATATTTTGCACCATCTTTTTTTCGATATCGGCACAAATGAATTCTCGGATAATCATCTTGCATTGTAACTCTGATAAAGGGATACGTCTTATCATCTTTTAGCATAGTATTATATTTAGGCGCATGCTCTTTAATTAAATTATTCTCTAACACGAGTGCTTCTAATTCCGAATCTGTCACAATATATTCAAATCTCGAAATCAAAGAAACCATCCTTTGTATCTTTGTCGTTTTTTGCGTACTCTTTCGAAAATAAGAACGCACTCGATTTTTAAGCACAATTGCTTTTCCAACATAGATGATCTCATCTTTTTCATCATGCATAATATATACTCCAGGACTAGCTGGTAGCTTTTTTAATTCTTCTTCTATATCAAATTTGTTTTCCATATACTCTTCCTTGATAAAAAAGCGATGTGATTCTTCACACCGCTTTTTCCTCGATTATTTGTAAACTCGGTCTTTTAATATATCACGAAATTTATCTTCTTTCTTTTTGGATGAAACATCCTTTGACTCCGTTTGCTCTGATTCCTCATCCATATTGCTTTCCTCTAACAATTTTTCATCTTTTGATATCTCTACCTTATCCTGTGCTTCCATTTGTTTAATAACTGCCTGTTCTATTTTTTCACTTGTATCTTCTTCCGCTATTTTTTCCTCTTCCTCTGGAAGTCCTTTTGCTTTTCTGAAAATCTTCATGAATTCTTTACCAGTAATCGTTTCTTTCTTAATCAAGTATGCTGCAATTTCATCCATTATATCTCTATTTTCAGATAGTAATCGTTTTGCTTCTTCATAGCTTTCTTTTAACATGGTTGCAATTTCTTTATCAATTTCTGCTGCCGTTTCATCACTACAATTTAACGATGCTCTGCCTTCTAAATATTTACTTTCAACCGTAGCAAGACCCATCAAGCCAAACTTTTTACTCATACCATATTGCGTAATCATGTTCTTCGCAATACTTGTTGCTTTTTCAATATCATTTGCAGCTCCCGTTGTAACAGAATCAAAAACAATTTCTTCTGCAGCACGTCCCGCTACAAGTCCTACTAACATATTTTTTAATTCTTCTTCCGAATTTAGATATTTTTCTTCCTCTGGCACATGCATGACATATCCCAAGGCTCCCATTGTACGAGGTACTATTGTAATTTTTTGTACTGGTTCTGAATTTTTCTGTAAAGCACTTACTAAGGCATGCCCTACTTCGTGATAAGAAACTATTTTTCTTTCTTCTGGGCTCATAATTCGATCCTTCTTTTCTTTTCCAACTAAAACTACTTCCACTGCCTCAAATAAATCTTTTTGGCAAACCCATTCTCTACCATTTTTTACTGCATTGATTGCTGCCTCATTAATCATATTTGCCAAATCCGATCCAACCGCACCACTTGTTGCAAGTGCAATTTCATCAAAATTGACCGTATCATCCATAAGTACATCTTTTGCATGTACTTGCAAAATTTCTTTTCTTCCTTTTAAATCAGGTTTATCTACGATAATTCTTCGATCAAAACGTCCTGGTCTTAGTAACGCTTTATCTAAGATTTCTGGCCGATTTGTTGCTGCTAAAATAAGAATTCCTTTTGAAGTATCAAATCCATCCATTTCAGAAAGTAACTGATTGAGTGTTTGTTCTCGTTCTTCGTTTCCCCCACCAAATTTACTATCCCTGCTTCTTCCTATCGCATCAATCTCATCAATAAAAATAATACAAGGTGCCTGTTTTGCTGCTTCTTTAAATAAATCTCGAACTCTCGAAGCACCTACACCTACATACATTTCAATAAAATTAGAACCTGCTAAAGAAAAGAATGGAACTTTTGCTTCTCCTGCTACCGCTTTCGCAAGTAATGTTTTACCCGTTCCAGGAGGTCCTACTAAAAGTGCTCCCTTAGGAAGTTTCGCACCTATTTTTGAATATTTTTCTGGATTATGTAAAAAATCTACCACTTCTTCAATAGACTCTTTTGCTTCATCTTCTCCTGCTACATCTTTAAACGTAACTCCCGTTTCTTTTTGTGCATAAATTTTCGCATTGCTTTTCCCAACACCCATTCCCATCGGACCGCCACTTTTTGAAATTCGTTTAAATAGAAAGCTCAATAAAATCCAAACAAAAGCAATTGGTAAGATGTAATAAATCATAAATGTCATAAGCACACTAGTGCTTTCTGGTATTTCTGCATCTATTATGATATCATTTTCTTTCAAAAAAGAAATTAATTCTGGGTCTTCTATAAGTCCTGTGTAATAATTCTTTACCGTTGTTTCGTCATCTAGGACCTTTGGTTCTATTACATATCGATCCGATTCTTCGGTAACACTTTCTACTTCACCGGCTTCTACCATTTCCACAAATTGTGTGTATGTAATTTGCTCTGATGTCCTTCCTTCCGCAAGTTGTGTAAAATAACTAATAAAAAAAACAGTAGTTAATGCTGCAATAAGTAGTAAAAAGAGATTCACTTTTTTCGGAGAATCTCCGTTTCCTCCTTGGTTATTCCCACCATTTTTGTTATCATTCGGTTTGTTATCATGCGAATTATTTCCATTATATTGATTTAAACTATTATCACTCATAAAAACTCCTTTTATACCATGTGTATCTATACCTTCATAGTATGGCCTATATTTCTTTCTTCTTTAAGCCTTACTTACATTATATAGAGTGTAATTTTTAAAATCAACTTATTCTTTATGAAAAGTGTCTGAAATGTTTAAAGAATTCATAAACAGATATAAAAAAGCCCGTATTTAAAAATAACAAACGTTACTTAAAATACAGGCTTTTTATTTATAATACTACGCTAATAACGATTATGGATACTATTAGTAAGATACATCCCGCAATAAAATAATCTACTTGTCGAACCGATAACTTCATACGATCATATAATCTCTCTTTTGCGGCAACAAAGCGATTTCTTGCTACATAAGAGTTTCCCTCATCATTTTTTGATTTCGCATTCTCTAATTTATTCATTTCCTTGCTCATATATCCTCCTTATCCTAATCTCCATCTATCTTGCTTACTTTCTCACCAAATATTTTCTCATATCAATTGCACAAGCAACTAAGATAATCAGTCCTTTAATTACATATTGTAAATTTGCATTTATTGCCAAGAAATTCAAAGCAACAAAGATAATCCGAAGTAAAAATACACCAATTACAATACCACTGATTTTACCAGTACCACCTACAAAAGAAACTCCTCCAATTACACAAGCTGCAATGGCATCACTTTCATAATTAAGTCCTGTATTTGCTGTATTTGAACTAATACGAGCTGCTTCAATAAATCCGGTAATTCCATACATTGCACCTGCTAGCGCATGGACTTTAATTGTTGTTCTTTGCACGTTCACTCCAGATACATTTGCTGCCTCTGGATTTGAACCAACAGCAAACATACTTTTCCCAAAGGTTGTTTTATTCCATATAATCCACATAATGATGACTACCAAAATACCATACCACACATAATTTGGTACTGGAACACCTTTAATACTCAATATACTTCCGGTTACAAATGTTTTGTATCTATCATCTAGTCCAGACAATGGTTGTGCATTATTTCCATTTAACATAACAAACATAAGCAAACTACCATATACGATCATTTGTGTTGCAAGTGTTACAATAAATGGATGTAATTTAAAGTGTGCAACAAAAAATCCATTGACCCATCCTACAATTCCACCAATAACAAGTACCATTAATACAACAACAAAGATTGGAACCTCCGGAAGGTTCGGAAACATTTTTGTAGCATATGTCATAGATTGTAACATGGCTGCAGATACGCAAGCAGTAAGTCCTACAATACGCCCTGCTGATAAATCGGTACCAGTTAAAACAATAGTTCCTGCAATACCACAAGCAATTGGTAGATTTGCTGCCGACAGACTGATGATATTAATAATAGAATTTACAGACACAAACGAAGGTGTCTTGATTCCGGTAAAAATAATTGCTGCAAATAGCAAAATATATAACGCATTATTAATTAAAGTTTCTCTATAAAATTTATTTTTATCTTTTGTTGACAACATTTTGAAATCATTGCGTCGAATTTTAAAATTAGTTATTGCATTCATTAATTATCCTCCTAAATGTATTTTTCAGCAAGTGTCATGATTTCTTCTTGCGTTGCTGTTTTTCCATCGACTTCTCCAGCTAATCTTCCATTTGACATGACAAAAATTCGATCACATACGCCTAATAATTCTGCCATTTCTGAGGAAACCATTAAAACCACTTTTTCTTTTACTGCTAAATCGTTAATTAACTGGTATATTTCATATTTTGCCCCAACATCAATTCCCCTTGTAGGTTCATCTAGCATTAGTACTTCTGGTTCTGTCAATAATAGTCTTCCAAAAATTACTTTTTGTTGATTTCCACCAGACAATGCTCTGATTTTTGTTTCTTGTGTCGGTGTTTTAATTTTCATCGCATCAATTGCCCATTTCGTGTCTTTCTGCATGGATTTATTGCTTAATAAAGCATGACCAATTAAATGTTTTTTTAAATTTGATATTACCGTATTTTCCCGAATATTTAAAATCGAAAAAATACCAGTTGCTCGTCGTTCTTCTGTTAACAATGCAAACCCATTTTTTATGGATTCTTTCGTATTTCGATTTTGCATTTCTTTTCCACGTAATAAGATACTTCCCGATTTTTTAGTTTGTACTCCAAATATTGTCTCCAATGTTTCCGTTCTTCCAGCGCCGTCTAACCCTGCAAATCCAACGACTTCACCTTTACGCACCGAAAAGGAAACATCCTTTAATAGTGAATACATTCCTGTTAATCCTTTTACCTCTAATGCAACTTCCGCAGGCTTATTCGTTTTCACTGGAAATCGACTCTCTAAATCTCTTGCTACCATTAGGCGAATAATTTCTTCCATTGTAAGTTGATCTGCAGGTTTTGTTGCCACCCACATGCCATCTCTCATGATAGTTACTTCATCCGATATCTGTAAAATTTCTTCCATTTTATGTGAAATATAAATGATTCCACAACCCTGTTCTTTTAACATGTTAATGATTCTAAATAAATGTTCTACTTCTTGTTCTGTTAAAGATGAAGTTGGTTCATCAAATACGATAATTTTCGAATTGTAAGAAACTGCTTTTGCAATTTCAACCATTTGTCGTTCTGAAACTGGCATAGTACTCATAATTCGTTTTGGGTCAATATTAATCTTTAATTTTTTAAATATTTCTAACGAATCTTGATACATTTTCTTTTCATTTACAAGAACTTTTCCCATCATTGGGTATCTTCCCAACCATAGATTGTCCATTACGCTTCTCTTTAATGCTTGATTCAATTCCTGGTGTACCATTGCTACGCCATTTTCTAATGCTTCCTTTGAACTTTTAAAATCAATTTCTTTTTCTTCAAGAAATATTTGTCCTGCATCTTTTCGATACATACCAAATAAGCATTTCATTAAAGTAGATTTTCCAGCACCATTTTCTCCCATTAGTGCATGAACACTACCTTTTTTAATTGTTAGCGATACCTTGTCAAGAGCTTTTACACCTGGGAATTCTTTAGAGATACCAGTCATTTGTAATAATACATCCTGCTCCATTTTGAATCCCTCCTGAATTATTTTAAAAACAGCTGTCACCATATACCGTAACAGCTGTTTTAATTAAATTTCTAGCAACAATACTTATTCTGCTGTGTACATTGCATATGGAATATAGATTTTGTTTGCAACGCCTTCTGCGATATTGTAGCTATCTGTTCCATCCATAACAGCTAATCCCGCTTGTACATTTGCTGTTAAATCTGCTATACAAACTGCCATTCCTTCTGCATCTTGTTTAATTGTTCCTGTCATTTTTCCAGCTTCAATTAATTGTTTTGCAGCATCCGTAGCATCTACGCCAAATACTGGAATTGTTTTGCTTGTTCCATCACCCAAGTTATAACCCGAGTTGTTTAAAGCAGAGATAACACCTTCAGCCATACCATCATTGTTACATATTACTAATTCAATCATGTTCCCTTGTGCTTCGTTAAATTGTGCTAAGTTAGTTACCATGTAGTTATTTGCTGCTGTTGCACTCCAGTTACCATCTAAGTCCACTTGGTAAGAATCTGCATTTGATTCATCAAAGTAAGAAAGTGCTTCTAAACCAGCTTCCGTAATAATTGCGTCTGCATCTTCTACTGCAAATTGTGTACGATAGATTGCTTCTACATTTCCTTCTTGCCCTTTGAACATTGCATAGCTAATTTTTCCGTCACCGTTTAAATCCATTTCATCAAAGTTAGCTACTACATATTCACCAACCATTTGTCCTTGCATGTGTCCAGCTTCTGGAGCATCGGTTCCTACAAATGCTGTTGCATCATAACTTGCAAGTACATCTCCATCTTCTCCGTCTGGAGCTAATGCTCTATTAAAGAAAATAATTGGAATTCCAGCTGAAGATGCTTTGTCAATAAGTGCTTGTGAAGAATCCACCGAACCGGATGTTACTATATTTACGATCAATAAATCAGTTCCTTGACTAATTGCTGTATCAATTTGTTCATTTTGTGTTGTTTGATTTGAGTTACCATCATAGTTTTGATAAGTTACTCCTAACGTATCTAGTTGAGAATCTAACGCAGTACGAACGCTTGCGATATATACATCACTAAAACTGTAATAGAACACTCCAACCGTTAATTCATCTGCTGCTTTTGTTGCTTCTTCCACTGCGTCTACAACCTCATTTGTTGCATTTGCTGCGTCATTATTTCCGCAAGCTGCAAGTGACATTGCCAAAACAAGTACTAATACGAATGATAATACTTTTCTTTTCATTTTTTCTCCTCCTGTGATTTACACGTGTTACATTTCTAAATTCATTCTATAATGACTTATTTATAAATCAAATTGAATTTTTTCATATCTTGTTATAAATTTTTCATCAACAAAAAAAACCCTAAAAAGGGTTTTTTCATTTTTCATTCTTATTTTTGTATTTATTCCTCTCCTTCTAACGGGAATAGAATTTCTTGTGATGCCTGATCATATAAATTTGCTCTTGTAATATACATAATATCTGTGGTAATATCTGTTTCTTCCAACGCATTTCCTTTGATTAACTGATATGCGATTTCTACACCTAGGTAACCCATGGCATATGGATTTTGAACAATCAATCCATCAATTTCGCCACTTTCTAACATCGCAACAGAGATTACATTGTTATCAAATCCGATCACTTTTATTTCATCCTGCAATTCTCGTTCTTCAATTGCATACCCAACACCTAAGGTTGTCCATTCATTAAAGGTAACAATCGTATCGATATCTGGATATGTATCAATAAAATCTAAGGCTCCATTTTTTGCCTTTGCAACATTGGAATCCACGTTAATCTTCCCAATAATTTCAGCATTCCCATTCATTTCAATGGTATCTATAAATCCACTTTCTCTTCCAAGTACATTTTCAGAATCACTGTTAAAATTTACAATCCCAATTTTTCTTCCTTCAAAATTCTTTTCCTCAATCAGTGCTAAAGCCATCTTTCTTCCGGCATCATAATTATCCGTTTCAATTCGCGCTTCCACTAAATCACTATTTATCCCACTGTCAATCACAATCACATGAATTCCTTTTTGTTTTGCTTTCTCTAACAGTTTTATTGAATTATCCTTATCAATGGCAGAAATAACAATTGCTCCTACTTCGTCCTCCATTGCCTTTTCTATTAATTCATTTTGCTTTTCATAATCATTCTCATTGTCTGGGCCATCACAAGTCACTTCGATATTATATTCACTTGCAGCTGTCTTTGCCCCACTATATACAATCTTAAAGAATTTAGAAGTTGTTGTTTTTGTAATCACAGCAACACTTATTTTTTCTGGAACATCTGAAGTTCTTGTATTTCCACAAGCTCCCAACATGGTTATCAAAGAAAGAATTACGAATACTGCAAGTAGTTTTTTATTGCTTTGTTTTTTCATTTGTTTTCTCCCGCCTTACTGTGCCCAAGTGTTATTCTCATATTGCTCAAGTGTAATTTTCGGTACTCTGATATGAATTGCTGTTCCTTGATCAAGTTCACTTTCAATGGTTAATCCATATTCTTGTCCAAAATATATTTTTATACGGTCATTTACATTTTTAATCCCAATTCCAAATCTATCACTGGTATCATGCTTTAATATTTTTACACGTTGCTCTTCCGTCATCCCAATCCCATTGTCAAGCACCGAAAGAACGATACTGTTTGCTTCTTCTCGAACTCGAATTATAATCTCTCCCTCATCTTCCATTACATCAATTCCATGTAAAAGTGCATTTTCAATAAGAGGCTGTAACATGATTTTATTACACATATAGTTTTCGATTTCCCCAATTATTTCGAATCGATAGGTAAATCGATCTTGGTATCGATAGCTTTGAATCACCATATAATTCCTAACATGTTCTAACTCATTGGCAATCAAAATCAATTCATTTCCTTTACTAATGCTAATTCGAAATAGCTTTGCTAAAGCATTGACCATTTCTCCTGCATCTTTGGATTTATCTTGTTCGCACATCCACTGAATCGAATCAAGTGTATTATATAAAAAATGAGGATTAATTTGAGTTTGAAGTGCTCGAAGTTCCGCTTTACGCAAGGTTTTTTCTTCTTGTTTTACACGTTCCATTAATTGTTGAATTTTACGTACCATATGATCAAAAGATTCGGAAAGAATACTAATTTCATAGATTCCCATTTTACTTTGATCTTTCGGTATATATTTATCTGCATGCCTTTCAAATGCTCTCATGGCTTCTGATAATTCTTGTATTGG
>JBFHIZ010000007.1:0-74486 GCA_041596215.1 Lachnospiraceae bacterium
AAGAAGTAAAGGAGCAAAATAATTATGCAATAAACAAGTTACAAGCATCAATACCAGGATATAAAGCAAAGAGACAGGTATCGATAAGCACACATTTAATAAAATTCAGATAATGAATTTAACATAACCAAGGGATATCTTATGTTTTTACAACTTAAGGTAACTTGACGCTATCGTAGACTGTGATTTTGTTGTATGTTATCCTATTGTATAGTAAACTTACTGTATATAAATAGAAATATTTTATAGTGGAAGTATTAAGGAAGCGTAAAGAAAAATTAAAAATTATTTCTTTTGGAGAATCGAGTGAAAAACGAAAAGCAATCTAAATTCTTAAAAATTATAAAAGTACTAGTGATTTTAGTTCAAAAGATAAAAAACAGTACGAAAAAATTAAATCAAAAAATGGAAGGGAAATATTCCCCAACATTAATTTCTATTGGAGTAACTTTGTTTGCGACTGTTCTTTCCTCCATTATGTTGTTTTTTCCAAATTATCTTGGAGTAGCAGATGATGGTTCCGTGACAAAAATTATGGATGCCGTAGATTTGGAATACATGCAGGATGAAGTAGGAGATGTATATAACAATTATTTTATTAGAACTTATGCTAGAGTACAGGATAGTACGCAGGAGATTAGTAATCTTTCTAGCCACATTTTAATCATTAAAGCAGCAGAATTGCTTGATGATCTTGTGACAAATGATCGTTATTTTGATATTCGTTTTCTTGGATTGCTATATATGTTGTTATTTATTCCAGGACTGTATTTATTGATAAAACAAGCATGTTCCAGAGTAAAACGTTTTTCAGAAGGTTTTGTAATTGGCGTTGTAGGGCTTCTTATTTTTTCGGATGTGGCTTATATAACTTATTTTAATTCCTTTTATCCAGAAGCTGTTTGGTTTATTAGTTTGATTTATTGCGCGGGATTTGCACTGTCTTTTCAAGAAAAGAGAACAGGATTTATCGATTTACTATATTTGGTATTGTTTTTAGGAGCTGGAACAATTTTAGTGACTTCCAAATGGCAATGTGCAATTATTGGAATCGTTTTAGCAGTGTATTGTATTCGTTTGATTTTTGCACGAAATCATTGGTTGTGGGTAGTTGCCTGTATTCTTGGAGCTAGTTATATTAGTTTTATTGCAATTTTTACAATGATTAATTTAGATAGCGATTTTAGTGATACCAGTAAATTTCATGCAATGACAAGAGGTGTGTTGTTTGGATCTACGGATCCGGAGTCAACTTTGTCAGAATTTGGAATTGACCCATCTTATGAAATATTAACAGATGCTTCGTCTTATGATTATTTTCCACTTGTAAAAGCAGATGATGAAGCGCTAAAAAGTGACTTTTTAGAGAAATATAATACACTAGATATTGCTTCTTATTATGCTAGACATCCAGGTAAATTATTAGGAATGATCGATGTATCAGTAAAATCAAGTTTTAGTATTCGTAGAAGCTACTGTGGAAATTATGAAAAAAGTGTAGGATTGCCAGAAAAAGCAAAAAGTATTTTTTGGTCTACATGGAGTACCTTTAAAGATACTTCGGCACCAAAGACGATTGGTTTTCTCATTGTTTTATTAGGAGGTGTAATTCTATTATTTGGCAAGGAGTACTCCTTAAGACCAATCGTAGAAAGAAGAAGTACAATATTTTTGGATATGATGTTAGTGATTTTACTTATTTCTGTATCGCAGGCAATTGTTACAATTATTTTTAGTGGTGACGCAGAAATGATACAACATTGCTTTTTGGTAAATTTTGGTACGGATATCGTAACATATTTTGTGTTTTCTGAAGTTTTACATAAATTAAATATTATATAAATTTGAATAGATGGTTTATTTTTAAGAGAGGTAAAAAGAGATGATAAAAAAAAGAGCAACAGGGTATTTGTTACAGGATATTGGATTGGTAATGTTGTTAGCATGTATATTTGCAGGAGTAATTACCTTGCAGAACGTGGCAACGGAAGAGTATTTAGAATCCTTAGTTATGTTATTGGGGGTATTTGCTGCAATTCTTTTTGCAGGTTTTAAATTAACAAGTTTTGGTGTAGTGTTTGCTGGACTTGAAATTTTGGTGTATTCTTCGTACCGATTGTTTTTGTTTTTTTCTTATAATGAAGAAATCCCATTGATATGTACGGTTTGGCTTATCTTACCAATTGTATCGGTAGTATCCATGTATTTTTTTGTATCAGGGAGTAGAGAAACCGAATTGGAAAATGAAGTATTAAGAATGCAGGTGGAAGAATTTGTGATGATTAATTCTTTGACGGGCTTATATAATTTGCGCAGTTTATATTATGATTTGGAGCGTCAAATTGCTTATGCAGAAAGAAATAAGATGTCACTTTCTTTGGTGATTATCGCTTTAAGGTATGAAGAAGAATTGAAAAAAGTATTGTCAAGAAATCGTTATGAAACTGTGATTCAGAAATTAGCGGAAGTAGTTTCAGGAGCCGTACGATTAGAAGATAAAACATATTCGATTGATAAGAAAGGAAGTTTTGCAATTATGTTAACTTGTGATAAAGAAGGTAGCAAGTTAGTAATGAAGCGTATTCTTAATAAAGTAAACGAAAAAGAAACCTTTTCAGAAATAGCAGATGTTGCTATAAAAGTAGAAGTGAAAATGGCATGTATACAATATGATAAAGAACAATTTGGAGATGATGTAATTGCGTATAAACAAAAAGTGGAAAGTGAACTTCAATATGATGTTTAAAAAAAATATAGGAATATTGCTTATTATTGCTTGTTTATTTCTTTCAGGAATGCAGGTAGTGGCAGCAGAAGAAGACAGCAATTCCCTTCCAGATGCCGAAATTTTAATCATTTATTCAGATGATCCAAACGAGGAAACAATGGATGCGGTAAGAGAGATTGTAAAAATCCTCACGTATCAGAATTTTCAAGTGAGTTTTGCTTCTGCGACGGAATGTGAGGAAGAGCTTGATCGCTATTCTAACATTATTTGTTACCAATTAGAAACGTATTCAAACACATTTTTACAGCATCTCCGTGAATTTGAAGAAGATGCAAATTTTAAGGAAGAAGATGCGTCAAATCAAATATTATTTGTAGGAAATACTTGCCTACAAGAATATTATGATGAAACGAAACGAAACGATGCATATAAAATGGATGATAGAAAAGTTGGAAAACTTATATATTATTTTAATGATTCCGATTTTGGAGAAAGATTAGTCGAAGAAGAGTTTTTTATTTTCTTAAAAGATACAGATGGATATCGTAGTGGAGAGATTACAATTGGAAAAACAGAAGGATACTTTTTTGCAACTTCAGGAGTGATTTCGCATATACCGACGACAGATATTGAGGATGAATTGGTAAAAGCAGCATTTTCAAAAGAAATAGCACAGTGGAAATGGCCATATCAAGGAGAACCACATATATATGCGCAATATATGTTAATTAACAAAGTATATCCATTTGAAGATCCAGAGAAGTTATTACAGGTTATTAATTTGATGATTGATAAGGAAGAACCTTTTGTGATTTCTGTAATGCCAGTATATGTAAATGGAGATTATCCAGCCATGCAAAGGTTTTGTGAAGTGCTTAGATATGCGCAAGCAAATGGAGGAACTGTGATTCTTCATGTACCGATTAATCAAATGGTAAGTTTGGATACCGATTTAATGTATGAATATCTTACCCTTGCACTTGATATCTATGTAAATCAAGGAGTTTATCCTATGGCATTGCAAGTTCCAAGTAATTGGATATTTCAGGAGGATACGATTGAAATCATGTCACATTTTCGTACAATTTTCATAATGGAAGAGGAAGACGAGTATATAGAAGCTTCTAGTGATATGACATCAAACATTGTGTTTAAAGATGGACATCAATGGATAGCAGAAGCTATAGGATTAGATAATTTTAAAACGAGCTATTTAAGTGTATCCTCTACGGCAGTTAGCATAGATATGCAAGATGAGATGCAAGTAATCGAAGAAAAAATAAAGGCATGTCAAACATCATTTATTCCATTAAAAAGTTTATGGGATAGTGAGCATAGTTTTTGGACGGAAGATAATAGGATGACGTATGCAGATCATAGGATTGTATATAATGATGAAGTGATTGAGAATACTTTTTTTCCTACAGAATATGAAGAAGAGTTTTCATATAACCGAAATGTATTAAGCCGTTTTTCAAAGGATTTGACATCAGAAAACCAAAAATTGGTGGTAGCAGTTAGTATAATATCTTTTTTATTCCTCCTTTTTATTCTGATAGCAAGATATAATAATAGAAAAAAATTTTTATTACATCCTGATGATTCGGATAGTAACCACGAGGAAGCGTAGAATAGGAGTGAAAAAATGTCATTTGTAGATATACTATCCTTATATGCGATTGCAGCTATTTGGGGATTAATGTTTATTAATATTTTTCTTTCAATCGGTGGATTTATCTATACAATTAAAGTGAATAAAACAGATGGGCATGTAAAGATAAAGGAATACCCATTGGTAAGTGTTATGGTGCCAGCACATAATGAAAGTATCGTTATTCGAAAAACTTTGCTAGCATTATTAGAGTTTGATTATCCGAAAGACCGATATGAAATTATTGTGATTAATGATAATTCAACAGATGATTCTGCTGAGGTATTAAAAGAAATACAAACAAAAAATGCAGATCGAAAAATAATTGTAATTAATACCGATAATATTATGGGTGGAAAAGGGAAATCAAATGCGTTAAATATTGCATTATCTGTATCCACAGGAAGTGTGATTGCAGTATACGATGCAGATAATACGCCAGCTAAAAATGCACTAACAATTTTAGTGGAAAATTTGATGGCGGATGATAAATTGGGAGCAGTTATTGGTAAATTTCGAACTCGAAATAAACATGCATCCTTGTTAACAAGATTTGTGAATATTGAAACCTTGGCATATCAGTGTATGAATCAGGCTGGGAGATATTTCTTCTTTAAATTATGTACAATACCAGGTACAAATTATGTAATAAGAAGAAGCATTATTGATATGGTAGGTGGCTGGGATACGAAAGCATTATCAGAGGATACCGAAATTAGTTTTCGGCTATACCGAATGGGATATTACATAAAATTTATGCCGTTAGCCGTAACGTGGGAACAAGAACCGCAGTTGTTAAAGCAATGGTTTAAACAAAGAACGAGATGGGCAAAAGGAAATATTTATGTGCTACTGAAAAACTTTGTGTATGCATTTGATAAAAATGCTGGGAAAATGCGTATGGATGTATTTTATTACGCGTTGGTTTACCTACTTATGTTATCTTCTCTTATTTGTTCGGATGCAATTTTTATTTTTGGTCTATTGGGATTATGGCATGTAACTTTAGGTGGATTTTCCACCTTACTCTGGGGAATGGCAATTTTGTTATTTGAATTAAATGTTTTAATTACTCTCGCAGTAGAGAAAAATGAATTTAATTTTGTAAGTGCTTTATTGATATTCCTTATGTTATTTACGTATTCAAAATTATGGGTTGCAGTTGTAGTTTTTGCAATTGTTTTAAGCATTCAGGATAAGCTATATCATAAAGAAGTGGTTTGGGATAAAACAGAACGCTTTGAAGAAACAAATAGTAAAATAAAAAAAAATAGTAAAAATACCTAAAAAGGGGACGTTGAGATGAAAAAGAAAAATAGAATGGTAAAGGTGATTATAATTTTAAACTTGGTCTTATTGTTTTCTAATTTCAATCCGACATATGTACTTGCAAATAGTATGGATGAATCGGTTGTGGACGAAACAATAACGGATGTATCAGAAGAGAGCGATGAGGTCCTTTTCGAGGGCGAGGAAGAAAATTTGGAGAATCCAACTAGAGAAGATGCAATTGCTGAAATTTTAGCAATGAATCCAGAAGATGCTTCGGATCCAACAATAGTGATGCCGGAATATGAAGAAACAACATATACGAAAGATGTAACATTTTCACAAGCAACGTTACAAGGAATTTTTTCTTCAACAGAAATCTTTTTCTATGTTCCAGATTATTGGGAAACGGAATATGTATATGCAGAAATTCAATATGATTTAAGCCAGTTGATTGAGGATGTAGTATCTTCTATGACATTTTCTGTTAATAATACGCCTATAGAATCTACTAAAATTTCATATGACGCTGGAAACACGCAGATTACATATATTAAAATACCAATGGAACTAGTAAATGAAGGGTATAATTCGTTTACCATTTCTACCTATGCAAGATTGTATGATGAAGAAGGATGCATTGATGATTTTTCAGGAGCAAATTGGTGTAGTATTGCAGATACGTCTTATATTAGATGCGGATATGAAGTTAAAGATGATGAACATAAGATTTCCTATTACCCATACCCTTTTATGTCTACAATAGAAGATACGGGAAAGGGGCTTACCATTGCTGTTTCAGATATGGCAACAGATGGAGAACTTGAAGCAGCAATGAATATTATGGCAGATTTAAGTTCATACACGGGCGAAGAAAATAACATTCAGTTTTGCCTCCTTTCGGATATGAAAAATACGAACCCAGAGAGAACCATCCTAATTTCAAATTATAGTAATCTCACGCAAGAATATAAAAATAAAATGACAGAAGAAACGGTGGATGAAGAACATGCACTTGTCAATTTCGTAGATGATAGTAATGGTAATCCTATGTTATTGATTACGTCACAGAACGATGATTGTTTGTTGGAAGCAGCATATATGTTGATGGATGATAATCGTGTGTCGCAAGAAAGAACAAATTTGGCGTCTGTAAATTTAGGAAGTGCAGAAATAGCAATAAATTCTACTTCCATTAGTCAAATGATTGTTGGAAATTACACCATAAAAGATATTATGGGGAGTGGAATGACATTCTATGGTCCTTTCCATCAGGAACAAAATATATATTTACCATTTTCCGAAGATTATTTTTTATCCGATGCAGGAAAACTTAGTTTGAAATTTAGATATAGCGATAATTTGGATTTTAACCGTTCTATGATTACTGTATATTGGGGTGATGTTCCTATTGCAAGTAAAAAACTGGAGCAGGAAAAAGCAACAGGAGATACCTTGACGTTTGCAATGCCTGCAGACGTGGTTGGTACGACTGCGGGAAGTATTCGAATTGCATTTGATTTAGAGATTGAAGATTTAATATGTTCACCAAGACAGGACCAGATGCCATGGGCTTATGTTTCGGAAGAATCTACACTTTTCTTACCCGCATCGACTGGAATTGTTTTGACATTTGATTTGAAACCTTCCCCATTTAGAACGGATGGTAAATTTAATAATTTGATGCTAGTGATACCGGAGGAACCTACAACAGAAGAACTGAATCTGTTTGCACAAGTAATTGGAATGTATGGAGAGGGAGTTGATCCTTATGGGACTTTTTATGTAAGAAGACAAAGTGAATTTGATGAAAAAGATGCGGATTATAATATCATTACCATTGGAACATATGAAGATAATACTTTATTACAAAAAATAAATGATAGTTTGCATTTCTCTTATAATGAAGCAGGAAATGGATTTTTAAGTAATGAACAATTAATTTTATCGGATGTATATGCAAGTGAAATTGCAATTTTACAATTACTAGAATCTCCATATGCTGTGAATCGAGGCGTGTTAGCAATAACTGGTGTAAATGAAGAATCCCTCTCTTATGTACAGGAGTTTATGAGAGATTATGATAAACGGTTTAGTTTATCTAAAGACTGTGTACTTGTAGACAGTGATTTAAATATAAAGGCCTTTCAATTTATAGAAGAATTAGATGAAACAGAACAACCGTCTATGTTAGTTGTTTTAGCGAATAATAAACAATCCTTACTATTTACGATTGTGGCGACCTCAATTATGTTAATGATTTTAATTGCTGTAATTATCATTCTTATTCGAATTCGTATGTATCATAAAAACAAAGAAGAGTAAGAGAAGCTTTAAGATAGAAAAGGAGAACATATATGAAAAAAGTAATGGTGGTTTTTGGGACAAGGCCAGAAGCAATTAAAATGTGTCCGTTAGTGCAGGAATTAAAGAAAGATAAAGATATCCAAACAATCGTGGCAGTAACAGGACAACATAAACAAATGCTTGAACAAGTGCTACAGTCATTTCATATTGTTCCGGATTATGATTTGGAAATCATGAAAGATCGACAGACGTTATTTGATGTAACGACCAATGTATTATTGGGAATGAAAGAAGTATTAGAAAAAGAAAAGCCCAATATTGTGTTAGTGCATGGTGATACGACGACTACTTTTGCCACTGGACTGGCAGCTTTTTATCTAGAAATACCAGTGGGACATGTCGAAGCAGGACTTAGAACATATGATCTTACGGCACCATTTCCAGAAGAATTTAATCGACAAGGGGTTGGAATTTTTGCAAAATACCATTTTGCGCCGACGCTCGCTGCAAAAAATAATTTGATAAAAGAAGGGAAAAATCCATTACATGTGTTTGTGACAGGAAATACAGTTATAGATGCATTAAAAACGACAGTTGTAAAGGAGTATACCCATCCAGTTCTAGAATGGGCTAAGGACGCTCGTCTGATTTTATTAACTGCTCATCGTAGAGAAAATCTGGGGAAACCATTATATGACATTTTTCGAGGAATCAAAAAAGTATTAGATGAAGTAGAAGATATTAAAGTGGTTTATCCGATTCATATGAATCCAGTGGTAAGAAAAACAGCGGAAGACGTTTTTGGAGACCATTCCAGAATGCGAATAATTTCGCCGTTAGACGTGTTGGATTTTCATAATTTTATGGCAAGATCCTATTTAATTTTAACTGATAGCGGTGGTATTCAAGAAGAAGCACCAGCATTAGGAAAACCGGTCCTTGTTATGCGAAATACAACGGAACGGCCAGAAGGGATAGAGGCAGGAACATTAAAACTCGTTGGAACGGATGCGGATGTAATTTATCGCGAATTTTCAAAACTATTGACCGATGAAAAAGCATACCAGAATATGAGTCAGGCATCTAATCCATATGGAGATGGAACGGCTTGTGCGCAAATAGTCGCATTATTAAGAACGCTTTTATAGGTATGGAATAAAGGCAATGATAAATGGGGAGGACTAGGAGGATCGTATTTTATGAATATCAAAAAAAATTGGTTTTATCAATTTTGCATCGCATTAGCGATGATTATAATATTGTATTCTATAATAACAGGGTTTTCTACGATAGGAGTAGATAAAGAATACGCTTATGTAGATAAAGGGTTTCTAATATTAGAAATGTTTGGGTTATGGATGGTTATTCATATATTTGCATCGATAACGGCAAGATGGAAAATATTAAGTAAAATTAAGGCACATAAAAAATGGCTTAATATAGGAGAGGCTATTTTTGTAATTGGGATTACGGTAGCAGCTGTTATTGTTAGAATTGTAGCAATTCAAACGTTCCCAATGGAACCAGCATCCGATTATAAGACGTATTATGAGATTGCTCTTTTATTGAAAGATGGAACGATTCAAACACTTGGCAAAGGATACAGTGATTACATTGCAATGTTTCCCCATGTTATGGGATATTGTTATATTTTAAAAATAGCATTTACATGGTTTGGAACCAATGTACTTGTGGGACAGTACTTAAATGTATTTTTTTCGGTTAGTACGATGTTCTTTCTTTACCGAATTGCTAGAAAATTGGGTGGAAGAATAGCGGGAATCGTAGCACTTTTATGTTCTGCGTTTTGGATTTCGCAAGTGTTGTATATTACCATGCTCTCAGCTGAGTATGTATTTACTTTTTTCTTATATGCATCGGTATGGTTATTTGTCTCTTTATTAAACGATTATGATGAAAATACAGAAAAATCAGTACAAGCAATCTTACTTTATATATTGCTTGGGGTTTTAATTGCAATTACTTCAGCAATTAGACCGATGGGAATGATTTTACTTATTGCAATTATTTTATGTTTACTACCACAAAAAATGAAATTACAAAATATTCCTAGAAATGATATTCCATTAGCAAAACGTATGATAGAAAAGGGATGGATGCGATGTATTTTAATTGTGATTCCTTATTTACTTGTTTCTGGAATTATTACAACAAATATAGAACTTGAAATTGATAAAACGTTACCTTCATCAACAGCATCGTTTGGATATAATTTGTTGGTAGGATTAAATATGGAGTCCGTAGGGGGATGGAATGAAGAAGATTCCAATCTTCTATATGAAAGCCTTGAGGAAACAGGATCTGCAACAGAAGCACATATGGTATGTAGAGATTTAGCTTTTGAACGATTGACGAATAATCCAGAGGAAACGTTCAATTTATTTGTAAATAAATTTGAACTTCTTTGGGGAAATGATGATTATGGAGCAACATGGAATCTTGTGTTTTTAGAGGAACAGGGAAAACTTACGGAAGAAAAAAGTGATTTTCTATATAAAGCAAGAGAATATAATAACACAATTTATATTCTGGTCATGTTTTTTTCGATGATTGCACTTTCTTATTTATTAAAAAAAGAGGGCTCGGGATCTTACGTCTTATTGTTGGTATTTCTTGGAACCGTAGCGATCCATTTGTTTGTAGAAAGTCAAAATAGATATCATTATTTTATATTGCAGGTATTTATGCTTTTTGCAGCATTGGCAACTGCATATATCTTTGCCGACGAAAAAGAAAAAAGAAAAATAAAACTTCAGGAAAAAGTTGAAGATAAATTAATAAAAGATCAAGAGCAAAGCGTTTTAGAAACATATCAAGCAATTGAAGATAAAACAATTGAATTAAAAAAGAAAGCAATGGTTAATACTTTTGATATGGAATCCGCGATAAAAAATGGACATGTTATAATGACCGTTACGCCTTCTTATGGGGAAAAAATAAAAGAAACGCTTCCAGAAAAAGCAGAAGAAAAAGAAGAAGGTAAATCGATAAAGGAAGTAACAGAAGGAAGTCATAGGAAAGAAATAAAAAGAAATAAAACACATACATCCAAAAAAAGATGTAGAAAAACAAAACGAGTAAATTGCAAGAAGAAATGAAGTCCAACCAATAGGGGAAATACAAAGGATGATGGAAGAAAAAAAGCGACAAAGTGAATCACAAAGCGATAAAAAAGAAGCATTAAAAAAATTGGAAAAACGATTGTTTAAAATTGCAATAGGATTAGGAATTGTTGCAACGGTAAGTGCGATTTTTTTGATTCGATTTTCGTTAGATGAAGAGACACAAACGAAGGAAAAAGAAAACTTATATGAAGATGCGACACAAGATATAAGCCTTGATGATGGAACATATTTGTTTCCAGATAATTGTAATTTGAACCAACCTATTCCTAATTTTGAATTTACGACAGAGAATGGAGAAGTGCTTTCCATTAAAGATTATAAGGGGGAGATTACAATCGTTACCTTTTGGGCGAGCTGGTGCCCTGATTGTGTAAAAGAGTTAGCGCTTGTAAATGATTTTTTGGAGATTTTAAATCAATATGATAAGGTGAACTATCTTCTTATCAATAAATTAGATAATGAGAAAGAAACGAAGGAACAGGCGAAGCAGTATCTAGACGAGCAAGGGATTGAAGTTGAAACCTATTATGACGAGGAATTGGTTGCATATAATACATTGGGGATGCATAATATTCCTACTACGTATTTTATTGATGAAGAGGGAATATTAAGAGCATTATGCTATCAAGAAATTACAGAGGTAAGTGTTTTTGAAGCTTATGTGTGGAATATCATAAAAGGAAGTGGGACTATAACAGGGGAATTTGTGGAAACAAAAATGATGGATTCAGAAGGAGGGATTCATAGTGTATATGATACGAAGGAAGATAAGACATATGAAAGTTCGATATTAAGTGAATCTCAAGGAATTATGCTAGAATATGCGGTGTTGAAAGATAAGCAACAGCTCTTTGATCAGGTATATAATTACATTTCATCAAAAATGTGGAAGAATAAGTTGACTTCTTGGATGGTTGAAAAGGATACGGCAAGTGATGTGAATGCATTAATTGATGATTTTCGAATATATACTTCATTAGTAGAAGCAAATAATAATTGGGGCGGATATGATGAGAAAATTGAAGGATATGAGAACGCATTAAAAAACTATGCAATTCAAGAGAATCATTATGTGGATTTTTATGATAGCAAGCATAAAGAATATGCACAACGCTTAACACTTTGCTTTGCAGATTTTCAGGCAATGTCGATTTTAGCAGAAAAAGATTCGGATTTTCAAAAGGCCTATGAGGAAGCGATTCGTGTGGTAACGGAAGGCATGATAAGTGAGGAATTTCCACTTTATTATAGTTGGTACAATTACAATTCAGAAACATATGAAAAAGATGAAATGAATTCTGCAGAAGCAATGATAACCTTGTATCATTTGGCAGAAATGGATATGCTTCCACAAGAATCGATTGCATGGCTTAAATATACCGTTGAAAATGGAGGGATTAAAGCTAGGTATACAGTGGATGGCGATGTAGTGGAAGGCTATAATTATGAATCAACCGCAATTTATGCACTGGTTGCCATGATTGCTATTGAAGTGGATGATTATGATTTATGCAGTGAATCATTAAAGAAAATGGAAAGAATGCATATCATTAATTCGGATTATGCATATAACGGGTCTTTTGGATTAGCAGATGGTTCTGGTATAAATTCGTTTGATCAAGTCATGGCAATGTTAGCGTATGAATACACCTATTTTTTGAATTAAGTATAAAATAGGAATTAGGAAATGCTGATTAAAAAAGTACATTTTGCAAAGTTTTGCGAGTGTTCTTTTTTTGTAAAACCAAAAAGGAGAAATGTATAAATTGAGATAAAGTTTTGTAAACTATGTTATGTAGTGACAAAAAGTGTTAGAATAATAAATGTAAATAAAGTGAATAGTAGAATTAGTTTTAAAGGAGAGAAGAGGGGTTTATGAACATAGGATTATTTACGGATACCTATTATCCGGAATTAAATGGAGTAGCAAATTCCACTTATCAATTAAAAAAAGCATTAGAGAAAATAGGACATCGTGTATATGTTTTTACGGTTAGTAATCCAGAAGTAGTAGAAATGGAGTATGGAGTGATACGATTTGCAAGTCTTCCATGTGCGTTAATTAAAGAAAGGCGCGTGGGATTTTCTTTATCCAGGTTGTTTGTAAAAAAAATTCAATTATTAAATCTTGATATTATTCATACGCAGACAGAATTTGGAATGGGGCATTTGGGAAGAAAAATAGCAAATCAGTTAAAAATTCCTGTCGTACATACGTATCATACGATTTACGAGGATTATACACATTATTTGAAGGTTCCTGGAAATGATAAATTAAAAGGCGTAGCAAGACAATTTAGCAGAAGGTGTTGTGAACATGCGGATTATATTATTGTACCTACAGACAAAATAAAAAAAATATTAGAGAATTATGGGGTAAAGAAAAAAATAATTGCACAACCTACAGGTGTTGATTTTGAAAAATTTCGAAATTGTTCAAAAGAAAAAATGGAGGAAATTCGAAAAAAATATACATTGAAAAAAAGTGATCATATTTTGGTTTCTATCGGCCGCTTGTCAAAAGAAAAAAATATAAGTGAACTGATTACATTCATAGACAAAATACGAAAAAAGGACTCCAAAATAAAACTTCTTATTGTTGGGGAAGGACCAGAAAAAAACCATTTAGAAAAAAAAGTACAAGAATTGGGATTAACGAAACATGTAATTTTTACTGGTGCAGTTTCCTGGCAGATAATAGAGAATTATTTTGCACTAGGAAATGCTTTTGTTTGTGCATCTCAAAGTGAAACACAGGGGCTTACTTATATAGAGGCTTTAGCAACAGGGACGCCAATTCTTGTACATAATGATCCTTGTTTAAAAGGGGTATTGCAAGAGGGAATAAATGGATATGGATATAATACATATGAAGAATTTTTATCTGGATACAAAAATATGGTGTGGAATGAGGAGTTTCTTTCCAAAAATAGAAGAAAACAAATAGCAGATTCGATTATGAATCTTTCGGTAGAGGGATTTGCCAAAAATATAAGCACTATTTATCGAATGGCAGTTCAAAATAGTTCAAATAGAAAGGATTATAATGTGGGCGAACGATTTTATCATATGAAATAATTATGAAATGGGTTTTTAAATGAAAATAAAGGGAAGGCAGTATTTAAGAATAAATTGTGACATAAAAATAAAATTGCTATTAAGTTATTTGGATATTATCCGATAAATATATTGTAGAAAAGAAAATAATCATAGGACTGCACCAAAAGAAGGTGGCATTCTTTTAACTTCCAAGGAAGGGAGAATTATTATGCGTATAGAAGCTTACACACAAGTACAGCAACTGTATAACACGAGCAAAGCAAAAAAGAACAACCAGGTTGGAACTGCCAAATTTTCGGATCAATTTGAAATGTCAAAAATTGGCAAGGATATGCAAATTGCAAAAAATGCAGTTTCGGATACACCAGATGTTCGAAAAGAATTGGTTGCTCCAATTAAAGAGCAAATTCAAAACGGAACCTATGATGTTTCAGGTGATAGCTTTGCAGAAAAAGTGATTCAAAAATATGAGGAATCACAAATATTCTAAATGAAGAAGGAATATGAGAAGAGGGTATAAACGATGGCAAGTTTAATGGAAAATTTAATTCAGGTATTAGAAAAAGAATGCCAGATATATGAAGGACTTTTGAAATTGTCCAAAGAAAAAACCCCTGTAATCATAAGAGGAGATTTAGAACAATTAGAAAAAATCACGGATGAAGAACAAAGAATCGTAACAGAAGCGAACCAAATGGATACCCAAAGAGTTCAAATTTTAAAAGATATTGCGATTGTAATCAACAAGGATGTTGAGACTTTGAAACTAAAAAATTTAATTCAAGTACTTGATAAGCGCCCAGAAGAGCAACGGAAATTGGCTATTTGTCATGATAAAATCACACAAATAGTTGGCGATTTAACAATTGTAAATGAACAGAACCATGCATTGATTTCAAATGCATTAGAAATGGTTACGTTTGATATCAATTTAATACAAGCCTTGAATAGTGCGCCAGAGACAGCAAATTATACAAAAAAAGCGGGTAGAATGGATGGAAATACAATTCAAAATTATCATGCAGGTGGATTTGACGCAAAACAGTAAGTCTAAGCTGAGGTGGAAACAATGTCTTTAATGGGAAGTCTATATGTAGGAACGAGTGGCCTTCAAACAAATCAAAATTCTTTGAATACAACTGCACATAATATCTCGAATGTTGATACGGATGGCTATACACGTCAACAGGTATTACAGAGCAGTAGAATATATACAACCATATCTAATAGCGCGCAAGGTGTTGCTCAAATGCAAGTAGGAATGGGCGTTAATTACTCCGCAACCAGACAAGTTAGAGATATATTTTTAGATGCTACCTATAGGCAAGAAGCCGGTAGGTCTTCTTTTTATGAAGTTTCTTCTGGAACCATAGAAGAAGTTGAAAATTTGTTAGGAGAATTAGATGGAACGGCTTTTCAAGAATCGCTAGATGATTTGTGGACGGCAATTCAAGAACTTGATAAGACTCCGGAAAGTGCAGTTACACAGGGATTATTTATACAGCGTTCTGCTGAATTTTTAACCAGATCACAAGCGGTATATGAAGGATTGAGTGATTATCAAGATAATTTAAATTTGCAATTAGAAGATAAAGTAGCAGAGATGAATGCTTACGCTTACGAACTTCGGGATTTAAATGAAAGAATTCGGAAAATCGAAACGGCGGGAGTAGAAAATGCAAATGATTTGCGTGATGAAAGAAATTATATACTTGATGAAATGAGTAAAATGGGAAATATCAGTTATAGTGAGGATTTATATGGATCGGTTATTGTTTCACTGGAAGGAACACCTTATGTTGCAGCGGATCAAGTGTACGAAATTGGATTATATATAGATGAAATCACGGGATTTTCCACACCGTTTTGGCCACAAAATGCGACATTTACTTTGAATGATGATGGAATTAAAATATATGATATTACAGATGCAGAGGTATTTAGTTTTTCACAGCCAATTTCTTCTGATTTAGATACGGATATAGGAATGATCAAAGCTATTCTTTTGGCACGCGGAGATCATCGTGCAACCTATGCAGATTTGCAAAATGAAGAATATTATAATGATAACGTTGCACAATCTGTATTAATGAATATTCAAGCGGAATTTGATCAACTGGTACATAACGTAACGACAAAAATAAATGAAGTGATTGCAGATGCAAGTAATCCAGATACCAATTATCTTTGCGAGGAAGATGGTAGTCCAATTCAAATATTTAAGAAAATCACGAATGAGGGATATACTTATAATACAGTTACTTCAAGTTGGGATTATGTACCGGAAGATACTAGTAATATTTATAATACAGAAACATTATATACAACTATGAATTTAAAGATTAATGCAGGACTTCAAAATAATCCGGCATCGTTAGGATTTATTTTACAAGATGGAAGTATGGATCAGGAAACAACGAATAAATTAAAAGCGATTTTCGAAGATGAAGATTATACGCTGAATCCAAATGTGGTAACAAAGAATAATTTTATGGATTATTATTCTTCGCTTGTAGCACAAGTGGGAAATTCGGGTTCTATTTATAATAGCATTTTACAGAATCAGGAAGCTACCGTGCTTGCTACGGACGCTGCAAGACAAGAATTGTTAGCGGTATCAACGGATGAAGAATTATCAAATATGATTCGCTTTCAAAATGCATACAATGCATCGAGCCGTTATATCAATGCGGTGAGCGAGATGCTAGAACATATATTAACAACATTAGGAAGCTAGGAAGGCGGGTGATAAGATGGCATCTACATTTTTTGGACTAAATATTGCATATACAGGATTGCTAGCATCAAATGCAGGTTTAAATACAACGGCAAATAATATTGCAAACATAGAAACTGAAGGATACAGTCGTCAGGAAGTAAATCAAGTAGCTGCAAATGCGCTTCGCACTTATACTACGTATGGTTGTGCAGGAGCTGGTGTAGAAACCTTGTCAATTGAGCGCATAAGAGATGAATATTATGATTCAAAATATTGGAATAATCAGGCAATGTATGGAGAGTATTCCTCAAAGAATTATTATATGGAACAAATCGAAAGCTACTTTTCAGATGGAGAGCAATTAGCTGGATTTACAACCGTTTTTAATGATATGTATGACGCAATGGAGGAATTGAAAAAGAATGCGGGAGATACCACAACACGCTCACAATTTGTGGGAAGTGCTGGAGCGTTGACTTCTTATTTTAATTCTATGTATGAAAGTTTACAAAGTATGCAAGAAGATATTAATGCAGAAATCAAAGTGAAAACCGATGAGATCAATTCACTTGCTGAAAAAATTGCGTCGATTAATAATCAAATTAATGTAATTGAAGTCAATCAAGGTGCGGCAAATGAACTTAGAGATGAAAGAACTTTGTTAGTGGATGAACTTTCGAAAATAATCGATGTGGATGTTTCAGAAACAGCGATTGTGGATGCAAATAATCCAACAAGAGAAACTGGAGCGAATCGATATTTAATAAAAATTGGAGGAGGGGAAACCTTGGTCGATGGAAGTGACTATAATACACTAGCATGTGAAGCAAGAACTTCCTCAGAAAAAGTGAATCAAAGTGACGTGGATGGATTGTTTGATATATATTGGACCGACCAAAGCGGAGAAGTTGATATTAATACGGCGACAAAACTTAATGTTTATGGAGACAATATATCTGGTGAATTAAAAGGTTTGATTCAACTTCGGGATGGAAATAACACGGAGTATTTTCATGGAACAACAACGGCAGTAGGAACAGCTACGGATGGAACGGGACGAGATGTTGTCACGATAGAAGTGACGGAAGAATATTTAACGGATATTAATAAATTGAATTTATCGGATAGTGGTGGGATATTAAATTTAGGAAATCAATTATTTCAATACGATAGTTGGAGTACAAATTATGACAGCGTTTTGGGAACGTATTCTTATGATTTTATCTTAAGTGATGAAAATGTAAATAATTTGAATGGCTCAAGAATTGGGAAAGAGGCATCTGCTGGAGAAAGTATTTCTTATCAAGGGATTCCATATTATATGGGACAAATGAATGAGTGGGCAAGAATTTATACGAAAGCCTTTAATGATATTATAACAACAGATGGGGTGGACAATTATGGAAATGCAGCAGAAAACTTTTTTGTGGCAGAAGACCCTATTACGGGAATGGAATATACTTTTGTCGTGGATTCTTCGACAGGATTTGATGTGTCGGATGATACCTATTATAAAGTAACAGCTGGAACGCTTTCCGTTTCAAATGCAATAGAAGAGGATGCAAACTTGTTTTCTACACACACCGATGCTTCAGCTGGACAGGACAAATACGATATATTAGATGAATTAGTAAATATGAAAAATGACAAAACCATTGCCGCTTTTCGAGGAGCAAGTGTTTCGGAATTTTTGCAAGGAATTTTGTCAGATGTGTCATTAAATGCAAGCAATGCAACTTTGTTTTATACAAATTATAGTAATTTGGAGGGAAGCATTTCTATTCAAAGACAGTCGATTTCAGGGGTTGATAATGATGAAGAAGGAATTAATTTGGTGAAATATCAAAATTCTTATAATTTAGCAGCGACAATGATACAAACATTAACAGAAGTATATGATCGACTAATTTTGCAAACGGGAGTATAGAAAGGGTAACCTTTAGGAGATGAGACGATGCGAATAACAAATAAGATAATGCAAGCAAATGCACTTTCGAATATTAATAAGAATAAAGAGCTACAAGATAAATTAAATAAACAAATAACAACGCAATCAAAAATAACAAAACCGTCGGATGATCCCGTGGTTGCAATTAGAGCGTTGCGTTTGCGCACAAATCTTAGTGAGATTACACAATACTGCGATAAAAATGTTCCTGACGCCGAAAACTGGTTATCGGTTACAGAGGATTCTCTCGATTCGTTAACGGAAGTGATTACGGATATGTATGAGGGCTGTGTAAATGGTTCGAAACAATATTTAGAAGCCGAAGATCGATTGAAAATTGTTGAGAGTATGAAAGCACTGAGAGATGAAGTATATAGCACAGGAGATGCTAGTTATGCAGGTAGAAATATTTTTACAGGGTACCGCACAGATGTATCTTTGGGATTTGAAACAAATGAAACGATGAATTATGCAATCACAGAATTGGTGAATGAAGATGCACTTTCTACTTTTACCTATGTTGATACGCAAGATATTGATGAAATTAATTTATCAAATTATGCTTCGATTTCAGCAACAGAAGTAGACGTGGTTTCCTCTGAAGTGAATCGTATTCGATTAGCATATGACACTTGTGATTCGGTTGCACCGACGATTACCTATGGATCTCCAGCAACAACAGTAACGGCTACCGTGCTATCGGAAACAGGAACGCCAAATCCTTATACGGAGATTAACTTAGTAGGAAATGAGAATATGGCTATTTTTGTACCAGAGACGGGAGATCTTTTGTTGGGAAGTACATTACATGATACGCTTCTTGCAGAAGGACAAACTAATTTTCAGGTGACTTATGAAAAAAGTGATTGGTTAGAAGGAGATTTAAGACCGGAGCATTATTTCGCTTGTACGAAAGCTCCAGGGACCGCAGATGAAATAGTTTATAACGCGGATTATTTAACAGCTACGGCTTCGGATGATGTAAGACAAATTATTTCTTATGATGTGAGTTCGAATCAAAGTTTACAGGTGAATACATTGGCAGATGAATGTTTTACGCATGATATAGGTAGAGATATCGATGAGCTTATAAAATATACCGAAGCGTATGCAGATATTGAAGAAAAAGTAGATATGCTTGAGGATATGCTTGAAGATACGTCCTATACAACGGTTGAGTTGGCAACAATTCAAGAAAAATATGATGCGGCAAATAAGGCAAAAATATTGTTGGGAGATAAGGTTCAGAAAATGTTTGAAGATGGAATCACTTTGATGCAGGGATATCTTGACCAGACCAATTTAGCCTTAACAAATGTTGGTAATCGAAGCGCAAAACTTGAATTAGTTCAAAATAGACTTGAGTCACAAAAGACAAGTTTTCAAGAACTAGCTTCTGATAATGAAGGAGCGGATATTACGGAACTTGCAATTCAATTAAGTAGTGCGGAAACATCTTATGATGCAGCACTTATGGCAACAAGTAAAATTATACAAAAATCATTGGTTGACTTTCTTTAATATGAGGTAATCAATGCCGAATGGATTCGGAGATGGGAGACACAAGTGAAAATTAATACAAAGAATTTTGGGGAAATAGAAATTGAAGAAAGCAAACTTATTATTTTTGAAAAAGGAATGATTGGTTATCCTGACCTTAATCGATTTGCACTAATTCATGATGAGGAACAAGGAGACAACGCTGGTATTAGATGGTTACAATCTATGGAAGAACCAACCTTTGCGTTGCCAGTGATGGATCCGCTTATTGTAAAAGAAGGATATAATCCGAAAGTCGATGATGAATTACTAAAACCGTTGCAGATAAATAATACAGATGATATGCTAGTACTAGTAACTGTAACCGTGCCTAAGGATATTAAAAAGCTATCTGTTAATCTTTGTGGACCTATTGTAATTAACGCAGAAAAAAGACTTGGAGCGCAAATGATTGTGGAAAATGAAGAGTATCCAGTTCGGTTTCCTATTTATGAATTACTAAAAAATAAGAAGGAAGCGGGTGAGTAGTATGCTAGCATTAACACGAAAAAAAAATGAAGCATTAATCATTAACAATAATATTGAAATTACAGTTTTGGAAGTAAAAGGGGAACAAGTCAAACTAGGAATTTCTGCTCCAAGAGAAGTGCCTATATATCGGAAAGAAGTTTACGTGCAAATCCAAGAGGCAAATAAAGAAGCAACTAGCGATGATGCAATGCGTGGGTTGAAAGATTTGTTTCAAGAATAAAAAAATAAAAAAAGTTTATTTAGCTATTAAGTAATTGGAATCTTATCCGATATATAGTATAAGTAAATAATTACTTGATAATTATTTAATAAGAAACATAATCTATTTGCATGGGCGTACGACCAAAAGAGTAGATTATCAACATGCGTGGCAAGGATGCCACCTTACATTCAAGGAGGAAAACACTATGGTAGTACAACACAACATTACAGCGATGAACGCTAACAGAAACTTAGGAGTAACAACAAAATCTCAAGCTAAATCAACAGAAAAATTATCTTCTGGATACAAAATTAATCGTGCAGCAGATGATGCAGCAGGATTAGCTATTTCAGAAAAAATGCGTAGACAGGTTCGTGGACTTACACAAGCTTCTGCAAATGCACAAGATGGTATTTCATGTGTACAAACAGCTGAAGGTGCTTTAAATGAAGTACATGATATGTTACAACGTATGAACGAGTTAGCAGTTAAATCAGCAAACGGAACAATGACATCTGCAGATCGTGGATATATTAATTCTGAAGTAACAGCTCTTCAAGCAGAAATTACTCGTGTTTCTGATACAACAACATTTAATGAGCAAAACTTATTAGATGGTACGTTTTCAGGAGTAAATTTACAAGTTGGAGCAGAAGCTAACCAAACGATCACAATTACAATTGGAAATATGGACGCAGCAACCGTTCTTGGTGGAACTGCAGCAGTTGATACAGTAACAAATGCAAATACTGCAATTGGATTAATTAAAACAGGTTTAGCAGCAGTGTCTTCACAACGTTCTAGTTTAGGTGCAATTCAAAACCGTTTAGAACATACGATTACGAACTTAGATAATGTTGTTGAGAATACAACAGCAGCAGAATCAGCAATTCGTGATACAGATATGGCTGAAGAGATGGTTAAATACTCAAATAACAATATCTTAACACAAGCTGGACAAGCGATGTTAGCGCAAGCTAATCAAGCAAATCAAGGTGTGTTATCATTGTTACAATAGTATTCATTGCAACTACCTTAAGGACTGGCAATGGCCAGTCCTTTTTGTAATTAAAAAAATAAAGCAAAGACTATTAATTTTTGGTTAATATTGACGATATATAAATAGAAGAGTTTGGAGTTTAAACACAGAAAGTATAATATGAGTTTTAATTCAGATGAAATCACATGGAGGTGATAGAGATGACGATTGAACCATTGGGAAGTGTTATGTCAACACAAGCGCAATCAACAGTAAAAATAAAAGGGACAGACTCCGTAACGAAAAGATCTGTTCAAACAGTAACAAATGAAATGAAACCAGCGATAGATACAACAACGATGAGAATTTCTGATGTGCCGGAAAGTGCAAAAGAAAGAAGTGCAAAAGATAATAACACGAGAGAACAAGAAAATAAGCAGACGGATATTCGGATTCGTAAAGCAGTAGAAAAGATGAATCAAAATTTAGGTAATACAGAAGCTTTATTTGGAATTCATGAAGGAACAAATCGTGTTACGATAAAAATTATTGATCGAGAAACAAAAGAAGTGATCAAAGAACTACCCCCTGAAAAAACTTTGGATATGATAGAAAAAGTTTGGGAACTAGCGGGTATGTTGGTAGATGAAAGGCGTTAGGAGGAACTCATATGTCAAATGGAATACGTATTACGGGAATAAATTCCGGCCTTGATACAGAAAGTATTATTACTGCTCTCGTTGATGCAAAAAGTCAAAAAGTTGAAAATGCGGTACTTGAGCAAAAACTACTTTCTTGGAAACAAGATGCATGGAAAGAATTAAATACAAAAGTAAATTCGTTTTTTAATGGCACATTGAGTAAATTAAAATATAGTGATGCCTATTTACAGACGAAAACATCATCATCGAACGATACTGTTGCAACTGCAATTACTGGAAGCACTGCAATTAAAGGAACACAGAAGATGTATGTGGATCAGCTTGCACAAACGGCATACCTGACAGGATCTAAATTTTCGCAAACTTATACAGGTACTACAAAGTTAAGTGAAATGGAGGATTCCACGGGAACATTAGCGACAGGGACTTTATCGCTCACAAAAGATGGAGTAACGGAAGAAATCACAATGGATGCAGACGCAACGATTGATGATTTGGTTGCAAAATTAAAAACTTATGGATTAAATGCTAATTTTGATGAAAACAATCAAAGGTTGTTTATTAGTGCAAAGTCTACGGGCGTGGATAATGATTTTGAGATAACAGGAACCGGGAATATGCTTCAGGCTGTAGGCTTAGATGTATCAAGTTCTGATGCAACAAAAATTGATGCAATGGATGCTTCCATACGATTAAATGGTGTGACTTTCACTTCCGATACGAATTCATTTGAAATCAATGGGCTTACTATCACGGCAAAAAAAGTTTCTACGGAAGAAATATCGCTGACAACTGAGGATGATACCGAAGGGATTTACGATTTAATCAAGGATTTTATTGAAGGATATAATGAATTGATCGTGGAAATGGATACATTAAGCAATGCAGATTCGGCGGCAGATTATGATATGCTTTCGGATGATGCACGTGATGAAATGAGTGAAACGGAAATCGAAGAATGGGATGGAAAAATCAAAGATGCTCTTCTACGAAATGATGATACCTTAGAATCTTTTTCAAGCATTATGAAACAAGTAATGTTAAACCCAGTTGAAATTGATGGTGAAAATGTATATTTAAGCGATTTTGGGATTAATACAATGAGTTATTTTGAAGCAGAGGATAACGAAAAAAGTAAACTTCATATTGATGGAGATGCAGAGGATGATAATACTTCTGGTAATACCGATGTTTTATCAAGTGTTATTTCATCAGACCCGGATAAACTAACAGAATTTTTTACGCAACTTACGAGAACTCTTTATACTTCGATGTATGATGCCATGTCAAGAACAAGCTTGAGTAGTATGTTTACGGTATATAATGATATAAAAATGCAAGATGAATACAATGATTATACGACTTTGATAGAAGAGTATGAAGAAGAATTAGAAGATTATGAAGATCGATATTATGCGAAATTTTCAGCAATGGAAGTTGCACTAGCAAATATGGAAACAAATTCAAGCGCAATTACAAGCTTGTTAGGTTCAGCATAAAACAGGAGGATTGTATGGTAGCAAAAAACCCATATGCAAATTATAATGATAACAAAGTGCTTACGGCCTCGCCCAAAGAATTAACATTAATGCTTTATGAAGGAGCAATTAAATTTTTAAATATTGCAGTTTTCGCGATTGAAAAAAAAGATGTGGAAAAAGCACATATTAATATTGTAAAGGCACAAAGAATTATTGATGAATTTCGAATTACGTTAGATATGTCTTATCCTGTTGCAGAAGATTTTGAAAGAATCTATGTGTATTTATCCGAGCGATTAGTTGAAGCAAATTTTAAAAAGGATACGGAAATCCTAGAAGAAGTACTTAGACATTTAAGAAGCATGCGTGATACTTGGAAAAAGGTAATGACTTTAGCGAACCAATAAGGAAAAGGTAAGGTATATGGAAAGTTATATAGATATTCTTTTAGAAAGTTTAGAAAAGAAGATTCGTATCTTAAAAAAAATCGAAAAATTAAACCAGGAGCAAACGGAAATTTTAAAAACAGAACCTTTGCAGTTTAAAGAATTTGATAAAAAAGTTGAAGAAAAAGGAATGCAAATAGAAGAACTTACAAAACTTGATAATGGTTTTGATTCGATTTATAGTCGCGTACGAGAGCAGTTAGTGGCAAACAAAGAACAATATACGGATGAAATTGTTCGCATGAAAAAAATGATTACCATTATTATGGATTATAGTGTTTCCATTCAAGCACAGGAGAGTAGAAACAAAGTAATGGTTGAACAGGCTTTTAAAAATGAAAGAAAGAAGTCAAAGAAGTCGAAAATTTCAGCAAAAGTTTCACTTAATTATTATAAGAATATGAGTAAAACAAATTATATTGATCCCCAGTTCTTAGATCAACATAAATAAAAACAGTTGGCAAATGCCAACTGTTTTTTTGCACATTTCAAAAATATGGAAAAAATTATTTGAGCTTCAAAAGAGAAATGTGTTTTGAAGTATCGCTGAAATCTGGAACTTTAGAAAAATAAGTTAATGCTTTTTCCTTTTCCCCTAAAACTTCGTATATACAACCAAGATTGTAATATGCAGGAGTAGTTACGTCTGAAATGCGATCAGTTAAGGGGATACAAGCGATAAAATTTTCCACTGCTTTTTCCCATGGTCCAATTTTCATATATAAGTAACCACATAAGAAGATAAAGTCTGCAAAATTTTCAAAATAAGAATAGATTTCTTCACATATAATAATGGCATCTTCAATCTTCTCGAGATAAGACAATGCATATCCATATGAAATAATTAAAATTTTTACATACTGTGCGTTTGGGTCCACATCAAAAGAAAGTGCTTTCGCAAAATAAGTAACCGCTTGTTTATATTCTTCAATAAAATAATAACTTTGCCCAATTTGAAACAGCGTATAAGGAGAATTAGGATTTGCTTCTAATTCCTTTTTTAGTAATAAAAGATTCCTTTCGGCTTTTTCCGTTCTTTCTTTGATTGTTCCTAAATACCCAGTATGAAGTAACTCTAGAGGAATATTTGAGGTATTCATCTTTGTATTTGTAAGAATAGGGACTAACTGTTCATGAATAGGACCTTCATAATGATAATATTTACGATGAAATAAACGTTTTATAAATTCGTAGGAATGATTAACGCTATTTTGTTCCTCCGTCAAATTATTCCGAAATACAATACCAACTGCAGTTTCTTCGGAGGAAAGAAAAGTCTTTATTTCAGGAAAGGAGATATGTGTTATGATTTCGTCACAGTCAAGAATTAAAATCCAATCGTTGGAAGCTTTTTGTATCGAAAAATTTCTAGCCGCACTAAAATCATTGATCCAAGGAAAATCATAAATTTTAGTTGTATATTTTTGAACAAGTCGTTTTGTCTGATCCGTAGATCCTGTGTCAACAAAAATAATTTCAAAAAATTCATTTGGGATTGAAGATAGGCAATCACATATATTTTTTTCTTCATTTTTTCCAATCATACATACTGATATCATAAGTTCCTCCAATTATATACTTTGTTTTAATTTGTTGATTCGTAATTTGCTATCTCGGAAATTGGGAACTTTTTGAAAAAAAGCATAGGCAAGCTTTTTATCACCTAAAATTTCGTAGATGCAGCCAAGGTTGTAATAGGCTGGAGTAGAAAGATCAGAAATGGAATCTGTTAAGGTTGTAGATTGAATCAACGCGAGAATCGCTTTTTCCCATAAAGAAGCGTTCATGTACAAAAACCCACATAAAAAAACAAAATTAGCGTAAGTGGAAAAGGAAGCGTATACTTCTTCACAAACAGCGATTGCATCATATAAATGGTCGGTGTGATAAAGCGTATAACCGTATGACACGATTAATAATTTGACATAAGGAAATTCCGGATTCAAATCAAAAGTAAGGGCTTTGGAAAAAGGTGGAAGTGCATGTTCATAGTCGCCTTTCCAATAATAACTTTGACCAAGTTGATAATATAGATAAGGGTCGGAAGGATTATTTTCAATAGATTGATTTAATAGGAGAATATTACGATTTGCTTTTTTCTCGATTTTTTCAACACTTCCAATGTAACCACTATGTAGTATTTCAATAGGAATTTCAAAGGTGGAAAAAGAAATATTTTTAGTATGTGGGCGAATTTGTTCGTGAATAGAACCTTCATAATAGAAGTGGTGTTTATGGAAAAGACGTTCTAATCGATTAAAATAAGACGTAACTTCGTTATCGATTCCTTTTGCAAGGTTGTTTATAAGCAAAGAACCAACAGAGAAGGGATTTGCATGCATTTTAGAATATAATAAGTCATAATCAATTTCGGTGATTGTTTCATCACAATCTAAAATTAAGATCCAATCATGCGTTGCTTTTTGTATCGAAAAATTTCTTGCTGCACTAAAATCATTGATCCAAGGAAAATCAAATAATTTGTTGGTAAATTGACTAGCAATTTTTTTTGTGTTGTCAGTAGAACCAGTATCGACAAAAATAATTTCAAATTTATCCTTTGGAATTGAGGATAGACATGCAAAAATAGTTTCTTCTTCGTTTTTTCCGATAATACAAACTGAAATTGGTATCATAAATTTATATATAATTCAAAAATACTAGAATTATAATTTCCTTTCTTTTAATAGGCTGTGTATAAAAAATCAAGAGAAATTAACAATAACTATTAAACATCATTCCGCTATAAGCACTTGGAGTATATGGAGAAGCAAGCGAATTCGATGGATTTTTATATGCCACAATTGTTTTGTTTGTATATTCCATTGGATTTAAAGAAACTTGGTTAATTTTATTCAAAATGGATTGTGTAAAACTATTTAGTGGAGCAAAGGTTTCGTTTAAATCTTCTGTTTGGGAACTTTTTTCTAGCAAAGAATTTTGTAAGGAAATACTTCCACTGTCTGAAATGGATATGCCTAAAGAAGCCAATTCGTTTTCGTACAAAGATGAAATATTTTTCATGTCAGAAATAATTCTTTGAGCTTTTGGGTGTGACTCTATGTATGCATTCGTATTTTCGAGAAAACGATTGTATCCATCGGTTAATGTTTTGATGTGTTCTAAGATGGATTCTGAGTTTTTCTTTAAACTAATCGTAGTGGTTTCTCCTTCGGCAGAACCTAAGCCGTGCAAAGAAATTTCAAAAGATTTTTCAACAGTAAAAGTATTCGAATTTGGCAACTGTAAATCTCCATTTAATTTAATGGTAGCACCTTTTGCATTCGAAGTAATTGTATTTAAACCAAAATAGGACACGGAACCCTTTTCTTTTGTTGTTTTATGATCGGAAATGATAAAAAGTGGAGTATTATCCGGTTGATATCCAGTTGCTTTTGATTCAATAATAAGTGAAGTATTGCCATCGGTGTCTTCATCAATTGAGGCAGTCAAACCAATATTTGCTCGTTTAATTAAACGCACAAGACGTTCTTGGATATTTTGATTTGTTTCACCATCGTTTATTGAATATTGAAATTCGTAATTTAAATCGTTTATAGAAATGTCAAAAGAATAGGTGTTTTCCTTTAAAGCAATTATGTCATGACTTAAATAATTACCTGTGTTTATTTGTGGAGAAGCTAAATCTAAAACTTCAATATCGAAGGAAGGGTTTTCTTCCATTGCAAGATCTTGACCAATATATTTCGCTGTAGCAATATTTTCGTTGCTTGAAGAAGCAAGCCGTTTATTTGCGAGTTCATTAATATTAAGCCCAGAAATTGACGCAATGGTATTTCGAAGAGAAAGAGCTTCTTCTTTAACACCAACAGCAAATTCCTGTGCAGACTTGCTTTTATCAAGAATGGCAAGGGGGGCAGTCGTATTTTGTTTTATCATAGAATTATATATGCGACGAAGCTCGCTCTTCTTATGTGTATCATAAGGAGATGAAGTCTTATTTACATAATTTGACATATAATGATTATAGATTGTCGCTAAAGCTGCAACGTTGGCCATTGTGAAACCCCTCCTTTCTTCCTTGAAATTATACATACAATCGAATCATTTCCATTGCCAGGATGTGTATCCTGTGTATAGGGCGCAATTACCTACTCTTAAATATATTTTATATTTTCTGAGGAGAAAAATCAAGCGAATCAGGGGGAATAATGCATAAAATAATATAAAAATCAAGAAAAATACAAAAAAAGAACAAAAATAGCAAAAAAAGACGCTTTTTTGATAAGGTAAAGGAATGAAGGATTAGGAAGTTGCAGATAAAGGGTTACATTTATTCCAGTTGGATTTCAAATAGTAAACTAAAAATATACTAGAACTTAAAAACCACGTTAGTGGATAAGCCCAAAAAATGGCTTCAATACTATGAATAGTGTGCATGGTTAACTGGATGTAACTGACACGAATTAAACACCAGCATATCAACATGATAAACATCGGGACAAGAGATTTTCCAGCACCTCTTAGAATACCAGCGATACTATGAGAGAAGGAAAGCAAAAAGTAGAAAAGAGCACATACTTGGCTTCTGAGCACACCGATAGCAATGACTTCTGGATCGTTTGAAAAAAATCCAAGAAGTGTTGGGGAGAAAAAATAGAAAATGATACCTACACATTCTGCAATGATAAGTGATGAAATAATGCCAAATTTTGTTCCCTGTTTTATTCGATCGGGTTTATTTGCTCCCATGTTTTGACTAACAAAAGTGGTGAGTGACATACAAAAACTTGTAATGGGAATGAAAGCAAATCCTTCTATTTTTGTATAGGCTCCGTTACCAGCCATGGCAGAATCTGCAAACGTATTAATATTTGATTGTACAAAAACATTGGCAATAGCAATAATTGAATTTTGTAAACCTGCTGGCAAACCGACTTTTAACATCTGTTTTAGAATAGGAAAATCGATGTGTAGTTTTTTTAATTGGATTCGATATATATCGTTGACTGTAAGGAGTCTTTTGAAAGCTAAAACGACACTGACTGCTTGAGCGACTACCGTAGCAATTGCAGCACCACGAATTCCCATATCAAATACAAGGATAAATAATAAATCCAAGATAACGTTAGTGATAGAAGAAACAATTAAATAGTACAATGGATGACGACTATCACCTACAGCCTGAAAAATACCACTTGCAGTATTATATAAAACGAGAAAAAGAATACCCATAAAATAAGTTTGTACATAAATGGTTGCTTCTTCCATAACACTAGCGGGTGTTTTGGTCAGTTCTAAAAGTGCAGGGGTAAATAAAGTGCCAACAATTGTGAGGAGAATTCCTGCAATGAGACCAAAAGAGAGAGCAGTGGAAATAGAATCTTCCACCTTTTTTTGATCGTTTGCACCAAAGTAGTGTGAAATGGTGACACCGACTCCCATAAACAAACCACCAAAGAAACCAACAAGTAAGAAAATCAAGGGTCCAGTAGAGCCAATCGCAGCAAGTGCAGTTTTTCCTTGCGTGTTTCCAACAACCAAAGTATCAACAATGTTATATAGTTGTTGAAATAAATTTCCTAAAAAAATAGGGAATGCAAATTTTAATATATTTTTTTTGATGCTGCCTGAAGTCATTAAGACTGCGGAAGATTTCATGTTTTTACCAACTTTTATAAAAAAGACCTTTCTATTTATATTTAGAGGTGAATATGTTACTATATAAATGAAAAAAATAACATCGATACATATTGTAACATATATCTATAAAATATAAAGCAAAAAAGTGTTGAAAAAAAAGGAAAATAAGTTGACTAAGACGACTTCCTATGATATAGTTACTAGGCGAGATGGGAAATAGGTCTTTTTTTTATGCTCTAATTTTATGGGTTTATATGAAAATAAACATACGTATCGCAATAAAAATGACATTATAGAAGAATAGCGTGGAGGTGGAATTATGCGCACTAAAATTACATTAGCATGTACAGAATGTAAACAACGTAATTACAATTTAACAAAGGATAAAAAAGCACATCCTGAAAGAATGGAAACAAAAAAATATTGCAGATTTTGTAAAACTCACACATTGCATAAAGAAACGAAATAATTTTTTATTAGCGAAAGGAACATGAGATTATGGGAGAAACAGTTAATAAAGAAAAAACAAAAAAAACGAGTTTTTTTAAAGGCGTGAAAAAAGAATTTAAGAAAATTAGTTGGCCAGACTCAAGGACCGTTGGAAAACAATCATTAGCAGTTATAGCTATTGCTACTATTTTAGGTGTAATTATATCTTTTCTTGATAAAGGGGTACAATATGGCATCGAGTGGTTAACATCTATTCAATTTTAAGGAGTGTAGTATGGCAGAAACAAACTGGTATGTTGTTCATACGTATTCAGGGTATGAAAATAAAGTAAAAGCAAATATTGACAAAACAATTGAAAACAGACATTTAGAAGAACAAATTCTCGAAGTGCGAGTTCCTATGCAAGACGTTTTAGAACTGAAAAACGGAGCAAGAAAAACGGTACAAAAGAAATTATATCCGGGTTATGTTTTGATAAATATGGTAATGAATGATGATACTTGGTATGTAGTTCGAAATACAAGAGGTGTCACGGGATTTGTAGGCCCGGGCAGTAAACCAGTACCACTTTCTGATGCAGAAATGAAACCGTTGGGAATCCATATGGAAAATATTTCCGTTGATTTTGAAGAAGGAGATACCATTTCTGTAGTTGCAGGCGTATGGAAAGACAACGTTGGCGTTGTTAAAAAGATCGACTTTGCAAAACAAACTGCAACTATTAACGTAGAACTCTTTGGAAGAGAAACACCTGTAGAGATTGGCTTTGCAGAAGTTCGCCGTCTATAAGAGAAAACAAAAGAAGTTCATAGGAGAAATCCTGCTTATATAGAGTAAGAAAGTCATATGAACCGTGGGAGGGAATTGTCCCGACTAACCACAATATTTTTAGGAGGTGCCGAAAATGGCAAAAAAAGTAGAAGGATATATTAAGTTGCAAATTCCTGCTGGGAAAGCAACACCAGCACCACCAGTTGGACCAGCTTTAGGTCAACATGGGGTAAACATCGTAGAGTTTACAAAACAATTTAACGCTAAAACTGCTGACAAAGGAGATACCATTATTCCTGTAATCATTACAGTATATGCTGATAGAAGCTTCAGTTTTGTTCTAAAAACTCCACCAGCAGCAATACTTATTAAAAAAGCATGTAATATTAAATCAGGTTCCGCAGTGCCTAATAAAACCAAGGTAGCAACAATTACGAAAGACCAAATAAAAGAAATAGCAGAAATTAAAATGCCAGATTTAAATGCAGCGAATCTTGAATCAGCAATGAGTATGATTACAGGAACAGCAAAAAGCATGGGTATTACAGTAGCAGAATAAATTTGATTGGAGTGGGAGGGGAAAACCCGATGACCACTAGGAGGTAAAAAAATGAAACATGGTAAAAAATATACCGAAGCAGCAAAACTTGTGGATCGTGCAGTAAATTATGAACCAGAAGCAGCAGTGGATTTAGTAAAAAAATCAGCAACGGCTAAATTTGATGAAACAGTAGAACTTCATATTCGTACCGGATGTGATGGTCGTCATGCAGAACAACAAATTCGTGGTGCGGTTGTCCTTCCTCATGGGACAGGAAAAACAGTTCGCGTATTAGTGTTTGCAAAAGGTGACAAAGTTAAAGAAGCGGAAGCAGCTGGAGCAGATCACGTTGGAGGAGAAGAATTACTTCCAAAGATTCAAAAAGAAGGATGGCTGGATTTTGATGTTGTTGTTGCAACACCAGACATGATGAGTGTGGTAGGACGTTTAGGAAAAGTGCTTGGACCAAAAGGTTTAATGCCAAATCCAAAAGCAGGAACCGTTACAATGGATGTTACAAAAGCAATTAATGATATTAAAGCAGGTAAAATTGAATATCGTTTAGACAAATCAAATATCATTCATGTTCCGGTTGGAAAAGCATCTTTTACAGAAGAACAGTTGATTGAAAATTTTAATACAATTATGGGCGTTATTTCAAAAGCAAAACCAAGCTCGTTAAAAGGACAATATATTAAGAGTGTTACTTTAGCAACCACAATGGGACCTGGAGTAAAAGTTAGTAGCGCAAAATATTAAATCATAAAGAAATAAAAGCAGATGATAATCATCTGTTTTTATTTCTGATAAAAAAGATTGACAAATAAAATGAATATGTGATAATATAACAAAGGTCTTTAAAAGACCATGCCGAAGACAGTAGGTGTCAGTAATGACGTAAGCATAGCGCCTGCCGAGGAGAGAAAGAGTATAACTTTGACTTTTAACTCCGCACTTAGGTGAGGAGTTTTTTTATATCTATGAATAGATATTATAGTTGGAAGCTCCAACTCGGCAAAAAATCGATAAGGAGGAAAAAAAATGGCAAAAGTTGAATTGAAACAACCTGTTATCAAAGAAATTTCAGCAAACCTTGAAGGTGCACAATCCGTTGTATTAGTAGATCATCGTGGTCTTACTGTAGAGCAAGATACAAAACTACGTAAAGAACTTCGTGAAGAAAATGTTCTTTATAAAGTATATAAAAATACAATGATGAATTTCGCTTTTAAAGGAACTGATTGTGAAGAGTTATCATCTTGTCTAAAAGGACCGTCTGCAATAGCTATTTCTACAACAGATGCAACAGCACCAGCAAGAGTGTTAGCGAATTTTGCAAAAACAGTACCAACATTAGAACTTAAAGGTGGTATGGTTGAAGGCGTTGTATATGATGTGGCGGGAATTGTAGAAATTTCGAAAGTTCCATCAAGAGAAGAATTACTTTCAAAATTCTTGGGAAGCATTCAATCACCTATTACTAACTTTGCACGTGTTCTTAATCAAATTGCTGAAAAAGGTGATGCAGAAGAAGTGAAAGAAGAAACACAAGCTGAAGAAGTAAAAGTAGAAGCAACAGCAGAAGCAACCGAAGAAGTAAAAGCAGAAGCAACAGAAGAAGTGTAAGCAAGTCGTATTATAAAAATCATATTTCAAATAATTGGAGGAAAAACAAATGGCAAAATTATCAACAGAAGAAATGATTAATGCAATTAAAGATCTAACTGTATTAGAATTAAATGAATTAGTAAAAGCATGTGAAGAAGAATTTGGTGTATCAGCAGCAGCGGGAGTTGCAGTAGTAGCTGGACCTGCAGCAGCAGCTGAAGAAGAAAAAACAGAATTCGATGTAGAATTAACATCTTTTGAAGCTTCAAGTAAAATCAAAATCATTAAAGCAATCCGTGAAATTACTGGTCTTGGATTAAAAGAAGCAAAAGAAATGGTTGATGGAGCTCCTAGCGTATTTAAAGAAGCAGCTGCAAAAGCAGAAGCAGATGAGCTTGTTAAAAAATTCGAAGAATTAGGTGCTAAAGTAACTTTAAAATAAGAGGTCTGAATATAGAATGAGACTAGGAAATATCCTAGTCTTTTTTCTGTATGAATAAAAGTTAAAACAAGGGAAAAAGTCATTGACGTACAAAATATGCTATGATACAATGTATGGTGCACTATTGTGCAATGATAGGCTCCTTTTTCATGTAATTTTTTCGAAAAATGACCTAAAAATAGAAAGAACGGGGTGAAATGTCAATGGAAAAAAACAGAATACGTCCGATTGCTTCTGGCAAAAGTATGCGTATGAGTTACTCGAGACAGAAAGAAGTTTTAAGTATGCCTAATTTGATAGAAGTTCAAAAAAACTCATATCAATGGTTTTTGGAAGAGGGTTTAAAAGAGGTGTTTGAAGATATCTCTCCAATCGCAGACTACGGCGGCCAAATGAGCTTAGAATTTATCGACTTCGAACTGTGCAAAGAGGAAAGAAAATATTCTATTGAAGAATGTAAGGAAAGAGATGCTACATACGCAGCACCATTAAAGGTAAAAGTTCGTCTTTATAATAAAGAAAAAGAAGAAATTAACGAACATGAGATCTATATGGGTGACCTTCCAATCATGACTGAAACAGGAACATTTGTAATTAATGGAGCTGAAAGAGTTATTGTAAGTCAGTTGGTTCGTTCTCCGGGTATTTATTATGGAATCGAACATGATAAAGTTGGTAAGCGTAAATTTTCTTCGACTGTAATACCTAATCGTGGTGCATGGTTAGAGTATGAAACAGATTCTAATGATATTTTTTATGTCCGTGTAGATAGAACTAGAAAGGTTCCTGTAACGGTATTGATTCGTGCACTAGGAATTGGCACAAACGAAGAAATTAGAGAATTATTTGGGGATGAACCCAAAATAGAAGCCAGTCTTGCAAAGGACGTTGCTGAGAATTATCAGGAAGGTCTTTTAGAGTTATATAAAAAAATTCGACCAGGTGAACCACTTTCCGTTGATAGCGCAGATAGTTTAATTACTGCGATGTTTTTTGACCCTAGAAGATATGATTTAGCTAAAGTAGGACGCTATAAATTTAATAAGAAACTTGCATTAAGAAATCGTATCGCTGGACATGTTTTAGCAGAAGACGTAATTGATGTGACGACAGGTGAAGTAATTGCAAAAGCCAATGAAGTAGTTTCAAGGGAACTTGCAGATGTGATTCAAAATGCAGCAGTGCAAGCAGTTTGGCTTCAGACAGAAGAAGGAAAAACAAAAGTATTATCTACGTTAATGGTAGATTTGAAGCATTATGTGGACTGTGAACCGAAAGAATTAGGTATTACAGAACTCGTATATTATCCTGTTCTCGAAAAAATCTTAGAAGAGTATGGCAATGATGCAGAAGAATTAGCGGATGCGATTCGTGAAAATGTACATGATTTGATCCCTAAACATATAACAAAAGAAGATATCCTTGCGTCGATTAATTATAATATTCATTTGGAATATGGTGTTGGAAATGCAGATGATATTGATCATTTAGGAAATAGACGAATTCGTGCGGTTGGAGAATTACTTCAAAATCAATATCGAATTGGATTATCTAGGTTAGAAAGAGTTGTTCGCGAAAGAATGACGACACATGATCCAGATGATATTACACCACAAAAATTAGTAAATATAAAACCAGTTCAAGCTGCAGTGAAAGAGTTTTTTGGTTCGTCACAATTATCACAGTTTATGGATCAAAATAATCCATTAAGTGAATTAACACATAAGAGACGTTTATCAGCATTAGGACCTGGTGGTTTGAGTAGAGACCGTGCAGGTTTTGAAGTTCGTGATGTTCATTATTCTCATTATGGAAGAATGTGTCCAATTGAAACACCGGAAGGTCCCAATATTGGATTGATAAACTCATTAGCTAGTTATGCTCGAATTAATGGATATGGATTTATTGAAGCTCCATATCGTAGAATTGATAAATCAGATATTGAAAATCCAGTAGTAACGGATGAAGTTGTGTATATGACGGCGGATGAAGAAGATAATTATCATGTTGCACAAGCAAATGAAAAACTTGATAGTGAAGGACATTTTGTAAAAAATAGCGTGTCTGGACGATATTTAGAAGAAACACAAGAGTATCCAAAAGAAAAATTTGATTATATGGATGTTTCTCCGAAAATGGTATTTTCGGTAGCTACTGCATTAATTCCTTTCTTGGAAAATGATGATGCAAACCGTGCACTTATGGGATCAAACATGCAACGTCAGGCAGTACCACTGCTTGTTACTGAAGCACCTGCAGTTGGAACCGGTATGGAACCAAAAGCAGCAATTGATTCTGGAATTTGTATTGTGGCAAAAAAAGCTGGAAAGATAGACTATGTTTCTTCATGCTTAATTAAGATTACGTATGATGATGGAGAAAAAGAGGAATTTCATTTAACGAAGTTTTCACGAAGCAATCAAAGTAACTGTTATAATCAAAAACCGATTGTATCGAAAGGGGAACATGTTGAGGCAGGAACTGTTTTAGCGGATGGGCCTTCAACCGATAAAGGAGAATTGGCTCTTGGTAAAAACCCATTGATAGGATTTATGACATGGGAAGGTTACAATTACGAAGATGCGGTATTGCTAAGTGAAAGATTGGTTCAAGATGATGTATTTACTTCTGTTCATATTGAAGAATATGAAGCAGAAGCAAGAGATACAAAGTTGGGACCAGAAGAAATTACAAGAGATGTTCCGGGAGTAAGCGATGATGTGTTAAAAGATTTAGATGATAGAGGGATCATTCGCATCGGAGCAGAAGTATGTGCAGGAGATGTTCTCGTAGGAAAAGTCACACCAAAGGGTGAAACGGAGCTGACTGCAGAGGAACGATTATTACGTGCCATTTTTGGTGAAAAAGCAAGAGAAGTTAGAGATACTTCCTTGAAGGTTCCTCATGGTGAATATGGTATTGTAGTAGATGCAAAAGAATTTTCAAGAGAAAATGGAGATGAACTTCCACCAGGAGTGAATCAATCTGTTTGTATATATATTGCGCAAAAGAGAAAAATTTCAGTTGGTGATAAAATGGCTGGACGTCATGGAAACAAAGGTGTTGTTTCTAGGGTTCTTCCAGTTGAAGATATGCCATATTTACCAAATGGACGTCCGTTAGACATCGTGCTAAATCCACTTGGCGTACCTTCTCGTATGAACATTGGACAGGTATTAGAAATTCATTTATCTTTGGCAGCAAAAGCGTTAGGATTTAATATTTCAACACCTGTATTTGACGGTGCAAATGAAAATGATATTATGGATACTTTAGATTTAGCGAATGATTATGTAAATCTTACATGGGAAGAATTTGAAGCTAAGAATAAAGATGTTTTACTTCCAGAAGTAATGGACTTTTTGTCTGAAAACAGAGAGCATAGAGAGTTATGGAAGGGAGTACCATTAACACGTGATGGAAAAGTTAGACTTCGTGATGGACGTACGGGAGAATATTTTGATGGTCCGGTTACAATTGGCCATATGCATTATTTGAAACTTCATCATTTAGTAGATGATAAGATTCATGCACGTTCAACTGGTCCATATTCTTTGGTAACGCAACAACCATTGGGTGGTAAAGCACAATTTGGTGGTCAAAGATTTGGGGAAATGGAAGTTTGGGCATTGGAAGCTTATGGTGCATCTTATACTTTACAAGAAATATTAACTGTAAAATCAGATGATGTGATAGGACGTGTAAAAACTTACGAAGCTATTATTAAAGGAAATAATATTCCGGAACCAGGAATACCAGAATCGTTTAAAGTATTATTAAAAGAATTGCAATCCTTAGCACTTGATGTAAAAGTACTTAGAGAAGATATGTCAGAAGTAGAAATAAAAGAATCCATTGATTATGATTTATCGGGATTCCGATATGATTTAGATGATAATAAAAATGCAAATTATGAATCCGATGCATCCCTAGGAGCTATGGGCTATCAAAAGCAAGAGTTTGATACGGAAAGTGGAGAACTTGTTGCAGTCGAAGAAGAAGTAGTAGTCGATGAAGAAATAATAGAAACCGTAGAAGAATAGTAGATGATAGGACGGGTGAGTTTTGCTTACCTTGAAAGGAGAGCATAGATGCCAGAAACAAATAATGAAGCATACCAACCAATGACGTTTGATGCGATTAAAATTGGATTAGCGTCAACTGAGAAAATTTTAGAATGGTCAAGAGGCGAGGTGTTAAAGCCTGAGACGATTAACTATCGTACATTAAAACCAGAAAAAGATGGTTTGTTTTGCGAGAAAATTTTTGGACCAAATAAAGACTGGGAATGTCATTGTGGTAAATATAAAAAAATAAGATACAAGGGAGTTATTTGTGATCGTTGTGGAGTAGAAGTGACGAAAGCAAGTGTTCGTAGAGAACGCATGGGACATATTAAACTTGCAGCTCCAGTTTCGCATATTTGGTATTTCAAAGGAATACCAAGTAGAATGGGACTTATATTAGATATTTCACCTAGAATTCTAGAAAAAGTATTGTACTTTGCTTCCTATATAGTAATTGATAAAGGGGAGACTGATTTAGAGTACAAACAGGTTCTCTCTGAAAAAGAATATCAAGATGCAAGGGAAACCTGGGGAACAAGTTTTCGCGTAGGAATGGGTGCAGAAGCAGTAAAAGAATTGCTTCAAGCAATTGATTTAGAGAGCGAAAGTGTGGAATTAAAAGCAGGATTAAAAACTTCCACCGGACAAAAACGTGCAAGAATTATTAAAAGACTTGAAGTAATTGAAGCTTTTCGTGAATCGAAAAACAAACCGGAATGGATGGTTTTGGATGCCGTTCCAGTAATTCCACCTGATTTACGTCCAATGGTTCAATTAGATGGAGGCCGTTTTGCAACAAGTGATTTGAATGATTTATATCGGAGAATCATTAACAGAAACAATCGATTACGTAGATTACTAGAATTAGGCGCTCCAGATATTATTGTTCGAAATGAAAAAAGAATGCTTCAAGAAGCAGTAGATGCTTTGATTGATAATGGAAGAAGAGGACGTCCAGTTACTGGACCAGGAAATCGTGCATTAAAATCATTATCAGATATGCTGAAAGGTAAATCTGGACGTTTCCGCCAGAACTTATTAGGAAAACGTGTGGATTATTCAGGGCGTTCTGTAATTGTTGTTGGACCAGAATTGAAAATATATCAATGTGGTCTTCCGAAAGAAATGGCAATTGAATTATTTAAACCATTTGTTATGAAAGAATTAGTTGGAAGAGGAATATCTCAAAATATCAAAAATGCAAAAAAATTAGTAGAGCGTTTAGATGCACGCGTTTGGGATGTATTAGAAGATGTTATTGCAGAACATCCAGTTATGCTTAATCGTGCACCTACGTTACATAGATTGGGAATTCAGGCGTTTGAGCCTATCTTAGTAGAAGGTAAAGCGATAAAATTACATCCATTAGTTTGTACAGCGTATAATGCCGATTTTGATGGAGATCAAATGGCTGTCCATCTTCCTCTTTCGGTAGAAGCACAAGCAGAATGTCGATTTTTATTACTTTCTCCAAACAACTTATTGAAACCATCTGATGGTGGACCAGTTGCAGTTCCTTCACAGGATATGGTGTTGGGTATCTATTATTTGACACAGGAGAGAGCTGGCGCAATTGGAGAAGGAAAATGTTTTAAAAGTACGAATGAGGCAATTTTAGCTTATGAAAATAAGGTAATTACACTGCATTCAAAAATCCGAGTTCGAATTTCAAAAACAAATTCGGAGGGAGAAGTTATTACGGGAACCATTGATACAACCTTGGGACGTTTGCTTTTTAATGAAATCTTACCTCAAGATTTAGGATTTGTAGATCGTAAAGATCCGGATAATTTCTTGAAATTAGAAGTGGATTTTCATGTTTCAAAAAAAGGTTTAAAACAAATACTTGAAAAGGTTATCAATACACATGGATCAACAAAAACGGCCGAAGTATTAGATGATGTAAAGGCTATGGGTTATAAATTCTCGACAAGAGCGGCAATGACAGTTTCTATTTCTGATATGACCGTACCTGAAAGTAAAACCGAAATGTTAGAAAATGCACAAGCAATTGTAGATCAAATTACAGTGAACTTTAGACGTGGTTTGATTACGGAAGAAGAAAGATATCGTGCGGTTGTAGAGACTTGGAATGAGACAGATAAAGAACTTACTAAAGTTCTTCTTGATGGACTTGATCAATATAATAATATTTTCATGATGGCAGATTCGGGAGCACGTGGATCCAACCAACAGATCAAACAGTTAGCAGGTATGCGTGGTTTGATGGCGGATACTTCGGGACGTACCATTGAACTTCCAATTAAATCCAATTTCCGTGAAGGACTTGATGTTTTGGAATATTTCATGTCAGCACATGGTGCTCGTAAAGGTCTTTCGGATACGGCGCTTCGTACAGCGGATTCAGGGTATTTAACAAGACGTTTGGTAGATGTATCTCAGGATTTAATTATTCGAGAAATGGATTGCAAAGGAAACGGCGAAATCCCTGGAATGATAGTAAAAGCATTTATGGATGGAAAAGAAGTAATTGAAAGTCTTGAAGAACGTATCACTGGAAGATTTTCATGTGAAACCATTAAAGATAAAGATGGTAATGTCTTAGTAAAACAAAACCATATGATTACACCAAGACGTGCAGAAGCAATTGTAAATGAAGGTGTGGATGAAAAGGGCAATATTTTAACAAGTGTCAAAATTCGTACTATTTTAACTTGTAAATCCCGAATTGGAATTTGTGCAAAATGTTATGGCGCAAATATGGCGACAGGTGAAGCTGTTCAAGTAGGGGAAGCGGTAGGTATTATTGCAGCACAATCAATCGGAGAACCGGGTACACAGCTTACTATGCGTACATTCCATACGGGTGGTGTTGCAGGTGATGATATAACACAAGGTCTACCTCGTGTTGAGGAATTGTTTGAAGCTAGAAAACCAAAAGGATTAGCAATTATTGCTGAATTTGGTGGGAAAGCTGTAATTAAAGATACCAAGAAAAAGCGTGAGATTATTATTACGAATGATGAAGGCGAATCAAAAGCTTATTTGATTCCATATGGTTCTAGAATCAAAATAATTGATGAAGCCATTCTTGAAGCAGGTGATGAATTAACAGAAGGTAGTATTAATCCACATGATTTGCTTAAGATTAAAGGCGTTCGTGCGGTTCAAGATTACATGATTCGTGAGGTACAAAGAGTATATCGTTTACAAGGTGTTGAAATTAATGATAAACATATTGAGGTTATCGTTCGACAAATGTTAAAGAAAGTTCGATTGGAAGATAATGGAGATTCGGAATTGCTTCCAGGAAGACTTGTCGATATATTAGAACTTGAAGATGTTAATAATAAATTACTTGCAGAAGGAAAAGAACCTGCAGTGGGAGTGCAAGCTATGCTTGGAATTACCAAAGCATCTCTAGCAACGGATTCCTTCTTGTCAGCGGCATCATTCCAAGAGACTACAAAAGTATTAACGGATGCTGCAATTAAAGGTAAAATTGATAATCTTATTGGATTAAAAGAGAATGTTATCATTGGTAAATTAATTCCAGCAGGAACCGGAATGAAGAGATATAATGATGTGCATTTAGATTGTGATCCAACGGGAGATATTCTAATTCCTTCCGATGAAATGGTTTTGGGTGAGGATGTTATCGAAACAATAGATGATATTGTAGAACCCTTGGTTTTAGAAGAAAGTTCTGCGGAAGATTTAGTAGAGATTTAGATAGAAGGAATAGTTTAAAAGAAGAAATAAATATTTAGAATAAGAAAAGAGCCGGCTGAGAAATATCTCAATCGGCTTTTTCTTAATATTATGGAGTAAAGAATTCGATGGAATGATCGACTTCTAACGGCTCTAATGTTACAACTTCATAATTTGTTAGCTCATAGTAAAAATCTCCATCTGTGGACGGATAATGAGGAGTTAACGCAATGTATAAAGACTGCAAATCATTAATTGGGATATAAAAAGAAATTATTTTGCCAACAGAGAGGTAATATTCTTCTTCCGTTAAGAGGGCTGCTGATTCTTTTAAAGAATTGTCAATGGAAGCAATGGATGCTTCGGCTTTGTTGCATGCAGAATAATATTCTGAGGTTTTCTCTTGTAAATTTTTGCTTAACTTATAATCGGAAGCTGAACTAACAAGAGAAAGCGAAGCAAAAGAAATCAGACATAAGATAACAAAAATCATAAGAATAGAAGAAGAGCCAATATTAATATTTTGTGATTTAGTTTTCATGTGAAGTCCACCTTTCTGGGGTGTGTTTATCTACTGTTAAACTATAAATTAGTTTATCCGAGGTATATAGTTCAATATGAGCAGAACGAATGGATTCCTTTGAAGAGTAGAAAATTGTTGCATAATAAAAGGAATCTTTTGCAGAAGAACGAAGCCCGTCTTCATCATAATAAATTGTTGTCGTGGTATTTAAATCATAGTCCATTTGTGAATTTTTAAAAGATTCTGCAATGGTTTCTGATATTTGAATACAGGTATTTAATTGTGTGCTCTCTAAATTTATCGTATATGATTTCACAAACATCTCAATACAGACGGTACTCGCAATAGAAAAAAACAAAATGACAATGATTAATTCTAAAAGGAAGATGCCTGATTTTGAAGTTGTTGGATAAAATATTTGCATTCGCTTTTGATTCATATATAGAAATTCCTTTCTAATTTTGCATGGTGTTTGCAGTAAGAAGAAAAACGGTACTTGAACCATCTTTATAAATAGTGCATTCGAAGGTTTGGTTGTTGATTCGATTGATAACAAAAGAATCTGCTTCTAAAATTTTATTCCCTGCTTTTAAAGGAAGAGAAGTATTGTCTTTAAGAAATAGTTCTTTTAAATAGCCTTCATGAATATATAAATAAGTATGGTAGATTTCCTCATTAATTTCTTCTGTAAAAACAAAAGAAGAATTATCATTTATTTCTTCGACAGAAATTGCATTTTTGCGGTCGCTTTGGCGAAACTTTTCAGTAATATAAGCATAGGAAGTCCGATTATCAAAATTTCCTTCCATGTTGTCTACAGTATGACTATAGACAGTAGAACCCATAATGACAAGCATAAGGGCGGAAATTGCAAATGCACCAAAGAGAATGAGAACAAAAAGAATATCTATGGTATGCTTTTTTTGTTGGTTACGATACATAATGACTCCGTTCTTGAATGTTTATTCTTTTAAAATAATAGTTACATTGGGGTAAATATTAGACCCTATAAATTGATAGTCTAAAAAGAAAAGGTTATCATCATAGATTAAACCATAATTAGTTATAATATATTCTAAACTAGGAGGATAAGTACCTTCTAAAGCATAACATTGAGTTATGTTTCTTTGTAAACTAGTAGCTAATATTTCTTGCTGCTGTTCAACTGAAGCTTGATCAATAGAAGAAATACCCCGGAAAAATAAAAGAAAAAGAATAATAAATGCGACTAGGGGTAATCTTATTTTATGAAGATAATAGGAAAATTTTGTTTCCTTTGAAAAACGATTCATAAGTATCCTTTCGTAAATATGATTATCCAATGGTAGACATAATGCCCATAAGTGGAAGAATGACAGATAAAAGAATTAATCCAACAATGAGAGACAATATGATTACTAAAGTAGGTTCTAATGTGGAAAGCGTTGCATAGATTCTACGATCGGTTTCTTCTTCGTAATCAAGAGCTATTTTTTCCATGACATCATCAATACTACCTGATTTGAAGCCGACGGTAATCATACGAGCATGTAAATGAGAGAATAAATTCGCTTGGATAAGAGATTCACCAAAAGAAAGATTTTCTTTTAAACTGTTTTTGCAAATGGAAATTTTCCTTTGAACCATAGTATTGTCTACTAATTGATATACTAAATCTAAGCTTTTATAAGTATCAAGACCACTACTAAATGTTAAAGCTAATCCATTTGCGAATCTTCCCATTGCAATTCCATAATTTAATTTTTTGATTGGAGGAAACCAACCAAAAAGTGGTTTGCTCCATTTTTGTCCAAGAGAAGTTTTTCGAAAAAAGAGAACACATAAAACGATGCAAAGAAGGAAAATAAGGATAATAATGGAGTATTGATTCATGGAACTTCCCAGGGTTAATAAGATTTTTGCAATGCCGGATATTTCGCCGCCAAGTTGATTAAACACACGATTAAAAATGGGAAGCACTTTGGTAAGCAAGACTAGTATGATTAAAAACATCATAGTAATCATAATTAAGGGATATCGAATGGCATTAACTACAGAAATATGAATGCTTTCTTCGCGTTTGTAATAAATACCTAACGAAGATAATACCATGTCAAGGGTTCCGGATTCTTCGCCAATGGCAATCATATTGACAACATAAATTGGAAAAACATGAGTTGAAACAATTGCTTCATGAAAAGAAGCACTGTTTTTGATCGCTTGAATTAAAGTTTCGCATAAATCCTTGCCCGACTGGTCTTTTGTATCTTTTTTTAAAATTTCCAATCCGTCTAAGGTTGAAATGCCTGCGTTCATGATTACTGCCATTTGTTCGCAGAAGGATGAAATTTCTAGATTTGATAGTTTTTTTAATTTTTTCATTTTCTCTCCCTAATTAATAAATGTATTTTGTAAGATAGGAACTGCCATCACCAATAAAATTTTCTAAATCTTCACCAGGAGTACTTGCTGCAAAAGTTGGGTCCATTAATTTCCAATTTTTTCCATCAAACTGGATAATACCGTTCACCCAACCAATATCTTGGATATAAGTGCTAATCCAAGCATGATATGCTTCGCCAACATATCCGACTTCAAGCCTTGCTGGAATTCGCTGACTTCTTAGCATGGCAACCATTAAAGAAGCATAATCTAAACAAATACCGGTTTTTAGAGCAAGGGTTGTATCTGGATCAGGTAAATAACCACTTTGTACAGCGGTTGCTTTTGAGTAATCGTAGGAAACATTTGTGATAATATAATTATAAACTGCAGATACCACATCTAAATCATTATCAGCTATTTTTGCAAGTTCTTTTGCTTTTGCAACAGAAGTAGAAGCAGAATTAAAAGCGACATATTGGTTAGGGTATAAAAAGGGACCAAAAGTATTGGTTAACGAAACGGATATGGTTTCAAATTGAGCCGTAGAATATTGGTCGCCAGTTACGTTTTCATAAATAGTCAGATCATAAGATCCACTTCCAGAGGATAAAGGGAAAACTTCATTTCCACCATGTAAATCGTAAGTATAAATAATGCCATCGGAACCAGTAATTCGAAATTTAACTTTTGCGGAGGAACCATAATAATTTGCAATTATATAACCTTCAGAGGCATTGGAAGCATCGATGGTGGAAACGCTAGAAGAATACACAATTGTGCCATCAGCTGACGGAACGGGGCAATGCGAGGTGTTATCTCTCGTGCCGACTTCTGGTTCAGGAGTTGGAGTAGACGTTGGAGTCACGGTGGGTGTGGGTTCTACCGTAGGTTCTATGGAAGAATCAACGATTGCAGAAGGGGTTGCTTCTGCCATTGGTTCAACAATAGGAGAAGGCATTTCCGTTTCCATGCTAACTGATGCAGCGGAAGATTCAGTTGTCGAGTCTGAAGCTTCTTTTACACAAGCAAATAATAATAAGGATAAAAGAAAAATCAAACAACAAGTATATATTTTTTTCATATGAATACTCCTAGCAATTATTTATTAGGGGAAATAATTAAATGTAAATATTCGCCATATTCATCACAGAGATAAAGATGAATCGTAACGCCTGTATAGGCGAAAACAAGATGGGTTGGATTAGTATGGTCAATAAGGGCTAAACTACGCTGGCCGTTGGTGTCAAGAGAATAACAAGAGGGTGCATAATAGTTAGCTTCTTCAAAGGTTAAATGAATGAATTTTTCAGTAACAAAATGGTCAACGATATGTAAAGAAGATTTATTATATTCTGTTTCGATATTTGTACTTGTTCGTAAGGTGAACAGTGGAATAAAAATGAGAGCAAGGATCATAATTAGTGTTGTGAATTTACAGATACAGGTAAGTCTAGTATCTGCTTTTCTGCGCAGTACAATTTTATCAAAAGGAATGGTATTGGGTTCTTTTTCGCAAGCAGCAAATACATTTTGCAGAGTGTCATTCGCGGAAGCCATATCCATTTTATATATTTTTTTTCTATGAAATAAATTTTTGATATTCAACGAGACACCTCCTATTCTTTCATTAAAGTACATAATGTTTTTTCTGCAGAAAGCAAATGCCTTTTTACGGTACTTTTGCTTACATCGGTTGCACTTGCAATATCATCAAGTTTCATATTATTATAGTATTTTAAAATAATTAATTCTTTTTCTAAAGGTGGTAATTGATTTATTGCTATTTTCAGCCGAATAGAAATATCTTCTTTCAAAGCATGGGGCTCTGGATTGTTATAGACATGGTCATCACTAAATAATTCGAGAATGGAATCTTCTATAATGCCATATTTTTCATTACGACGCTTAACAATGTCATAACATACATGAAAAGATATTTGGTTTAACCAAGCAATAAAAAGCATAGGATCATTTAGTTTTGTTATATTTTTGAGCACAGAAATATAAACTTCTTGTACGGCATCTTGAGCAAGATAAGTGTCGTGTAAGTAGTGACAAGCATAGTTGTATACTTTGTTATATGTTAGAGAGTATAATTCCGCAAATGCATCACTGTCATCTTTTTGAGCACGGATAACTAATTGCGAAAAATATTCATGATTCGGTTCTTTCATATTTTCCCTTTTTACTTACTTGATACTTGCTTTTTTATAGGTTAGCGTTACTAAATCAGAAAGCTTAGATACTTTCACATCGGAATTTAATAGATAAAAGAAGTCGATGTCAATTTTAGGTGAATTAGGAATAGATAATTTTGGCAGTGCATTAATGATATCGTTATGAAAGTTCTTCATAGTTTCATTTGTACAATCATCAAATACTGCAAGAAATTCATTTCCACCATTTCTTCCAACAAAACCGTATTTGTCGCCAATGGACTCTAACAATTGGCAAATGTCCTTAATAATAATATCACCAGCTTCGTATCCAAGGGTAGAGTTGATCACTTCAAGGTTCTTAATGGAGAGAAGAGCACAACCTAAATTTGACAAGTCTTTACCTACCTGATAAGTTTGGAAAACGGTATCAAAACCATGGCGGTTAGGAATCCCAGTAAGTTCATCTAAATAGGCTTCCCGTTTTAAAGCGTGTTCTTGTTGGATGTAAAGTTCCATTTTACGGAAATCATATAAAAGAAAACAAAAGGAAACAAGTAAAACGAGCCAAGCCATACCGAATACTAAAAATAGAGAAGTGCTGGTTAAAATATTGGAACGAATGGTTGGATTATAAAAATAGAAGGAAAAAAACACGACGGTAAGTATGATTAGTATAATTAATTGAATTTGCTTGTATTGCCGATAATATTTCAATAAACTCTGATCCATAATATCCCCCTTTATATGTAAATAGAATTTAATGTTAATGTTTAAAAATTAGATACGTTTAGTATACATTATAATGAAAAAAAAACCAATATTTTGACCTTTTTTTTATTTAAATAGAGTCTTATTATATAGAAGAAAGAAAGAGGTAATGATGAAAAAATTAATTTTTGGATTATTAATTATAATAAGCATCCCATTCGTTTTTGCATTTGCCTCAAATGCACAGGCTATTCAAGAAGAGACAGAATATAATATAGTAATTATAGATAATGGAGAAGAAGTTCCACTTGCAGCAGAAATGACAGGGCAACCGCTGGTTTCTTTTGCGACGATACCGATTCTTTTTCTATTTATTATGATTATTGCAATTATGGTAACTTATATTATACAATGCCATAAATATAGAGAACGAATACGAGCACTTTTTCAAAAGGATAGTAGGACTAAAAAAATAGGAATTGTGCTTAATTGGAATTTATTTCATTTAAAAGATTTAGAAAATGAACTAGAAAATTATATCGCATCATCTATTCGAATGGAATAAATGAAACGAAATGAGTGTTAATATATAGAAGGGAAGGATTCTAGGAAGGGGTTCTTCCTATTATATTGTAAAAAACAGGTTGACAAGAGCAAATAAGAAAAGTATAATTATCTAGCATGTGGGAAAATGTGTTCTATTATAATGCTTTTTTCACAGAAACTATAATTTATATCACAGGAGGTGAATCAGAATGCCAACATTTAACCAGTTAGTAAGAAAAGGTAGACAGACCGTAACAAAAAAATCGACAGCACCAGCTCTAGGAAGAAGCTATAACTCTTTAAATAAAAAGAGTACTGCAGTATCTTCTCCACAAAAGAGAGGTGTATGTACAGCTGTTAAGACTGCTACACCTAAAAAACCTAACTCAGCTCTTAGAAAAATCGCAAGAGTTCGTCTTTCAAACGGAATAGAAGTTACAAGCTATATTCCAGGAGAAGGCCATAATTTACAAGAACATAGTGTTGTACTTGTAAGAGGAGGTAGAGTTAAAGACTTACCAGGAACAAGATACCATGTTATTAGAGGTACACTTGATACTGCAGGAGTTGCTAACAGACGTCAAGCTCGTTCTAAATATGGAGCGAAGAGACCAAAAGCTGCAAAATAATATTATTTTGCATGTACCACAGTTAAATAAATGTTAGTGTTGGAGTTCAGATTCAAAAGCACCTCGTACAAAGTTATTATTTGTTAAAAAGTGTTTAGATAAAGAAACAGACACGAACACAAGTTATTTGTGAGTACCGATGATTTATTGACACGAAAGCAAGTATATTGCTTTCAATCATAATAAGGAGGGAAGAACCGTGCCACGTAAAGGACATATTCAAAAAAGAGAAGTATTAGCAGATCCTTTATACAACAATAAAGTGGTTACCAAACTTATCAATAACATTATGTTAGATGGTAAAAGAGGAATCGCTCAAAAAATTGTATATGGAGCGTTTGAAAGAATTGAAGCAAAAGCTGAAAAACCTGCTATGGAAGTATTCCAAGAAGCAATGAACAATATCATGCCAGTATTAGAAGTTAAAGCTAGACGTATTGGTGGAGCCACATATCAAGTACCTATTGAAGTTAGACCCGAAAGAAGACAGGCATTAGCACTTCGTTGGCTTACTTTGTATTCTCGCAAAAGAGGAGAAAAAACAATGGAAGAGAGACTAGCAAACGAAATTCTTGATGCTGCAAGTAACAATGGTGCTGCATTCAAAAAGAAGGAAGATATGCATAAAATGGCTGAGGCGAATAAAGCGTTCGCTCACTATAGATTCTAAAAGGAGGAATTACCTTGGCTGGAAGACAATATCCATTAGAAAGAACAAGAAATATCGGTATTATGGCGCATATTGATGCAGGTAAAACTACATTAACAGAGCGTATCTTATTTTATACCGGTGTGAATTATAAAATTGGTGATACCCATGAAGGTACTGCTACCATGGACTGGATGGAACAAGAGCAGGAAAGAGGTATCACGATTACATCTGCAGCGACAACATGTCACTGGACGTTGCATGATCATAGTAAAGTAATAAAGGATGCTCCTGAGCACCGCATTAATATTATTGACACACCAGGACACGTAGATTTTACAGTTGAAGTGGAACGTTCCCTTCGTGTACTTGATGGTGCGGTTGGTGTATTCTGTGCAAAAGGTGGTGTTGAACCACAATCAGAAAATGTATGGCGTCAGGCAGACACCTATAATGTTCCAAGAATGGCATTTATTAACAAGATGGATATCTTGGGTGCAAATTTTTATGGAGCAGTTGACCAAATTAAAAACAGATTAGGTAAAAATGCAATTTGTCTTCAGTTGCCAATTGGTAAAGAAGATGATTTCAAAGGAATTATTGATTTGTTTGAAATGGAAGCATATATCTATGAAGATGAAAAAGGTGAAAGTATTTCAATTCAGGAAATCCCTGAAGATATGAAAGAACTTGCTGAAAAATATCATGAAGAATTAATCGAAAAAGTTTGTGAATTAGATGATGAATTAACGATGCTTTATTTAGAAGGTGAAACGCCTTCGATAGAACAATTAAAAGCTGCCTTACGAAAAGGAACATGTTCCTGTGAAGCGATTCCAGTTTGTTGTGGAACTGCTTACCGAAATAAGGGAGTTCAAAAATTATTGGATGCAGTAATTGAATATATGCCTTCACCAGTTGATATTCCAGCTATTGATGGAACGGACTTAGAAGGAAATCCAGTAATTAGAAAATCTTCTGACGAAGAATCTTTCTCTGCATTAGCATTTAAAATTATGGCAGATCCATTTGTTGGAAAACTTGCATTTTTCCGTGTATATTCAGGAACAATGAAAGCAGGATCTTACGTATTAAATGCAACAAAGAATAAAAAAGAACGTGTTGGACGTATCTTGCAGATGCATGCAAATAAAAGAGAAGAATTAGAAATTGTTTACTCTGGTGATATTGCAGCAGCTGTTGGTTTTAAAACGACAACAACGGGTGATACTATTTGTGATGAAAGAAATCCGGTTATTTTAGAATCCATGGAATTCCCAGAACCAGTTATCGAATTGGCGATTGAACCAAAAACGAAAGCTAGTCAAGGAAAATTGGGAGAATCTTTAGCAAAACTTGCAGAAGAAGATCCTACATTCCGTGCACATACAGATAAAGAAACGGGACAAACAATTATTGCAGGTATGGGTGAGCTACATTTGGAAATCATCGTAGATAGATTGCTTCGCGAATTTAAAGTAGAAGCAAATGTTGGTGCACCTCAAGTAGCTTATAAAGAAGCAATTACAAAAGAAGTAGATGTTGATAGCAAATATGCAAAACAATCTGGTGGACGTGGACAATACGGACATTGTAAAGTGAAATTTGAACCTATGGATGCAAATGGAGATGAATTATTCTTGTTTGAATCAAAAGTAGTAGGTGGTAATATTCCAAAAGAATACATTCCATCTGTTGGTGCAGGTATTGAAGAAGCTACAAAAGCTGGTATCCTCGGAGGATTCCCAGTGGTAGGAGTACATGCTACGGTTTATGATGGTTCATATCATGATGTCGATTCTTCGGAAATGGCATTCCACATAGCAGGATCCTTAGCATTTAAGGAAGCGATGCAAAAAGCAGAACCAGTATTACTAGAGCCTATTATGAGAGTCGAAGTTACGATGCCTGAAGAATATATGGGTGATGTAATTGGAGATATTAATTCTCGTCGTGGACGTATTGAAGGTATGGAAGATATTGGAAACGGGAAAATGGTCAGAGGTTATGTTCCACTAGCTGACATGTTCGGATATTCAACGGATCTTCGTTCTAAAACACAAGGTCGTGGTAATTATTCCATGTTCTTTGAAAAATATGAGCAAGTACCTAAGAGCGTACAAGAAAAAATTCTATCGGCAAAAGAAAAATAAAGATTTCGAAGAAGCAACTGAAATTATACTTGAAAAACCTTTGGTTATTTAATATAATCAGAGGTAGTCAAGTGAAAATAAAAAATGAAAATATGATAAGTATATTATTAGGAGGATTTAATAATGGCAAAGGAAAAATTTGACAGATCAAAGACACATTGTAACATTGGAACCATTGGACATGTTGACCATGGTAAAACAACTTTAACAGCTGCAATTACAAAAACTCTTTCTCAAAGAGTAGACGGTAATGATGCTGTAGATTTCGCAAATATCGATAAAGCTCCAGAAGAAAGAGAACGTGGAATCACAATTTCAACAGCTCACGTTGAGTATTCAACCAGCAAAAGACATTATGCACATGTTGACTGTCCAGGACATGCTGATTATGTTAAAAACATGATTACAGGGGCAGCACAAATGGATGGTGCAATTCTAGTTGTTGCAGCTACAGACGGTGTTATGGCTCAAACAAAAGAGCATATTTTATTATCACGCCAGGTAGGTGTACCTTACATCGTAGTATTCATGAACAAATGTGATATGGTTGATGATGAAGAAATGTTAGAATTAGTAGAAATGGAAATTAGAGAATTATTAGATGAATACCAATTCCCAGGAGATGATACACCTGTAATTCGTGGTTCGGCTCTAAAAGCTCTTGAAGATCCTTCAGGAGAATGGGGAGACAAAATCATGGAATTAATGGATGCTGTTGATTCTTTCATTCCAGATCCACAAAGAGATACAGACAAACCATTTATCATGCCTGTAGAGGATGTATTTTCTATCACAGGACGTGGAACTGTTGCAACGGGTAGAGTTGAAGCAGGAACTCTTCATATTTCTGATGAAGTTGAAATCGTTGGAATTAAAGAAGAAACAAGAAAAGTTGTTGTTACAGGAATTGAAATGTTCCGTAAATTATTAGACGAAGCACAAGCTGGTGATAACATCGGTGCATTACTTCGTGGTGTAAACAGAGATGAAATCCAAAGAGGGCAAGTACTTTCAAAACCAGGATCAATCAAATGTCACACAAAATTCACATCCGCTGTTTATGTATTGAAAAAAGAAGAAGGTGGACGTCATACTCCATTCTTTACTGATTACAGACCACAATTCTATTTCAGAACAACAGATGTAACTGGTGTTTGTCACTTACCAGAAGGTGTTGAAATGTGTATGCCTGGTGATAACATTGAAATGACAATTGAATTAATTCACCCAATCGCTATGGATAAAGGATTAACATTCGCTATCCGTGAAGGTGGACGTACAGTAGGTTCAGGACGTGTTGCTGAAATTATTGAATAATTAAGTTCTCATATGATAAAATTACCGCAATTCCTTAAGAAAGGGATTGCGGTTTTTTAATGGAAATGGCTTGTTTGAAAGAAGATTGTATTTTTAATAAAAATAGGGGATAATAAAAATGGAATAGAACAAGAAAGTGGAGATAAGAAGTTGAAACAAATTAGAATACGAATATGGAAAGATATAAAAAAATACAGGTGGCCAATCCTTGGGTTTTTAATTTATTATGGGATAAGTCATTATTTTTGGGGAGCATATTGTCCAATGCTTTTAATAACTGGTATTCCTTGTCCAGGATGTGGAATGAGCAGAGCTATATTTTTTGTGTTTACGATGCAGTTTAGTCGTGCATGGGCAATGAATCCAATTGCATTTTTATGGGCGCCTTTTCTTCTTCTTTTTTTCATCGTACGATATGTCTTAGGTAAACGTGTTAAAAAAATGCAAGGTTTATTAATTGCTATACTTTTTGCGACAATTTTATATTATTGTTATCGCATGCTTTTTGTTTTTCCAGCATCGCCTCCTATGGTTTATCGTTATAATAATCTACTTCATTTAATTAGTTTGGAATACGATAAAATAATTAACGCAATATTATATTAATGGGATATTAAACTTGTCAAATTTCATATTTTTTGATAAAATTTAAAAGTAAAGTTAACGATAATAGAATGAGGGGTAATTATGGATAATAATGAAATGAATACGGATGCAAATGTAAATAATCAAACAGCACAACAGCCGGTCCAACAACCGGTCCAACAAACGAATAATTACTATAACACAAATTTAGAAGAACCAATTTCGATTGGCTCTTGGTTAGTAACCATGTTAATCATGCTTATTCCTTGTGTGAATATTGTAATGGTATTTGTGTGGGCATTTGGAAGTGAAAGTAAGACAAAAGGAAATTTCTTTAAAGCTTACTTAATTATGGCTGCAATTGTAATTGTAATTAATATTGTGATTTTAGTTGTATTTGGAGCTGCTTTAGCAGGAATGGCAGGTAGTATGGGTTCTTATAATTGGAAGATGTATTAAGATTGAAATTTAAAAAAGCGATGCCGAAATATGGCATCGCTTTTTTTGTTATATGGACCAACGTCCGGAAGCACCGCATGGAAGGATAAGACCGGAATTAGTTACGGGAATTCCAATTTCCTCTGCTTCAACAAATCCGCCATACTTTTTTGTAAGTGTTAAGTTAAGCATATAGGAAAGAACAGCAGGTTGTAATCCGGTTGTGTAGGAATTGACCAAATAAAATAGAGGTTCTTTCGATAGCAAATTGGCACATAATTTAATAAAAGAAAAAATGTTTTCCTCAATTTTCCAGGTTTCTCCTTTGGGACCTCTTCCGTAAGAAGGAGGATCCATAATAATAGCATCGTACGTATTTCCACGACGTATTTCTCGTTCTACAAATTTTACGCAATCATCAACAATCCAACGAACAGGCTTCTCGGATAAACCAGAAGTAGCTGCATTTTCTTTGGCCCACGAAACCATACCCTTAGAAGCATCTACGTGTGTTACGGATGCACCTGCAGCTAAGGCGGAAAGTGTGGCACCGCCTGTATAAGCAAATAAATTTAAAACTTTAATAGGACGATTTGCTTTTTTTATAATAGTGGAACACCAGTCCCAATTAACAGCTTGTTCTGGGAAAAGCCCGGTATGCTTAAAACTAAAAGGCTTTAAATGAAAGGTTAAATCACGATAATGAATGGACCATTCATTTGGAAGTTGAAAAAAATCCCATTCACCGCCACCACTTGAACTACGATGATAATGCCCATTCTTTTTCTTCCAACCAACATGTTCATGTTTCGTATCCCATAAAACCTGAGGATCGGGTCGAACAAGTATATATTTACCCCACCGCTCTAATTTTTCTTTACTTGATGTATCTAAAATTTCATAATCTTTCCATTGATCTGCAATCCACATAATTACTCCTAATCGTTTCTTATTTGACTAAATATAATATATCGTATTTTAAAGAAAACATCAAGAAAGGCAATTAGAAATTATTCAAAAAGGAATTATTCGTTAGAAATGATTGCAATAAAATTAGATATTTGTTATATTACTCATGTAAACACTTATGAGGAGGATATAAAATGGATGATAATAATGTAGAACAACCGGTAGAACAACCGGTAGAACAACCATCACAACAACCATCGCAACCAGCTGTAGAACCAGGGAAAAATTTAGCTATTGCTTCCATGGTATTAGGTATTATTACTTTGGTATGTATATTTTTTAACGTATTTGCATGGATTGGTTTGATTAGTGGTATCATTGGTTTGATTCTTGGAATTAAATCAAAAAAGCAAGCACCTTCTGGAATGGCAACTGCTGGAATTATTATGAGTGCAATTGGACTTGGATTATGTTTACTTGTTTTCGCAGCATGTGTTATTTGCTTTGGTGCAATTGCATCAATGGGAGTTGGAGAATTAAGCAATATGAATTTTAACTATTAAAAGATTTATCTAAGAATACCATAGGTAATCCTATGGTATTTTTTTAATGAAAGGGAAATTATGTGTCCAACGATACGAATTTTAGATAGAGAAATTGGAATGTATGGAGCTTGTATTTTAATTGGATTAATCGTCGGAATTTTTCTTGCAACTTTGCGGAGCAAAAACAATCGAATTGAGAAGGAAGATGCTTTATATGCTTCCTTGCTTGGAGCTGTTGGAGTTGGAGTAGGAGGGAAAATTCTATATTTGATTACCATAGCAAAACCATTATGGGAAAATAGACAGATATTATTAGAAGAGAAAGAACTACTTTATCAGGTTCTACAAGGCGGTTTTGTTTTTTATGGAGGATTATTTGGTGCTTTTGCAGTAATATGGTTTTATTGTAAAATATATAAAATAAAGATTGGGAATATGTTTCTTACTATTCTCCCTTCGGTTCCCTTAATTCATGCAATTGGAAGAATCGGCTGTTTTTGTGCAGGATGCTGTTATGGAATTCCGTATGATGGAACTTGTCATGTTGTATTTGAAAAATCGCATGTTGCACCGTTAGGTATTTCTTTGTTTCCTGTACAGCTAGTAGAAAGTGGTATAAATGTTTTACTTTTTATCTTATTAGAAATAATCGTAAGAAAAACAAAAGATATTCGTATCAGTTTGGCGGCTTATATGTTGGGGTATGGCATAATGCGATTTTGTCTTGAATTTTTAAGAGGAGATACAATAAGGGGATTTTTTTGGAATTTATCAACTTCGCAATGGATTAGTTTGCTTTTAATTATAGGAGCGATTATATTACTTTTCTGTAAAAGAAAAGTGAAATAATGAAAGGAAAAATATATGGCATAAAAAGATAATATGATATAATAAAAAAAAATACTTTAATCACAAATTATATATAAGAAAAGAGGTATGTATGAAAAGAACAAAAATTGTATGCACAATTGGACCTGCAAGTGAGAAAGAAGAAATTTTAAGAGAGTTAATGCTAGCAGGAATGAATGTGGCTCGATTTAATTTTTCTCATGGAAACCATGAAGAACATAAAAGAAAACATGATATGGTGCAAAAATTAAACGCAGAATTAGGGTTTTATATTGCATCTTTGATGGATACAAAGGGGCCTGAAATCCGATTAAAAGATTTTGAGAATGGGAAAACAGAATTAAAGGAAGGGCAAGAATTTATCCTTACAACGGAAGAGATATTAGGAACAAGCAAAAAAGTTTCGATTACATATAAAAATTTAAAAAATGATATCAAAGTAGGGAATATAATTTTACTAGATGATGGTTTGATTAAAATGGTGGTAGAAGAAATTGGAGAAACCGAAATTAAATGTAAGGTTTTAAATGGAGGACCTATTTCTGATAAAAAAGGTGTGAATGCACCAGGGGCAATATTATCAATGCCATATATAAGTGAAGTAGATCGAAAAGATATTGTTTTTGGTTGTGAATCGGGATTTGATTATTTGGCTGCATCCTTTGTAAGATGTAAGGAAGACGTATTAGAAATTCGAAAAATTATAAATGACCATAATAGCAAAATGAAAATCATATCAAAAATAGAAAATATGCAAGGAATACGTAATCTTGAGGAGATTTTAAAGGTTTCCGATGGAATTATGGTTGCAAGGGGAGATATGGGGGTCGAGGTTCCAATGGAAGATGTCCCAAGTATTCAAAAACGAATGATTAAGCTTGCAGTGTCTGCGGGGAAACAGGTAATCACAGCGACACAAATGCTGGAATCTATGATAAAAAATCCAAGACCTACTAGAGCAGAAGTAACGGATGTTGCAAATGCAATTTATGATGGAACAACAGCAATTATGTTATCGGGAGAAAGTGCATCAGGACTTTATCCAATCGAAGCGGTTAAAACGATGACAAAAATCGCAGAACGTACGGAACGAGAAATTGATTATGATGGACGTATGAAGAGAAGCGAGCCGACAGAACATATGGATATTACGACGGCAATTTCACAGGCAACATGTACAACAGCGATAAATCTAAAGGCAGCAGCAATTATTACTGTTACAATTTCAGGAAATACAGCAAAAATGATTTCAAGATATAAACCAAGTTGTCCAATTATTGCATTTGCAACGGATGAGCAAATATGTAGACAATTAAATTTAACTTGGGGTGTGAGTCCATATATTATTAAAAGTGAAAATAATACAGAAGAATTATTTTTAACAGCTTTAAGTGAAGCAATTCGAAAGGGACATGTAAAAAAAGGAGATAAAATTGTGTTGACTACGGGTGTCCCATTAGGAATATCAGGAAACACAAATATGATTCGAGTGATTGAGATTTAATAGAAAGGAAAAGAGAATGGATTCAAATATGACACCGAGCCAACAGAATACAGAAATTGTTGCTTTGATATTAGGAATTACGGCAACAGTACTTGCTTTATCTGTTTTTGATCTGAGACATCTTTTTTTAAAAGTAATATTAGGAGTTACCTGTGCAATTATTGGTCTGATAATAGGAATTTCATCAAATAAAAAAGGAAGGAATGGGTTGGCAACGTCAGGGATTATTTTGAGTTGCATCGGACTTACCATTTTTTTGTTATCAATGCTTGCTTGTTCTGCTTGTACAGTGATTGGTTGTGTAAGCTTATCTTTCTTCTTATAATAAAAAGAACTTCTATTGTTTTTTACTAGAAGTTCTTTTTTTGCACTTTAAAGTGATAAAAGGTTGACGCGAAAACAAGAATTCGTTATGATTAGAAAAGAAAAAACGGAGGGAGATACATATGAGCGATACGATTGGATGGATTATTGTAGCCTTTGCATTATATTTATTGATGATGGTTATTATTGGAGCTTATTTTTCGAAAAGAAATAAGTCAGCAGAAGATTATTTTCTTGGAGGAAGAAACTTAGGAGGGTTTGTCGCAGCATTATCAGCACAAGCATCCGATATGAGCGGTTGGTTATTAATGGGATTGCCAGGAGCTATCTATTTAACGGGAATAGGTGGCGACGGTTGGTGTGCAATTGGTTTGTTTGCAGGTACGGTATTGAATTGGGTTTTTGTATCAAAAAGATTACGGAGATATACAATTCATGCAAATAATGCGGTGACACTACCAGAATATTTTCAAAATAGATTCCATGATGAAAAAAAAATTCTGAAGAAGATAGCATCTATTGTTATTGTTATTTTCTTTTTGGTATACACAGCATCTGCACTTGCGGCAGGAGGGCAGCTATTTGAATCGGTATTTCATGTGGACTATAAAATCGCATTAACGATTGGTGCAATTGTAATTTTAGCATATACATTTTTGGGTGGATTTTTGGCCGTATGTACTACCGATTTTATTCAAGGGACATTAATGTTGGTAGCTATTCTTGCGGTTCCAATATTTGCCTATATTTTTCTGAGACAAGATGGAATTACATTGATGGACGGCATTGCTATGTCTGATTTGCCAACAGAGAATGCGAGTGATTATTTAAGCTTAATGAAAAACGGAACGGGAAAGAATAATGTAATCAATATTATATCTGGATTAGCTTGGGGACTTGGATATTGTGGCATGCCACACATTCTTGTTCGATTTATGGCTGTACGAAATGAAAAAGAATTAAAAAAATCAAAAGTTGTAGCTATTGTTTGGGTTGGAATTTCTCTTGTATTTGCTTGCTTTATTGGTATATTGGGAAGGGCATACTTGAATCCCGAAATTTTAGCAGATGGAAATCAAGAACATGTATTTATAGAAATGATTCAAAAAGTATTTGTTTCAGAACTTGCATGGCCAATCATTGCTGGAATATTTCTTTGTGGAATTTTAGCGGCAATTATGTCGACGGCAGATTCGCAATTATTAGTGAGTGCTTCAAGTGTAGCAGAAGATTTATATAAAGGAATCTTTAAAAAAGAAGCAACGGATAAACAAGTTATGTTAGTGAGTAGGATTACGGTAATTGTAATTGCTGTGCTAGCATATTTGATTGCATTAAACCCTAATAATACCATTATGGGATTGGTTTCTTATGCATGGGCTGGATTGGGTGCATCTTTTGGACCGCTAGTTATTTTATCCTTGTTTTGGAAACGAACAAATGTACAAGGTGCCATTGCAGGAATGTGCGCCGGTGCAATCTCCACTATTGTATGGGATTATATTCCAATGATAAAAGGGACGGAAGGTTTGACTACATTAAAATCTGCCACTGGCTTATATTCCTTAATGGTTGGATTTACGCTAGGTTTGGTTGTCATTGTTGCTGTTAGTTTGTCGACTAAAAAACCTTCAGAGATCATTATGAAAGAATTTCAAGATGTGAAAGATGGGAATGTGAAAGAAAATTAAAAAAGTGATAGATAGCATATAATAGAAAATCAGTTATATGGTAGAACGTAAATAGAAAATACTATATATAGAAGGGACAAAGTGGGTGTGAATCATTTACTTTGTTTCTTTTAAAAATAAATAAAAAAAACACTTGCATAGAGCGAAAGTTTCGTGTATACTAATCATTGCTGTGACATGATAGCAGTGAAGCGAGAGGTTGCTACTGAATAACTCAGTAGGTTTTCCGTGGAGCAAATGTCAAGAGGGTCTTTATAGCGGACCCGATTAACCTGACGACAAGTCACTGTACAGAACTAAAAGTCTACCAAAGAGTAGAAACGACGTGAGAACAATAAAGTGTTTATTTTTATTTCACATTTTATGACACACACGGGAGAGTGTACAGTCACCGCTTGTCGTACTTAAATAAAGTGCGAAAAGGAGGCGACTTTTTTTATGGCAAATCAAGTAATGAGAATTATACTGAAAGCTTATGATCATCAACTTATTGATGCATCGGCCAAAAAAATTATCGAAACAGTTAAGAAAAACGGATCACAAGTGAGTGGACCAGTTCCACTTCCAACAAAAAGGGAAGTAGTTACAATTTTAAGAGCGGTTCATAAATACAAAGATTCTAGAGAACAGTTTGAACAAAGAACACACAAAAGATTAATTGATATTGTTACACCTACGCCAAAAACAATTGATGCATTGCAAAGATTGGAAATGCCAGCTGGTGTTAGTATCGACGTAAAAATGAAAAACAACAAATAAGACCCCTACTAGTATGTATAGGAATCACATATTGATATGCTATAGAAACACCTTATGTGTGAAGAATATACCACTGTAGACAAATGGAGGCAAAAAAATGCAAAAAGCGATTTTAGCAACAAAAATTGGAATGACACAAATTTTCAATGAAAATGGACATGTGATTCCTGTAACAGTACTTCAAGCAGGACCATGTGTAGTAACACAAATCAAAACAAATGAAAACGACGGATACGAAGCGGTACAAGTTGGTTTTGTTGAAAAAAAAGACAGAATTGTTAACAGAGATGCATCTGGGAAAAAAGAAGTAATTCACAGACATGGAGTTGGCAAGGCACTCAAAGGACATTTCGAAAAAGCTGGAACTACAAGCAAAAGATTTGTAAGAGAGTTTAAATTTGAAAACGCATCAGAATATGAAATCGGCAAAGAAATTAAAGCTGATATTTTCGAAGTTGGCGACAAGATTGACGCAACCGCTGTTTCAAAAGGTAAAGGATTTCAAGGTGCGATTAAAAGACACAATCAATCCACAGGGCCTAAGACTCATGGTTCGAAATTTCATCGTCATCAAGGATCTAACGGTTCTTGTTCTAGCCCAAGTAAAGTATTCAAGGGAAAAGGAATGCCAGGACATATGGGTAGCAAAAAAGTTACCGTCCAAAATCTAGAGGTTGTTAGAATAGATGCGGATAAAAACTTACTTTTAATTAAAGGTGCAGTACCCGGACCAAAAAAAGCTTTAGTTACTCTTAAAGAGACAACTAGAGTTAAGGCATAGAAGGACGAAAGGAGGACCATTCGGATGGCAAAAATATCTGTTTATAATATGGAAGGCAAAGAAGTTGATACAATGGAATTGAGCGACAGCGTGTTTGGAGTAACCGTTAACGAACACCTTGTGCATAAAGCAGTTGTACAACAATTAGCAAATAATCGTCAAGGAACACAGAAAGCAAAAACGCGTTCTGAAGTATCTGGAGGCGGAAAAAAACCATGGAGACAAAAAGGAACTGGTAATGCAAGACAAGGTTCTACAAGATCTCCACAATGGAGAGGCGGAGGAGTTGTATTTGCTCCAACACCTAGAGATTATTCAACAAAAATGAATAGAAAAGAAAAAAGAGCAGCACTTAAATCAGCTTTAACAAGCAGATTGGCTGATAATAACATGATCATTGTTGATGAATTGAAATTTGATGAAATCAAAACAAAGAGATTCGTAGAAGTAATGGATAACTTAAATGTAAACCGTGGAATCGTTGTTTTGGAAAATTCGGAAAAAAATGTAGTAATGTCTGGGAAGAACGTTGCTTCTATTTCAACAACATTAGTTGATACTCTTAATGTATATGATGTAATGAAATGCGGTACAGTAGTACTAACAAAAGCTGCAGCTAAAAAGATTGAGGAGGTGTATGCATAATGGCAAACATTCAATATTATGACGTAATCCTCAAACCAGTTGTTACGGAAAGAAGTATGGCTGGTATGGGAGAAAAGAAATATACTTTCCTAGTGCATCCAGAGGCTAATAAAATTCAAGTTCGTGAAGCAGTTGAAAAAATGTTTGAAGGAACAAAAGTGAAAAGTGTTCATACGATGAATGCAGCTGGAAAAACAAAAAGACGTGGAAAAACAGAAGGACTAACTTCTAAAACAAAGAAAGCAATTGTTCAATTGACAGAAGATAGTAAAGAAATTGAAATTTTCTCAGGTCTATAAAATAAAAAGTATGTGCAATAAAGCACGATAATAAATTTAGAAAAGGAGATATAGTCATGGGAATTAAAACATATAACCCATATACACCTTCTAGAAGACAAATGACAACTTCTGATTTTGCGGAAATTACAAAAAGTGCTCCTGAAAAAGCACTTACTACATCTTTGAAAAAGAATGCAGGACGTAACAATCAAGGTAAGATTACAGTAAGACATCATGGTGGTGGATCTAGAAGAAAATATAGAATTATTGATTTTAAAAGAAGAAAAGACGATGTGTTTGGAGTTGTAGCAGCAATTGAATATGATCCAAATAGAACAGCAAACATTGCTTTGATTCATTATGCGGATGGAGAAAAGACATATATTCTTGCTCCAGAAGGATTAAAAGTTGGAATGAAAATTATGAATGGAGAAAATGCGGAAATTCGTACTGGTAATTGTTTACCACTTTCTGAAATTCCAATTGGTACACAACTTCATAATATTGAATTGTATCCTGGAAAAGGTGGACAATTAGTTCGTTCTGCAGGAAATAGTGCTCAATTAATGGCTAAAGAAGGTAAATATGCAACGCTTAGATTACCATCAGGCGAAATGCGTTTAGTACCTATCAATTGCCGTGCGACAATCGGGGCTATTGGAAATGGAGATCACAATCTTGTAAATATTGGTAAAGCCGGACGTAAACGTAACATGGGTATTCGCCCAACAGTACGTGGTTCTGTTATGAATCCTAACGATCATCCACATGGTGGTGGTGAAGGTAAAACAGGAATTGGTCGTCCAGGTCCATCAACACCTTGGGGCAAACCTGCTCTTGGATTGAAGACAAGAAAGAAATCAAAAGCTTCTAATAAAATGATTGTAAGAAGAAGAGACGGTAAAGCGATTAAATAAGGAGGAGACATAATGGCAAGATCACTTAAAAAAGGTCCATTTGCAGATCAGAGTTTGTTAAAAGCTATTGATGCAATGAATACTTCAAATGAAAAAAAAGTAATTAAAACATGGTCTCGTCGTTCTACGATTTTCCCAACATTTGTTGGACATACAATCGCAGTACACGATGGTAGAAAACATGTGCCTGTTTATGTTACGGAAGATATGGTTGGACATAAACTCGGAGAGTTTGTAGCAACTAGAACTTACAGAGGACATGGCAAGGATGAAAAAAAATCCAACGTTAGATAAATGACAAACACCCTTTAAGGGATAAATTGAAAGGAGGCTTCAAAAATGGCTAAAGGACATAGATCCCAAATCAAAAGAGAAAGAAATGCAAATGTTGATACCAGACCTTCGGCAAAGTTATCATATGCTAGAATTTCGGTTCAAAAAGCGTGTTTCGTTTTAGATGCCATCAGAGGCAAAGATGTTGAAACAGCAGTGGCACTTTTACAATATAATCCACGATATGCTTCAAGCATCACTTTGAAAATATTACAATCAGCAATTGCGAATGCTGAAAACAATAACGGAATGAACGTTGAAAAACTTTATATTGCGGAATGTTATGCATCACAAGGACCTATTATGAAACGTATTAGACCTCGTGCACAGGGTAGAGCTTATAGAATTGAAAAAAGAATGAGTCATATTACTGTAGTACTTGATGAAAGATAAGACGAATTCGCGAAAAGCGAATTGCCGAAGGGAAACCTTTGGGCTAGAAAGGAGATATTAGATGGGACAAAAAGTTAATCCTCATGGATTAAGAGTCGGTGTTATTAATGATTGGGATTCTAGATGGTATGCGGAAGAAAAATTTGCAGATTATTTAGTTGAAGATTATAATATTCGTACCTATTTGAAGAAAAAACTTTACAGTGCTGGAGTTTCTAAAATCGAGATTGAAAGAGCTGCAGATCGAGTAAAAGTTATCGTTTTCACAGCAAAGCCAGGAATTATTATTGGCAAAGGTGGAGCAGAAATAGAAAGAACAAAAAAAGAAATTACAAAATTAACAGATAAAAAAGTATTATTAGATATTAAAGAAATTAAGAGACCGGACAAGGATGCGCAATTAGTTGCTGAAAATATTGCACTACAACTTGAGAACCGTACTTCATTTCGTCGTGCAATGCGTACTACCATGAACCGTTCTATGAAAGGTGGGGTATTAGGTATTAAAACCGCTTGTGCAGGACGTTTGGGTGGTGCTGATATGGCGCGTACAGAGTCTTACAATGAAGGTACTATTCCACTTCAAACACTTAGAGCAGATATCGATTATGGTTTTGCAGAAGCGGATACTACTTATGGAAAAGTAGGCGTAAAAGTATGGATATACAAAGGTGAAGTTCTTCCGAGCAAGAAAAACGGAACAAAAGCATCTTCGAAAGAAGGGAGCGATAAATAATGTTAATGCCAAAAAGAGTAAAACGTCGTAAACAATTTCGTGGCTCCATGAAAGGTAAGGCGTTAAGAGGAAATAAAATTTCAAATGGTGAATATGGTATTGTTGCTATGGAACCATGTTGGATTAAAGCTAATCAAATAGAAGCAGCCCGTGTTGCTATGACACGTTATACAAAACGTGGTGGTCAGGTATGGATCAAAATTTTCCCTGACAAACCGGTAACTACAAAACCAGCCGAAACCCGTATGGGTAAAGGAAAAGGAACAGTTGATAGCTGGGTAGCAGTTGTAAAACCTGGACGCGTAATGTTTGAGGTCGCTGGAGTACCAGAAGAACAAGCAAAAGAAGCGCTTCGTCTTGCAACACATAAGCTTCCATGCAAATGTAAAATTGTTTCTAAGGCAGACTTGGAAGGCGGTGTATCAAATGAAAACTAGTCAATATGTAGCAGATTTAAAAGATAAATCAGCTGAAGAATTAGCAGTGGATTTAGTAGCTGCAAAAAAAGAACTTTTCAATTTGAGATTCCAAAACGCAACTAATCAATTGGATAATACTAGTAGAATTAATGAAGTAAGAAAAAATATTGCTAGAATTCAAACAGTAAAAACAGAGAAATCTAAATAAAGTGCCTGATGGAATTTTGAAAGGAGAATAAATCGTGGAAAGAAATTTAAGAAAAACACGTACTGGGAAAGTAACCAGTAATAAAATGGATAAAACAATTGTTGTGTTGGTTGAGAATCATGTAAAACATCCTCTTTACAAAAAAATCGTGAAGACATCTTATAAGCTAAAAGCTCATGATGAAAACAATGAATGTAATATTGGCGACACAGTAAAAGTAATGGAAACTAAACCAATCTCCAAAGATAAAAGATGGAGACTTGTGGAAATAGTTTCGAGAGCGAAATAGAAACGGATTACATCCGATAAATTGAGATGAAATGAAAGGAGAACTAGCATGATACAACAAGAGACCAGACTTCGTGTTGCTGATAACACTGGAGCGAGAGAGTTGTTATGTATTCGAGTATTAGGCGGATCAACAAGAAGATATGCGGCAATTGGTGATGTTATTGTTGCCACTGTTAAAGATGCAACACCAGGTGGCGTTGTAAAAAAAGGCGATGTAGTGAAAGCCGTAGTTGTGCGTACTGTTAAAGGTGCTCGTCGTAAAGACGGTTCTTATATTAAATTTGATGAAAATGCTGCTGTTATCATTCAAGATGACAAAACTCCAAAAGGAACACGTATTTTTGGACCAGTAGCAAGAGAGCTTAGAGAAAAACAATTTATGAAAATTGTTTCTTTAGCTCCTGAAGTATTATAGGGAGGTACAGCATATGTCAACAGTAAAAATTAAAAAAGGCGATACCGTTCAGGTAATCGCAGGAAAAGATAATGGAAAAGAAGGAAAAATAATTTCTGTTGATTCTAAAAACATGAAAGTTGTAGTGGAAGGCGTAAATGTTGTGAAAAAACATTCAAAACCTTCGGTTGCAAATCAAGATGGCGGAATCATAGAAAAAGAAGCACCAATTGATATTTCTAATGTAATGTATCTTTACAAAGGAAAACCAACTCGTGTTGGGTTTAAGATGGATAAAGATAAAAAAGTTCGTTTTGCTAAAACAACAGGAGATATTATTGATTAATTGTAGAAAGGAGGTCTAATTCAGTGAGTAGACTTAAAGATATATATAGTAATGAAATCATTGATGCAATGACCAAAAAGTTTGGATATACAAATGTTATGCAAGTGCCAAAGATAGAAAAAATTGTAATTAACATGGGTGTAGGCGAAGCGAAAGATAATGCAAAAGTTCTTGAATCAGCAGTAAAAGACATGGAAACAATTGCAGGACAAAAAGCAGTTCTTACCGTAGCTAAAAATTCAGTGGCAAATTTTAAACTCCGTGAAGGTATGGCTATCGGATGTAAGACGACTCTTCGTGGAAAAAGAATGTATGAATTCATGGATCGTTTAATCAACCTTGCTTTACCACGTGTACGTGACTTTAGAGGAATTAATCCGAACGCGTTTGATGGTAGAGGAAATTATGCTCTTGGAGTAAAAGAACAATTGATTTTTCCTGAAATTGAATATGATAAAGTAGATAAAGTAAGAGGAATGGATATTATCTTTGTTACAACAGCAAATACAGATGAAGAGGCGAGAGAATTATTAAGATTATTCAACATGCCTTTTGCTAAATAGAAGGAGGTCAATTCATGGCAAAAACGTCAATGAAGGTTAAACAACAACGAGATGCAAAATTTTCCACAAGAGAATATAATCGTTGTAGAATTTGTGGAAGACCACATGGATATTTAAGAAAATACGGAATTTGCAGAATATGTTTTCGTGAATTAGCGTATAAAGGTCAGATTCCCGGCGTAAGAAAAGCAAGCTGGTAAATTAAAAGAAGGAGGCAAATCAAATGACAATGAGCGATCCAATTGCAGATATGCTTACAAGAATTCGTAATGCAAATACTGCGAAACATGACACAGTAGATATTCCTTCCTCGAAAATGAAACTTGCTATTGCAGGAATTCTTTTAGACGAAGGTTACATTAAAAAGTATGATATAATAGAAGACGGAGTCTTCAAAACAATCCGTATTGCACTTCAATATGGAGCAAATAAAAACGAAAAGAACATTACTGGATTAAAAAAGATTTCTAAACCAGGACTTCGTATTTATGCAAGTAAAGAAAATTTACCAAAAGTATTAGGTGGTTTAGGAACAGCTATTATATCCACAAACCAAGGCGTTATTACAGATAAAGAAGCAAGAAAATTAAACGTAGGTGGAGAAGTTTTAGCATTTATTTGGTAAAACAAACATCATATTAGATGAAAATAAGGAGGTACGGGCATGTCGCGTATTGGAAGAATGCCAATCGCAGTTCCTGCTGGAGTAACAGTAGAACTTGCAGAAAATAATAAAGTGACTGTAAAAGGTCCTAAAGGAACACTTGAAAGAGTGTTACCAAGTGAAATGCAAATTAAAAAAGACGGTGACATAATATCTGTTGAACGTCCTAATGATTTGAAAAAAATGAAATCATTACACGGTCTTACAAGAACATTAATCAATAATATGATTGTTGGTGTGACAGAAGGCTATGAGAAAAAATTAGAAGTAAGAGGTGTTGGATACAAAGCAGCAAAACAAGGTAGTAATCTTACGTTGTCTCTTGGTTATTCACATCCAGTAGTAATGACTGATCCTGAAGGAGTAGAAGCAGTTCTTGAAGGACAAACTTTAATCACTGTTAAAGGGATTGATAAAGAAAAAGTTGGCCAATTCGCAGCTGAAATCAGAGACAAAAAAAGACCAGAACCTTATAAAGGTAAAGGTATTAGATATGTTGACGAGAATGTAAGACATAAAGACGGAAAGACGGCTAAATAGATAAGGAGAGTTGAGAATGATTAAAAAAGAATCAAGAAATAAAGTTCGTGCAAAAAAACACTTAAAAATTCGTAACCGTTTCAGCGGTACAACGGAAAGACCACGTTTGGCAGTGTTTAGAAGTAATAATCATATGTATGCTCAAATTATCGATGATACAGTTGGAAAAACATTAGTTTCCGCTTCTACGTTAGATAAAGAAGTAAAAGCAGAACTTGAAAAAACCAACAATGTCGATGCAGCAGCATATTTAGGAAAAGTAATTGCTAAAAAAGCAATGGATAAAGGTATTAAAACAGTAGTCTTTGATAGAGGCGGCTTTATATACCAAGGAAAAATCGCAGCATTAGCTGATGCAGCCAGAGAAGCTGGCTTAATATTCTAGGAAGGAGAACATCACATGAAACGTACAGTTGTTGATGTTAGTTCAATGGAACTAACAGAAAAAGTAGTTTCCATAAAACGTGTAACAAAAGTTGTTAAAGGTGGTCGTAACTTCCGATTCACAGCTTTGGTTGTTGTAGGTGATGGAAACGGATACGTAGGTGTCGGTCTAGGGAAAGCTACAGAAATTCCTGACGCTATTCGTAAAGGTAAAGAAGATGCGACAAAGAAACTAATTAAAGTTGCATTAGATGAAAATAAGAGTATTACACATGATTTTATTGGAAAATTTGGTAGTGCACAAGTATTACTAAAACAAGCTCCAGAAGGAACGGGTGTTATTGCCGGTGGTCCTGCTCGTAGTGTATGTGAGCTTGCAGGTATTACCAATATTCGTACAAAATCAATGGGCTCAAATAATAAACAAAACGTTGTACTTGCTACGATTGCAGGTTTGAGTCAGTTAAAAACTCCAGAAGAAGTAGCGAAACGCCGCGGTAAATCTGTAGATGAGATTTTAAACTAAGGAGGAGACAAAATGCCAGCAAAGAAAAAACAAGCAATGTTAAAAATAACGTTAGTAAAATCAACAATCGGTGCAGTTCCAAAGCACAAAAAAACAGTTGAGGCACTAGGGTTTAGAAAATTACAACAATCTGTTGTACATCCAGATAACGCAGCTGTTAGAGGGATGATTCAACAAATTAATCATTTAGTAAAAGTTGAAGAAGTGAAATAACTTTAAGATAAGGAGGTGTCAGAATGGAATTATCTAATTTAAGCCCTGCATTAGGTTCAAAGCAAAGTGATAATTTTAGAAAAGGTCGAGGACACGGCTCAGGAAATGGAAAAACTGCCGGAAAAGGTCACAAAGGACAAAAAGCTCGTTCAGGAAGTCCTAGAGTTGGTTTTGAAGGTGGACAAATGCCATTGTACAGACGTATTCCGAAAAGAGGATTTACATGTAGAAACTCTAAGGAAATCATTGGAATTAATATAGATACGTTAGAACGATTTGACAATGGAAGCACTGTTACAGTTGATCTATTAATGGAAACTGGAATTATTAAGAATCCAAAGGACGGTGTTAAGATTCTCGGAAATGGGGAGTTAACTAAGAAGCTTACAGTTCAAGCGAATGCATTCAGTGCATCAGCAAAAGAAAAAATTGAAGCTCTTGGTGGAACAGCTGAGGTGATTTAATGTTCGAAACAATAAAGAATGCATTTAAAGTAAAAGATATTAGAAAAAGAATACTGTTTACATTTCTTATGCTAGTGGTTATTCGAATTGGATCACAATTACCAATACCAGGAGTAAACTCAGCATATATACAAGAGTTTTTTGCACAACAAACAGGAGATGCATTTGATTTTTTTGATGCATTTACTGGAGGAAGTTTTTTAAGCATGTCAATTCTTGCCTTAAACATCACTCCGTACATCACTTCATCAATCATTATGCAATTGTTAACAATTGTGATACCAAAATTAGAAGAGATGCAAAGAGATGGGGAAGAAGGACGTAAAAAAATCGTTTCTATAACTCGTTTTGTAACTGTAGGACTTGCACTGATGGAAGCTACAGCAATGGCTATTGCGTTTGGCTCTAAAGGACTACTAATCGATTATAATTTTACAAATGTATTTGTAGCAATTGTTGCTATGGTAGCTGGTTCCACGTTCTTGATGTGGATTGGTGAAAGGATTACGGAGAATGGAGTAGGGAACGGTATTTCTATCGTACTTACAATCAATATTCTTTCCAGAGTTCCTAGTGATATAGCAAGCTTGTATGAGCTATTCGTACAAGGAAAATCAGTTGCAGTTGGAACATTAGCAGCTATTATCATTCTTGCCATTATTGTAGGTATGATTATACTAGTTATTTTCTTAAATGATGGTACTAGAAGAATTCCGGTACAGTATGCGCAAAAAGTACAAGGAAGAAAAATGGTTGGTGGACAATCTTCAAATATTCCTTTGAAGATCAATACAGCCGGAGTAATTCCAATTATCTTTGCCGCTTCATTATTTCAAGTGCCAGTAGTTATTACCAGTTTTCTCGGTGATGGTTCCGGTACGTGGGGCGAAATTGTAAAAGCATTTAGTTCATCTAATTGGTTTGATAAAAACAATTTGGAATATAACTGGGGACTTTTAGTATATGTACTACTAATTATATTTTTTGCATATTTTTATACGTCAATTACTTTTAATCCGACGGAAGTTGCGAATAATATGAAAAAAAATGGTGGATTTATTCCAGGAATTCGACCAGGAAAACCAACAAGTGAGTATTTGCAACAGATTCTACAATACATTATTTTTATTGGTGCATGTGGATTAACTTTAGTAGCAGTATTACCATTTGTGTTTAATGGAATTTTTGATGCACAAGTATCTTTTGGTGGAACAAGTTTGATTATTATCGTAAGTGTTATTCTAGATACGGTAAAACAAGTGGAATCAAAAATGTTAGTGCGTAATTATAAAGGATTTTTAAATGAGTAGTCATTTGAAAAATATTTGAATAAATATGGTAGCACAGGTTGGGGCGAAGCAAATTGTTTTGCCCCACGCCTTGCGTTATCAAATATGCATAATATTTATGCCTGTTTGAAAGCGCAAGTCAAAATGATTTGTGAAGATAACGATGCAATGCAAAAAGAGATATGGTAAGGAGAACTAAAATGAAGATTATTATGTTAGGTGCACCAGGAGCTGGAAAAGGAACACAAGCAAAAATGATAGCGGATAAATATGAACTTCCACATGTTTCTACAGGAGATATTTTTCGTGCAAATATAAAACAAGGGACAAATCTTGGAAAAAAAGCCAAAGAATATATGGATAAAGGGCAATTAGTTCCTGATGAATTAACAGTTGAAATTTTATTAGACAGAGTATCAAAAGCAGATTGTCAAAAGGGTTATATTTTAGATGGATTTCCACGTACCATTCCTCAAGCAGAGGTTTTAGAAAAAGAATTGAAAAAACGAAAGGAACACATTGATTATGCAATCAATGTTGAAGTTGCAGATGAAAGCATTATAAAAAGAATGGTTGGAAGACGTGCATGCTTAAGCTGTGGAGCAACATATAATATTTCATATGTTCCCCCAAAAGAAGAAGGTATTTGTGATCGTTGTGGAAAAGAATTAATTCAAAGAGATGATGATAAAGAAGAGACCGTAAAAGATCGCTTGTCTGTTTATCATAAGCAAACAAAACCACTAATTGATTTTTACGCAGAAAGAAATGTATTAAAGTCGGTAAATGGTTCAAATTCAGTGGAAAATATATTTGCTGAAATCGTAGAAATTGTAGGGGAATAAAAATGGCTATTACCGTAAAATCAAAAAAAGAAATTGAATTAATGCGAGAATCATGTCGTATTCTTTCAGAAGTACATAAAACTCTTGGAGAAGCAGTTCGCCCAGGAATATCAACAAAAGAGATAGATATCATGGGAGAAAAACTAATTCGTAGTTATGGATGTATACCTAATTTTTTGCATTACAATGGATATCCTGCGTCAATTTGTATTTCTATAAACAATGAAGTTGTGCACGGGATTCCTAAAAAGCAAAGAATTTTAAAAGAAGGAGATATTGTATCCTTTGATGCAGGATTGATTTATAAAGGATATCATTCGGATGCAGCAAGAACTTACGCTGTGGGTAAGATATCTGCAGAAGCACAACAACTAATTGATGTTACGAAACAAAGCTTTTTTGAAGGTATAAAATTTGCAAAAGAAGGCCATCATTTATTTGAAATATCAAATGCAATTGACGCTTACGTATCTCAATATGGATATGGTATTGTTAGAGATTTGGTAGGACATGGAATTGGAACGAAATTGCATGAGGATCCACAAATTCCTAATTTTGCACAAAAAAGAAAAGGACCGAAATTAGTAAGTGGTATGACATTAGCAATTGAACCAATGATAAATATGGGTAGATGTGATGTGGAATGGTTAGCAGATGACTGGACCGTTGTATCAGAAGATAATTCTTTATCAGCACACTATGAAAACACCATTCTGATAACTGATGGAGAGCCTGAAATACTTACAATCGAACGCTAAGCAAGGAGGAATATATGGTAGGTGATTTTGCTGTTTCTAAAGCGGGACATGATAAAGGAACACGATATATTATTCTTATAGAAGAAGAAAGTAATGTATATGTGGTAGATGGTTTACACAGACCAGTTGAAAAACCAAAAAAGAAAAGTAAAAAACATTTACAAGGTATTGTAAAATATGTAGACTTACAAATTAAGGAACGAATACAGTCTGGTGATATTCCTAGGAATGAAGAAATTCGCAAGGCAATCAAGAATTATGAAATACATGTAAGAAAACAAGAGAAATAGGATGGATGAAGCAAAGAAAAAATGCGAAATAATAACAGAAACTATGGAATCTATGATAGAGTTATAGTACAAAGGAGGTATTTATGTCAAAGGCAGATGTAATTGAGATTGAAGGTGTTGTAATTGAAAAATTACCGAATACGATGTTTAAAGTGCAATTGGAAAATGAGCACATTGTATTAGCACATATTAGTGGGAAGTTAAGACAACATTATATTCGAATTTTACCTGGAGACAAAGTAACATTGGAGTTATCGCCATACGATCTTTCTAAAGGAAGAATTATTTGGCGTGACAAATAAAAAAGTAACAAATGCTGTTGAAAAATGCAATTTAGTATGATATACTAGAGAGCGGTCATTTCGAAAGGAGGGTTTAAGATGAAAGTTAGATCATCCGTAAAACCTATGTGCGAAAAGTGCAAAGTAATTAAAAGAAAAGGAATCGTAAGAGTAATTTGCGAGAATCCGAAACACAAACAAAGACAGGGATAAGTAGTATAAGCCTGTCTAATTATCATGTTGCATAGAAGGATGTGTTTTCACATCATAATATATATCTATTCTGGCAAGAAAAGTCGAATACATATATGTGCTTCTTGATACCGAGAACAACCAAGAAAATTGGCACGCATTGGCGTGAAGTATCGGAAAAATCGACGAAAAGTCGATCGGGTGTTTATTGTATCACCCCAATCAATTAGAACTGTAAACAAATAGAAAAAAATGGAGGAAACAACCATGGCTCGTATTGCTGGTGTAGACTTACCAAGAGACAAACGTGTTCAAATCGGTTTGACTTATATCTTCGGAATTGGAAGAAAAAGTGCAGACGATATTTTAGAAATTGCTAAAATAAACCCAGACACACGTGTAAGAGATTTAACAGATGACGAAGTAAAAACCCTTAGTGATATTATAACAAAATCATATCATGTAGAAGGTGATTTACGTAGAGAAGTGGCAATGAATATTAAGAGATTGAAAGAAATCGGATGCTACAGAGGAATTCGTCATAGAAGAGGACTTCCATGTCGTGGACAAAAATCTAAGACAAATGCAAGAACTTGTAAAGGACCAAGAAGAACTGTTGCAAATAAAAAAATGTAATTTGCAGCGAAATTATGAAAATTAAAATTTAAGAAAGTAGGTTAGTTTAAATGGCAAAGAATGTTGCAAAGAAATCAACAAAAAAACATGTCAAAAAAAATGTTGAACGCGGACAAGCACACATCCAATCATCTTTCAATAACACAATCGTTACATTGACAGATACGCAAGGAAATGCTCTTAGTTGGGCAAGTGCAGGTGGTCTTGGTTTTAGAGGTTCAAGGAAATCTACTCCTTATGCAGCACAAATGGCAGCGGAAGTAGCAGCCAAAGCAGCAATTATTCACGGTTTAAAGACTGTGGATGTAATGGTAAAAGGTCCTGGTTCAGGGCGTGAAGCTGCAATTCGTGCATTATCAGCATGTGGAATAGAAGTAACAAGTATCAAAGACGTAACTCCAGTACCACACAACGGATGTCGTCCACCAAAACGTCGTAGAGTATAATTGACAATTTAGACATACAAATTATTGTCTTAGTAACTATTAAAATTGTAGGTTGGAGGAAGATAAGTTATAGACTTATTGTAAACAACAACAGGAGGAAACAAAAGAATGGCAGTTAATCGAGTTCCTATATTAAAAAAATGTAGATCTTTAGGTATGGAACCTTCAGTTCTAGGTTATGACAAAAAATCAAATAGAAACCCACAAAAAACAA
>JBFHIZ010000008.1:0-73064 GCA_041596215.1 Lachnospiraceae bacterium
ACTCCAAATTTTTTAATTGTATACGCTGGAGACCCGTCTTCCCAATGAGGCCTAACTTTTTCTCCTTCTGTACTTGTCCCATTTTCCAAAATATCTTTGCACATAGAAACAAAAACCTGATCTGCATAACTCATGACATTTCCCCCTTAAATTTATTTGATATCCCACTTCTCACATAGCAACTCAATTTGTTTTGCGAATTTCTTTAAATCATTATTTGTTCCACCTTGATGTTTTTCAATTACAGAAAGTAATCTCGTACCTGCTGCTTTTAAACGTAGATATATTTCCTTAGATACCCTACTCTTTGCTTTCTTTAATATGATTGGTTCTGCTTCATATATAAATTTATTGTTTAACACATCAAAAACAGTTCCACTATATGGTGCTATTGCACGATAACCATGTTCTGTTTCTAAACAAGAAACAAAAGAATCTGCAACCATAGACTCTCCATGTACAACAAATACCCTTTCTGGTTTTTCTTTAAAGGAATTGATCCAATTTAATAATCCTTCCTTATCTGCATGCCCACTTAATCCTTCAAGTTTTTCAATGGTAGCCCTTATCTCTATTGGATCACCAAATAATTTCACTTCCTCCGCGCCTTCTGAAATCATTCTTCCAAGCGTTCCCACTGCTTGATATCCCACAAATAGAACCGTAGATTCACTACGCCATAAATTGTGTTTCAAATGATGTCGAATACGTCCCGCTTCACACATTCCAGAAGCCGAAATAATAACTTTTGGTTCTGAATCAAAATTAATTGCTTTTGATTCATCACTTGTAATAGATAATCTTAACCCTGGAAAACGAAGTGGATTAATTCCTTTTTTTGCCATGGCCATTGCTTCTTCATCAAAACAAGTATCCATATTTTTTTGAAATACTTCTGTTGCTTCAACCGCCAATGGACTATCTACATATACAGTGAATCCATCATGTCCATGTACCAAATGATTCGTTTTTATTTTTCTTATAAAATATAAAATTTCTTGTGTTCTACCTACTGCAAAAGAAGGAATAACAAGATTTCCACCTTGATCAAAAGTACGTTGAATGATTTCTGCAAGTTTCGTTACATAGTTTACTTGACCCTTCTCATGGTATCTATCCCCATATGTGGATTCCATTACCACATAATCTGCTTTATCTGTCGTCTGCGGATCTCGAATGATTGGTTGCATCGTATTTCCAATATCGCCGGAAAACACCATCTTTTTTGTAATTCCTTGTTCCGTTCCCCAAACTTCAATACTGGCAGATCCTAATAAATGTCCAACATCTGTAAATCGTATTTTTATGTTTTCACAAACCTGAATTTCTTTTCCATAATGACAAGGCACCAATAATTTAATGGTTCCATCTGCATCCGCCATATTATATATTGGCTCTACCAGTTTTCCTCCATATCTTTTTGCTTTGCGATTTCTCCATTCTGCCTCAAACACTTGGATATGTGCAGAATCACGTAACATAATACTACACAAATCGACCGTTGCATTTGTTGCATAGATTTTTCCACGAAATCCCTTTGCATATAATTCTGGAATCATTCCTGAATGATCAATATGTGCATGTGTCAAAAACACATAATCGATTTTATTTTCTTCTACCGGGATTTTAATATTTTCAAAATAATCCACTCCCTGTTGCATTCCTCTATCAATTAGAATATGTTTACCTGCCACCTCTAAATAATGACAACTTCCTGTTACTTCATGATCCGCTCCAACAAATGTAAGTTTCAAGTTTTCACCCTTCTTTCTTTTTTTCACTTTAAATATTATAACATTTATTAAAAATGCATACAATTTATGTTCTATTTTAAAATCATAGCCATTTGATAAAACTTATAATAAATGCCTTCTCTTGAAAGTAACTCCTCATGGTTTCCTTCTTCTTCAATTCCATTTTCTGTTAGGACAAAAATTCGGTCGGATTTTCTAATACTTGACAACCGATGTGCAATTGTAAGCGTTGTTCTTCCTTTGGAAAGTCTTTCCAAGGATTTTGCCACCTCATATTCACTTTCATTATCAAGTGCACTCGTTGCTTCATCTAAAATAATAATCTTAGGATTTTTCAAAAACACTCTTGCAATACTAATTCTTTGTTTCTGTCCTCCCGATAGTTTTACCCCTCTTTCACCCACATAGGTATCATACCCATTTTTTAATTTCACAATAAATTCATGTGCACCCGCTTGTTTTGCTGCTTCCATTACCTCTTCTCTACTAGCATGAACCCTTCCATACTGAATATTCTCAAATACCGTTCCAGAAAACATATACACATCTTGTTGCACGATTCCAATATGATGACGTAAACTTTTTAATTTAATTGCGTTTATATTGGTCCCATCAATTCGAATTTCTCCACTTGTCACATCATAAAATCTTGGTATAAGATTGCACAACGTCGTTTTTCCACCACCACTCGGTCCTACAATTGCGACCTTTTCTCCTGGTCGAATATGAAGATTCAAGTTCTTAAACACTTGATTTTTGTCGTCCGGATATAGAAATTCTACATTTTCAAAAACGATATCTCCTTTAGGTTCCTTCATTGCTCTTGCATTTGGTTCATCAAAAATTTCTATATCAGCATCCATAATCTGCAGGAATCTTTCAATCCCCGTCATTCCACGTTCAAATTGTTCCGCAAAATCAATAATTCTTCGTACCGTAGTAATTAATGTGGTTACATATAATAAATAAGCAACTAAATCTCCCGGCTGTATCTTTCCATTTACCATAAACATTCCACCAAATAACAAAACGGAAACATACATGATGCCATCAAAAAAACGAACGGATGTATGAAACAAAGCCATATACTTATAAGCTTCTTTTTTAATCCCTAAAAATTTTTGATTGTCCACTTCAAATTTTTGTATTTCCACTTCCTCATTTGCAAACGCCTTTACAATTTTTTGTCCTAGCAAACTATCTTCAATCCTTGCATTTAATTCTCCAATTTGCTTTCTTTGGTTTTTAAATGCAATACGCATTTTTTTTCTAGAATTTGTATTCGTAATTAACATTAAGGGAGTAATTGCAAACACAATACAAGTAAGTAGCAAATTTATCCTTGCTAACAAAATAAAAGAAACAAGAAATTTAATTCCTGCAATTAAAAATTCCTCTGGACAATGATGTGCAAATTCTGTCACATCAAATAAATCATTGGTAATTCTTCCCATAATCTGTCCGACTTTCGTATTACTAAAATAAGTATTGGAAAGCTCTTGTAAATGTGCATATGCATCTTTACGCATACTTGTCTCAATCTTTGTCCCCATAACATGTCCCATATTTGACATATAATATATAGCAGCACAATCAATAACGCGAAGCAAAAGATACAATCCCGCAAGAGATCCCATGGTTTTCATGGTAAGATTAACAAGATCATTAATCCCTTCATTTGTAATATAACGAATAATCATTGGTAACACTAACTCGCAAACGGTCGTTAGAGCTGCACTAAACATATCCATAGCAAATACAACTTTATGCTTCTTATAATAAGGAATAAAACGCTTTATCAACTCTTTATTGGGATAATTTCGTTCCGATTTATTTTCTCTCATTTTTGTCTCCTATCAAATATTTTTACATTTAAAAACTTATTTTAGTTTATCTTTTCTATTACACTGTGTCAACTTGAGTTTTTCCATATTTTCAGCTAAAATTATAGTAGATTAAAAAATCTCACAGGAGGATTTTATGATTTTTGGAAGAGGCGATTGGAAAACATTTCGAGAAGGAATGAAACGGGAATGGGTCATTACAAATGGTAACGGTTCTTATGCTGGTACCTCCATCATTGGCGCCCATGCAAGAAAACATCATGGATTATTTATTGCAAGTCTTTCAGCTCCCATACACCGTATGCTCATTCTATCTAAAATAAATGAATGTCTTACTATCAATTCCCACATTTATAACCTAGCAACCAATCAAAGACCAGGTGCCCTTCACGAAGAAGGGCAACACTATTTACAACAATTTTCTTATGATACATTACCACATTTTACGTATTATGCAGAAGGTACCTTTCTTAAAAAAACAATTGCTTTTGATTATGAAAAAAACACCGTAGCCATTGGTTATGACATCACTTCTGGACCCCAAGGAGTTTCTCTTTCTTTGACTCCATTATTTAACTATCGTAACCATGGTGATGTAAGTAAAAAAGAAGACCTAATCTTTACTACCTCACAGTCTGATCATATGCTACAACTTATACCACAAAAAAATTCTGCTCTCACCATTTCCTTTTACGCAAGTGACGGTGTGTTTATTACACGTGAGCAAACCCTTGATAATCCGCTAGAATTACAAATAGAAATGGAAACTGGAATGTCTTGTTTCGATCAAAATTATATGCCTTATGATATTCTAGTTGAAATAGAACCAAATACACATAAACAAATATCCATTCTCTGTTCCCTAGAAGATATGTTTCCTAAGAATGCCTTTTCCGTTATCAAGGAACAAGAAATTCGTATTGAAAAAACGATTGACCAAGCTGGTTTTTCAGACCCATTTGCACGAATGCTTGTACAATCTGCCGATTGGTTTCTAGTCAATCGTGCTTCAACTGGTAATAAAACAATCTTAGCAGGGCTTCCTTGGTTTACTGATTGGGGCCGAGATACCATGATTGCAATGCAAGGTTTAACTCTTGTCACAAAACGATCCGAATATGCAAAAGGAATTTTAAAAACGTTTGCTTCCTATATTAAAAACGGGCTCGTTCCAAATATGTTTCCTGATGATGGGAATTCTCCACTTTATAATACCGTCGACGCTTCTCTTTGGTTTTTTTATTCTGTTGATAAATATCTCTCTTACAATGGGAATTTGGAGTCCTATTCCTTTGTTGAAACAGAAATCTATCCCAAACTAGAGGAAATTATTATCTGCTATAAACAGGGCACTGATTTTTCTATCCACATGGATGTCGATTCCTTAATTTCAGCAGGTTCTGGTGTTGACCAAGTTACCTGGATGGATGTACGCGTTGGTGATTGGGTTGTTACCCCTCGTCATGGGAAACCCGTGGAAATTAATGCACTTTGGTACAATGCTTTAAAAGTAATGGAAAAACTTGCAAATCATTATGGAAAGGACGCTAGCAACTATCGTTCTCTTGCTGACCAGGTGCGAATTTCCTTTTTAAATACATTTTGGAACCAAGAAAAGGATTGTCTCTTCGATGTTGTTTCTTATGAAGGTAAGGACGATAAAATCCGGCCAAATCAAATATGGGCAGTTTCACTTCCCTACACGATGTTACCACTGGAAAAAGCAAAATTAGTGGTTTCCACTGTATACAGCCATTTATATATGGGATATGGATTACGTTCTCTCTCTCCTTGGGACCATTCCTATCGTGGAGAATACTATGGTTCTCTCCACAAAAGGGATGCTGCATACCATCAAGGAACCGCTTGGGCATTTCCGCTCGGTGCATTTATCACCGCCTATATAAAAGTATACGGTCCATCAAAAGAAACCATTTCTTTTGCAAAACAACTTCTATCCCCTTTAAAAGATCATATGCGAGATGGTTGTATTGGAACAATTGCCGAAATATTTGATGGTGACGAACCCCATTATTCTAGAGGTTGTTATGCGCAAGCATGGAGTGTCGGTGAAATCTTAAGAGCCTATGCTGAAGACATCCTTCCCTATCTTTCACAGTAAACAGTGTAACTATCTAAACTTAAGAAAAGGAGAAACTTATGCAACATGAAATACTTGTTTCAAATCCACTATTGGATTCCACTGGACAATTAATAGAACCAGGTTGGTGCCGTAAACCTTTCCCTATTTATGAGCGTTCACAAATCAAAGCAAATAAACTTCGCATAAAAGAATGGGATTATTACTTGATTGGAAATGACGCATTTTCTCTTGCATTGACCGTTGCAGACAATGGGTATATGGGGCTAATTTCAGCTAGTTTAATGGAATACAAAAAAAAGAAAGAAACCACACAATCGTATATGAATCTACTTACTTTGGGAAAGAAAAATCTTCCATCTTCAAGTAAGGAAGGAATTACTGAACAAACATATAAAAATTCTAACATTCGTTTTTCCGTTTCTGAAGGCGTACGTAAATTGCAAGCAACCCTTTTCGATTTCAAAGACGGTTTTCCTCTAAAAGCAGATATTACATTACGAAATGAGCCCGAAGAATCTATGGTAATCGCCACTCCCTTTGCCGAAAAAAAACATGCCTTTTATTATAATCAAAAAATATTAGGTATGTCTGCTTCTGGAAAAGTTTCCTATCATGGCTCAGATTACTTATTCTCTCCGATTAATAGTTTTGGTTTACTTGATTGGGGACGTGGAGTATGGACTTATGAAAACACTTGGTATTGGGGTGCTGCACAAACAACTATTAACGGCAAAATTTTTGGGTTTAATATTGGATATGGGTTTGGTGATACCTCCGCTGCAAGTGAAAATGTGATTCTTTATGATGGAAAAATACATAAGCTTGATCAAATCACTTTTCAAATACCACAAAAAGAAGGACACGATGATTATTTATCTCCTTGGGTTTTCCGTTCAAATGATTATCGTCTACAACTTAATTTTATGCCAATCCTTGACCGTCATGCAGATACAAATTTACTGTTCTTACGTTCCAATCAACATCAAGTTTTTGGAACCTATAATGGCACCGCAGTCTTAGATGATGGAACTGTTTTACACATCAAAAACTTAATAGGTTTTGCAGAAAAAGTTTTTAATCGCTGGTAATTTCTAATTTTCCAAAATTAAATTTTATAAATATTTCTTATACCATAAAAGCAGAAGAAAAATTTTCTTCTGCTTTTATGTACATTCCAAATTAACCCGAAATTTGATTTCCTGTATACAACTGATAATACCTTCCTTTTTCACGAATCAATTCATTATGTGTTCCTCTTTCTATAATATGTCCTTTTTCTAAAACCATAATACAATCACTATTTTTTACCGTAGAAAGTCTATGTGCAATGACAAAGGTAGTTCTTCCTTTCATTAACTTATCCATTCCATCTTGCACCAAATGTTCGGTTCTCGTATCAATTGAACTAGTAGCTTCATCTAAAATTAAAACCGGCGGATTTGCAATGGCAGCTCTTGCAATTGACAATAATTGTCTTTGTCCCTGGCTTAGATTGCTTCCATCTCCTTGTAGCTTTGTTTGATATCCTTCCGGAAGTCTTCTTATAAATCCATCCGCATTTGCAAGTTTTGCAGCTGCAATAACTTCTTCATCTGTGGCTTCCAAATTACCATATCTTATATTTTCCATTACCGTTCCTGTAAACAAATGCGTTTCTTGTAGGACAATTCCCAGCGATTTTCTTAAATCTTTTTTCTTTATTTTATTAATATTTATCCCATCATACCTAATCTTACCATCTTGAATATCATAAAAACGATTGATCAAATTTGTGATGGTCGTTTTTCCTGCCCCTGTCGAACCTACAAATGCAATTTTCTGACCAGGTGTTGCAAATAATTCTACCTGATGCAAAACTAATTTTTCTGGCACATATCCAAAATCAACCGCATCAAATACGACATCTCCTTTTACTTCTACATAAGATATTTTTTTCTGTTCTTGATGCACATGTTTCCATGCCCAAATCCCAGTCCACTCTTTGCATTCCTCTAAAACTCCATCTGCAGTTTTTCTTCCATTTACAAGAGTTACGTACCCATCATCTACTTCCACCTCTTCATCCAAAAGATTAAAAATTCTTTTTGCACCAGCTAATGCCATTACCATAGCATTTAACTGTTGACTGACCTGTCCAATCGGAGCATTGAATCCACGATTAAGTGTCAAGAAACTCGCTAGTCCACCAAGTGTAAATCCTGCAAATCCATTAATAGCCAAAATCCCACCTAAAATAGAGCATAGTACAAAACTAATATTTCCTAAATTCCCATTTATTGGCATAATTATGTTTGCAAATCGATTTGCTTGATATGCACTTTCATATAAGTTCTCATTTAAAACTTCAAATTCTTCTTTTGCAATATTTTCATGACAAAAAGCTTTTACTACTTTTTCCCCTTCCATCATTTCTTCTATATATCCATTTATTTTCCCTAAGTTGTTTTGTTGTTTTGTGAAAAATTTTCCACTTAGTCCTGCGATTTTTCCCGAAACAAATATAATAACTCCGACCATAAATATGGTCAAGATAGTAAGTGGTATATTTAATATAAGCATACTAATAAATATTGCAATAATTGTAATAATACTACTTATAACTTGTGGAATACTTTGACTAATCATTTGTCGTAAAGTATCAATATCATTAGTATATACGGACATAATATCCCCATGTGCATGACTATCAAAATAAGAAATTGGTAATTTTTCCATATGGACAAAAAGTTCATCTCGCAAACGTTTCTGTGTACCCTGTGTAATAACAACCATGAGTCTACTTTGAACAAATGCTGCTATTACACCAGAAAGATAAAAAATAGCTACACGCAATAATTCCTTTGCTAACATTGAAAAATCTGGATTTTTGTCTCCAATATATGGCAAAATATAGACATCAATTAACGTTTGCATAAATAAGGTTCCTTGTAAAATTGAAAAGGTTACAATAAATATACATAAAACAACTACTATAAATGGAATCTTATATCCTTCTAATATATATTTCATCAAGCGAATAAATACTTCTTTATCAAAATTTTTAATTGGGTTTTTTTGTGGAATTACTCTTTTTCTCATTTTGCACCTCCTTCTTTATCAAAGTCTCCGGCACCACCAATTTGAGATTCATACACCTCTTGATAAATCGGATTATTCGCAAGCAATTCTTCATGTGTTCCATAACCATCCATTTTTCCTTCGTTTAATAAAATGATATGATCTGCTTCACTGACACTTGTAATACGTTGTGCAATAATAATTTTTGTGATTTCTGGAATATATTCTCGAAATGCTTCCCTGATTTTTGTTTCTGTTGCTGTATCAACTGCACTTGTTGAATCATCTAATATCAACACCTTTGGATTTTTTAATAATGCTCTCGCAATACATAATCTTTGCTTTTGTCCTCCAGAAACATTTGCTCCCCCTCGCTCAATATAGGTATCATATCCATCTGGAAGTTCCTCTATAAACTCATGTACAGAAGCAATTTGACAGGCCCTTTTACATTCTTCTAATGTTGCTTCACGATTTCCCCAACGCAAATTATCTAAAACTGTCCCTGAAAACAACACATTCTTTTGCAACACAATGGAGACTTGATTCCTTAACACCTCCAAATCATATGCTCGAACATCTTTTCCACCTACATAAACCACACCTTTTGTCACATCATATAATCGCCCAATCAAAGATACCAAACTAGTCTTTGAACTTCCTGTTCCACCTAAAATTCCTATCGTTTCTCCGGATTTTATTGTAAAATTCAAATCCGTTAATACTGGTTTTACACTTTCCTTTGCATATGAAAATTCCACATTTTCAAAACGAATAGAACCATCTTTTACCTCAAAACAAGGATATTCCGGATTTGTTAATGTGCTTTCTTCCTCTAGTATTTCTACGACTCTTCTTGCACTTGCAATTGACATTGATACCATAACAAATACCATAGAGATCATCATAAGGGCCATAAGTATATTCATACAGTAAGCAATCAATCCCATAACTTCGCCTGTTGTTAGTGTTTGTGCCACAATCATTTTTGCTCCAAACCAACTGATAAGTAAAATACAAGAAAAAATTGTAAAATACATCATTGGCATATTATAAGCAACAATATTTTCTGCTTTGACAAATATTTCTAATATATTATTACTTGCTTTATGAAATTTTTTTGTTTCAAAGTCCTCTCTCACATAAGCTTTTACAACACGAATTGCAGAAACATTTTCCTGCACTCCTGCATTAAGTTCATCATATTTGGGAAATGCTTTTGTAAAATATTTCATTGCATTTTTGATTAATATAAACATTCCTGTTCCTAAAAGCAATACTGCTCCAACGTAAATAAAGGATAAACGAACATTAATTGAAAATGCCATTATTAAAGCAAAAATAAGCATAAATGGAGCACGCATAGCAATTCTCAACAACATTTGATAAGAATTTTGAATATTGGTAATATCTGTCGTCAACCTTGTAATCAAACCTCCCGTTTGAAACTTATCAATATTAGCAAATGAAAAGGTCTGAATCTGTTCAAATACACCGGCTCTTAAATTCTTTGCAAATCCAGCCGATGCTTTTGCCCCATACTTACCTCCAAAAATTCCTGCAGATAAACTGATAATTGAAACACCTACCATCCATGCACCATATTTTAATACTCCATTTAAGTCCCCTACTTCTACACCTTTATCAATTAAAGATGCCATTAAAAATGGTAACATCATTTCCATAGCGACCTCAAGAATCATACTAATTGGCGTAATCACAGATGCTTTCCAATATTCACCAATATATTTCCCTAATTTTTTTATCATATTTCCCTCCTCTTTCTATATGTATTTTCTATATAAAAAGCATTTCTTTTCCCATTTTATATAACATAATATAGAACTTTACCTATATTCACCTCTATCATATGTTTTTTTATTATAGCAGACATTTATATTTTTACAACAAAAAAAGCTCACTTCCATAATTAAGTGAACTTTTTCCTCTAATTTCCACATTCAATACTTATCTTATTGAAAATATGCATAATTTCTTCAATTTTTAATTTTTCTTTTTCTTTATCTGCTTTATCTAATATGATTTCACCTTCATGCATCATGATAATTCGGTTTCCATATTCCACCGCATATCTTAGATTATGTGTAACCATTATTGTAGTTACTTTTTTTTCACGTACAATTTTCCCTGTAAGCTCCATAATTATTTCTGCTGTTTTAGGATCCAATGCTGCCGTATGTTCATCTAAAATGAGGAAATCAATTGGCGTCATTGTGGACATCAAAAGTGCAAGTGCCTGTCTTTGCCCTCCAGAAAGATTACTTACTTGTGTATTCATCTTATCTTCTAATCCCAAATTTAAAGGTCGTAACATATCTCGATACTCTTCAATCTTTGCTTTGTTTACTCCCCGTCCTAGATTAAAAGCTTTGCCCTTATTATCTGCAATTGATATATTTTCTAAAATTGTCATTGAGGGACATGTCCCTTTTGCAGGATCTTGGAATACTCGGCCAATTCTTTTATGTCTTATAAAATCTTTTTTTCCTGCCATATCTTGTTCATTTACTAAAATTTGCCCCTGATCCGTAGTTATACTTCCACATATAATATTTAGCATTGATGTTTTTCCAGAACCATTACTACCAACGACGGATACAAACTCCCCGTCTTCCACCGAAAGATTAAAATCATCAAATAAACATATTTCATTTATTGAACCCGGATTATAATTTTTGCATATATTATTCAATTCAAACATTTTTAATCCTCGCTTTCGTCTTTCGTTCTCCTCCAATTACTAATACACCCAAGAATAGAAGTGCTGTAATCGCTTTTAGCCATGATGCGGGAAATCCAATTCTAATTGCAAGTGCGACACATGCTTTATAAATTATTGCACCCACAATAACACTCGTTGTAACTCTTAAAAAGGTAATCTTCTTAAACAAACTGGTTCCAATGATAACACTTGCAAGACCAATCACTGCTGTTCCTGTTCCCGATTGAATATCAAAAAAACGTTGTTGTTGTGCAAACATACCACCACTTAATGCAACAAAGCCATTTGAAATGGCAAGACCTATAATCTTAACCCAGCCCTTATCTTTCCCTAAGGAGGTGACTAAAGTTTCATTATCTCCGACTGCCTTTAACAAATATCCTGATTTTGTTTTTAAATAACCATCTAGTAAAATTTTTACAAAACATAAAATAATAAAAATCAGTATAACTTTTCGAAATGTATACAAATTCCCCGGAAACACATTTCTTAAAAATTCATTATCAAAAATGGTATCATTTTGATAAAATGGTAAATTTGCTTTTCCCGCAATTCCTAGATTAACAGAATATAGAGCAGTCATCATAATGATTCCTGACAGAAGGTCTCTGATTTTCAATTTTACATGAATCATACCAGTTAATATTCCTATGACGCATCCAACCGCAAAACATATAGGCAATGTTACAAGTGGATTCACTCCTTTAACTATAAGAGATGCTGTTATCGCTGCTCCAAAAGGGAAACTACCATCCACAGTCAAATCCGGAAAGTCCAATATTTTATATGTAATATACATACCCAATGCCATGATTGCGTATATCATACCTTGCTCTAAAACACTTAATACTAAAGCCATGAACTGCTCCTCCGATTTCTAGTTATTCACAACTGTTTCCGTAAAAATCTCACTTGCATTAGAAAGAAAATCTTCTGTAATTTCTAAACCAATTTTTTCTGCTGCTTCCGTATTTACATATAAACTTGCACCTTTTATAACTTCAAATGGAAGATCTTTTGCACTAACTTCTCCACTTAAAACTTTTGCAGCCATTAATCCTGTTTGCTTACCTAGTTCAAAATATTCAAGTCCCATTGATGCTATACAACCGCTTTTTACTTGTTCTATTTCACTTCCGAATACTGGAATTTCTTTCGTTTCTGCAACTGCTAATACTGTTTGTAATGCAGAAACAACTGTGTTATCTGTTAAATTTGTGATACAATCCACTTTTTCTACCATATCTGCTGCTGCAAGCTCTACTTCTGAAATTTGAGAAATTCCCGTAGCTACTATTTCAAACCCAAAATCAGCTGCATATTTTTCATATTCTGCAAGTGTACTTACTGAGTTTGTTTCACTTGTTGTATAGATAATTCCAATTTTATTTGCATCTGGCAATAATGTACGAATCATTTCTAATTGTAATGATACTGGTAGAGAATCCGATGTTCCTGTAATATTTCCAGCACTTGTTCCATCTGCATTTGCAAGTCCTGCCCCAATTGGATCTGAAACTGCAGAATAAATAACTGGAGTTTCTGTTTCCATCGTTGAATTATAAGCAGTCATAGCACTTGGCGTGGCAATTCCACAAATCATATCTACTTTTTGTGCTACAAACCCTTCTGCAATTGTACTTGCCGTTCCCATATCCGTTTGTGCATTTTCATAGAGAATTGTTAAATTTTCACCTTCAACATATCCAGCTTCTGCCAAACCTTCTAAAAATCCTTCACGACAATTATCAAGTGATGGGTGATCTGCAAATTGTGAAATACCAATCGTTATCGTTTCATTTTTGCTTCCACATCCGGTTATCAATCCTGCAACCATCATTGCTGCCATTATTATAGTTACCATTTTCTTTTTCATAATTCATCCTCCTTTTGCTTGTGTGTTTCCTTATTACTCAGTATTTCCTTATTATTTCTATACTTGAAACAAATTTATTGTAATAAAAAACCGCCTCAAGCAATTGCTTGAGACGGTAATAAAATTTCTATTATCGCGGTACCACTCAAATTGATCTTTCGATCCACTCTTATCCATACAATCATATGTCCCGAATTGATAACGGATACGGTTTTCCGCCAATGCCTACTCTAATGTTCAGATTGTCCTCAAAAGCCCATTCAACCTATGCTCTTATATTGCAATCCCACCACCTGCAACTCTCTTTAATAATTTACAAAGCCTACTATTCTTTCTCTAAGGTTTATTTTATATTTATTTTACAACTGTGATTATCATACACTTATTTTTTTTCAGTGTCAACATATTTTCCCATTTAAATTATTTATCTGAAAGAGAAGTATATTTATACTTTATACTAAAAATCCGATGTAATGATTCATCTAGTCTTTCTTCAGAAAGACTTCCATCTTCAATGGCTTCCAAAATGCCTTGGTATGCCTCTTGAAAATTTTCAGGCATCAATATCATATCTGCTCCTGCAAGAATTGCTGCAACCGCTGCTTCTTTCGACGTATATTGATCCGTTATCGCTTCCATCTGCATAGAATCTGTAATAACAACGCCCTCAAAACCTAATTCTCCTCTTAAAATATCTGTAATCATTACTTTGGACAATGATGCAGGTTCTTCCGTTTGTGTAATGAAAGGTGCTGCCAAATGTCCCACCATAATCAAATCTACATCTGCCTCAATCGCAGCAAGAAATGGTAAAAACTCTTCCTCTCGCATCTCTTCAAGTGTTCGATCTGTAGATGGCTTTGTTTCATGGGAGTCCTCTTCTACACTTCCTAATCCTGGAAAATGTTTTATGCATGCACTTATTTTTTGGCCTTGAATTCCTGTAATAAATGCAGAAGAAAGAGTAGACACAATCACAGGATCCGAACTAAAAATACGGCTTACCAATGGTGAATCTGCATTCGTAAGGACATCACCTACTGGTGCCAAATCAAGATTAAACCCATATTCGGATAAATAGGTCCCAATTGTTTCTCCCATTTGTACAGCATCTTCTTCCGTAAACGAAGCTCCTAGTACATTTATCTCATCATATTTTGTAGCTATTAAATCATTATTAGCAATACGACTTACTTCTCCACCTTCCTCATCAACTGCAATAAATGGTATGTATTTGCTATATTGAATAGTATTCGAAAGCATTTCTTTTACTTGCTCTTCTGTTTGAAGATTTTTTTCAAAATATATTAAACCACCCACTGGATATTCTTCTAATGCTTTTTGGGTTTGTTCTCCAGATGCTAACACTTGAGTATACCCTGTTAGCGCTTCTGGCGTAATCATAAATAAATTAGCTACTTTTTCTTCTAAGGTCATATTTGCAATAATACCATCTGCAAGTTCACCTAATACATCGACTTCCTCCACTGGGGCTACTGTTGGTTCTACTGTTGGAACAACAATTACTTCATTCTCTTCTTCCATCTGTTCCATTAATTCCGCCTCAGCTTTTGACGATTCTATTCTATGTAATAAATATTTTGTTCCAAAAAAGGCTCCTGCAAAAAGACCTAATAAAAATAAGAATGTAATAAAATAAGCAATTCTCTGGTTTTTCTTTCTTCTTTTTCTCCTTTTTTCTCTAGCATCTATTTGATCACCCATATATTTCCTCCTCATTTCATTCTTTTCTTAATTATATCTTATCTTACAAGTTCTATTCTATATGATACCTTATTTCACATGTTTTTTCTATACCATTTCGAATGAAACAAAATAATAAGAGGATGCTAATCTATGTTTGATTAACATCCTCTCAATCTATGCTTTCAATTTCTAACCCCAATGGACTATTCCTCCGTTTCTCGTTATGATTCCTTACTATTTTGTATTTACATACTGCAACGGTGTGAACATTTCTCCACTCTACGCATTGCTTCACTTTTTCTGGAATACATATCGTCTATCTTTTACTACCTTTTGTTCCTTGATTTGGTACCTTAATTTTCTGGTGGTCTGTACCTCCTTCTTCTCATATTTATTACAAAATTTGTAATTATTTTTTTCTCTCTCCTTTTCTTTTTTTCTTAACTTCTTTGTATATTCTTATTATAACAGCCAGTTTTTATTTGTCAATGAATTTAACCATTTTTTATATAATTTATTGTTTTTTTATTTTTATGTGTCTAATATTGTGTTAATTGTTTAAATTATTCAAACAATTAACACAATATTTTTGAAAAAAAAGACCAAATACCTATTCTCTATTTTGACAAAAGGTGATAGAATAACACTAATTGTTTATTTGAATCTAAAATTAAACATTAGTAAAAGGAGACTACAAAATGAATTTACATAAAAAAGAAGCATTTAAAAATTCATGCGAAACAATTATGAAAAATCTTTCTATGAGAGGAATTAGTGGTTATTATTTTGATACTATTGATGATTTGCATACTCGAATCCAAACAATGGTTCCAAAAAATGCTACTGTTTCTTGGGGTGGAAGTGAAACTTTAAAAGAAACAAAAATTATTGATCTTTTAAACAATGGAAATTATAATGTCCTTGATCGTTCGACTGCAAATACACCAGCGGAGAAAAAAGCTCTTTACGGGAAAATCGTAACTAGTGATTATTTTTTTATGAGTTCAAATGCAGTTACCTTAGACGGAGAACTTGTAAATATTGATGGTTCTGGAAATCGTGTTGCTTGTTTAATACATGGTCCTGAAAATGTAATCGTCATTATTGGAATGAACAAAATTGCAATGGATGTGGAATCTGCAATAAAAAGAATACAAAATGTGGTTGCTCCTGCAAATGCCTTACGTCTAAATAAAAACACACCTTGTTATCGCACTGGTCAATGTGGAAATTGTTTTTCTGCAGATTGTATGTGTAGCAGCATCGTTATTACTAGAAAAAGTAATACTGAAGGTCGTATCAAAGTTTTCTTTGTTGCTGATACTCTTGGGTATTAAATACCGTTTTTTTACAATTACATATCGTTTCTAAATTACATAAAAAAACCGCATTCCTAAGAATGCGGTTTTTTTTATTTTTATACGATAAATTCAATCTATCTACTTTTCTTTTTTTGAAAATTCTATTCTAATCAATCAATCCAAAAATATCATGAATTGCATTCATTGCTCTTACAGAATCTGCTTCATTTAATAATACTGTTACTCGAATTTCTGATGTGGAAATCATTTTAATATTAATATCACTATTAAAAAGTGCTTCAAACATTTTTGCTGCTACTCCTGGATTTGACATCATACCTGCACCAACTACTGATACTTTTGCAACATTTTTTTCAACTTCTACCAATTCAGGTTGTAAACGGTTTTTATTATCTTCAATTACTTCCATTGCTTCATCTGCTACATCACCACTTACTGTAAACGAAATATCTTTTGTATTATTTCGTCCTACTGATTGTAGGATCATATCCACATTAATATTTGCTTTTGCTAACACATCAAATAACCGAAATGCAATACCCGGTTTATCTTTTAATCCTACGATTGATATTCTAGCTACATTTGTATCATTAGCAACACCACTTATTAACATTCTTTCCATTGTAACATCCTCCTTAACCACCGTTCCATCTTCATTTGTTAAACTTGAGCGCACAATTAATTGCACTCCATATTTCTTTGCCATTTCAACTGAGCGATTATGCAATACGCCAGCACCTAAGGTTGCTAAATCTAGCATCTCATCATATGTTATTTCTTTCAATTTTCTTGCAGTAGGAACGTATCTAGGATCCGCTGTATAAATACCATCCACATCTGTATAAATCTCACAGGTATCTGCATGAAGTGCTGCAGCTAAAGCTACAGCTGTTGTATCCGATCCGCCTCTTCCTAATGTTGTAATATCTTCGTACTTATTGATACCTTGAAATCCCGTTACAATTACAATTTTTTTCGCGTCTAATTCATGCAAAATACGTTCAGAATCAATTCTCTTTATTCTTGAATTACCATATTTACTCGAAGTATGCATAGCCACTTGAAATGCATTTAAAGAAATGGAAGGAATTCCTAACACCTCAAACGCCATTGCCATAAGTGCTACCGAAGTTTGTTCTCCAGTGGCTAAAAGCATATCCAATTCACGTTTTGATGCATTTGGATTAATATCTTTTGCCATTTTTATCAATTCATCTGTCATCTTACCCATAGCAGATAATACTACAATCACATCTTTTCCTTCTTTGTAAGAATCTGCGCATCTTCTCGCAACATTATAGATTCTTTCCTTATTGGCCACCGATGTTCCGCCAAACTTCTTTACTTCTAACATATTCTTTCCTCCGGTTTATAAGCATTCATGCTCTGATTTTATTTTTCAAACAAATGATCAATTAATTCATGCCCTTTTGCATAAAAGTATTTCGTGGATGCGCCTGTTTTTTCACTATATTCTTCTACTCCTGATAACGAAATCGTGGAATCGTATAATAAATAAGGGACATTATCTGAAGTATGTGTCCTTAGACAAATAGGAGTTGGATGATCTGGTAACACTAACATTCGAAAATCCATTCCTATATCATTCATTTTCTCGATAAACGGGCCTATTACTTGTTCGTCCAAGTACTCAATTGCTTTTATTTTCTTTTGTAAATCGCCTTGATGTCCCATTTCATCTGCAGCTTCTACATGAATATATGCAAAATCATATCCTTGATTTACTAGTGCTTCTACCGCCGCTTCCATCTTCCCTTGATAATTTGTATCTAATCCACCATTAGCACCTTCTACATTTGCAACGCCCATGTTGGTACCTACTGCAATTCCTTTTAACAAATCAACCGCAGAAATCATCATTCCTTTTTTTCCTGTCTTTTTTGAAAAATCAGTCAACGCAGGTTTTGTACCAGCTCCCCAAAACCAACAGCAATTTGCTGGATGCAATCCTTTTTCAATTCGTTCAAGATTCAATGGATGTTTAGAAAGAATTTCATAACTTTTTTTCATCATATCACGTAATTTTTTATTTTCAGGTAAATAACTTCCAATTATCTTTCCTGGAATATCATGAGGTGCCGTTAAATCTAAGATTTCACCATTCCCCCATATTAAGCAATGTCGGTAACTTGTTCCTACATAGAAAGAATAAATTTCATCTCCCAATTTATTCTTAATTTCTTCTAATAAAATTGCAGCATCTTTTGTCGAAATCTCACTCGAAGAATGATCCAGTATTCTCTTTTCTTCAAATACTGCTTCTTCCGAGGAAAGTGTGACAAGATTACATCGAATTGCAATATCCGTATCTTTCATAGGTACACCTATATTTAGTGCTTCGAGTGGAGAACGCCCCGAATAGTACTTTTGTGGATCATACCCTAATACTGATAGATTTGCTGTATCTGACCCTGGTGTCATCCCTTCTGGTATTGTGTGCACCATTCCCACTTCTGATATTTTACTTATTCGATCTAGATTAGGAGTTTTCGCATAAACCATAGGTGTAACATTTCCAATTTCTTCTATTGGTTGGTCAGCCATTCCATCTCCCAATACAACTACATATTTCATTTTTATACCTCTTTATCTATTCTTTTGTCATTCATATACGAGTATTTATTTCCTTTTTATATCTTTTTTATATCTTTTTTTATATCTTTTTTTATTCTTCTGTCATTCGTATGCGAGTAATTATTTCCTTCATATCCTTAATTCCTGTGCTAAATTCTTTTTCTGTCATTACTTTTGTTATCATAGCAAATTCCTCTGTTTCATTTGGAAGAGTCATTATTTCAATCTCTCCAAATTTAGCTTCTAATTTTGAACGCATGGATTCTACTGTTCCTTTGATACGCACAAAAAATTTACATTTGAATTCTTCTACCGATTCTAATTCAATGGTGTCTTGCATCCAATAGCATGGAATATTTTCTCCTTTGTTTTTTGCAATTGCAATCACATCTGCAACTACAGCACTTGCTGTTGCAAGTTTTCCTGCACCTTGTCCATAATACATGGTTTCACCCAACATATTTCCTTCAACAAAAACTGCATTAAATACACCATTCACATTGTATAGTGCATGTGTATTTGGAATTATAAATGGTGCTACCATTGCATAAATTTTCCCATTATCATTTAATCCTGTTGCAAGTAGTTTAATTGCTTTTTTCATTTGATTCACATAAAGAAAATCCTTTGCTGTGATTTTTGTGATACCTTCCGTATATACTTCTTTATAATCCACCGTTTTTTGTGTCATTAGAGAAGATAAAATTGCAATTTTTCGACGTGCATCATGTCCTTCCACATCTGCTTCAGGATTTTTTTCAGCATATCCTTTGGCCTGTGCTTCTTTTAACACCTCTTCAAAGTTACTTCCGTCCATTGCCATCTTTGTCAATATATAATTTGTAGTCCCATTTAAAATACCTTGTATTTTAACTATTTTTTCAGGAGTTAAGCATTCCTCAATTGCGCGAATAATTGGAATACCACCACCAACACTTGCTTCAAATAAATAATTACAATTATGCTCTCTTGCAATCTGTAATAATTCAGGACCATGTTGCGCAACTAGCTCTTTATTTGAGGTACAAACACTTTTTCCTTTTAATAATGCTTGTTTAGAAAATTCATATGCAGGTTTTAATCCTCCCATAGTTTCACAAACCACATCCAACTCTGGATCGTCTAAAATCACTTGATAATCATGAACCAAAACTTCTTCTACTGGATTCCCTGGAAAATCTCTTAAATCTAATACATACTTGACTTGCACATCATCCATTGCTTTTTGACTGACTTGTTTATTATTTTCACGAATCACTTCAAAAACTCCTGATCCTACGGTACCGAATCCTAGCACTGCTACGTTTGTCATTTTGTCTTCCTCTTTCCTTAATTCATTCTTATTTTTATATCTATTCTACTCTTTTATTTATTTCTACTTTTTCATCGATTCTTACTTTTTCATTGATTCTTACTTTTTCATTGATTCTTACTTTTTCATTGATTCTTACTTTTTCATTGATTCTTACTTTTTCATTGATTCTTACTTTTTCATTGATTCTTACTTTTTCATTGATTCTTACTTTTTCATCGATTCTTACTTTTTCATTGATTCTTACTTTTTCATTGATTCTTACTTTTTCATTGATTCTTATTTTTTTTGATTCTTATTTTTTTTGATTCTTATTTTTTTTGATAATTTTGCTTTTCGCATTTATTCCTTTGCTAATATTTTCACTCGATGAACGCCTTTTTTTGTTTCCATTTCATTTATCATATCCGAAATATTCTTTGTATGTTCTAAAACCTGCACACTCAAACTAAGCGATGCAATTCCATTGATTGGAATACTTTGATGAATTGTCAAAATATTCACTCCATATTCTGCGATTGTTTTTAGTACATCTGATAATAATCCTGGTTCATCCTCCATTTGAAATGTAAGAGTAATTGTTCTTCCCTGCGAATTATCATGAAATGGAAAAATATCCTCTTGATATTTATAGAAAGAACTCCGACTAATTTTTACTCGATCTACCGCTTCCTGAACTGTTAAAACTTTTTCTGTATCTAGTAGGTGTTTTGCTTCGACAACATGAAGTAACACTTCTGGCAAAGCCTTTTCTTTCACTACATAATATTTTGTTGGTTTCAAAATATGCCTCCTGTTTTAGCACTTCTCGTGTGTTTGCTTTACGGACAGTTGTTCGCCGTTGAGGGATATTGTAACATAATCTTGTTTTCGAATCAACTATCTTTTTGTATGAAATTGCATTATTTTGCATACAATCCTCTGATTTTATGCACGAAACATTACTTTTTCACTATTAAATGCTTTCGTGATTCCTGCAATTAATCCAATCGAGACCAAATTAGTTGCGAAAAAGGATATAAAAAATTGTAAAAACGTCAGTTCATTCATCGCAATCTTTTGAATTACAAGTGCATTCCCATAAAGCGGAATTGCAAACATTTGTATCGATACTTCTTTTCCTCCTTGAAACATAGTCAATAATCCTGCAAGAATAACTACAATATATAGTGGCGATATATATGTTTGTGCCTCTTTTAAACTATTAGAATAAACAGATGCAATTCCTACCATTGCCACATATAGAACAACCATACTAACCATAATTGCAAGTAATGAAATCACTTGCATAAAGGTAATGTGATAGGAAGAAGTTGCAGTCGAAGACATGGATTCAACCATATTAGGTAAAGAAATAAGCATTGCAACAGTATAAACGCATGCTGACATACTAGAAAGTATTGCAAGTGAAACAATTTTCCCCCAAGCAATCTTATATCGTTCGACTGGTGTAAGTAGTAAAATTGCCATTGTTCCTCTTTCTTTTTCTCCTGCAATTGCATCCACTCCTAATCCCATTGCTCCTGCAAAAAGCATCATTGTTATAAAATACGGGAGCATCATAGATAATACTTCTGCTGCCGCTGTTCCTTCTTCGTCCAATACTTCTTTTTCTATATCAAATACACGCAATACATCAAGTGATCCTAATCTTTCTTCTAGCATCATCGTTTCTAAAGGCTCTAACACCATTTCTTCAAACATATATCTAGCTTGGCCCGAGTAATTCCCCGCCGTCGTATAAAATAATTCTACTTTTGGACTTACATTATTCTCTGTTTGATATTCTAAATATGATAAATAAAAATCTTTTGAAAATATAACAATTAAATCGATTTCCTCATCCGTTACTTTTTGTTTTGCTTCCAAGGCCTCTTCTTCTGTAACATATTCGATATTAGCCATAGTTACATATCCAACTTCCTCCATTACTGCTTCCACTTCTAATGGAACATTTGCAATCATGACTTCTGGCACATGTGTATCCACATCTTCTGTTAATGATGTGGTAAGTTGTCCTATTAATGCATAAAGTCCAATGATTAATATTGCTGGAAAAATAAATAATCCAAATACCATTTTTTTATCTTTAAAAACTCTTCGTAATTCTTTTTTTACAATAATTCCAATAATTTTCATTTATTCTTCCCCTTTACCATGTTTTTGATATAATTGAAAAAATGCGTCTTCTAAATCTTCTGATTTTGTTTTCTCTAAAATTTCTGCAACTGACCCCTCAGCTACTTTTTTACCATCCACAATCACTCCGATTCGATTACAATACTTTTCTGCCGCTGTTAATATATGCGTCGACATTACAACTGTTTTTCCTTCATCACGCATTTTAAGTAAATAATTCATTACATTTCTTGCGGTAATTACATCCAATCCATTTGTTGGCTCATCAAATATAATTACATCTGGATCATGTACAAGGCTTACTGCAATAGCTGCTTTTTGCTTCATACCAGTTGATAATTCTTCGATTTTTTTATTTGCAAATTCAGCAATCCCAAAATAAGAGAATAGTTCTTTTTTTCTTTTTTCAATTTCTTCTAATTTCATATGATGTAAATTTCCAAAAAAACGAAATAAATAATCTACGGAAAAATTGGTGTCAAGTTTAATCTCATTAGTTAAAAATGCAATATTTTCTCTTACTTTTTTGGAATCCTTATGCACATCGTATTCATTTACCTGTATATTTCCCTCCGTAGGTTTTAACAATGTCGCTACACACCTTAAAAGAGTTGTTTTACCAGCTCCATTCGGTCCAAGCAATCCATATATCTCCCCTTCATTTACATGTAAAGAAATATCGTCTACTGCGCATTTTACATTATTCTTCATTTTCATTTTTTTCATTTGTTTTTTTGATAATTTATAAACTTTTGTCACATGTTCAATTTGTATCATTTGCTTTCCTCCCTTATATATTAATCACATTACCTATCTTATTTTAGATTTGTTCTTTTGAATTATCAAGCCCTTTAACAATTCTACTTTTTGCTAAACTAATTTCTTTCACTTTTCCTAAATTAACGTTTTGTCTTTAAATTAACATTATTCTTCTTTTTAAATTAACATTGGTTTTTTTACTTTTTTCTAAAAAATCCTCCATAAGTAGTTTTGGTTTTTTACCATGTCTACTTGTAGAGGATTCTATCAACATATAGTTACTTTTTTTGTCTATAGTAATGGATATTTTTTTGTTAATTCATCAACAATTTTTCTCGCTTCTGGAATTTTTTTCTCGCCACCTTTTACCAATAATGATATTGCTTCCGCAATTTGATCCATATCATCCATATTCATTCCCCTTGTTGTAATAGCTGGTGTTCCTAAACGGACGCCACTTGTAACAAATGGTGATTTAGGATCGTTTGGAATGGTATTTTTATTTGCCGTAATATGTGCACGATCCAATAATTTTTCCATATCTTTTCCTGTTAAATCAAGTGGGGAAAGATCAAGTAACATCAAATGATTATCCGTTCCACCAGAAACAATTTTTAATCCCCTTGTAATTAACCCTTTGCATAATGCTTGTGCATTCATTACTACACTTTTTTGATACTCTTTAAATTCATCCGATAATGCTTCTTCAAAACAAACAGCCTTTGCTGCGATCACGTGCATTAAAGGACCCCCTTGGATTCCAGGGAAAATTGCTTTATTAAAATTATATTTATCTGCCGCTTCTTGATTACAAAGAATCATTCCACCTCTTGGTCCTCTTAATGTTTTATGTGTTGTTGTTGTTACAACATCTGCATATGGTATTGGACTTTCATGTAATCCTGCTGCAACTAATCCTGCAATATGTGCCATATCTACCATCAAAACGGCTCCTACTTCATCAGCTATTGCTCGGAACATTTTGAAATCTATACTTCTTGCATAAGCACTCGCACCTGCAATAATCATCTTAGGTTTTGATTCGTGTGCAATTCTTCTTACTTCATCATAATCTATAAAGCCTTCGCTATCAACACCATAAGGAACAACATGAAACCATTTTCCAGACATATTTACTGGACTCCCATGTGTCAAATGTCCACCATGTGCAAGATTCATACCCATAAATGTATCTCCTGGATTTAAAATTGCAAATTGTACTGCCATATTTGCCTGTGCTCCTGAATGGGGTTGTACATTTACATAATCACACCCAAATAATTTCTTGGCGCGTTCAATTGCCAGTGTTTCTACAACATCCACGCATTCACAACCTCCATAATATCTTTTCCCTGGATAGCCTTCTGCGTATTTGTTTGTAAGAGGGCTTCCCATTGCTGCCATTACAGCTCTGCTAACCCAGTTTTCTGAAGCAATTAGTTCAATGTGACTGTTTTGTCTTTCCTGCTCACTTATAATTGCATTTGCAATTTCAGGATCCACTTTTTTGATTTCATCCAATGAATACATCTTTGTTCCTCCCGATCGCGTGTCTTATTTTATAAACTTTTACAACACTGAAAGTATACCATAGAATTATATTCTTGAAAACCACATTTTATAGGGAGACAGTATGTCATACATTGTAATTTATATTTCGCACGGTAATTTATATCTCACACGGTAATTTATATCTCACACGGCAATTTATATCTCACACGGCAATTTATATCTCACACGGCAATTTATATCTCACACGGTAATTTATATCTCACACGGTAATTTATATCTCACACGGTAATTTATATCTCACACGGTAATTTATATCTCACACGGCAGTTTATATCTCACACGGCAATTTATATCTCACACGGTAATTTTCACTTTTTGGGGGTGATTTGCTTTTTTGAAGCCTAATCCCCCAAGTTTTCGCAAGTTTTTGGGGGATGCAAAGCTATATTTCTCTGCATCCCCCAAACGGTAGCTTATTCCTTATAATTTTATGTGCTTTCCTTCTTTTTTGGGGGATTTCACTTTTTTTAAAGCCTAATCCCCCAATCCAGCGACCCCTGCTTATATCTCACACGGTAATTTTTGCTTTTATAAATCACCCTCTATTTTTCGACTCAAATACATCTGTTTCTGTAAGTATTCCATCTACAATACTTACAATTCTTTTTGCAGATTGTGCCACTTTTAAATCATGTGTTATCATTACAATCGTATTTCCCATATCATTTATCTCTCGAAATAGCTTCAAGACTTCTTTTCCGCTATTCGTATCCAATGCTCCTGTTGGTTCATCAGCAAGCAATATGGAAGGGCTTCCAACAAGCGCTCTTGCAATAGAAACTCTCTGTTTTTGTCCTCCAGATAATTCACTCGGTCTATGACCTAATCGATCCGCCAGACCTAATAGCTTTATAGTATCCATACATTTTTCTTCAGCTTCTTTATAACTAAATCCTCTTAAAATAAGTGGCATCGTTATATTTTGAATCACGTTGTACGTTGGAATTAATTGATAGTTTTGAAAAATAAATCCAATTTCCTGATTTCTTACACCCGTCAGCTCCACTTCTTCCATTTCATGAATAGCACGTCCCTTTAAGTAATATTCTCCAGCATCCGAAACATCCATGCAGCCTATAATATTCATTAACGTAGTTTTTCCAGATCCAGAAGGCCCTAAAATCGCCACATATTCTCCTTTATCTACATGAAAATTTATATTTTTTAGTACTGGAACTTTTTCTTCTCCTAACAAATAACCTTTATCAATATTTCTCATTGTAATCATAACAACATTATTCCTTTCTATTCAACAATTTCAATGGATATAATAACAAAAGATCCATCACTTTGCTTTTCTACGACCATAGCTATAAGGTCTCCTGCTGCAAGTCTTGAAAAAGTAGTTACCGTTCCTAGTTTTGTGGTAACCGAAGTTCCTACTGGAATTAATAAGGTAACAGATTCCTCTGTTTCTATATACGTACTTGTTGAAGATGCAGTACTGCTGCCATTTTGATTTTCTTCAGTTGCATCTATTTCTTCTTCACTTGGCATATCACCACCTGGCATATCACCACCTGACATGTCGCCTATCCCTTCCTCTTCACTTGGTCTATCACCACCTGACATGTCGCCTATCCCTTCCTCTCCACTTAGCATGTCGCCACTTGGCATATCACCACTTACTTCATCTCCACTTAGCACATCTCTATTTGGTCGCTCACCACTAGGCATATCTCCCTCTGATGTATCACCACTTGCTTCCTCTTCACTTACCTGATCAGTACTTAAAGCATCTCTTCCTGGCCTTTCTCCAATTGTTGCTTCAATTTCTGTTTCACTATTTTCCAAATCCACTTCCGTTGTTTCCACCACTTCATTTATGGTTTCTTCGATTCCATCATTTAATGTATAAACGGTATATGTAATTTCATTTCCATTTATCTCTGTAATTTTCCCATATACCAATTCTTGATTACTTTCTAACTTTTGTGTTGCATCATCTTCTTTATTTGATGTTAAAAATATAACTGCTGATATCACTCCTAAAATTACAATTATACTAATAATTCCAATTACTTTTATTTTCTTACTTTCCTTCTTATTTCTTTTCTCGCTTTCCCTCTCGTTTTCCTTCTCGCTTATATTCTCGCTTTCCCTCTCGTTTTCCTTCTCGCTTTTTTTTTCGCTTTCCATCTCGTTTTCCTTCTCGTTTTCCTTCTCGCTTATATTTTCGCTTTCCTTTTTATTTCTATTTTCACCTTTATTCTCCATCTTTTTTCTCCTCTATTCTTGATTTAATGCTACTACTGGTATTAATCTAGAAGCTTTGTTTGCCGGATAAAATCCAAATACAGTTCCTGTAATAACACCGAAAGCTAAGGAAAGTAATGCTCCTGAGATCGACAATTCTACACGAACATTAAAACTTTCAATAATAGGTGTAATTCCAAGAGATAAAAATATTCCTATCACTGCCCCTACAAAACTCATACAACTTGCTTCAAATAAAAATTCCATTAAAATATCTTTTCTAGAACAACCCATGGCCTTTAAAATACCGATTTCATTGGTTCGTTCTTTTACCGAAACAAATAATACATTCATAATCCCAATACCACCTACAATAAACACAATAATTGCCATCGAAATAAGTAACATCGTAAGCGTATCATTTGATGCCGAAGCTGCTTCCATTTTGCTTCCAGCATCGGTAATCGTAAACTCTGCATTTGGATACGAATCTAGTAAAACCACTTCAATATCTTCAATAACCTCATCTACATGATTAATATCACTTGCGATAACAGTTATTGTTGGACTAACATCTTCCCCGGTTAAATATTTAATTCCCGTTTGATAATGTATAAAAATCGAACTATCTGGACTAATTCCCGAAGAAACAGATCCCATTTCTTCTAGAACTCCAGCTACTACATATGGTCGGTCATCAATATACACAATTTCATCATATGCATCATATGCACTTCCAAAAATATCTAATGCTGTGGAATATCCCAAAACACATACTTTTACTGTATTTTCTCCATCTTCTTCTGAAAAATATTCTCCTATGGACAACTCTAAATTACTTATTTCTGCATAATTATCTAATGTTCCTGCAACAGTATAGGTCGTGGCTTCTTCTAAATCGCCACCTTCAATATCTGCTTGGGTTGAATACGTAATAGTCGAATCTTCTAATCCAGGCACAAATACACTAAGATCATCCATGTCCGATTCTGATAAGGTAATGTCTTCTTGATTTAATCTGTCACTTTCATCTGAGGCATTCCCCTGCATAGCTGCACCAGGAAAACTCATTATATCTGGTCTTCCACCAGATGACCTTTCATTTCCTCCGAAAGAATTTGAAAAGGTACCTGTATCATCTGCACTTTCATATGAAATATCTATTGCCCCCGCATTTAGATTTGCAAATTGATCTGCAACATCCATTTTACCACCCGTTCCAATTGCAATTACTAACATAATGGTAGCCGATCCAACCACAATGCCAATCGATGTTAAAATAACTTTAAATTTATTTTGTGCTAAATTTATCCATACTAATCTTAGTAACTCGGAAAGTCTCATTATTCTGTCACCTTACTTTCAATTAAAACGATATCGCCTTCTGAAAGTCCTTCCACAATTTCTACATTAATTCCATCGGAAAATCCAGTACTTATTGTTTTTTCTGAAATTTTTCCATAATCATTCATTACTTTTACATAAGATTTGGTTCCTTCTCTAAATATGGCACGGTTAGAAACATAAAGCACTTCTTCCATCTCCTTTGTTATAAATGTTATATTTCCTGTCATTCCTTGATATAATCCACTTACTTCTCCAAGAATCGTTACCGTTACCGTATATTCGTTTTCACCCGTATTACTATTATAAGTTGCATCTGAAATTTCTGTTACCTCTGCTTTATATACTTCCGCATCATAAGCTGTAAGAACAATATTTGCTTCTGTTCCAAGTGCAATTGATTCCATACTATCTTCCGATACAGTTGCACTCATTGTCACATCTGTGTCATCATATAATGTAATTAATATCGTATCTAAGGAAATTTGATCTCCTTCTAAAACAGAAACCTCTGTGATAACGCCACTATATTCTGAAAGAATTTGTTGATCAATAATATAATCATCAATTTCATCTAATTTCTCTGCCATTTCATAATAAGTTTCTTCTACCGTCTCTAAACTATTATCCAAATATGCAAGAGAAATAGTTTTTGTTTCTTCCGCATAATCATATGCCAAAACTCTTAAATCATATGTTTCTTGTACGGTTAATAACCCTGATTCAAGTGCTCTTTTTTCTTTATTTAATTCAAGTAATAACTTTTCTAAATCAGCCTCCGCAAGTTCAATACTTTCTTCTTGCTTTTCTATGTTACTTTCCAAAGACTCTACTGTATTTTCTGCTTCATCCCTTGTATTTTCATATTGCACATACCAATATGTATTATTATATTTGTCCACACTTTGAATACTATATTCTGCCGCAACTAATGCACTCTTTGCATTTTTATATTCTTCCTGTAAGGTTACTAATTCTTCATTCAATAACACAAGCTCTTCTTGTACAAGTTCATACGCTTCCTGCGCATCTTCTACTGCATCATATAATTCCTTTATATCTAACGAATATTCTGTTTCTGCATACTCCCCATATGCAATATTTGATTCATATGTTTGTGCTGCCGACAATCTAGATACTACCTGGTCAGATTCTACTTCTTCTAAATCAAGTTTGGCTACAACTACATCTTCAGCAAGTTGCTCCCGAATTTCAGAAACACTACTTTCTGTCAGCGTTAATATAGGATCTCCCTCTTCAATTTGCTCTCCAACATTTACCAATATGCTTTCTACTTCCACCATATTTTCTGAACTTGATGTTGCTGAATCATTGCCACTTGCAAGTGAGAATATCTGTGAAAACATATCCATTCCTCCCCCAGAATTCATACTTGGAATCCCACTATTAGAAGAAGTAGAGTCACTTGAATCCGTAGAACTCGTAGAAACAAGAGAGGATAGATCCAGTTCAAAACTTTGTTCTAATGTTCCAATATCAACTGTACTACTTTCCGTAATCCCAACCGTTAAATTCCCATAGTAAACCTCTGTTTCTTTATATACCGTGTCTTCCTTTGCATTACTGATTGTAATTACAATTGGAATACAAATTAAAAGAATAATAAGTACCGATGCAATTATTGCCGTTTTTTTTCGATTCTTTTCTGCTATAAGTACTTCTTTCATTTTTTTTAGATCCAAGTTTTTGAACTTATAATTTTTTAAATTCTTTTTTTTGATATTCCACTTATTAATTTTTATTCTTCGCAAATCCTTCTTACTTTTCTTTGTTTCTTGCGAATTCTTTTTTCTTTTCTTTGTTTCTTGCAAGTTCTTTTTGTTATCTTTTTTTTCTTGTGAATCCTTCTTACTTTTCTTTGTTTCTTGCGAATCCTTCTTATTATCTTCTGTTTCTTCCATATTCACTGCAATATTTTTATCTGATTTTTCGGATTGTTTATTCACTAATTCATACCCCCCATTTCTTCTGGTCTTTCACCTGATGGCATTTCACTATCTGGTATTTCTCTACCTGGCATTTCCATCGAATCATTCGTTTTATTTTCTTCTTCGGATGTTTCCGATAGATTGTCCTCTGACATTTCTTCCGAACTATCATCGCTCTCTACATCAGCAATCGTATCCTTTGCACTTTCCGTTACTTTTGTAGCAATGTAAATAATATCTCCATCAGATAATCCATCTAAAATTTCCACATATATTCCATCACTTAGACCTGTCGTTACTTCCTGTAATTCATATCCTCCAAGTTTTTTTACATATACATAAGTACTCTCATTTTCTGTTACAATGGCATTCTCGGAAACATACTTCGTATTTTCTCTTGTTTCAGTTACAAATGTAATATCCGCAGTCATTCCCCCATATAAAGCGGAAGTATCGCCTAATAAATCAACGGTTACTGGATAACTTACCGTAGCCGAAGAATCCGAAGTAGAAGTCGTTGTTATTGAAGAAATAATTCCATAATATATTTCTTCCTCGTACGCCAGAAAGGAAATTGCAACCTCATCTCCAACAAAAATATCGATGACATCTTCTTGTGATACATCCACTGTAATTGACATATTATCTTCTTTTACATAAGTAAATATACTTCCTTCTTCTACCAAGGAATCACCTTCTTCATAAGAAATCGTCGTTATTATTCCTGTTCCTTCCGCATAGATGATACCCGATCCTACAAACTCTTCAAAATTACGCAACTGTTCTTCTGCTGCTTCTACATCCACCGCTGCCTCATTTAATGTTTCTTCTAATGCAGCAATGGACGTATTGTAAATACTTTCAGCAATACTACCTTCGGCAATCGTCATATCATAATTTTGCTTTGCATCCATTTCATTAATTCCAAGTTCTGCATTTGCAGCTATGATTTCATCCTCTAAAACTTCTATTTCTTCTTGTTTTGATTCGATGCTTTCATAAACCTCATCATAATTTTTTTGTGCAAACTCATATTTGCTTTCCGCATTCAAATAAATTGTCTGTGCATCTACATATACTCCAACATCAGAAAAATTAGCATTTGCTAAATATTCAACAGCTAAATCATATGTTTCTTTTGCATCACTTAATTCTTCTGTCACATCATTAATCGTGTCTTTTAAATCTTCTATTTCTTCAGAAAGTTCCAGTATTTCTGCTTTTTTTGTGTAAATCTCAGCATTCATCGATGAAATATTTTGATTGTAAATTTTAGAAGCATATTCTTCTGAAATCATACTACTTTGATAAGTTTGTTTCGCACTTAAAACGTCCACGTCATATTCTGTTTTTGCTTCTGAATACTCAATGTTTGCTTCCGTCAATGCCGACGTTAACAATTTTCGAACATCTTCCATAGAATCCTCCGTAAATTTCATTATGGGATCTCCTTCCGATATTCTTTGTCCCACTACAATATAAAGTTCCTCTATTTTTAAATACTTCTCAACGGTTTCTTCATCCTCGTCTTCGTCTGTATCTTCATCCTCTTCATCCTCTTCATCCGAAGTAGAGACACTAATATCATACAATTGCCCAGTTTCTCCAAATTCTAAGGTTCCACTTTCGGTTATCCCGATGGTCATATCTCCTACAAACACTTCGCTTTCCTTATAAATCCATTTCTCTTGACTTAAAGATGGTTGGATAAATACGGTATACACAGCAGCTCCAACCAAACAAACTGCTGCCACAATAATAATAAGTAACTTTTTTTGTTTTTTTGTTAAATGAACTTTTATCTTCATTCTGCCTCTTCTCCCATTTGAAAATATACGCCAGCTACTAGATTCGATGTAATATTTCCATCTTCGCTTTCTATTGATACCGTCACTTCATACGTAATAGATGTACGACTTGTTGATGTAGAAATTGGATTAATTTCTTCCACGATTCCCATATATTCTCCATACCCATCAATTATTACATATGCCAAATCTCCTATATCAATCTTCGAAATATCTGCCTGATCTACGTCAACGGAAACGGTAACTATTTCTGGATTGCTATATTCCACGACTACACTTTCGCCGATCAGATTACGATCTTCTGAAATAGCAGTTCTTAAAATTGTTCCTGCACTACTACTATAAAAATATCCATCACCTATCAAAGTTTCAAATTCAATCAAGTTTTCATCTGCATCTTCTTTTGCATCAAGTAAATCGTTATATTCTTCCTCAATTTTTGAAAGTTCCGTTTCATAATCACTTTCAACTAATTCACTTTTTGCAAGTGCCTTTTGATAGGTTGTCTCTGCTTCCAATGCTTGGATATCATATATTTCTTGAAATTCATATAATTCACTTTTTAATGATTCTAAATTTAATTCTTCAATCGCCAATAAAAGAGAAGCATTTTCAACCATATTATTATATTCATCCTCTGCATCTTCTAAATCTTCTAAGTTTTCTTCTAGTTCTTCATACAACTCTTTTAATGTAATTAATTCCCACGGGTCATAACTACTGCTTCCTCCACCTGGAGAGATAAACGCATCATATGGAATTCCCCATTCTTCAGATTTTGTCTGCAAAATAGCTAAATTTTCATCATAAATTGCTTGTTTTTCCTCCACACCATATTGTGAAGAATACGTATTATTATTAATTGCATCCGTATATGTATTAATGATTTCTTCCGATTCATCTACTGCTTCTTGCTTTTCTTCTAACCTTGAATTTAACTCCACCATAGTATCTTCATAAACTTCTTTTGCCTGTTTAGACTCTAACAAAGTAATATCATAATCATATTTGGCTGTAATCTTCCCCTGCTCATATTCGATTAATCCAGCTCGATATGCCAAATCTGCACTTTCTGCAACCGTTTCCAATTCTTCTCTCGCATCCATAATTGAATCATCTGAAATTTTAAGTAATTTTGTTCCTTCTGTAATTACATCCCCAGTAGCAACATACACTTCTTCAATATAAAGGTCTGAAGTTATATAATCCGGCTCAAATTCTTCACTTACCACAGCAATTGCTGTTGTTCCAGCTGCATATACTGTCTCTTCTGTCACAACAAAGCCATTCGCAAAATTATTTTTTGATTCCATTGCTTCTTCCTTCATATTTCGAACAAAAAAGAAAACAGAAATCACAATTCCTATTACTACAATAATTGCTGCCATAATAATTATTTTTTTTCTTTTTGACCATTTTTCCTTCACTTTAGTTAATACCTCCATAAGATATGCCAATTTTATTTATCTCTATCATGTCTTGTAAAACTTAAACTAACCTTAAAAAGTCTTTGTTTTTTATGAAAGCTTAATTGAAAAAACTTTGTTGACTTCAATGTTTAATTTTGATACGATGACAATAAGTAAACTTCTTAGATTCAAATAAATTTTAGAAGGTGAATAACAATGCAAAAAACTGTTAAAATCATAATTAAAATATGCATCATAGTGGTAGTAATTCTTACTACTATGGGTATAACGGATTATCATAAAACAATGAATAACTTTGAAAAACCAATATTTGCTAAGGTAATTAATGGAGCAGATGATGGTGGTTCAGGTGATTATGTTGGCTTAGGATATACTATTATTATCCAAGGTAATTTAGATATTGAATATGGTTATGTAATACACTCTGCACAATTTAACTTATTTGGCAATAAAATTCGTTTTATAGAAATAGAGTAATCTTTTTTTTTATATAAACACAATATTTACGAACATTGCCTTTCAAAAACATAAAAAAAAGACAGATATACTCTGTCTTTTTTCTTTTTCATACATTTATTTTTTTTTACTTACTCTGCCTGTAATTCTTCACCACTTCTTAGTTTTTTTCTCATTTGATTAATAATCAAATCCATTTCCTCAAGTTTCTGTAACATATTTTTCTCTTCTTCTTTTGTTTCAATTACCTTTAGAATCCCTCCATTTTTAATTACAATTCGTTTACTTGCCATTAATGCAAGTGACGGGTCATGTGTAGCCATTAACACAATCTTGTCTTCTTTAACAAGCAAACGTAACGCACGTTTTCGGTCAATTCCCGCATTTTCGATTTCATCAATAAGAATAATAGGTGAGGTACTTAAAATTGCTGTGTCAGCTATCATTAGAGCTCTTGACTGTCCTCCACTAAGTCCTGTTACTGGCGTATTTAAATCAAATTTTTCTCCAGCTAGTTCATTGGCTGCATCTATTATTCGTTTTGTTATTTCCTCAACATTAGAAACCATTCTACTTTTTGCATGTAATTCCAGAAACTCTTTCACCGATAAATCCATTACAAAATTCATATTTTGAGACAATTGTGCAACTAGTTTGTTACTCGTTGAAAAACGAATATTTTTATCTGGAATTTCTCCATTGATTAAAATTTGTCTTTTTGTTGGCGTATCTAAATCCGCTGCCCATTCAATATCTGCTAATAATCGACTTTTTCCAGAACCCGTTGGTCCAACAATGGATATAATTTCCCCTTTACAAATAACCAATTTATCAAATTCTTCTTTTTTACCATATTTATCATTTCCAGCAACAATTGTAATAGATTCCACTTTTTCTTTATCCAATCCTAAAAAAGAAACCATTTGTTCTATATATATTTGTAGATCTTCCTTCATTTTTGGTACATCCATTGCTAATTCTTCTAACTCCTCTTGTGAAAAATGAGATAAAAAATCGGCAAACGTATATTCTTCAAAGCCATCAATATCTAGTTTATTATTTTCAAAGAAAGCAAGCACAAAAGGATATCTTCTTTCTAATTCACTCATTGTTATCGTCTCACACACGTCAAATCTATCCATACCTATTTCCTTTCCATATCCATTTTCTTCACATTTCCCATTTGATAGCGTTCCCCAATTCTTGTTTCACCTAAGCAATACGAGCAAAGCGCTGACGGCATTGGAAATTTTAGTTCCATCCCTTTTACCGTTTCGATATCTTTTTCTTCTTCATATAATAAAGTGCTTAGTTCAAAAGCACCCTGTCCTGTTAATCCATTTACCATAATAATCGTAGCTTGAGGATTTACAGAATTTACACGAGACGCAAACACTTCTCTTTCTGCTTGTGAAACAATGTCTCCTTTTGTAATTACAACAACATCTGCCATTTTAAGCATAGGTCCAATTTTTTTCGGTGTATTTATGCCACTTAAATTATCAATTACGCAAATTGCTTTCACCCCTTTTATATATGGTGAACAACGATTGCAAAGACCTGCGCTTTCGGTAATTAAAATATCAATCTTTTTTTCCATTCCCCATTCAACGACTTCTTCAATATTACTTACAAAATAATGATCAGGGCAAAGAGATCCTGACAATCCTTTTTTTACTGGAATCCCTGCCTTTTCATAAAGTACATCATCCTCGGTATACAAACAATCAAATTTCACTACTCCCACAGATAATCCTCTGTTTTTTATGGCTTCAATCGTTTTTAATATAATAGAAGTTTTCCCTGAAGAGGGCGGTCCTGATACAGTCACTAAATTCATTTTATTTTCTCCTTACTATTTTGATTAAATATATCTTCACAAGTTTTAATTAACAACGAGATATCCTCCGTTTTTAAGAAATCCCAACCAAGCCACATAAATTGATTCTCACTTGAAATTTGATTATCCACCTCTGGATTTACGCTTGGAAATCTTCCATTATGAGATAGAATTTCACCAACTTCCTTGGATGCAAAGAAGTCAACAATTGTCTTTAATTCCTTCTTTTTCTCTTTCTTACTTAGCATAAAGATTGGACTAATGATAGCTCCATCTTTAGGCCATACCGCCTTCATAGGTCCATTTTCTTTAATCATTTTGGTAAAGAAATATGGCATAATGGTAATCACCGGTTTCTCTCTTTTTTTAATATGTGACTTTACCATTTCTGATGGATGCATGCTCCTTTGTAAACTTTTTCCAAGTTTTTCTAAGCCTTCTTCTCCATATGTCTTATAAATATTCAACAAAATTGCATTAAATAAATCAAAATCTCCAATCGGAAGGCTTACACACCCTTCAAACTCTTCTTTCAAAATATCTTCCCAACTTTCTGGAATTTCTCTTCCTTTTAATTCTTCCACATTTACTAAAAATACAGCTGGCACCACTCCAAGCATCGCATATTGTTTACTCGGGTCTTTTAGTTCTATCGTCTCATTATGAAAATCTTTATTATATGCTGAAAATTCTGTAATATCCTCAAAGATATTTTCCGTCTTATACTTACCAAATAGTTTTTTATCAAAAAACATATCAAATCCTGCCGAGATAAACAAATCAGGCAAAGCATCCGCATCTCCATTTTCCAAAGAATCTGCAAGCCAATCAACTCCCATCGATGCTGCTTTTAACTCATAAGAAAGTTTAAAATCGAAAGTTTCACTTTCCATCCACTTTTCAAAGGCATCCGTAAGTGGTGTTCGAACAGGACAAGGTAAAATTCCTGCTATTTTTATTTCCTTCTCCTCTTCCATATTTTTCAAACCTTTCTCTGTCTCTTTACCCACTTCACTAGCTTCAATTGCTTCCACTAATTTTTCTTCTAGTGCTTGTTTGTCAAGCTTCTTGAGTTTGCACACCGCTTCTAATGTGATTGTTTTCCCCAATATTTTTCGCATGTTTTCATTTTTTAATTGCTCCATTCCAACAGAGGCCAAAATTTCAATTGCCACCTCATATTTTTCGGTTATATCATACACCGTATCTTGTAAATCAAAATATAGATTACTCATTTTTTCTCCTATTCTGTGTCTATTCTCTAGTTACACCTTGTGTTTATTTTTATACCTATTTATTTTTGTTTACCTATTTTTGTTTTATTTTCATTTTCCTTCCTAATTTTACAGCTTGATCCTTTTTCATATTCTTTTTCTATTTTATTTCATTAAAATTTTTCCATTCAAAATGATTTTTTTGATAGGCAATCAATCCCTCTTCTTGCATTCTTGCAAGTTCTCTTGACAGAGAAGGTCTTGTAATATCCAAATACTCTGCAAGTTCATTTCGATTTAATGGAATCTCAAAGCTTAAACTATTTGTTTTCCTTTCTTGTTGTAAGAGATAATGAGTGATTTTTTTTCGTACACTTTTCATCGTTAATATTTCAATTTTTTCATTTATCTTTAAAGCCTTGTTTGCAATAATATTCAGCATATTTTCAATTAATACTTTGTGCCCCGTGCAAACTTGACCACAAATTGCCACCACTTTTTCTGGTGCTAAAAATAAAATAGTTGTATCTGCTTCTGCTGTAACAGTTGCTGGCCACTTCCCACTTGTATATGCAGCAATTTCTCCAAATATATCATTTCGTTTAAGTTTTGCCATAATCATTCTCTCTGACGCATCATCTTCTTTTCCAACAAGAACTTCCCCTTCTAATATAATCCCAATCGCATGTAAAGGTTCTTTTTCTATTGTGATAATATCTTTTTTCTTATAATTTTTGATGGATGGTTTCATACAAGATAAAACTCTACGAATTTCTTTCTCATCAATATTTTTAAATAATGCATTCTTTTCTAGTTGTTTAAGCCATTTTTCATACATATTTACTCTCCAATTTTTTTGTTAACATCATATTATCATAAAAATTAATACATTTCGGTAACCTAGGTTACATTTTGGTCCTTTTTTTAACTTTTTCTATTTTTTAATTTTTTTATTTTTTATTTTTTCAACCTTTCATTTTTTCATAAAAATTTTACCATTTTATCTGCATAGAATTTCTTTATAATTTCCTTTGCCTAATTCCTACAATATGGTAAAATTGAACTATTAAATCTTTCAATTTCAGGGGGGTACTTTCGATGTATCATATTATTGTCAATCCACTTTCCAAAACAGGAAAAGGTAAAAAATATTGGGATTTGCTTCTTCCAACACTACAAGAAACAAATACGCAATTTGATGTACACTTTACCAAAAAAGAAGGCCATGCTACCGAGCTAGTAAAAACTATAACCGCCTTAACTGAAAAACCTATTTACTTTCTTGTTTTAGGAGGTGATGGCACTTTAAATGAAGTCATTCAAGGAATTCATGATTTTGAGAATACCTATGTCGGTTATATTCCAACCGGTTCTAGCAATGATTTTGCAAGGGATTTAAACATGTACAGCGATCCCATTAAAAATCTCAAACGAATTCTGTCTGTTACAACTCCTACTGCTTATGATCTTGGAGAGCTTACAATTCTAGATGGTAAACATCGACTTACGAAAGAATCTGTTACAAGTTCTAACTGTGTACGACGTCTTTTTAGCGTAAGTTCTGATATTGGTTTTGGTGCTGCCGTTTGTGAAGAAGCACTCAATTCGAAAATAAAAAAAGTCCTAAACAAATTAGGACTTGGAAAACTAACTTATGCTGGTATTGCTTTAAGACAGATTATTCATGCTCCAAAGGCTTCTTTAAAAGTAACCGTTGATATGGAAACAAAATTCGAAGTTTCTTCTTTATTTTTAATTGGTGCCTTCATTCATCGTTTCGAAGGTGGTGGAATGATGTTTGCACCAAATGCAGATGCTCTCGATGGATTATTTGATGTTTGCTTAGCAAAAGATTTGACTACTATGCGTACCTTACGCATTTTACCAACTATTTTTTCTGGTAAACATATTCGGTTTCCACAAATTGAAATTTTCAGATGTAAAACCATAGATTTGGAGACTTCGCGTTATTTGTGGGTACATACGGATGGGGAAGTTTCTTATGAAGCCAAACATATCCGTATCAAAAGTTTACCCGCTGCCTTTAAATTGCTTTGGTAGCTATTCTTGCTTTAATAACTATCCTTCCTTATGTAGTTTATATTCTTTCCATATGTATTCATTATAATAAGAAAACGCAGTTGGTAATGGGATTTTTCTTATAAAATCTTCTTGATTTACTAACATCGATTCTTCGGGAAGTTTCATTGGATTACTTAATTCATCGACCCGAATTAAATAACCTTGCATATGCCATTCAATATGTGAAAAAATATGTTTCACTTCCGGAAGTTTTTGAATCTGTATTACTTCAATCCCAAGTTTTTTCATATAGGAAAGAACTTGGGTTTTTTGTTGTTTTCCCTCCACATTAGGAAATTCATATAATCCTGCAAGCAATCCTGTTTTTGGCCGTTTTTTCATTACAATTTGTTCTTCATCAAGAATCAAAAATATTGTTTTATCTTCAATTCTTCGTTCTTTTTTGGGTTTCTTATAGGGGATTTCTGCCGTTTTATCTAACATTCTTGCTTTACAAAAATCCTCCCATGGACAATCCTCACAATGTGGAATTCCATTTGGTATACATATCGTTGCACCCAAATCCATCAATGCTTGATTGAATTTCCCGGGGCAATTTTCTGGTATAATTTTTTGCATCTCTTCTTCCCATTTTTTTTTAACTTTTCCATTTAAAATATCCGAAGAATCTGCTGTCAATCTTGACATAACACGTAATACATTGCCATCTACTGCAGGTACCGCTTCTCCAAACGCCATGGATGCAATAGCTCCAGAAGTATAACTCCCGATTCCTGGCAAAGTTTCTAATTCTACTTTTGAATTTGGAATGTTTCCCTCATAATCTTCCATTACTTTTATTGCCGCTTTTTTTAAATTTTTTGCGCGAGAATAATATCCTAATCCTTCCCAAAGCTTTAATAATTCATCTTCTTTCACTTCTGCTAATGCATTCACACTAGGAAGATGCTTCATAAATCTTTCAAAATATGGTTTCACTGCTTCCACTCTGGTTTGTTGTAACATAATTTCTGAAATCCAAACACGATAAGGACTTACCTCGTTTCTCCAAGGTAAGTCCCTTTTATTTTCATCAAACCAAGTAAGTAATGGTTCTACTATTTTTCCTAACTCATTCATAAGCAATTTCTCATCTTTTCCTTTATCCCAATGTTTTTATTTTACTGGTACATTGATCTTATTTTTCCCCTTTTTCCTTATATGGCACTCTTGCAGACGGCACAACTTCAGCTGCTGGTTCAATATGTGCTTTTTGATCATCAAAGAATATATGTGCTCCAAATGCTTCTAAAATATCTCTTTTTTCAACACCACCCAAAAAAAACGCTTCATCAATACGTACATTCCACGCTCGTAATGTGCGAATTACTCGTTCATGTGCAGGTGCACTTCTTGAGGTTACAAGTGCCGTACGAATAGGAACTTCCTCTTTCGAAAATTCACTTTGTAAAGTTGAAATTGTCTTTAAAAATTTAGCAAAAGGACCCGCTTCTAACAGATTCTCCGCATTCTTTCTTTCATTTTCTTCAAATGCTTCTAAACCTTGTTTTTGATATATTTTTTCAGACTCATCGGAAAACAAAACAGCATCTCCATCAAAAGCAATCCGAATTTGACCAATCTCCTCTTTTTGATAAGTATGGACTCCATCTGCGCAAAGAATACCTGCTGCCACATTTGAGTTAATTGCCTTTTGTACATCATCCTCGTAACCCGACAAAAACAGATCCGTACGAAATGCGTTTAAATATGGAGAAAGAGGCGCTCCGCTTGCTAGTGCTGCTCTCGTAATATTCAATCCATAATGTGCAATGGATTGGAAAACACGTAACGATGTATCTGCACTATTTCTTGACATAATAATAACTTCTACTCTTCCCTTTTGTCCCTCTAACTTATTAATATTTAATAAAGACTGAATAATGTAAAAACCAGGGCCTTTTTTTAATATTTCGTTTTCATGTTCAATTTGATACTTACAATATGCTTCAATCCCATCTTCCTCAAAGATTGTATTTTCTTTTGTCAAATCAAATAGTGCTCTAGATGATACTCCTATCACTAATCGATGGTTAAGTTCATAAGCCATATATATCCCCCTTATCGAAAACGATTACATTCATATCTCTTCAAGGTTCTAAGAGAACTTAAGAGTGCTTCATATCGTTCTTCTAATTCTCCTCCTGAAATGGAAACGTCTAATGCCATTTCCATTGTATTAATCATCGTATTCGTAATCACGGATTCCATTGAAACTAAAATCTCCAATTTTTTTTCATACGTATCTGCATCCAAAAATTCAGAAAGCTTCGGGTGAATGGTTTCTTCCACTTCACATTTTTCAAATCGATACTTCTGTTTTGCTTCCGGATATTTTTTTGAATCCACCTGTTCTAAAAATACTTCAAGATCACATACAAATGTCTGATATGGCTCCGTTGTTTCCTGATATACTACCATATCCTTCTGCGTTTCCTCACTTCTTGCTATTGTTAAAATCTGGTACCTATATCCTTTAAAATGTTCATATACTTCCTTTTCCTTTGGTGTTTCTCTCATTATTCTTCCTTCTTCCATACTTTATATAATTTCATAAGTAAAGTAAACCTCTTCTATTATACCTTCTATTTTTAATCTATTTTTAATATCCTTTGAAAGATTTTTCAAAGAATATAATATTCCATTTCTTTCCTCAAAGCTCACTTTGTCCAAATCTTTATGATGAATCTGTATATGATAATAGAATTTTTCAGTTCCCTCCATCATCTTTGTCATTGTTACTCCTGAATTTATAAAGCCAAAACCTGATAATTCATTTTCTACTTCCTCTATATATTCCTGCTCCATAACATCGACAGATATCATCCTATCCATCTGTATACTTTGCTCTCTTCCAACCACATTTTTTTTAACTAATAAAAACATTGCTAAAATAAAAATAATCGTTCCCATTACATATATCATATATACCTTACTATAATTTCTTATACTATCTTCTCTTCTCATCTGATATTCTCCTTTTTATTCAAACTATATTTCTATAATAAGAATTCTAGCATAAGAAAAGTACAATATATGGGTCTTTATCCATTTACCATTTGAATGTTTTCAAACAAGACAACCTCAAATCTATTGTAACATTATTGATGTTTCTTTCCAATGTTTCAAATCTGTTATTTATATTCAGAATTCATCCTTTCTATCTGATCATATTTTATCATAAAATTTCTATTTTTACACTTGCATTATTTTTATTTTATGTCTATAATAAATTTCGAACACATGTTCTTATTTTAGGAGGTCACTTATGAAACAAACTGTAAATATTCCTGTACAACTTATTTCTAGCTGCTCTACTTTAGGCGAATTTACTCCTCTTCGTTTTCGATATACCTTTCCAGAAACGCATGAACTCATTACGGTTGATATTCAGGAAATTTTAAGTAAAAAAGAAAATATCTTTATTGGTCTTCACGAAATCCTATATACTTGTTCAGCTACTATACAAGGAGTCGAAAAAATATTCACATTACGTTATAGTATTATTGCCCATCAATGGAGTATTTTTCAAATGTTATCCTAATCTTCATAAAAAAAGTATGATCTTGCCATTATTTTACATAAGGAGAACACATGAACACAACCATTTTTCATATTGATGTAAATTCCGCTTTCCTAAGTTGGGAAGCCGCCTATCGAATCCATATTTTAGGAGAATCCGTCGACTTAAGAAAGATTCCTTCCGTTGTTGGAGGGGATAAAGAAAAAAGACACGGCATTGTTTTGGCAAAATCCATACCTACAAAAAAATATAAGATTTCTACTGGGGAACCCATTGTTTCTGCCATAAAAAAATGTCCGAATCTTGTCGTTGTTCCTCCAAATTTTTCTTTATATTTAGCTGCCTCACGTGAATTTATAAACTATCTTAAAAAATATGCAGTCGAGATTTGGCAATACAGTATCGATGAAGCATTTTGTGATTTTTCCGGAACTGAAGGCATCTATGGGCAGCCTCTTACCTTTGCGCATCAATTACAGCAACAAATCTATGAAGATTTAGGTTTTACCGTAAATATAGGCGTCAGTTCCAATAAATTGCTAGCCAAAATGGCTTCTGAAATGAAAAAACCTAATCAAGTAATTTCTCTCTACCCAGAAGAAATTCCAAGTAAAATGTGGCCTCTTCCTGTTGCTGAATTGTTTTATGTCGGAAAAAAAACGCAGGATACACTAAAAAAATTAGGAATTAAAACCATTGGAGAATTGGCCCATACCGATCTTTCCATTTTAAAAAGTCATTTTAAAAGTCACGGAGAAACAATTTATAACTATGCAAATGGAAAAGATTTAGAATTTGATTTAAAACAAGAAGTTTCAAATAAAGGCTATGGTAATTCCACAACTTTGGCAAAAGATGTCACAACATGGGAAGAATCTAAATTAATTCTTCTCTCTCTTTGCGAAAGCGTATCTGCAAGAGTACGTGCTGATCAGGCTTTTATTCAAGTAATTTCCATATCCATTGTTTATTCTGATTTTACTCATCATAGAAAACAAATGACTCTAGCTTCTCCATTAAATACTACAATGGAAATTCATAAACACGCCTGCCACTTATTTGATTTGCTTTGGAATCACTCTCCGATTCGGCAATTAGGTGTCGGTACTTCCCATGCAACCAAAACAAAAATTCACCAATATAACTTCTTAGAAGGAAATCGTTTTGAACAATTAGAAAAAGCTGACGCCGCTATTGACAAAATCCGTAAAATTTACGGTAAAGATTCTGTCATGCGTGCCAGCTTTTTAAATCAATCAAAACAGCATATCATTGGTGGTTTTTCAACATTTGGAAGCAAAGAGAAGAAAAATCCTAATGAAGATACCCATTTAAACAAATAAATTTACATTTCCTTCTTCTGCATCTCCTAAATAAGAAGCTACTCCTGCGTATTCAATTCCATCCATTAATTCTTCTTTTGTAATACCCATAATATCCATGGACATTGTACATGCAACTAATCGTACCCCGTTATCCAATGCTTTTTGCATTAATTCTTCTAACGAATCTACATTTTTTGCTTTCATAACTTTTTTCATCATTGCAGTTCCCATTCCACCCATATTCATATTGGAAAGTTTTAATTTTTTACTTCCTTTTGGCATCATCAAACCAAACATTTTTTCAATAAATGGTTTTTTCACTTTTGGTGCATTTGATTTTCTAAGTACATTCAATCCCCAGAAAGTAAAGAACATGGTAACTGGTCTACCCATTGATAATGCACCATTTGCAATAATAAAAGATGCTAATACTTTATCTAAATCTCCACTAAAGACAACTAATGTTTTCCCTTGTGGTAACTCCGTATTTTGAAGTTTTACTTCCGACTTATTTTTAGTACCTTTTTTAATATAAACATAATTTACACGATCTTTTCGCTCTGCTTTTATAAAAGTATTTCCCGTACGTCGACACCATGCTTGTACATCACTTGGAAAACCCATATCTGTTGCGGAAACTTCCAACACCTGAGATTCTTGCATTTCTGCAACGGCTTCATATACTTTCATAATTGGTCCTGGACATTGTAATCCTTGACAATTCAATATTTCCATTTCTACATCTGCTACAACATCATTCATATTTTCTCCTATATTCTCCTGAGAATCTTTTGCATTTTCATCTATACTTTTATTTTTATCTGCATAATGCATGGACTTATAAAAAACTGTTCCAGCACTTAAAACTTTCACATGATTGAACCCATTTCCCACTAAAGTTCTTGCTGCATTATAAGAACGAATCCCAACAGCACAATAAACAATAATCTCTTTTTCTCTATCCAATTCATGCATCCGTTCTCTTAACTGACCCACTGGAATTTGATAGGAGGTTGGAATTGCGAATATTTCGCGTTCAACATCTTCTGTTACATCTAATATAATGGTTTGCTTACTTCTTTCCTCATCCGCTATAATCGCATCCACTTCATGCCATTCTGAAAATTCAACCATACCACGAAGTATATTTTCTGCAACAAATCCCAACATATTGGTTGGCGTTTTTGCCGAAGAAAAAGGTGGTGCATAAGCTAATTCCAATTCTTCTAAATCATAAACCGTTCCCTCTAAGCGAATTAATGTAGCCAAAATATCCGTATGTTTATCCACACCTTCTTGTCCCACTACTTGTGCTCCAAAAATTTTACCGTCTTTGTCAAATAACATTTTCAGTGTGATTGGCGTCGCTCCCGGATAATATCCCGCATGAGATTTCTGATTAATTAAAGCCACATAATAATCTTTATTTTTTACTTTTCCCATTGCTTTTAATTGCTTTTCATTTAGTCCAGTGGAACCAATATCATAATCAAAGACTTTTGCTATCGCAGTTCCCATTGACCCATTATAGGTTTTTGCATCCCCTGCTAAATTATCTGCTAATAGACGGGCTTGCTTATTTGCTGGTCCTGCAAGAGGAATCATCCCCTTTTGTTTTGAAATATAATTTTCAATTTCTATTACATCGCCTAACGCATAAACTGAATCTACTGAAGTTTTAAGTGATGCATCTACTTTAATTCCGCCACGTTCGTTTAATTCGATTCCAGCCGCTTTTGCTAATTCGCTATTTGGCCTAATTCCAATGGATAAAATAACAACATCAACAAAGACTTCTTTTCCACTTGTAAGTTCAATTTTCGTCTGTCCATTTTCTTCTTGAAAAGATTTTACGCCATCACCCAAAATCAAAGAAACACCATTCATTACCATATTTTCATGTACTAAATTTGCCATTTCAAAATCTAATGGTGCTAATACTTGCTCTTGCATTTCAATCACAGAAACTTCAATCCCTGCTCCATGTAAATTTTCTGCCATTTCAAGTCCTATAAATCCACCGCCAATTACAGCCGCAGTCTTTGGATTTTTTTCTAACATATGCTTTTTTATTCGATCTGTATCTGGAACACTCCATAATGTATAGATATTATCCTGATCAATTCCTGGAATTCTTGGTCTAAGTGGTGTTGATCCTGTGGAAATTACTAAATCATCATATGTTTCTTCATAAATTTCCCCAGTTTTTACTTTTTTTATTTCAATTTTTTTCTCTTCTGGTTTTATTTTAATTACTTCATTAGAAATTCGAACATCAATATTAAAATTTTTCTTCATTGCCTCTGGTGTTTGCAATAAAAGGGCTTCTCTACTTTGAATTACATTTCCAATATAGTAAGGTAATCCACAATTTGCATAAGAAATATATTCCCCTCTTTCAAGGATGATAATTTGTCTATCCTCATCTCTCCTACGAAGTCTTGTTGCTGTTGTAGCACCTCCTGCCACTCCACCAATAATTACTGTTTTTCTTCCCATATGTACGCTCCTTATCCATTGATACAAACCAAATATATTGGTTATTTTCCGGTTTCTTTTTTTACTTTATTAACTGTATACATGTCTCGTTATTTTTTTAACACTTGCTTGTATTTAAATTATATGATTTAAAGCATATTTTTTCTGTGACCATGTCACATTTCAAAAAAATCCCATTTCAACTTTTTGAAATGGGATTCTAATCCTTTTTTGTATTTTATTATCTAGTCTGCTTAAAAAAGTTCTCCCACCAATTGGTTTACGAGTCCACCATCTGCTTTGCCTTTTACTCGAGGCATTAAACTTTTCATAATTCTTCCTTTATCCTTAACGGTTGGATTTTCTATATTCTCATCCTTTAAAACTTCATAAATAACTTTTTTTATTTCTTCTGCACTCATTTCTTCTGGTGCAAATTCTTGATAAACCAAAAGTTTCTTTTTACATTCCTCAATGATATCCATTCGATCTTGTGGTGCACTTCCTAACGTTTCTTTTGTTTGCTTTATTTCTTTTTTTACAACCGCAAACTCTTCCTCTTCCGTAAGTTCTTCTCTTTTATCGATCGTTTGTTTTTTTAATGCAGAAAGCAACATGGATAAGGTTTCTTTTCTTTCTTTATCATGCTGTTTCATCGCTTCCATCATTTTTTTTCTTACCATCTCGGTCATATTCATTTTAAAATCCTCCATTTATTAATTTCTTGCTAAATTTGTTCTGCAAAAATAACAATAATGTTTTTCTGTGCTAACTTTCGGAACCATATTTTCTGCTCCACAATATGAACAAATTACAATTTTATTCCCAGGAGGTATTGCTTCTCCTTCTGTTAATCGCTTTGCCATTCGTAAATTCCCCGAATTTCTTTGCTCTTCTCGTCGTACTTCCCATTCATCTTTTTTTCGTACAACATCTGCTTCATGCAACTTTCGTGCCACATAATCTGTTGTTGACTCTCCATTTCTTGACTCTTTTTTTGTATTTGCTTGTGCTAAAGATTGAAATGTTGGTGTCTTTTTTATGGTTTTCTTTTCTTCATTTATACGAATAGTACTTGTTGTTCTATTGGAAACATCTGTATTCGATTTTGGTTGCAAAAATCCCTTAAAATCAAATGCCTTTGTTTCCTTTGCTTGTTCCGAATTTTCTCCCCTTGCTTCCGTTTCTTTCTTTGATTTTACAATACGCAAAATAAATGCTACGGCTACCGCAATCATAATAATATCAAAATTATTCATTTTCTTCCTCCACTTATACCGGTCTAGGCCCTAAATTTCCTTCTTTGTAATGCTTTCTACACAAAGCAATATACTTATCGTTTCCGCCTAAACACACTTGGTCTCCATGTCTAATAACTGTTCCATCTTCTGTAAATCTTGTATTACAATTTGCTCCATCGCCACACCAACAGACTGTTTTTATTTCTTCTATCACATCTGCCCATGCAAGAAGCCACATAGATCCCGGAAATAATTCTCTTCGAAAATCTGTACGAAGTCCATAACAAATAACAGGTATCTTTAAATCATCTACAATGTGAATAAAAAACTCGACTTGCTCCTTTGTACAAAATTGCGCTTCATCTACAATAATGCAATCAAACTTTTCAATTTCTTCATCTTTCATTTCGACAAGTGTTTCTACAAAAGAACCTTCTTTTTTCAAACCCATTCTACTTTTAATGATTCCTATCTCATCTCTTGTATCAAGTTTTGGTTTTACGACTAGCGCTTCTTTTCCTCGTTCAAAGTAATTATATGCCACCATTAACGCATTTGCTGTTTTTGAGCTTCCCATTGCCCCATGTCTAAAATACAGTTTTGCCATAATTCCTCCAAAAATTATATCGTATCATTCTTTATTTTTTCTTTTTCTTCTTCCACCTTTTTACGATTTTCTGCAATCTTTTTATTGCATTCATTTAATTCTTCAATCGTATCTTGTACTGTAGGATCCGAAACATCTTTACAATTTGTATAATATTCTTTCCCTAATTTATAATACAGCTGCTTGATTTTTATTTCTTCTGATTTAATATTTCCCTGATACTTTGCAGTAGAACCGAATTCCTTTGCTTTCTTTCCAATTTTTTCACTTGAAACAGAAATAAACTCTCCCATATCTTCAAAAAATCCCATTTGCACACCTTCACTTTCCCTATTCTCTTTCTATAGTTAATTTATTTTATCACTTTGTCGAATATCTTACAATGATTAACTCGATTGCTATACGCTCTGACATATTTCCAGATTTAATATCTTCATTTGCTTGTACACAATCTTCCACTGCTCGTTTTAATTGCTCTCCCGAAAATCCTCTAACCTGTGTGGCACATCTTTTTGCAACAAAATCCCGAATTCCTAATTTTTTCGAAATAAGCATTGGCGAATATCCTTTGAGCGTAAGTTCATGCACTTGTAATAAGATATTAAATTGCCTAGTAAGCATAAACAAAATACGCATAGCTGGTTCCTTAAGTTCCATCATTTGTTGATAATATGACATGGCTTTCTTTTGCTCTTTTTCTGCAATCGCATCCATCATATTAAAAATGCGATTTTCTGGACTAGTAATACAAATTGCATCCACATCTTTTTTTGTAACTTCATTCTTCCCCAAACAAAAACTACTTAACTTTTGTATTTCCGAAGTTATATTTTCCATATTCACTCCAACTTTTTGAACTAAATAAGAGGCGGTAACTCCAGTTATTTTCAAATTTTCCTTCCCCAGCTCTTTGGAAATCCAAGGAACTAACGTTTGTTCTGTTTGCTCTGAAAAAAAAACAGCTCTACCCTTTTTGGTAATCATTTTATATAGTTTACTTCTCTTATCTATTTTTTCCTGCACAATCACAAAATAGGTGGTTGGCGATGGATTCTTCATATATTCTATAAACTGTTCTGCATCTGACGAATCCGTCTTGCCTTCTTCCATTAATATAACACGTCGCTCTGCAAAAAAAGGCATGGTTTCTGCTTGCCCAATCACATCCGAAAAAGAAAAATCACCGCCCATATAAACATGAAAATTCATACGATCGCCTTCTCCTAAAAGAGCATCACAAAGCTTTTTTTTAAATTGATTTATTAAATATTTTTCCTCTCCATATAACAAATAAATTTGCGAAAAATTACCAGAAGAAATATCTGCATTAATACTTTTCATATTTTAAAATCACCTTCTTTTTTTACAATGTTTCCTTTTCTTATCCTACCATAAATCGGATACATGTAAAAGATGCAAACTGTTTTCCTTTTTATTTAAATAGCTTTTTATCCAATACCTTTCTCCATCACTTTCAATTAATATAGCCCCTTCTTCACCCGTGCCAAAATATAGCATATCTTCTTCTTGCAATCGCTCTAAAGTTTCTTCATCCGGATGTCCATACGTATTATCTCTCCCATACGAAATCACCCCTACATCAGCATCCACAGTTTCTAAAAATGCAAGTGACGATGCATTCTTGGATCCATGATGTCCTATTTTTAAAATTTCAATAGACTCTCTTAATTGATTTTCCCTTAACTGCTTTAATATTTCTGTTACCCTTATTTCTCCTTCTCCTTCTAAATCTCCTGTAAATAACATGGAAAATTTTTCTTTTCTCAATAAAAGAACCAGTGAATTTTCATTGGCTGATTCAGTCAATTTTTCATCGGGATAAATACATTGTATACTCACCCCACGAAAGTCCATAATATCCCCCTTTTCTATATGATAAATTGCAATATCTAATTCGCGCGCCAAAGAAAGAAAATATTCTCCTCCCTCCCAATCCTTCGTCTCTTTTGAAATGACTATGTTAGTCACTTTCAAAATATTTTTTATTTGTGTCGATTGCAACATCTCTTCAAACAATTCTACCCATCCCGAAATATGGTCTTGGTCATAATGCGTAAGAAAAAGATAATCAATTTTCGTTACCCCCTTTGCTTTTAAATATGGTGCAATCCGATATTTTCCGACATCTTCAACCGTAGTGCTTCCGCCATCTATAAATAAAGAAAATCCCGTACCAGTTTCAATATAAATACCGTCTCCTTGCCCCACATCTAACACTTGAATTTGCAAATTCGATTGCATGCGAACTATTAAAATTGCAAACATAACGCAAAGAATTAAAATCTTTCTTCTTCTTTTTATTTTCTTTTCAAATACAAGTATTATTAATAACAAAAGATAATAACAAAGCATACGCTGCCACTCTATTTTCCCCGTAACAAGAAAATACCCAGGTATTTTTTCTGACACCCAAATGATTTTTTCATATATCCAAAGAATACACTCGCATGAAATGCGAAAAAAGAAAGCTAAAAATGGAATTGACACCGATGTCACTATTAATAAAATACTTGATGGAATCAAAATTGACATCAAAGGAATTACAAGTAGATTTACAAGAATAGAAAGTGGCGCCACCCCATAATAATATACTTCCAAAACAGGAATGGTCATGATTAAAATAGATACCCCACTTAAGATACCTTTTTTTATTTTTTTTCTTTTCCTCGTTCGCCATGATGGGAACATCTCATTTAACACAGGATTAACGAATACGAGCCCCATAATAGCCCCAAAGGAAAGGAAAAAACCTACTCCTGCATTTCGTGTATTCATTCCTATAATTACGCATCCAGCGACCGAAATCGAAGTGGCAATATCATATGGGTGTTTTGTTATTTTTGCCACAACGAAAAGAGTAAACATAATAATCGCACGTATGGTAGCCACACTTCCACCAACCATTATTCCATACATTAGCAGCAAAAAGAAACATACAAACACAACAACAGGCATCGGAATATGGCACCGTCTTAAGACTTTAAATAGGCCAAATCCCAAAATCGAAATATGCAAACCAGATATTGCAAGTATATGTGAAATTCCACTATACTGATACCCCTCTTTTATCTCTGATTGCAGTTTCCCTTTTTCTCCTAATAGCATGGCACAAAGAATTCCACCATTTTTTTCTCCCAGTTCCTCCATTAGGACACCTGCTATTTTTTGACGTAACTGAAATAAGCCTTCTAACACTTGATTATATGCCTCTGATTCTGCTACAATCTTTGCCTGATATATACCAAAATGTACCCCTTGTTTTACATAATATTCCTTTTGATCAAACATCCCTAGATTCGTTGCTGGCAAAAAGTCCATAGGCATTCCTTCCACTAAAACGAAAGCGCCAATTTTGGGATATACCTCTTCCTCTAAATTTTTAATTGTTTGTACATAACAGATACAACCAATTTGACTCTTATTATCTTGATATGTTTTTAATTGCTTGGATAAATCCGATGTTGGATAAAGAAAGGATACCTTAGATAGATATACATAGATTTGCTCATTTTTATATTCTTTTTTCTCGATTTTTCCAATAACATAATTGGAATTTTTTTGTTCCTGATTCAAATAAAAAGGCGGTGCTTTTTCTTGTTGTCCCCACCACAGCATCAACGCCATAAACAAAAGGCAAAGCATACATAAGGGTCTTTTCATATTACCTCTCTATAATTTCTAAATTCCTCTCAAATATAGTACTTAATTGCATATTTCCAATATATACTCCTGTTGTTTCCCCTTCTACTGAGATTTGTACTTTATTAATATCATTAATCTCAATTAAAGAGTTTACAATCGAATAAATCGTTGTTTCTGCCGAAACACCGTCAACCTGTTTTAAAAAATCTTCACTTAAATTCACATAGCATATTTGATCCTTAACGGTAACCCCTAAAACAGTGGTTTCATTATTTACTGTCGGAAAACTAGTGTCCGTTGCTGGTCCTACAATAATTTGCTCTAATACCAATTTTTCCATTGAAATATTACTGCTATATACAAGCGTTCGTTGTACCGGAAGAAGTGCCTCTCCCGTTTCATTGGAAAAATAAATCTGCAATGTTGTTTTTTCATATGAATTCATTTGCGAACCCGTTGTATTTATAAATGTATTTTGATCCATTCTTCCAATTACTTGATTATTTGTATTTGTTATAGAACTGCCATCCACAGTAAATAAAACCGATTCCACATAATCTAATTGAAGTAACGTTTGAACAATTGCAGCTCTAGTCAACACCTCTTTTAAAGGTTCTAATTCTAAATATCCAGTCGTTAAATCTAACATGAGTTGATTCTTGTCTAAACGGATTTCTTCTACGGAAAAGGAAGAATTAATTGGTCGATTCAGCGTAATTTCTTCTGATGGCAAAGCTAATTGAAGTACCAGTTCATTTATAATTTGCTGTGTATCATCCATATCCGTTTCCGTTTGATATGTTGTTTCTATTAAACTTGTATACTCTTTATTTATATAATATACAAAAAGTTCTGTTTGATCTGTCTGTGTTTGATTTCTAGCACAAGACATAAGAACAAATGAAATTCCAATAACGAAAAGAACACGAATATATTCTAAATATCGATTCTTCCTTTTTTTCATTTTCATGACTACCATCCTTCTCATACTTTTTTTATCGTATTATCTTTGGTTCGAAATATAAAACAACGGAACGGTTACCAAAAAATTGGATCCTTCTCCTAGTTTGCTCTTTACCTTTATATTTCCTTTATGCAATAATATAATATTTCTGGCAATCGATAATCCCAAGCCAGTCCCTCCAATTTCATTGGAACGTGATTTATCTACCCGATAAAATTTTTCAAAGATTTTTTCCAAGGATTCTGGTGGTATTCCAACCCCAGTATCATGGATTTCTATTGTAAAAACCTGATGATCTGCATCAAGTCTGACATAAACATTTCCATCTTCTTGATTATATTTTATAGCATTAATCACTAAGTTAGAAATAGCAAGAGAAAATTTCATCTCATCAATATCAGCTACCACTTGACAAGTACTTTCAAAAATCAGTTCTACTTTTTGTTTCTTAGCAATTGGGAAAAGTTGCTTCAACACTTTATTAATCGTTTCATTTATTGATACAGATTCTAAATGTAAAGAATCTTCCTTTGCATCTAATTTCACTAACTCCAATAAATCATTAATAATTTCATTTTCCCTTTCAACTTCATTTGCAATGTCAACCATAAACTCCTGATATAATTCATTAGATACATTTTCTTGTGCAAGTAACGAATCTGCAAGAACCTTTATCGATGTTAAAGGTGTTTTTAATTCATGTGATACATTAGAAACAAATTCTTTTCTTGATTCATCTATTTTTCTGCTTTTTGCTAAAATCTTATTAAACGTAGCAATAATTTGCGATGTTTCAGCATAATTGGGAACATCTAATATTTCATCTACAATCCCAGCGTCCACTTTGATAATCGATTCTGAAATTCGATTAAAAGGCTTAACAATCAGTCTTACCAAAATCAAATTGACTCCAACAAGGCAAATCATAATAATACTAGCCAAAATATAAGCATTTCTATTTAAAACTTCCATACTTCTAGAAATACTTTCGGTAGAAACTGAAATCAATAAAACACCGTTTATTTTTTCCACTTCTGTATTATCTTCTAAAAATATTTTTTCACGAATTGGCACAGAAAGTTCGATAAAATTATTATTTCCGTCATAATATGTCGTTTCCGTTCCGGAAAAACATTTCAATATTTCTTCTGCAATAATTGTTTTCCCTTGATTAATTCCATAGGTATCTTTAATTATTTTTAAATCCCCATTAATAACAAGCACCCGGCCTTCATAAAGTGTAGACAACTGTTCCAATTCCGCATTAATAACATCCGAAGATGCATCGGATAAATAATTATATTTTACAAGATGATTTGCAAGAATACGCATTTGTGTCTGTACTTCACTTGTACGCAACGTGGTAGCACGAATTTCATAACTCTCTACAATACCAATACTAATAAGTAGACTGGGAACTAAACCTGAAATCAAAATGACCAACATGATACGTAACTGAAAACTTCGTGTTGCTTTTGATATATAATTTTTGATTTTTATCAAAAACTTTTCTTTACTCATAAAAGTATCCTACACCCCATTTTGTATGTACATATTTTGGTTCACTTGGGTCTTTTTCAATTTTTTCACGTAATCTGCGAATATGAACATCCACGGTTCGAACATCTCCTGGATAGTCCTCACCCCAAATTGCATATAACAATTTTGCACGACTATATACTTTGTTCGGATTTTTTGTCAATAATAATAACAACTCAAATTCTTTTACCGTCAAATTTATTTCTTTTTCTTCGATAAAGCAACGTTTTCCTTCTATATCTAATAATAAATCTCCAATTTTAAAAATATTTGGATTTTTGTTCTCCACTCGTTGATCAATTCGACGAATAATTGCATTCATACGGGCTTTCACTTCTGAAATATTAAATGGTTTCGTGATGTAATCATCCGCACCATACTCTAATCCAGAAATAATATCGTCATCCTCTCCCTTTGCAGTCAACATAATAATTGGAACAGAAGAAGACTCCCGAATTTTTTGACAAACTTCAAATCCATTTAATTTAGGAAGCATAATATCTAATAAAATAAGATTATACGTATTCGCATTTGCTTTTTGTAATGCTTCTTCCCCATCATATGCTGTATCTACATACATTCCATCTTGTTCTAAACTAAACTTAATACCCTTTACAATCAACTTTTCATCATCTACTACTAAAATCTTTAAACTCATTCTTTCTCCTTTTTACTCCACCCTAATATATTCTTTTATTTTCTCATAGGTAGCCGTTTTAATACCTTCTACCATCATAATTTCTTCTACGTCCGAAAATCTACCTTTCTCCACTCGATATGCAATAATTGCCTTTGCTTTCACCTCACCTACTCCTGGAATTTCTTGCAATTTCGCTTCCGACGCGGTATTTATATTTATTGTACCATCCTTCTCTTCTGCTTGCCTCGAAGATTCCATTTCCTTTGTTGGAATCACAATTTTTAGCCCATCAAAAATAAAATCCGCCAAATTAACAACTTCTTCATCCGCCAATATCGTATATCCACCAGCTTCCATTACTACATCATATACTCTAGCAGTATCTTTTACTCGGTATACACCAGGATTTTTTACTTCTCCACATATATATACATAAATATAGGAACTTTCTTCTACATCCTTATCCATTTCTTCTGTAATATTTTCTGTTCCCTCTAAATCTTCCGTAGTAGAAAATACGTCCTCATAATTTCTAACTACCGTTTCGGTATTAAGCATTACGGTTTCCTTCATACTACAACCCATAGCAAAAACGGAAAATGCAAATCCCACCAAGAAAAATCGTCTTTTTTTAATCCACATATATAGCCTCCTGTCATTCCAGGCGCCCTTCTATACATATCTTATATATTAAAATATTTTATTCGTAATAACAAGTAGCATCTTATACATATTATTTAAAAAAACAACAAAAAAACTTTCGATGTAATAAGTCATCAAAAGTTCTTTGTTTATTTTCATTTTCTATATCAGCTATATTTTAATCATCCGAATATTCTAAATATTCCTCTTCTTCTTCTTGTATAATAATGGTTTCTTCTGTATATTCTTCGCCTGTCACTTGTGTCATAATCTGTTCCGACAATTCTTTTAACAAAAAATTTACATCGTCCCCACCCCAAGCCTTTGTAAATACAATTTCTAACTGCATCCAATAATTACTAGCTTCAATCATTTTCGTAACAGGAACTGAATTTTCGTATTCCGTCGCTGCCGCCGTTAAATTTTCATTTTCAAAAACGACTTGCTTTGATGCAGGAACTTTTCCCGTTCGAGCATATAAGGAATTTGCCAAGTCAAAAGCAATATATTTTGCAAATGCATTTGCCGCATCCTTATTTTCTGAATATCCATTAATAGCCACTGTATTTGTTACTGACATACCTGCTGATTGTATTTCATCATTAATCATTGGTATTTCCATCATCCCATAATCATATATAAAAGTACCTTCTTCTTTGCTTAATTCTAATTTTTCAATGGCATCCGTAGTAACAACACTATATAAAATTTTTCCAGCAATGAATTCATCCAATACGTCTTCATAACTAATCTCTTCCGTATCAATGGCAAAGAATTGATTTAATAATTGATACACTTCCAAACTCTTTATTGCATTTTCATTATAAATATCAATATAATCTGCATCATCTCCATTTATACCTCCAACATCCGTTGAAGCTCCAATAAAGAAATAATTATAAAAAATATCTGTGACATCCCATCTAAAAATTGCTTCCATATTTTCTGGTGCATCATATGTATTTGCAAAAATCAAGATTTCATCAATACTCTTCGGTAAAATCGCCTCTATTTTTGCATCCATTTCTTCTTCCGATAATTCCGTCGCTATTTCTTCCTCATTACTTATTTCCTCTGTATTTTCCACTGTCTCTGCCGTATCCACAGAAATTTCTTCTCCAGCATTGTCCGTTTCCTCTGTACTATTTTGCAAACTAGCATACACATAATCTTCCAAATACGTTTTATTATACAAAAAAACTCCCGTTTCAAAAGAAAGTGGATATCCTACCACTTTATCTCTACAAGACACTGCATGCAATGCCACTTCTGGATAATTAATGTTCGTCACAATAACGTTTGTATCTTTAATTTCACAAGCAGTTCCAGATAAATACGCTTTTTCAAGCAAATCATTGGAAACAATATATGCATCTGGTGCTTCTAAAGAATCCAAAGAAGCATTATATATATTTTCAATATACTCTAACCCTGAAACCATTTTAGGAACTACACGAATATCAGTTTCCTCATAAAAAGATACTGCCGCACTATTTATATAATCTGACATTGCATCATCCGTATACCAAAAAGTGATGGTTTGCTTTGGCATAATTAATGATTGCATTTCCGGTTCAACTTGTACCGGTTGGGAAGCTACTCCTACAAAAAACAAAGACACTGCCATTGCAAATATAAGTATTAAGGAAATTGTTTTTTTATGTGAATCCATTTATCGTTCTCCTTTAGACGTCTAAGCATTCCTTTAAAATAGAAATCATTTGATCCACATCTGTCTTCGTGATAATAAGTGGTGGAACAAAACGAATAACGTTTGGACCTGCATTAATTAATACCAGTCCATTCTCTAACGCTTTCGACAAAATTGGTGCAACTGGTTTAGAAAATTCCAATGCTTGCATAAGACCCATTCCTCTTCTGCAAGTAATAAAATCATAGTTATCAGAAAGCAAATCTAACTGTTTCTCCAAATACGCTCCTACCAACGTCACATTTTCTATTATATGTAATTTCTCAAATAAATCAAGAACTTTATTCACTGCTGCTCCCGCTAATGGATTTCCTCCATATGTTGTTCCGTGGTCTCCTGCAACCAAAGAAGATGCGCTAACTTTCTCATTTAACAAAAATGCACCGACTGGAATACCCCCACCTAATGCTTTTGCAACCGTCATAATATCAGGTTTTATTCCAAATTTTTGACAGGCAAACATACTACCTGTTCTTCCCATACCACATTGAATTTCATCTAAAATCAACAAAATATCTTTTTCTTCACATATATTTTTTATTTTACTTAAAAATTCTTCTGTTGCAGGTATTACCCCACCTTCTCCTTGCACAGGTTCTAAAATAATTGCACATGTTTTCTCGGTGATTTGTTTTTCCACGCTATCGAAATCATTAAATGTTGCAAACGATACCTCTCCAAGCATTGGACCAAAGGCTTCTTGATATTTTTTTGTCCCCGTTACCGATAAGGCTCCAAATGTACGACCATGAAAAGAATGTTTCATAGCAATAATTTGATGATCCGTAGTTCCATCTTTTAAATATGCATATTTTTTTGCAGCTTTTATCGCTCCTTCTACCGCTTCCGCACCAGAGTTTGTGAAAAAAACGCGATCCATTCCTGCTACTTTTTTTAACTTCTTAGCAGCTTCAATTGTTGGCACATTGTAAAAATAATTTGATGTGTGTAATAATTTATCCACCTGTTCTTTTATTGCTTCGTTGTATTCTTTATTATGATATCCAAAGGCAAACACAGCAATTCCAGCTGCAAAATCCAAATATTTTTTCCCTTCGATATCATAAAGATAAACGCCTTCTCCTTTATCAAAAACAACCTGAAATCTGTTATAAGTATGCAAAAGTGCGGATTCTGCTTCTTCAATATAACTTTCCATATTTTTTAAATCGTTTTTCCCCATGTTATCTCCTATCCATTTTCTCGCTATTTTTAAGCAAAATCATTCTTCTAAGTTTGCTGCTTCCTTATCCGAAACTACCAATGTTCCAATTCCTTTTTTTGTAAAAATCTCCAAGAGCAAGCAATGTGCAATTCTTCCATCTAAAATATGCACTCGATTCACACCTTCTTCTGCTGCCATAGAACAATTTAACAATTTAGGCAACATCCCCCCTGTTGCATAACCATCCGCAATAAATTGTTTTACTTCCGTAACGGTCATCCTAGAAACAAATGTACTTTTATCCTGAATATCTTTATATACGCCTTCAATATCCGTTAAAAAAGCTAATTTTTCAGCTCCCACTGCTTTTGCAATTGCACATGCGGCATCATCCGCATTTACATTATAAGTGTCTCCATTTTCATCCATTCCAATAGGTGCAACAATTGGAAGATAATCTTTTTCTAACAAATCATGAAGAATTCTAGGATTTACATGTTTAATATTCCCAACAAATCCAATGTCTTGACCATCCGCATATTTTTTATCAACGGTTATCATCCCACCATCTTTTCCACTAATTCCTATTCCACGAATACCAAGTTGCTCCACTAAAGACACCAATTTTTTATTCACTTTATTTAAAACCATTTCAGCCAGTTCCATGGTTTCTGCATCCGTAACTCGTAAACCACTAATAAATTCTGCTTTTTTACCAGTTTTTTCCACCCAACGGCTAATTTCCTTGCCGCCGCCATGTACAATAATAGGTTTAAATCCTACCAATTTTAATAATGCAACATCCTTAATTACGTTATTTTGCAATTCTTCATTTGCCATTGCACTTCCACCGTACTTAATCACAATCACATTACGATTAAATCTTTGAATATAAGGCAGTGCTTCAATTAACACTTCTGCTTTTTCTAATACTTTTTCCATATCTTTTGTCATTTTATCTCCTTTAAATACCCACATGTTTACGTCCGATAGTCTGCATTAATCTTTACATAATCATAAGAAAGATCGCATCCCCATGCTGTTGCATATGCGTCCTTCTCTTTCATATCTACAAGAACTCTTACTTCTTCTGCTGCTAAGATTTTTGTAGCTTCCTCTTCTGAATAATCGACTGCTTCCCCATCTTTAAAAATAAGAATTTTTCCTTCTTTGCTTTCCATAGATAATACAATTTTATCAGGATCAAAAGGAACTCCTGCGTAACCTAATGCACATAAAATACGTCCCCAATTGGCATCATGTCCAAAAATTGCCGCCTTCGTCAAGGAAGAACAAATAACGGATTTACTTAGTTTTCTAGCATCTTCCTTTGTTTTTGCATGAATTACTTTCGTTTCAAAAAGTGCTGTTGCACCTTCTCCATCACCAGCCACTTTTTTAGAAAGTTCCACGTTCACATAGTTTAATGCTTGCAAAAAGCGCTCATAATTCTTATCTTTTATTTCAATCTTTTTATTTCCAGCCACTCCATTTGCTAAAATTAACAAGGTGTCATTTGTGGACATATCTCCGTCGACAGAAACCATGTTAAATGTATCTTGAACATCCGTGCTAAGTGCTTCCTGCAATAATTCTTTTGAAATGGAAAGATCTGTGGTAAGAAAAGCAAGCATCGTACACATATTTGGATGAATCATTCCAGATCCTTTACACATTCCTCCAATAGTAATTGGTACACCATCTAAGTCAAACGTAACCGCAATCTCTTTTGATACAGTATCCGTTGTCATAATTGCTTGTGCCGCAGATGTTCCAGCTTCTAATGAATTTGTTTTTTCCTTAACAAGTAATTGAATCCCCTCTTTGATTTTTTCCATTGGTAATTGTTTTCCAATGACACCAGTCGAACCCACAAGTATACTATCCTTATTTAGATTTAGTAATTTCCCTGTTTCAGCCGCCATCTCTTCACAATAAACCATTCCTTGTTGCCCTGTACAAGCATTTGCAATCCCTGAATTAACAACAATCGCCTGTGTTTTATTTTTGGAAGTAACCACTTGTTTATCCCAAAAAACAGGAGCAGCCTTTACTACATTTGAAGTAAATACTCCTGCCGTTTCACAAGGCATTACACTATACACAAGCGCCATATCTTTTCGATTTCTATATTTTATATTTGCTTCTACCCCTGCAGCTTCAAATCCCTTTGCAGCGGTCACTCCACCCGAAATTATTTTCATACCATTTCCTCCAAGTTATCCTTATTTAATACATAAGAATAATAATTTAAATCCTCACGCATACTCCAACCCAATTCTTTCCAGAATAAATTTCCCACACTGTTTTTTCGAAATGCAATAATAGAGGCTTTTGAAATTCCTTCCTCTTTTAATGCATGCACTGCATGCTCAACCATTTTTTTACCAATTCCCTGTAATCGGTAATCCGCACCTACACAGACATGATATAAAATCCCCTGTCTTCCATCATGCCCACATAAAACACTTCCCACAATTTTCCCGTCCATCACGGCAACAACACTTGTCGTTGGATTTCTTTTTAAAAATTTACCAATTCCTTCTTCGGAATCATCCACGCTCCGCAGTACAAAACCTTGGATCTGTTTCCATAAGGATATTACTTCTGGATAATCCTCTATTTTCATTGCTCTTATCATATATTCTCAGCTTAAGGAAACATAGGTACCAATTCCAATCCTTCTGTTTCTTTTAAACCAAACATAATGTTCATATTTTGAACGGCTTGGCCTGCTGCTCCTTTCACCAAATTATCCATTGCTCCCATCATAACAATTCTCTTTGTTCTAGGATCAATTTTAAAGTTTACATCCACAAAATTGCTTCCCTTTACCCATCTAGTTTCTGGATATACATCTTTTGAAAGTACACGAACAAAGTTTTCCCCTTGATAATAAGAGTCATATACTTTTTTAATTTCTTCATAAGTAACCGATTTTTTTAAGGTAGCATATGAAGTTGCCAAAATCCCACGATTCATTGGTAATAAATGCGGCGTGAAGCTAATCACTATTTCTTCTTCTGCAGCATATCCTAACTGTTCTTCAATTTCCGGGGTATGTCTATGTGATCCTACCCCATAAGCTTTTCCATTTTCGTTCACTTCGCAATAAAGATTCCCGATTTTTGCTCCTCTTCCAGCACCGGATACTCCACTTTTTGCATCTACGATTATGGACCTTGGTTCAATCAATCCCTCCTTTAACAGTGGATAAATTGAAAGAATTGTACACGTAGGATAGCATCCCGGATTGGCTAATAATTTAGCTTTTTTGATTTGTTCTCGATTAATCTCGCACAAACCATAAATCGCATTTTTAATAAAATCTTTAGCGGGATGTTTTAATTCATACCAAGATTCATAGATATTGATATCCTTAATTCGAAAATCTGCACTTAAATCAATAATTTTAACTTGCTCTAATAATGATTCCGAAATAATTTGTGAGCAAAACCCCTGTGGTGTTGCTGTAAAAATAACATCCACCTCTTTTGCAAGTTCTTCTATTTCCTCTTGCGTTTCTGCATGAATACATTTTGCAGAAATAGTTTGAAAAAAATTTCTATATATATCACTAAACTCCTGATTTGCATAAGTTCTTGAACCATACCATACGATATCTACTTCTTTATGATTAACTAAAATACGAATAAGTTCTCCGCCAGCATAACCAGTAGCACCAATAATTCCTACCTTTATCATAACTTTCCTCCCTTATCTTCTTCTATATAAAATGCTCTCACGGGTAATTATACATTGTTTTAAACAAAATGCAACCTTTTATTCATAAAATATGTGTTTTTATGCATTATATTCATGCAAATGTATATTTATGCTAATCTACTCTTGCTTTTTCTTAATTTCTGTTGTATATTAAGTGCATAGTAAAAAACAAACAAAAAATTGGAGGCATTTATTATGAAAGAAAAAGTTATTTTAGCATATTCTGGTGGATTAGACACGACTGCTATCATCCCATGGTTAAAAGAAAATTTTGATTACGATGTGGTTTGTGTATGTATTGACTGTGGACAAGAAGAAGAATTAGATGGTTTAAAAGAACGTGCAAAACTTAGTGGCGCTACAAAATTATATATTGAAGATGTCATCGATGAGTTCTGTGATGAATACATCGTACCTTGTGTTCAAGCAAATGCAATCTACGAAAACAAATATTTACTCGGAACATCTATGGCACGACCTCTTATTTCCAAACGCCTTGTAGAAATCGCAAGAAAAGAAAAAGCTACTGCTATTTGTCATGGAGCAACCGGTAAAGGAAATGACCAAATTCGTTTTGAACTTGGAATTAAAGCTCTTGCCCCAGACTTAAAAATCATTGCTGCATGGAGAAATGATTTATGGAACATGAATTCTAGAGAAGATGAAATTGATTATTGTAAAGAACATGGAATTGATCTTCCTTTTACTGCATCCACAAGCTATAGTCGTGATCGTAACATCTGGCACATTAGCCATGAAGGCTTAGAATTAGAAGACCCCTCACAAGAACCAAATTTTGATCATTTATTAGTTTTAGGAAGTACCCCTGAAAAAGCTCCTGACGAAGGAGAATATGTGACTATGACCTTTGAATCCGGCGTTCCTAAAAGCGTAAATGGGAAAGAAATGAAAGTTTCTGATATCATTCGTACTTTGAATAAATTAGGTGGAAAACATGGAATCGGTATTGTTGATATTGTTGAAAATCGAGTAGTTGGTATGAAATCTCGAGGTGTTTATGAAACTCCTGGTGGTACCATACTAATGGAAGCACATCAACAATTAGAAGAATTAATTTTAGATAAAGATACCTATGAAGTGAAAAAAAATATGGGAAATAAATTAGCAGACATCGTTTATGAAGGCAAATGGTTCACACCACTTTGCGATGCAACCATTGCTTTTATTACCTCCACACAAAAATATGTGACTGGCGAAGTAAAATTCAAACTTTATAAAGGAAATATCATAAAAGCAGGTACCACTTCTCCATATTCATTGTATAATGAAAGTATCGCATCCTTTGAAACAGGTGATTTATATGATCATCATGATGCAGAAGGATTTATTAATCTCTTTGGCTTATCTTGCAAAGTGCGCGCAATGAAAATGCAAGAAGTAGAGAATAATAAATAGAAAGAGAGATTCTTATATGAATGCAATCCTTGCAATAACTGGCTATTTTTTAATACTAAACATACTTACTTTTTTTATGATGGGCAATGATAAAAGAAAAGCCAAGAAACATCTTTGGCGTACACCAGAACTTAATTTTTTTATTTTTTCCATTCTCGGTGGAAGTCTTGGTACCATATTTGGTATGTATTTTTTCCGACACAAAACAAGAAAATGGTATTTTCGTTTTGGATTACCCAGCATTTTAATTATACAAGTTATCATAGCCGCTTTATTATTTGCTTCACCTATAGAATTTATTTTCATGTAATAAAAAAAACTGAGACAATATGCCTCAGTTTTTTTATCTATTAAACAGTCACAATCAATCCACCATCATTTGCATATGTCGAACTAAGTCCCGCCATATCAATAACAAAAATTTCTGCATCTTTTGCTTTTTCATGGATCATTACTTTTAATTTCTCTGCTCGCTCCACACAATTACAATGTGAAATAATCACTCTTTTCTTTGTACTACGTTCAACTTTTGCAACATTTTCTGCAATTTTTTGCATCCCTTTACGAATACCTAATGCTTGTGCAATTTGCTCAATTTTACCATCTTTATTCGCCGTCATAATTGGTTTAATATTTAATGTACTTGCTACCATTGCTTTTAAATTAGAGAGGCGTCCATTTTTACGTAATGTTTCTAAATTATCTAAAATAAAGAATAATTTCATTTCATTCCGAAAATGTTCCACTTTTTCTACGATTTTTTCAAAGGTTAATCCTTTTTCTTCTAGTTCGATAATCTTCCACAAAATCTGTGTTTCTCCAACGGATGCCGCTTTCGAATCAAATATATGAATGTTTTTATCCGGATGTTCCTCTTCAAACATGTTTTTTGCTAAACATGCACTATTATAACTTCCACTTAATTCTGAAGAAATAGTAACTCCATAAACTCTCTTTGCTTCTGGTTCTTCATACGCATTTAAAAAGCGTTCTGGAGAAGGACATGATGTTTTCGCACATGTTGGAGAATCTGCTATAATTTGTAATAATTTTTTTTGTTCCAATGTCTCATCATCTAAAATTCGATTCCCTCCAACCTCAATTTCAAATGGTACATGTTCCATATTCGCTCTTGCTATTAACCCCTCTGGTATTTCACAGCTACTATCTACTACAATTTTATAATCCATACTAATCTCCTTCCATATACGAAAACCATAACTATTTTATACTTTTTTTATAAAGTTTTGTTTCTTTTTCTCTTATTTTAGTTTTTGTTAATCGTTTGTTGCGTTTTGCTTAATCACATTACATAGTTTTCTTAACTACATATAAATCTTAGCATATTTCTTTTACCTTGTAAAGCCTTTTTCTTTATATATTATTTTTCAATTTACAAATATCCCTTTTCCACGTATACTTTTATCATACATCATATTTAGAAAGGTAGCCTATGTTACAATTAAAAATTATATCAAACCGTGATTTCATCAAACAATTATTTTTATCCGATGCCTTTGATTCTTTCTTATTAGAAGAAGCTACCATTACCATGGCAAACACCTTCTATATTGAGGGCCGAATTCACAAAAACTTTTATTCCGAAGAAGAGTATGCACAAGATGCCTTATTAACGAAAGAATTTAAAACTTGGAAAAGTCTAAGATCTATATGTTTTGATTTGATTAAAGGAAAAAAACCACCCTTATCTTTTAAAATTGTTCTGCATTATGCCTTTATGGAAGAATTTACACTTCCAAATGTCAAGTCATTTGTACTTACCATTCGATTTGATGGTTCCTTTGTTTACTTAACAACAGGCATCTCTTTTCACACATTTGAAATGGATAAAACGCCTGAACAAATTTGGGACCATTATCTTTTAAATATACTTTCACAAAAAGAAATAACCTATGAATTAGATTCATAGGTTGTTTTTCAATTTATTTTTCTTTTTTATAAAAAACGTCGCAGGAATTTGCGCCAATATCATCGCTGCAAACATTAGCATAGCACCAGATATTTCTCTTCCATTCATCGTTTGATCAAGAATAATCCAGGCCGCAAATGCCGATGTAACCGATTCCATACTTAAAATCAAAGATGTTGTTGTTGGTTCCACATGCTTTTGCGCTACAATTTGGAGTGTGTATGCAATACCACATGCCATAATTCCCGCATATAACACAGCAATTCTTCCTGCATAAATATCTGCAAATGTTGGATTTTCAAATACGAATGCGAAAACAAGGGATATCAATCCTGCCACAAAAAATTGAATCGCAGAAATCACGACAGGAAATCCTTTTGGTGAAAAATAAGAAATCACTAAAATATGAATCGCATAGCAAAGTGCACTTATCAATAATAACTGATCTGCTACAGAAAATCCGGTCCATTGTCCTGATGGAATACATAAAAAATACAATCCCACCATTCCCATCATAACACTAACCGTTACTAATTTTGTTGTTTTTCTATGAAAAAACACACCAAGAATTGGCACAAAAATAATATAAAGTGCCGTAATAAATCCAGTTTTTCCCACACTGGTAAATTGTATCGCATATTGTTGAAGTGCCGTTGCCAAACATAAAATAACTCCACATAGAATCCCGCCAATAATTGTATGTTTTACTACATATGCTTCATTCGTAGGATTTATTTCTGTCTTTTCAAATCTATTTTTACGACTCTTTCTTACTAATATAATACAGACTGGCGTTAGCACGATACTCCCTAAAAAGAATCTAGAGAAACTAAATGTAAAGGGTCTCATGTAATCCATTCCAACCCGTTGTGCCACAAATGCAACTCCCCAAACAAGAGCTGCTATTAACAATAAGAAACCATATAATAATCTTTTTTTATCCATTTGTTCTTAGCTTCTTATTATTTTAAGTAAGCAATAACCTCCACTTCACATAATACATTTTTAGGTAATTGTTTTACCGCCACACAACCTCTAGCTGGTTTTTCTGTAAAATATTTACCATATACTTCATTAAATTTAGCGAAATCTCCCATGTCAGCTAAAAAACATGCGGTTTTCACTGCTTCTAAATAAGTAACTCCCGCTTCTTTTAATATTGCTCCTATATTTTTCATTACTTGTTCCGTCTGCTCTGTAATTGTAGCACCTTTTATTTCTCCAGTTTCTGGATCAATTGGAATTTGTCCTGATACATATAAAAAATCTCCCGCAATAATTGCTTGTGAATAAGGTCCAATTGCAGCTGGTGCATTTTTTGTACTAATTTTTTTTAACATCTTATCTTCTCCTTTATGTTTCTTCTGAAAATGAAACTGTTACATAAAATCCTCTTTCATTTTCTTTTATATCTTTTACCGTTCCCTCTCGCTGCAATAATCGTTCATGAAAAGAATAATTTCCTGACATTGCAAGTGATGGTTCAATAATATAATAATAATTACTTGGTAAAATACCTTCACTTATTTTAACGTTATCTCCAATATTTAGCAAGCCCGAACGTTCCATTTTAAATTCCATTGTTTTCATCTATTTTCTCTTTCTTAACTTTCATTTTCTTTTACAATTCTATTTACGTCACTTCTGATAGCAAAAAACTCTTCCTATATAACAGAAAGTAAGCGGTGGGATACATTTAACCTGTTATTCCCCCGCTCTCTTTCTATCGCATTTCCGTTCTTTTTTGTTTAATCTTGTTTTGTTCTTTGTTTTTATACATTTCTGCATCAGCAATACTAATAGCTGCATCAATTCCTATATCTTTCATTTCACTTACACCCATTGCAATACGTAATGAGATTTCATATTCATGGGAAAACTCGGTCAATTTTTTCTCACATTCTTGTGATTTTTTTATTGCCTGTTCTTTGTTTAGCAAGGATAAAAACAAGCAAAATTCGTCGCCTCCAATTCGGAAACCTTCTCCATATGCATCAAACGTATCTAAGATTACTTGGCCAACTGTTGCAATTGCTACATCACCCATCTCATGTCCATATTCATCATTGATGATTTTCAAATCATTGATATCTATCATTAATACGGTTAAAGAAGTTTTTGTATTTGCTTTTCTAATTTCTTTTTTCCGTTCCTCAAATCGTAACCGATTCCCTAGTTTCGTAAGTGCATCCGTATGTGCTACCTGCTTCCAAAACTCCTGTTCCATAGAAATTTCATGATCGTTTACCGCTCTTTTCAAAGTATAATATCCAATCAGTAACATAAATGCGAAGATACCAACCTTTACAAAAACAACATCATCCAAAATTTCTTTAAATACATATTTATTAATAATATCAATAAGCCCAAAAAATGCAAAAACAACTCCTGCAATTATAATATCTTTATCATCTCGATATCTGGTTCCTTTTATTCTTCGAATTCCCTCTATCAAAAAAGCAATAATCTCAGCTAAAAATGCACAATGTATAATCCAAACGCTATTAACATATTGATACCCCGCAAATATTTGCAGTCCATGAAAAGCCAAAAAACAAATTACGGTTATATAAAAAGCAATTTTTGTCGACAAACTATTTTGAAATAATTTATACTGTAACAATAACTCACATATAAGAATTGGCAGCAAAGAGAAAAGAACAAAGAGAAGTGTGTAACTTACTGGAAGAATCCCCCATACCAATTGAATAATTTGAGACTCTAACAATATCCATACCGAAGACATTGCAGAAAGCGATCCAATAATACATAACTTTCTTCGAGACAGTTTTTCCGGAAAAATTCCACATATTACTATATATAAAATACCTAATATAAATAGAGGAATAGCAACAATCAAAGACATCGTTGCATTATTTATAATCATATATAACATACTGACTTTAGGCCCTATATACATTCCTCGAAACAGTCCTTGATACGGATCAATAGAACAAATCAACTCTACCTTTAACACATCCCCTGGTAAAATCGTAGTTTGCGGTCGAATCACATGCCACGCACTTGCCGGTATAATTTTATTGAATGTTTTCTGCTCTTCTCCATAATCTAGTACACATACATCATTTATATATACTTTAATGCATTGAAAAGAAGACCGCAACATAATTGCATTTGAAATAGGATACTCTTTCTCAAAAACAGTCGTAAAGGTTACCGTTTCTCCAACTGGGGTATCTAATACCACTGGACATATCACATCTTCATCCACAGCACTTGATTTCGCATGAAATTCTACGATTTCTTCTAGGTGTTCATCATTAAAAAACATGTTTTCTGCTTCTGTATAAGTTGCCATAGCTATAATATATGCTACACCTAACCCTATTAAAGCAAAAAGAAAAAAATGATGAATCGTTACTTTTCTTTTTTTATTTTTTTCCCTCATAATAAGTTCCTGTCTTATTCCAGACTATCTAAATAATCTTGTGCTTTACTTGCAACTCTGTATTCCGAAAATTTTTCTACCACTTCCTTATAAATCTCTGTCGCACGTTCTGTATTTCCATTCATATCATAAGCATTCCCCAAATTAAATAAGGCATCTGCATTTTTATCATTAAATTTATATGCCTTTGTAAAATAAGTGATTGCCGTTTCATAATCTTCATTTTCATAAGCACGATTACCTTGACTATAATATTCATTCGATGCGTCAGCACCAACAAATGACACCAATTGTTCATATAACAAAATAAATGCCTCAGAAGCTTCCGTTTCTAAAAAAGAAGCATCCACTTGGTCTAAATAATCTGCTGTTTCTAAATAATTAGAAGAATCTGTCATATACTCAATTGCTGCTAAAAGTATCTGATCATTCGCTCTTAATTTACCATCTGTTCCTATATAGTTTCCTAATTCATCTTCCAAATTCATGTTTTCTGCCTGTAAAGATTCTACCTGTTGCTGTAATTCTGCAATTTCTGAAGTTTTCATTGCTAATGTTTCACCAATAACCTTAACTTCATTATTTGCTTCTTGTTTTGCACTACTAATTTGTGCTGGTAAAATCAAGAAAAACACAAGCGCAAGCCCAATACATATCCCTGTTGCAAATGCAAAAATAATAGAAGATGCCCCTTTTTCACGTTCATTTAATGGCTGAATAATCACCTCATTACCACTTTGATATTTTACAACATCTTCCACGGTGTGAATTTTTTTTCTTTTCTTTTGTACATCTCGGTCTTCTGGTAAGGTTGTAATATTCTCAATTTCTTTTTTATATCTTAGAGCCATTGTATTATTCAAATCAATTGCAAGCGCTCTTTCTACTTCATTTCTGGCTTTATCCCATTCTTCCGCATGAATATATAATAAAGCAAGCAATAGATGTGCTTTTAAGTAATTTCCATTCATAGATAACACTTTTTTTAATTGAATAATCCCCAAGTCTTCACTATCTTGCTGACAATAAAGCAATGCTTGATTATATTTACGAATCATTTGCGCAAACAATTCTAATTTTGATTGGTCTTTTTGTATCTTATCCAAATAGTCGTTTGCTATATTTTTTTCTCCTCGAATATTTTTGCTAATCACCCATTCAGAAAGAGCTGTTACAATTTCACCCATTTCATAATAAATCAAACCCAATAAATTTCTTGCTTCCACATGATTTTTATTAAATTTCAAACTTTGATGTAAGCTGATGATTGCTCCAGATAGATTTCGAACATTTGCCTGTTCTAATCCGTTATTATAATATGCATTTGACATATATATTGCTTTTTTATAACGAGAAACGTCTGTCCCACATCTCGTACAAAAGTCCTTTTCAGAGAGGACACCTCCACAATTATAGCAATTCATAACTTCATCCCCTATTTTTTCGTTTCTTTCTTTTCTTTTTGTATCATCTCTATTACAATATCTGCCATATCCGTTAAATCCTGGTTATAAATTGCATCTTCTACTTCTTCGATTTCAAGGCTTGGATGAAATTTTTTTAATTCTTCTTGAAAATTTATCATTTTAATTCCTCCATTTACGCTTCTTTTTATTTACTATCTATTATTTCTTTAATCAAACCTACCAAATACAACGAACCTACTACATACATCGCATGTATTTCTTTTTGCTCTTGCATTTTTAATTTACATACTTGATAAGCCTCTGTTACATTTTCTATTATGCATACGTTTTCTTTTCCATACTTTCGAAATATTTCTTCTATCACGCTGGGATTTATACCTCGATCTCCCGGAATTTTTGTAATACAAATTTCCGTAAATTCTTTCACTTTACTTAATTCAAAGATCATTCCCTCATAATTCTTATCTTTTACAGCTGAAAAAAGCAAGATATCCTTCTCGCCCTTTATAAATGAAATTCCTTGCAACATTGCTTTCATTCCATCAACATTATGTGCTCCATCTAAATAAACATTTGCTGAAACTTCTTCCATTCTACCTGGCCACTTTGTTTTATATAACCCAGCTAAAATTTCTTCTTTGTTTACAGAAATTTTATTTCGTATTGCTTCTATTACTTTAATTGCAAGAAGTGCATTCTCCACTTGATAGAGAGCTACTGTATTCAATTTACAATACATATCCTTATAATAACTAGAATTATAAGAAAAATCAATCTTTTTATCTCTATTTTTCTCTATCTTTACATTTAAATTGCTTATTGGGTATAATTTTGCATGTTCTTTCGTAGCTTTCTCTATGATTGCTTTATTTACTTCATCTTCTTCACTCCAGTATACTACGGGTATATTCCGTTTAATAATACCTGCCTTCTCAGAAGCAATTTCATATAGTGAGTTCCCTAAAAATTCCATATGATCAAATCCAATTTTTGAAATAACACTTATTAGGGGTTCTGCTATTATATTGGTAGCATCAAGTCTCCCTCCAAGACCTGTTTCTAAAATAATAATTTCTACTTTTTCCTTTTCAAAATATTGCATTGCCATAAAAAATAAAAGTTCAAAAAAAGTAGGGTGATAGGAGGGGTTTTTATCTTGAAATAAAATGATTTTATGAAATACGTCCTGAAATAATGCAACGAATTTATCTCTTGCAATCATGACTCCATTAATTTGAAAACGTTCTTCAATATACACCAAATGAGGAGAAGTAAACATTCCTACCGAATGTTCACTCTCTATAAGAATCTGATTCAAATATGCGCATATTGAACCCTTCCCATTTGTTCCTGCTACATGAATTATTTTTTGATTACTTCCTGGCTTTTTTAAAAAATCAAAAAATGCTCTACTAGTAACCTCTGAATTTTTTTTGGTAAACTTTGGAATTTGATAAATATAATCCACAATTTCCTGATACGTTTTCACAAATATGCCCTCGCATTTTCATTTTTATACTAATTGTGCCAATCGTTCTTCAACTTGTTTTAACATTTGTTCATACTTCTGAAGTTTTTCTTTTTCTTCCATAATTTTTATTTCTGGTGCTTTCTCCACAAAATTTTTGTTTGCTAACATTCCTTGCCCTCTTTTTACTTCCCCTAATAATCGTTTTTGCTCTTTTTGCAATCTTTCAATTTCTTGGGAAATATTAACTAGTTCATCAAAAGGCATATATACAATAGCATCCTCTATTACTACCGATACCGCGTCTTCTGCGATTCCTTTTTTATCTTCTCTTGTGATACAATCCGATGCATAAGCTAATAAAGAAAAGAAGGATTTTCCATTTTCAAAAACATCTCTTATTTCTTTCTTTTCTGAAACCACATATACCTGTGCTTTTTTACTTGGCGGAACATTCATATCTTTTCGAACTGCACGGATCCCTCTTACTGCTTCCTTAATTATTTCAATTTCTTTTTCCTCTTTATAAAATTCAAGTTGTTCGTCATAGACTGGCCACGAAGAAATCATAATGGAATCTTCTTTATCCTGAAGCGTACAAAAAATCTCTTCAGTAACAAATGGCATATATGGATGTAATAATTTTAAAGCATCGATTAATACTACTTTTAAAGTCCATAATGCGGCATGCTTGCTAGTCAAATTATCCTCTGCAAACAGACGTGATTTCACCATTTCAATATACCAATCACAAAATTCATTCCATACAAAATCATAAACTTTCGAAACAGCAATTCCTAGTTCAAATTGTTCCATATTATCCGTTACATCTTTTATCAACTGATTTTTCTTTGATAAAATCCACTTGTCTTCTGCTTCTAAATCTTCTCTTTTCACAGAATCAATTTCTTTATCACCCATATGCATCATAATAAATCTAGAAGCGTTCCAAACTTTATTGGCAAAATTTCTACTAGCTTCCACTCTTTCGATGTAAAAACGCATATCGTTTCCCGGTGCATTTCCTGTGATTAATGTAAAACGCAATGCATCCGCACCATACTCACTGATTATTTCTAAAGGATCA
>JBFHIZ010000009.1:0-64457 GCA_041596215.1 Lachnospiraceae bacterium
TAACAATACGGGTGGAAATCGACCATATAATAACAATAATACAGGTGGAACAAGACCATATAATAATAACAATACGGGTGGAGCAAGACCATATAATAATAACAATACGGGTGGAAATCGACCATATAATAACAATAATACAGGTGGAACAAGACCATATAATAACAATAATACAGGTGGAACAAGACCATATAATAACAATAATACAGGTGGAACAAGACCATATAATAACAACAATAATGGCGGAAGTAGACCATATAATAACAACAATTCCGGTGGAAGTAGACCATATAATAATAATTCGGGTGGAAATCGACCATATAATAATAACAATACAGGTGGATATCGTGGACAGGATAATCGATTTAAAAAACCGGGGATGGTTTCTGATGGACCAAAACTTACGCCAGAGATGAGACGTGAGGAAGATAAACGTAAAATTGCACAAGGTAAAGAAAGAAGAAATCGGAAAGACAGACCACATGATGAGGAAAAAGTACTTCGTCCTGGAAGTTTTATTAAACCAGAAAGAAAAATAGAAGAGGTAAAGGACCTAATTAAAGTTATTGTTTTGCCTGAAGTTATAACAATTCGTGAATTGGCAGAAAAAATGAAACTGCAACCTTCTGTTATTGTAAAAAAATTGTTTTTAGAAAATAAAGTAGTTACAGTAAATCAAGAAATCACTTATGAAGAGGCCGAAGAAATTGCAATTAATTTTGATGTGATTTGTGAAAAAGAAGTTAAGGTTGATGTAATTGCAGAATTACTGAAAGAAGAAGAAGAAGATGAAAAATTACTAATTTCTAGACCACCAGTAATTTGTGTCATGGGGCATGTGGATCATGGTAAAACCTCGTTGTTAGATGCAATTAAAAAAACAAATGTAATTGATAAAGAGGCAGGTGGTATCACACAACATATTGGTGCTTATACAGTGACAGCAGAAGGACAAAGTATCACATTTTTAGATACACCAGGTCATGAGGCATTTACATCAATGCGTATGCGTGGTGCAAAATCAACAGATATTGCAGTGCTTGTAGTTGCTGCAGATGATGGAGTTATGCCACAAACAATTGAAGCAATTAATCATGCAAAAGCTGCAGAGATTGAAATCATTGTTGCGATAAATAAAATTGATAAACCGAATGCTAATATTGATCGTGTGAAACAAGAATTATCAGAACATGAACTGATTTCAGAAGAATGGGGAGGAACGACAGCGTTTGTTCCTGTGTCTGCAAAAACAGGAGAAGGTATTCCTAAGTTGTTAGAAATGATACTTTTGACTTCTGAAGTTTTAGAATTAAAAGCAGATCCAAATCGAACGGCAAGAGGTTTGGTTATAGAAGCAAGGTTGGATAATCGACGTGGTTCCGTTGCATCTTTACTTGTACAAAAAGGGACATTACATGTGGGAGATTTTATTGCGGTAGGAGCTTGCCATGGTAAAGTCCGAGCTATGTATGATGATAAGCATGAAAATGTATTAGAAGCAGGGCCTTCTATTCCAGTTGAAATTATTGGATTGAATGGGGTTCCAAATGCTGGAGATATTTTTGTTTCGCCTGAAAACGATAAGGAAGCAAAGCAATTTGCGGAAACTTATATTTCGCAAGGAAGAGAAAAAATGTTGGATGAAACAAAGGCTAGAATGTCCTTGGATGATCTGTTTTCACAAATTCAAGATGGAAATCTTAAAGAATTACGTTTAATTGTTAAGGCAGATGTACAAGGATCAGTTGAGGCAGTAAAACAAAGTTTAGCGAAATTAACAAATGATGAAGTGGTTGTAAAAATCATTCATGCTGGAGTGGGTGCAATCAATGAAACAGATGTGATTTTAGCAAGTGCTTCCGATGCAATTATCATTGGATTTAATGTAAAACCAGATATATCCGCGAAAAGAACGGCGGATCATGAAAAAATAGATATACGTCTTTACAGTGTTATTTATAAAGCAATTGAAGATATAGAAGCAGCTATGAAAGGAATGCTTGATCCAGTATTTGAAGAAAAAGTTATTGGACATGCAGAAATTCGTCAAGTATTTAAAGCGTCGGCAATCGGAAATATTGCTGGTTCTTATGTACTCGATGGTATGTTTGAAAAGACTTGTAGTGTTAGAGTTACTAGAGAAGGTAAATTGATTTTTGATGGAAAACTTGCTTCATTAAAGAGATTTAAAGATGATGTAAAAGAAGTGAAAAAAGGTTTTGAATGTGGATTTGTATTTGAAGACTTTGATAAATTTCAAGAAGAAGATTTAGTAGAAGCTTATAAAATGGTAGAAGTACCAAGGTAGAAAACGAACCCTTTCCACGTTAGAAAGGAGTAATATGAGAAAAGGAAATGTGAAGTATACACGTATTAGTGGAGAAATTCAAAAGGAATTATCGAATGTTATACGCGGAGAAATAAAAGATCCAAGGATTAGTTCTCTTACATCCGTTGTTGCAGTTGATGTTGCGAAAGATTTAAAAACATGTAAAGTATGGATTAGTGTTTTAGGAGATGAGGAAGCAAGAAAAAATACCTTAGCCGGATTAGTAAGTGCGGAAGGATTTATAAAAAAACATCTTGCAAAAACAATAAATTTAAGAAATACGCCTGAACTTCGGTTTATTATGGATGAATCCATAGAGTATGGTGTTACCATGTCGAAAAAGATTGATGAAATAAATGGAAACTAAGAGTTACAAAAAAAGAGGAGGCGTATGTCCTCCTTTTTGTGTAGAAAGAGGGAATTTATGAGTGGATTAATAAAAGAATTAGAATATGATACAAGGATAGCTATTGGAGGGCATGTTCACCCAGATGGAGATTGCGTGGGTTCTGCAGTTGCCTGTGCAAAATACTTGCAAAATGCATTTCCGGATAAAATAATTACCGTTTTCTTGGAAAAACCTGCAAAAGAATTTTCGTATTTGTTAAAAAATATAACATTCCGCACTTCTTGTTTAGAAGAGGAAGTTTTTGATTCGTTTATATGCTTAGATTCAGAGAGTGATCGATTGGGATTTTCAGAAAATTTATTCCGTAAAGCAAAAAAAACAATTAATGTGGACCATCATATTACCAATAAAGGAAGTGCTGATTTTAATATCATTATGCCAAAAGCATCTTCTACGGCAGAAGTTCTTTATGGAGAATTTGAGAAAAGGAATATGAATGCAGAGGTTGCAGAAGCGTTATATATTGGAATAATTCATGATACCGGGATTTTTCAATACTCGAATACATCGAAAAAAACCATGCAAATAGGAGCTGATTTAATTTCGTATGGTTTTGATTTTTCGGAAATTATTGAAAATACGTTTTATAAAAGAACATTATTACAAACAAAAGTTATGGCACATGTAGTATCGGAAGCAAAAGTGTATCTAGAAGGGAAATTTATAATTGGAATGATTTCTAAAACCGATATGGATAAATTTTCTGTTACAACAGCTGATTTTGATGGGATTGTGAACCAACTTCGAAATGTGGAAGGTATTATGTGCGCTGCATTTGCTTATGAAAAAGAAGAGAAAACTTGGAAAGTTAGTCTGCGTTCTACGGACCAGATTGATTCATCACAGATTTGTGCAAAACATAATGGTGGTGGACATAAAAAAGCAGCGGGTTGTATGATTTATGGAACGAAAGAAGAATTATTGGAAGTATTAAAAAAAGATTTGTTATTGCAAATGAAAGCTGAGGAGACTTTGATTGGTTAATGGAATTATTGTAATTAATAAAAAACAGCAGTTTACTTCACATGATGTTGTAGCAAAAATGCGTGGTATTATTGGGCAAAAAAAAGTAGGACATACGGGAACACTTGATCCTTATGCAACGGGAGTACTTCCTGTTTGCTTTGGTAATGCAACTAAAGTGAGTGATTTATTGACAAATAAAACAAAAGAATATCGTACGACCCTATTACTAGGGAAGGAATCGGATACACAGGATATTTGGGGAAAAATTATTTCTGAACAAAAAGTATTCGTAACAAAGGAACAAATAATAGAAGTAATTCAGTCTTTTGTGGGAATTTCCATGCAGACGCCACCAATGTATTCTGCAAAAAAAGTAAATGGAAAAAAACTCTATGAATTAGCAAGAGAAGGGAAAGAGGTCCCGAGGATTGCAAAAGAAATAGAAATTTCTTCGATTGTAATTGAAAAGGTAGATTTGCCTGAAGTCACCTTTCGGGTTGTTTGCTCAAAGGGAACATATATTCGCACGCTTTGTTATGATTGTGGAAAAGCACTTGGATGTGGGGGATTAATGAAAGCACTTGAAAGAATTCGCGTTGGTGAATTTGAAATTGCAGCATCCCATACATTAGACCAAATCCAAGATTTAAAAGATCAAAATCGATTAAGTGAAGTAATCATCCCGGTGGATTCTTTATTTCCAGATTTAAAACACATTCATGTGAAAAAAGAAGCAAACAAATGGATTGATAATGGAAATGCTTTGCGATTTGATCAGTTAGAGGAATTATTTGACGAAAAAGAACAAAATGATTATCAACCAAACGAAGAATTTTGTGTTTATAATCATGAAAATACATTTATGGCAATCTATAGGTTCGATTTTGGAAGAAGAATCTTTACTCCTAAGAAAATGTTTATTTGAGGATGAAAAATTGGAAATAATAAGAGATAAAATAGAATTTCATAGAAAAAATACGGTAATTTCCATTGGCAAATTTGATGGAGTACATACTGGGCATCGATTGTTGATAGAAGAAATACGAAAAGCAAAACAAGAGGGGTTAGAAACTGTGATTTTCACCTTTTTGCCTTCTTTTGCAACGTATTTTTCAAAAACAAAAGAAGATGAAATCTTTTCGTTAGAAGAAAAAGAATTGTATTTTGAAAAATTGGGAATTGATGTACTTATTGAATATCCGTTGAATGAGGAGACGATTAATATCTCAGCAAAGGATTTTATTGAAAAAATTTTGGTTGACATGTTAGATGCTAAAAAAATTGTAGCAGGTGAAGATGTGTCTTTTGGCAAACATGCGTTAGGAAATGGGGACATGTTAAAGGAATTTGGAACCCGATACGGTTTTCAAACGATATTGGTCAAAAAAGTATGCTTCGAAGGCGAAACCATAAGTTCTACACGTATTCGTGAAGAGATTCGAAAGGGAAACATGGCTCTTGCAAATAAATTATTAGGAGATTTGTATACCATTCAAGGAGAAGTACAACCTGGAAAAAGAATTGGTAGAACAATAGGATTTCCAACGGCAAATATTTTGCCAGAAAAAGGGAAGCTTTTGCCCAAAATAGGAGTGTATTTTTCTGAGGTTGAAATTAATAAAGAACAGTATTATGGTTTGACAAACATTGGTAAAAATCCAACCGTTAGTGATGAGAATCAATTGCGTGTTGAAACTCATATTTTTCATTTTAATAAGGAAATTTATGGAAAAAAAATAAAAGTGTATCCCGTATATTTTTTTCGAGAAGAAATTAAGTTTAGAGATAAATATGCTTTAAAAGAGCAGATTCAAAAGGACTTACTTGCAGCGTTGGATTATTTCCAAATTGCGAAGGAATAGAACGGCATTCGATTTGACAAGTTATTTTTCATAAACTATAATAAGTATGATTTAATAATTTTGTAACATTTACAAGTGGAGGTAACAATGCAAAAACACCGAGGATTATTACTAGTAGCATGTATAATTATATGCATTTATATAAGCGGAATGCAAGCAAATGCCGCAACTTTTTCAGCGTTTCAAGTGGGAGTTGGAGCAGTGTTAGAAGACCTTGATATGGAAGGGTTAGAGGGAATTAATCCCTGCGTCCTTAGCTACAATGAGTTAGGGGTGGCAAACGTGGATCGCTATTTAAATGTTCGTTCAGGACCTGGTACTGATTATCAAGTGATTGGGAAAATGGCGAATGAAGCTGTGTGTGAAATTCTATCAATAGATGCGGAATGGGCATATATACAATCTGGAGAAGTAGAAGGGTATGTATCTTTAGAATATCTATTGAGAGGAAAAGAAGCGCTTTTTGAAGCGAATTCTTATGTAAATACGGTGGTAAAAGTTACTGCAGATGCATTAAAAGTGAGAGAAGAACCGAACACAGAATGTGAAGTTATTATGACGGTTGCAAAAGGTGAAGAGTTAGAAATTATCAGTAAAGATATGGACGGGTGGATTCAAGTATCCATTGATGGGGAAGATGCTTATGTATCGGAAGAATATACAGAAATTACAGATACGCTAAAAACAGCAATTACTTTATCTGAATTATTATATGGAGAAGGAGTTTCGGATGTTCGTGTGGATATTTGTGAATACGCAAAGCAATTCTTAGGAAATCCTTATGTATGGGGTGGTACAAGCTTAACCAATGGATGTGATTGTTCGGGGTTTACAAAATCATTATATGCACATTATGGAATTGATTTATCCCATTCATCAAGTGCACAAGCAAATTATGGAGTTGCAATCAGTGCATCAGAATTACAACCAGGAGATTTGATTTTTTACACAAAAGGTGGTTCGATAAATCATGTGACAATGTATATAGGTGGAGGGAAAGTGATTCATGCAAGTTCTCCTTCAACAGGAATTCGAATTTCCGATTATGGATATCGGACGCCTTACTGTTTTCGCAGTATCTTGCAATAAAAAAGTGAAAAAGTTTGTTGCGTTGAAGGTTTACATCTGAAATTATTTATGGTACAATATTTTAATATGTGAATAGCGTATACTCAGTTTTTGGAGACTCCAACCTTATACTTAGTATATTGCGTTTGAAAAAAAGGAGAAAATATGATTACAAAAGAAAAGAAAACAGCAGTTATCAATGAGTACGCAAGAAAAGCGGGCGACACAGGTTCACCTGAAGTTCAAGTGGCAATTTTAACATCAAGAATCAATGAACTTACAGAACATTTAAAAGAAAACAAAAAAGATCATCACTCAAGAAGAGGTCTTTTAAAAATGGTAGGTAAAAGAAGAGGTTTGCTTAATTACTTAAAGAAAACTGATATTGAAAGTTACCGTTCTTTAATTCAAAAACTTGGAATCAGAAAATAAGATTCGACAAAAAAATGGGCGGATGCATATTCGCCCAATTTTTATGTATAGAAGAGAAACTTGCAGATAAAAGATACATTCGAGACCACTGATAAATACATTTGTTAATAAGTGTGTTTATCAGTAGTTTCGGGATCTTCTATCTGTACAATAACAAATATGGAGGAAACTTATATTGAAAACATTTAGTATGGATTTAGCTGGACGTAAGCTTTCAATTGATATTGGAAGAGTCGCAGCACAAGCAAATGGTGCAGCATTTATGCATTATGGAGATACCACGGTACTTAGTACAGCAACTGCTTCAGAGAAGCCGAGAGAAGGAATTGATTTTTTCCCTTTAAGTGTGGAATATGAAGAAAAATTATATGCAGTAGGTAAAATACCTGGTGGATTTAATAAAAGAGAAGGAAGAGCATCTGAAAATGCAGTTCTTACGGATCGTGTAATTGATAGACCAATGCGTCCATTATTTCCAAAGGATTATAGAAATGATGTGGCATTAAATAATTTAGTAATGAGTGTGGACCCTGAATGTTCACCGGAATTAACGGCGATGTTAGGTTCTGCAATTGCTGTTGCGATTTCTGATATTCCTTTTGATGGTCCATGTGCGACAACCCAAGTTGGAATGGTTGATGGAGAATTAATTATGAATCCAAACGCAGAACAAATGGAAAATGGAGATTTACAATTAACGGTTTCATCAACAAGAGATAAAGTGGTTATGATTGAAGCTGGAGCAAAAGAAGTCAAAGAAGAAATAATGATTGAAGCAATTTATAAAGCGGATGAAATGAATAAAGAAGTTATTAAATTCATACAAACAATCGTGGATGAAGTTGGAAAAGAAAAACATACGTATACTAGTTGTGCAGTTCCTGCAGAATTATTTGATGCAATGAAAAAAATTGTAACACCAGAAGAAATGGAAGTTGCTGTTTTTACCGATGAAAAACAAGTGCGCCAAGATAATTTGAGTGTGATTCAAAGCAAATTTGAAGAAGCATTTGCAGATAAGCCAGAATGGTTAGAAGTATTAGGCGAAGCTTTATATCAATATCAAAAGAAAACGGTTCGTAAAATGATTTTAAAAGATCATAAACGTCCAGATGGAAGAAAAGTTGATGAGATTCGTCATTTGGCTGGAGAAGTTGATTTGATTCCTCGTGTGCATGGTTCTGCTATGTTTACCCGTGGTCAAACACAAATATGTAATGTTGTTACGTTAGCACCACTTTCTGAAATGCAAAGAATTGATGGACTCAATGAAAATGTATCTAATAAAAGATATATGCATCATTACAATTTCCCATCATATTCAGTGGGAGAAACAAGGCCATCGAGAGGACCAGGACGTCGTGAAATAGGGCATGGAGCTTTAGCAGAACGTGCGTTAGTGCCAGTGCTTCCTTCGGAAGAGGAATTTCCATATGCAATCCGTTCTGTATCTGAAACATTTGAATCCAATGGATCTACATCACAAGCAAGTATTTGTTCTTCTTCTATGGCACTTATGGCTGCAGGAGTTCCAATTCGAAAACCAGTTGCAGGTATTTCAACCGGTCTTGTTACTGGAGATACGGTAGATGATTATTTGGTATTGACAGATATTCAAGGATTGGAAGATTTCTTTGGAGATATGGATTTTAAAGTTGCGGGTACGGAAGATGGAATTACTGCAATTCAAATGGATATTAAAATTCATGGATTAACTCGTCCAATTGTAGAAGAAGCAATTCAAAGAACAAAAGAAGCAAGAATGAAAATATTAAATGAAGTAATGATACCAACTATTTCAGAGCCTAGAAAAGAAGTGGGATTATATGCTCCAAAAATTGTTCAAATTAAAATTGACCCAGAAAAAATAGGGGAAGTTGTTGGACAACGTGGAAAAACAATCAATGCAATTATCGATCAAACCGGTGTCAAAATTAACATCGATGATACAGGAGCAGTAAGTGTATGTGGAACCGATCCGGAAGGTATGGAGAAAGCATTAGAAATGATTAAAATGATTACAACGGATTTTGAAGAAGGACAGATTTTCAAAGGAAAAGTAATTAGTATTAAAGAGTTTGGTGCATTTATTGAATTTGCTCCAGGTAAAGAGGGTATGGTTCATATTTCGAAAATATCGAAAGATAGAGTAAATAAAGTGGAAGATGTATTATCTATTGGAGATATGGTGACGGTTATTTGTCTTGGAAAAGATAATAGAGGAAGAATCAGCTTTTCTATGAAGGATGTTGCACAAGATAACTAAGAATGATGTTCTTAAGAACTCGGGATTTTTCTTTCCGAGTTCTTTTTTTCTTGTAAATATGATATAATTTACTATGATTTATTATGGACTAAGAAAAGGAGAAAACATTATGAAGAGAGTAATCTTAATAGTATTAGATAGTTTTGGTATAGGCGAAATGCCAGATGCAGTAGAATATGGAGATGTTGGTACAAGTACGATTCGATCAGTTGCAACCAGCCCGTTTTTTAAAGTGCAAAATATGGAAAAACTCGGATTGCTAAATATAGATGGTGTTTCTGTGGGAGAAAAGGTGACTCAACCAAAGGGAGCCTTCGCTAGGCTTGCGGAAACATCAAAAGGAAAAGATACAACAATAGGACATTGGGAAATTGCAGGGATACAATCCATGAAACCATTACCGACTTATCCAAATGGATTTCCAAAAGAAATTCTGGAGAAGTTATCAAAGTTGACAGGAAGAGGGATTTTATGCAATAAACCATATTCTGGAACCGCAGTAATTAATGATTATGGTGATGCACATGTAAAATCAGGTGATTTAATTGTATATACTTCGGCAGATAGCGTTTTACAAATTGCAGCGCATGAAGATGTTGTACCAGTAGAGACATTGTATGATTACTGTCATATGGCGAGAGAACTCATGACGGGTGAACATAGCGTGGGACGTGTTATTGCAAGACCATTTGAAGGGAAAAGTGGGGATTATAAAAGAACATCAAGAAGACATGATTATTCTTTATTGCCACCAGATATTACAATGCTAGATCAATTAAGCAGTGCGGGAAAAGATGTGATTGCTGTTGGTAAAATTAATGATATATTTGCTGGAAAAGGAATTACTGAATTTACTTACACAAATGGAAATGCAGATGGAATTGAAAAAACATTAAAGTATATGGAACGGGAATTCGAGGGGTTACTCTTTGTAAATCTAGTAGATTATGATATGCTTTACGGACATAGAAACGATATTGATGGATATGCAAAAGCACTTGCAGCATTTGATGATAAATTACCAGAAATATTTAATAAAATGGAGAAAGATGATGTGTTAATGATTACAGCAGATCATGGATGTGATCCTGGATATATCACAAGCACGGACCACTCAAGAGAGTATATTCCATTTTTGATTTATGGAGAAAATATTACACCAGGCAACTTAGGAACAAAAGATACTTTTTCAGACATTGCAGCAACTGTTCTTGCATATTTTGGAATGGAGCCAAAAACTAAGGGAAAAACGGTGCTATAAAAATTGACCGGAGGATTTGAAAATTATGAATTTTGAACATGAGATTAACAAAAGGAGAACTTTTGCGATTATCTCCCATCCTGATGCAGGAAAAACGACGTTAACAGAGAAGTTTCTGTTATATGGAGGAGCAATCAATACGGCCGGAAGTGTAAAAGGTAAGGCCACTGCAAAACATGCAGTATCGGATTGGATGGAAATTGAAAAAGAAAGAGGAATTTCAGTAACTTCTTCTGTTTTACAATTTATATATGATGATTTTTGTATTAACATATTGGATACACCAGGTCATCAAGATTTTTCAGAAGATACCTATCGTACATTAATGGCCGCAGATTCTGCGGTGATGGTTATCGATGGGAGCAAAGGCGTAGAGGATCAGACAAGAAAACTTTTTAAAGTCTGCGTTATGCGTAAAATACCAATTTTTACATTTGTCAATAAAATGGATCGTGATGCCTTAGACACGGTTGAATTATTAGATCAAATTGAGAAAGAGTTAGGAATTGCAACATATCCAATAAATTGGCCAATTGGGTCAGGAAAAGATTTTAAAGGGATTTATGATCGTAAGAAGAAACATATTGCAACGTATTCGGATACAAAAAAAGGGACTTTGGAAGGAGCAACCAATTTTATCTCTTTAGATGATGTGGAACAATTAGAGAAAAAAGTTGGAGAAAAAGCTCTGGAACAAATGAAGGATGAGATTGAATTATTAGATGGTGCGAGTGCTGAATTTGCGTTGAATGAGGTACACGCAGGGGAATTAACCCCTGTATTTTTTGGCTCAGCACTTACTAATTTTGGTGTGGAAATATTTTTAAATTACTTTTTAGAGATGACTACGTCTCCATTGCCACGAAAATCTGATATTGGAGTTATTTCACCTACAACACATGATTTTTCGGCTTTTGTATTTAAAATACAAGCAAATATGAATAAAGCTCACCGAGATCGGATTGCATTTATGAGAATCTCTAGTGGAAAGTTTGAAGCTGGAATGGAAGTTAAACATATGCAAGGTGGGAAAAATATGAGATTAACACAACCGCAGCAAATTATGGCATCTTCAAGAAAAGTTGTGACAGAAGCTTATGCGGGCGATGTGATTGGTGTATTTGACCCAGGTGTTTTTTCAATAGGGGATACAATTTGTATGCCAAATGATTCGTTTTATTATGAAGGGATTCCAACGTTTGCACCTGAACATTTTGCAAAGGTTCGACAAATTGATACGATGAAAAGAAAACAGTTTATCAAAGGTATAATGCAAATCGCACAAGAAGGTGCGATACAAATCTTTCAAGAATTCAATACAGGAATGGAAGAAATTATTGTTGGGGTAGTTGGAGTGCTTCAATTTGAGGTGTTGAGATATCGATTGGAAAAAGAATACCATGTAGAAATTCGATTAGATCAATTACCTTACCAACATATCCGTTGGATTGAGAATGAAAATATAGATATCACAAAAATAGTGGGAACATCAGACATGAAGAAGATTAAAGATTTGAAAGGAAAACCGTTATTGATTTTTGTAAATGCATGGAGTATAGGAATGACTTTAGATAGGAATAAAGGATTGCTTTTATCCGAGTTTGGACGTGATTAGTTGAAAAAAAAAGGATTATTAATTAGTGGTGTTGTGATATTGGTTTTGTTAATATTGTGGTTGAAGTTTCAAACGACAGATACCTTTATGTTGCTTTTTTATCCAGAAGAATATTTCGCGGTAGAGGAATTAGAAGTGGAAACGGCACTTTTGGATAAGGATAGCGAATCCGTTGCTGCTAACAAGGAAACTAGTTTTGACATCGAAACGAATGAAATTCAGTTAACGGAAGAACCAAAAACAGAAGAAGAGGAACTGGATGTTGCAGAAGAGCCGAAGAATGAGACCGTAAACAATCCAATCATGGATGCCTTACTAAGTAATGATGAAAATTATTATGCGTATTCTCATATGAATGAGAATTTAAAACCGCTTTATCGTAAAATATATGAAATTCTTGCTTCAAGAACCACCGAGGTGGAAATTCCAACCAAAATAGAAGAAGAGATTAGTATTGCTTTTCGATGTGTTATTCAAGACCATCCGGAACTTTTTTATGTGGATGGATATGTATATTCTATTTATCGATATGGAGATGATATTGATTCGATCTTATTTGGCGGAAAGTATTCTATGGATGAGACTAGTATGATAACTACCCAAGAATCTATTGATGCTTATGTCGATGTTTTTCATCAAGGAATTACTGCAGAAATGGATACTTATGAACGCGTAAAAGCTGCATATGAATTCATTGTTTTAAATACAACATATGATTTAAATTCTCCATATAACCAAAATGCGAATTCCGTTTTTGTATATCGAAAGTCGGTTTGTCAGGGATATGCAGAAGCCTTTCAGTATCTATTATATACTATGAATATACCCTGTATGGTAGTAACAGGGACGGCAGACGGAGAACCACATGCTTTCAATCTCGTGGAAATTGATGACGCATATTATTATGCAGATACTACATGGGGAGAGGGACAAGAGGTTTCTAATGCCGATGGAATGTTTGCTCAAGATATCAATTATAATTATTTAAATATTACAACGGAAGAAATTAGTAAAACACATACATTTGATTCACCAGTAGCACTACCAATTTGTAATGCTACAGCGGCAAATTACTATGTTCGTGAGGGAACTTATTTTTCTTTATTAGATACAACAAAAATTAATGATGCATTTAATGCAGCTTATGCAATAGGAAAGAAAGAAATCACGATAAAATGCGCAAATGCTGATATTTATCAACAAATGCTAACCCACATGTTTACCAATGAGCATATTTTTGACTATGTTCAAAAATCAACGAGTCGTGTTACTTATTTTAGCAGTGATTTATGGTATACCATTACCGTGTATTTATGAATTTGAGTGGAAAAGACTTTCCAAAAAAAACAAGGTTTGATATAATAGATGACATGATGATAGGAGGAACTAATATGGAAAAAAATATAGACAATCAAAAAATTGGAACGGTAAAGATTGCTGATGATGTTGTTGCGATGATTGCTGGAATTGCTGCTACTGAAATAGATGGCGTAACTGCTATGGTTGGGAATATATCGAATGAATTAATGAGTAAAATGGGAATGAAAACACTTACAAAAGGTGTAAGAGTAGATATTTATGGCAAAGAAGTAAGAGTGGAGTTAGCAGTAAATATGGAATATGGATTCAATGTTATTTCTACTGCAAACAAAGTCCAAGAGCGAGTGAAAAATTCGATTGAGAATATGACAGGATTGGAAGTAAGAGATGTCAATGTTCGTATTGCTGCAATTCGTATGCCAACTACACTAAGCTAATATTAAATTGAAAAGAGGAATTATGAGTAGAAGAAAATTGCGTGAGCAGATTTTTAAATTGCTATTTCGAATAGAGTTTAATCAATTACAAGAAATGCAAGAACAAATAGAATTGTTTTTTCTAGACGAAGAAAATTTAACGGATGAGGAAAGCAAAGCTCATATTATAGATAAGTATCAGAAAATCGTTGATAAAAGAGAAGAACTTGATGAATTAATTAACACTTATGCCGAATGTTGGACGGCAGATCGTATGGGAAAAGTTGAATTGTCAATTTTACGCTTGGCTATTTTTGAAATCCTTTACGATAATGAGGTCCCTAAGATTGTGGCAATTAATGAAGCTGTTGAATTATCAAAAAAATATGGACAAGATGATGCACAGAAATTTGTAAATGGAATTCTTGCAAATTTAGCATAAAGAGGTTGGAATATATTTTGGGAATACAAAAGAAAAATATTTATTCAGTCGGACAAATAAATTCATATATAAAAAATATGTTTACCCAGGATATTCTTCTTACAAAAGTTTCAGTAAGAGGTGAAGTTAGTAATGCAAAATACCATTCTTCGGGACATATATATTTTACTTTAAAGGACCAGAAGGGAACGATGGCATGCGTAATGTTTGCCAACAACCGCAATGGTCTTTCTTTTCCTTTAAAGGAAGGACAAGAAATAATTGTTTCTGGTTCGGTTGATGTTTATGAAAGAAGTGGAAGTTATCAATTATATGCATCCTTTATTGAAATTGCTGGGATGGGAAATTTGTACGAAGAATTTGAGAAAATGAAAAAAAGACTAGAGGAAAGAGGTATGTTTTCCTCTGTTTATAAAAGAGAAATTCCTATGTATGCAAAAAAAATTGGAATTGTTACGGCAAGAACAGGAGCAGCTGTTAGAGATATTATTCAAATTGCGACGAGAAGAAATCCCTTTGTACAATTAATTTTATATCCAGCCATTGTGCAAGGTGCACAAGCGGCAGATAGTATTGTTTCGGGAATTCATATGTTGGAAAAAAATGGAGTGGAATTGATTATTGTCGGCAGAGGTGGAGGTTCACTAGAAGATTTATGGGCGTTCAATGAAGAAAAAGTTGCACAGGCCATTTTTGATTGTAGTGTACCAACGATTTCAGCAGTAGGACATGAAACAGATCATACCATTGCCGATTTTGTTGCCGATTTGCGTGCACCGACACCTTCTGCAGCAGCAGAATTAGCGGTATATATGGTAGCGGATGTTGATAAAAAACTAAGAATATATAAAGAAACTTATCGCCGGATAGTATCAAGAAAAATTGAAATTGAGAGAAGTCATACGAAGCAGTATCAATTAAAACTACTTCATGGAAGTCCACAATACCGAGTTAAAGAGAATAGAATGTATGCATTACAATTGTTAGAACGTATGCAAAAAGGAATGGATAAAAATATTTCATCAAAAAGACATAGATTAGAATTATTTATTATGAGATTAAAGGGAGTTTCTCCGTTAGATAAACTAAGTGCCGGATATGCATATGCAACGGACAAAAGTGGGAACCCAATTCGCGATATCGAACAAGTTTCTTTGGAAGATCAAATAGCAATCGATATTAAAAATGGAGTGATAGTCGCAAAGGTTTTAGAAAAACAAAAAGTTGAACGAGGAGAAAAATAATGGAAGAAAATAAAATAAAATCTTTTTCTTTGGAAGAGACTTTTGAGGAATTAGAAAAGGTGGTTGAAAATTTAGAATCGGATAATATTTCATTAGAACAATCGTTTTCATCCTATAAAAAGGGAATGGAAATGGTAGAAGCATGTAATGCTTATATTGACCGAATTGAAAAAAAAGTAATGGTTCTAAATGAAGAAGGAGAACTCAATGAGCTTTAAGGAAGAATTAGAAAGTAAAACTTTGCAAATAGAAAAAGAAATCTTTCTGTGTCTGCCTAGAGTTGAGGGAATGCAAAAGAAAGTAATGGAAGCTATGCATTATAGTGTGTTAGCAGGGGGAAAACGACTTCGCCCAATGTTGATGCAAGAAGTGTACTGGATGTTTGGAGGAACGGGCAAAGAGATTTCTCCGATGATGGCAGCAATTGAGATGATTCATACATATTCTCTTATTCATGATGATTTGCCTGCAATGGATAATGATTCTTATCGTCGTGGAAAATTAACTACACACAAAAAATATGGAGAAGCGATTGCAATTTTAGCTGGAGATGCACTGCTAAACTATGCTGTGGAAACAGCTATGATTACGGATAATTTAGAAGCACTACGTATACTAATGCATAAATCAGGAATTTTTGGTATGATAGGGGGACAAACTGCAGATATTTTAGCGGAAAATTCATTGCATACGATAACAAAAGAGGAATTACTATTTATACATAAAAACAAAACGGCTGCATTAATCGAAGCATCTATGATGATTGGTGCGACAATGGCTGGTGCAACAAAAGAACAAATTCAAAATGTGGAAATTATGGCAAATAAAATTGGAATTGCCTTTCAAATTCAAGATGATATTTTAGATATTGAGGGAGACAGTAAAGTTTTAGGAAAGACAAGTGGAAGTGATGAAAAAAATAATAAAGTAACTTATGTAACGTGTGTTGGAATGAAAAAAAGTAAAGAAGAAGTAATTACGCTTACGAATGAAGCAATAGCATTGTTTCATAGTCTTCCTGGAGAAAATATTTTCTTGGAAGAATTGTTAAAGAAGCTTGTTGATAGAGATTTTTAATAACATGCAGAAAAACGAGGAAAGAAAATGATATTAGAAACGATAAAAAAAGAAAATGATATTAAAAAGATGAATCCGAAGGATTATGATAAATTAGCGGAAGAAATCCGTGATTTTTTAATCCATGAAATTTCCAAAACTGGTGGACATTTAGCTTCGAACTTAGGAACAATAGAATTAACAATGGCATTACATTTAAGTTTGAATTTGCCGAAAGATAAAATTGTTTGGGATGTTGGACATCAATCTTATACACATAAAATACTAACAGGTAGAAAAGAATGTTTTGATAATTTAAGAGAATATGGTGGAATGAGTGGTTATCCTAAAACAACGGAGAGCATTTGTGATGTTTTTAATACTGGACATAGTTCCACTTCGATTTCTGCAGGACTTGGATTAGTAGAAGCTAGAGATATTAAACATGAAAAGCATACCATTGTTTCTGTAATTGGAGATGGTTCATTAACTGGTGGAATGGCTTATGAAGCATTAAATAATGTCTCAAATCTTAATACGAATTTTATGATTGTGTTAAACGATAATACCATGTCTATTTCTAAAAATGTGGGAGGAGTGTCTAATTACTTAAATAGTATTCGTACTACAAACGGATATTTAGGTTTTAAAGAAGGAATTTATAAAACGTTGCAAAAAACCATTCGTGGGGATCATATGGTGAATGTATTGCGTAAAGCAAAAAGTTCAATTAAGCAATTGGTGATTCCGGGAATGTTTTTTGAAGATATGGATATCACATATTTAGGGCCAGTAGATGGCCACGATATCAAACGATTAGTAAAGACTTTTGAAGAAGCAAAACGATGTAAAAATGGGGTGCTTATTCATGTAATTACTGAAAAAGGAAGAGGATATGAACCTGCATTAAATCATCCAACAAGGTATCATGGAACATCACCTTTTGAAATAGCCACTGGATTACCTAAAACAATATCAACCAAACCAAACTGGACGGATATATTTTCTACGGTTATGGTAAAATTAGGAAAACGGGATGAAAAAGTAGTTGCAATTACTGCAGCTATGCCAGATGGTACTGGTTTAAAACGTTTTGCAAAAAGTTATCCTAAACGATTTTTTGATGTGGGAATTGCAGAACAACATGCGGTTACATTTGCAGCAGGGCTTGCAGCCGGTGGTTTGAAACCAATCGTGGCAATTTACTCTTCGTTTTTACAAAGAGCTTATGATCAAATTTTACATGATGTTTGTTTACAGAAATTACCTGTGGTATTTGCAATTGACCGTGCAGGACTTGTTGGAAGTGATGGTGAAACACATCAAGGAATTTTTGATTTATCTTTTTTGTCTACGATTCCAAATATGACATTAATGGCACCGAAAAACAAGTGGGAATTATCAGATATGATAAAATTTGCCGTTGCTTTTGGAGCACCTATTGCAATTCGATATCCAAGAGGAGCTGTATATGAAGAATTCGAAGAATGTAGAGAACCCATTCAATATGGGAAAAGTGAAATTCTCTTTGAAGAAAAACAAGTTGCATTATTTGCGGTTGGAAACATGGTGGAAATAGCAGTGCAGGTTAGAGAAAAACTTCATAAAAAAGGAATCAAATGTTCAATTATTAATGCTCGTTTTGTCGTTCCTATTGACAAAGAAATGCTTATGAAAATTTCAAAAAAACACAAAATTATTGTTACGATGGAAGAAAATGTGAAAAGTGGAGGCTATGGAGAACATGTTTCCGCAATATTTGAACAGGAAAAAATAAAAGTAGAGCATATTACTATTGCAATTCCAAATGTGTATGTAGAACATGGGAATGTAAATCTTCTTAGAAAAGATGTTGGAATTGATGCAGATACAATTGTAGAGCGAATTGGAGAATTTATATAGATGAAAGAAAGATTGGATGTCTTGTTGGTAAAAAATGGATTTGCACCTTCTAGAGAAAAAGCAAAAGCAATTATTATGTGTGGGAATGTTTTTATTAATGAGCAACGAGAAGATAAACCAGGTAGTGCATTTGATGAAGAGAAAATTAATATTGAGGTACGAGGCAGTACGTTAAGATATGTAAGTAGAGGTGGATTGAAATTGGAAAAAGCCTTGCAGACATTTCCAATTTCTTTAGAAAATAAAATATGCATGGATATTGGTTCTTCCACGGGGGGCTTTACGGATTGTATGCTTCAAAATGGAGCAAAAAAAGTCTATGCAGTGGATGTAGGACATGGACAACTTGCTTGGAAGCTTCGTATTGATGAACGGGTTATATGCATGGAAAAAACAAATTTTCGTTATATGAAAAAAGATGATATTTCGGATGAATTGGATTTTGCATCAGTAGATGTATCCTTTATTTCATTAACAAAAATATTGCCACCAGCATATATGCTGTTAAAAGAGGATGCGCAGATGGTTTGTTTGATTAAACCGCAATTTGAAGCAGGAAGAGATAATGTTGGGAAAAAGGGAGTTGTTCGTGATTCCAAGGTACATGCGGATGTAATTGAAAAAATCGTAAATTTTGTGCAAGATATTTCTTTTGAAGTACTTGGAATCGATTTTTCTCCAGTGAAAGGTCCAGAAGGAAATATTGAATATTTATTATATTTAAAGAAAAAGAAAACGGTCATACCAAATGATTGGAAAGACTTTATTCATAAATTAGTGAATGAATCACACAAGGAATTGGTCAAATCATAGGAACATGAGGACACATAAAGGGAAGAAACATGGAAAAATTTTGTATTATTACGAACCAGTTTAAAGATGAGAATAATACTGTTACAAAACGGGTTTTGAATTATCTGAGAAAAGAAAATAAAGTGGTTTACACCAAGGAAAATGATGGAAGACAGGTAGCAGATGAGGTGGAATGCATTATTGTACTTGGAGGGGATGGAACGTTATTGAAAGCAGCACGTGACAATCGAAAAAGTGGAATTCCTTTAATGGGAATTAATCTTGGAACTTTGGGGTATCTGTCATCCGTTGAAAAGGAAAATACAGAAGAAGCATTATTTATGCTTTTAAATGGAAATTATCAAATTGAAACAAGAATGATGATTGCTGGAATAGTTGCTTTTAAAAATAAGACAAAAAGAGATGAAATTCATGCTTTAAATGATATTGTTATTTCAAGAGGTGGTATTTCCCATATCGTTTCGTTTCGGATATTTATAAATGGACAGTATTTAAATACATATCATGCAGATGGGGTAATTGTATCTACACCGACGGGTTCGACTAGTTACAATTTATCTGCAGGAGGACCAATTGTTGAACCCAACGCAAGACTTTTAATGTTGACACCGATATGTCCACATACATTAAATACAAGAAGCATTGTATTTTCAGCAAAGGATAAAATAACGATTCGTGTGGATGAAGGTAAAAAGGAAGAAATTCAAAGTGCAGTAGTTAATTTTGATGGAGAAGAAGCGATTGTTTTAGAAGCTGGAGATGAGATTACGATTCGTGAATCGGAACTTTCTACGAAAATAATGAAGTTAGATGATATTAGTTTTTTAGGTACATTACATAAAAAAATGGCAGAGTAATAATGGAGGGTCAAATGAAAAAAGGGAGACATACAAGAATTATTGAGTTGATTTCATCAAACAAAGTGGAAACGCAAGAAGAACTTGCAGATTTATTACGAAGAGAAGGATATGATGTGACGCAAGCAACCGTTTCAAGAGACATTCGTGAACTCAAATTAACAAAAATCCCGACAGAAGATGGAAAGCAAATATACAGATTATTAAAAAATAATAATGAACATCTGTATGATAAGTATGTGCGTGTGTTAAAAGATGGGTTTTTATCAATGGATACGGCACAGAATATACTCGTTGTGAAAACAGTAAGCGGTATGGCAATGGCAGTCGCAGCGGCACTTGATGGACTTGAAATGCCAGAAATTGTAGGAAGTATTGCTGGAGATGATACAATTATGGTAGCAATTCGAACGAATGATGACACAAAAGTGGTGATGAATAATATTCGCCAAAAACTAATATTATAGGAACAAATAGTATGCGAATAATATCCATAAGGAGTAAGAATGTTAATTAGTTTACATGTGAAAAATGTTGCATTAATAGATGAAGTAGAAGTTTATTTTAATGAGGGATTAAATATCTTATCAGGTGAAACGGGAGCAGGGAAATCAATTCTTATTGGTTCTATTAATCTTGCATTAGGAGAACGTGCAGAGACCGATTTAATAAGAACAGGGGCTTCTTTTGCATTCATAGAACTTGTTTTTCAGATTAAGAAGAAATCACAAATTAAGCTCATTCAAGATATGGATATTCCAGTGGAAGAAGATGGAATGATATTATTGCAGAGACGAATTATGCCAGGAAGAAGTATATGCAAAGTTTGTGGAGAAATGATGCCAATAAAAAAAGTAAGAGAATTAGCGGCTTATTTGATTCATATTCATGGGCAAATGGAAACACAGTCTTTATTTGATTTGGATAAGCAAAGAGAATTTGTTGATTTATATGCTGGAATTGAAATGGAGCAAGCACTTGCAGAATATAAAGATCAATATACCTTATACATAGAATTGAAAAAAAAGCTTGCAGAGTTTCATGCCGATGATCGGATTTCTATGAAGGAATATGATTTGGCAACTTATGAGCTAAATGAAATTATAAACGCAAATTTACAAATAGGAGAAGATGAATTATTAGAAACTTCTTATCGAAAAATGAAAAATAATAAAAATATTATGGATGGTTTGAAAGATGCCAATTTTTTACTTGGAGAGGAAGATGGTGTTGTTGAGCAATTAGCGAGAATTCTACGATCGCTAAGGAATGTGCTTACTTTTGATGAGTCATTAGAGAAAATATTTGAAATGGTAAATGATGCAGATTCTATTTTATCTGATGCTTCAAGAGAAATATTGGATTATATGAATACCTGTGAATTTACGCAAGACACTTTTTTAGAAGTGGAAAATCGGTTGAATTTACTTAATCATTTAAAGGATAAATATGGAAATACGATAGAAGATATCTTTGCGTATATGAATTCGTTGCAAGAAAAAATAGAACGATTAGAAAATAAAGAACGATATTTGAAAGAACATAAAGAAAAATTAAAAATTGTAGAAGACGAGATTTATCAAAAAGCGGAAAAGATATCGAATCTTCGAAAAATAAACAGTGCTAAATTGCAAGAAGGAATCAACAAGGCTTTATTAGATTTAAATTTTCAAACAGCAGATTTTGAAATTGCTTTACAAAAAAAAGAATGTTGCAATCGATTTGGACAAGATGAAATCGTTTTTATGATATCTACAAATCCAGGGGAACCATTAAAACCTTTGTCTACCGTAGCAAGTGGAGGAGAATTGTCGCGAATTATGCTGGCTCTTAAAACTGTTATGGCGAGAAATGATGCAGTAGAAGCCATTATTTTTGATGAAATTGATGCAGGGGTAAGTGGGAAAACGGCTTGGAAAGTTTCGGAAAAACTTGCAAAAGTTTCTAAAGATCAACAAGTAATATGCATAACACATTTGCCACAAATTGCAGCAATGGCAGATGCACATTATTTAATTGAGAAAACAAGTACGAACCTATCCACGCAAACAAAGATTCAAAAACTTGAAGAAAAAGAGTCCTTGTCTGAATTGGCTAGAATGCTAGGCGGAGAGACTATTACAGATGCAGCAAAGGAAAATGCAAAAGAAATGAAAGTTCTCGCAGAGAGAACGAAAAACAACTTTAAGTAAACAAGCAAAAGCATGATACTTAATATGTTAATTATGGAAATAAGGGGGGAGCTTATATGAAAAAAATATTGTATGTAGCGTCGGAAGCCGTTCCATTTATCAAGACAGGAGGCTTGGCAGATGTGGTTGGATCGCTACCAAAATATATTGATCATAGATATTTTGATATCAGAATTGTATTACCAAAATATTTATGTATGTCTCCAGAGTTTGAAAAAAAGTTAACTTATATTACGCATTTTTATATGGATTTTAATTGGCGGGACCAGTATGTGGGTATTTTGGAAACTAAGATGGATGGAATCACCTATTATTTTATTGATAACGAAGGATATTTTGGTGGACCGACTCCTTACACAAGTGATTGGCATTTTGACATTGAAAAGTTTGCCTTTTTTTCAAAAGCTGTATTAGCTATGTTGCCTGTCATTGAGTTTAAACCAGATGTAGTACATTGCCATGATTGGCAAACTGGTTTGGTGCCAGTATATATGAAGGAACGTTTTCACGAAGGCGATTTCTTTTGCGGAATGAAATCAATTATGACCATTCATAATATAAAATTTCAAGGTTGTTGGGATGTAAATACCATTCAAAATATGACTGGTTTACCACCACATTATTTTACACCGGATAAATTGGAATCGTATAAAGATGCCAATTTGTTAAAAGGTGGAATTGTATATGCAGATGCAATTACGACGGTTAGTCCAACCTATGCAGAGGAAATAAAAACTGTATTTTACGGAGAAGGACTCGATGGTGTATTAAATTCAAGAAGAAACGATTTGCGTGGTATTCTAAATGGCATTGATTATGAAGTGTATGATCCAGAAAAAGATACCATGATTACATATCCTTACAATGCCATTCGCTTTCGAAAAGAGAAGGAAAAGAATAAATTAGCGTTACAAAAAGAAATGGGAATAGAAGTGAGTTCTGAAAAATTTTTAATTGGTATTGTTTCTCGCTTAACGGATCAAAAAGGATTGGACTTGATATCCTATGTTATGGATGAATTGTGCCAAGATGAAAATGTGCAAATTGTAGTGTTAGGAACGGGAGAAGAACGATATGAAAATATGTTCCGACATTTTGATTGGAAATATAAGAATAAGGTAGCTGCCAAAATATTTTATAATGAAGCATTATCTCATAAAATTTATGCTTCCGCGGATGCATTTTTAATGCCTTCTTTGTTTGAACCTTGTGGATTAAGTCAGTTGATGGCATTGCGTTATGGAACGGTTCCAATTGTCAGAGAAACAGGAGGCTTAAAAGATACGGTTTTTCCTTACAATGAATATGAGAATACAGGAACTGGTTTTTCTTTTGTCAATTATAATGCGCATGAGATGTTAGCATGTATTCGTTACGCTGAAAATATATTTTTTCATCGAAAAAGGGAATGGAACAAAATTATTGATCGAGGGATGGCAATGGATTTTTCCTGGAATGTTTCCGCAAAAAAATATCAAGAAATGTATGATTGGATTATAGAGTATTAAAAATCAAGTCATGAGTCATATTTGATTCATGACTTGATCATATTGAAAGGAGATATTTAACTTTGGCAAATAGGAATAAAGATGATTTTGAAAACGCGTTTGAAAAGCCTTTTTCAAGTATAAGAAGGAAGGGGAAAAGTGCATCATTTGAAGTGCTTTTTGCGTTTGTTTTAATTTGGGCAGTACTTGTAACACTTTTTTGTGTTTATTTAGTTCTTTTTGAAGGAGGGTTTCAAGAAAAGTTACAAAATCAACATGATACATCGTCAGTAAATGTTACTTCGGAAGAATTGGAGTTAAAACTTATAACAGCAAAGGAAGAAGCAAGAGCTGAATTTCTTCAAGAATTAAAAGATAAAATGCTTACTGGAAATGGAAGTGTAAGTATGCTTAGAGATTTTTTCCCAGAAGAAATTATATATTTAAAAGATGGAGAATACAAATTTTATCCAATTTCGGATACGTTGAAGAAAAATCCTTATACAAATATATCTTTTAGGCAAGAAGAAGAAACAAAAATTTTAGAGGCATTTGAAGATAGCAAGTCGGTATCTCGATTTGGAATAGATGTGTCAAAACATAATGGAGAAATCAATTGGGATATTGTAGGGAAAACGGAAGTTTCGTTTGCTTTTATTCGTTTGGGGTATCGTGGATATGGAACTGGAAAGCTTGCATTAGATGATCAATATATCAACAATATGGAAGGTATTAAACAAACTGGAATTGATGTAGGTGTATATTTTTTTACACAAGCAATTTCAGAAGAAGAAGCGGTTGAAGAAGCGGAATTTTTACTTGCAAACATCGAGGACTACAACTTGGATCTTCCAATTGTAATTGATGTAGAAAAATTGGATGTGACGGATCCAAGAACAAAAGATTTAACGGTAGAAGAACGAACTGATTTTTGTATTGCTTTTTGTAAGCGTATAGAAGCAGAGGGATATGAAACCATAATTTATGGAAATCTAATCACTTTTATGGAGCTATTGGATATTACAAGACTTGAAGAATATAAAAAATGGTTTGCATTTTATGATAATGCCGAATATTACTATCCTTATGATTTTGACATTTGGCAATATAGTGAATCTGGCTTATTAGATGGTGTGAATGAAAAGGTTGATTTTAATGTATTTTTTGAAAAAGAAAAAATAACAGAACAATAATTTGTAGGGAGAAATCATGAAGAATCATAAGAAGGTATCTATGGAGAAAAAAATCAGTGTTTTATATCGAATTATTGTGATAGGAATTGTTTTCTTATTATTAGGAGCACTTGGAGTACAAATATTTGGTAAACGAAATTATGAAAAGGATAGTTCCATAAACACAAAACCAAAATTACAGTTTTCGGAAAATGGTACCTTTAAAATCATGATTTTAGCAGATATACAAGATGGAGCAAAGGTATCGTCTTATACAATGAAATTTATTACAGCTGCAATTGAAAAAGAAACACCAGATTTGATTGTTTTATTAGGAGACAATGTATTTGGAATTGCCCCCGATTTAATTTTAAGTAAATCAGGGGTGGAAAAATCCATTGAAACATTTTTACAACCAATTCTTGCAGCGGAAATTCCATTTTGTCTTGTTTTTGGAAATCATGATGGGCAGGGTATTATGTCGAATGAGGAACAATTAAAATATTATCAGACGTTTGCAGGTTGCTTATTAGAAGATGAACCTAATTTAACAGGAAGTGGAAATTGTCATCTTATGGTTTTTGATCAAAAAGGAGAAACACCAAAACTAAATTTATGGTTTTTTGATAGTGGTTCTAAGACCGAAATCCAAGGGGAAACTTCATATACTTGTGTTGCAGAGGATCAAATTGCATGGTTCTTAGATAAAAGTAAAGAAATTAAAGAAGATAATAAGGGAAAAATTGTTCCGGCTTTTGTATTTCAACATATTCCGGTTCCGGAAATTTACAATTTGCTGTTGCCAGTAGAGGAATCTTGTGAAGGTTCTATTGAAAAAGAGGGGAAAATATATATTAAAAATTCAACATATACAGATGATGGATTTTTTGGAGAGTTACCTTGTTCTCCAATTTATAATACGGGAGAATTTGATGCATGGGTACAATCGGAAGATGTAGTTGCAGCGTTCTTTGGTCATGATCATGTAAATGCCTTCGGAGGAACCTATCAAGGAATCCAAATGATATATACACCAGGATGTGGTTTTTATTCTTATGGACCTGGTTATGATAGAGGAATACGAATTTTAGAAGTGGAAGAAAATAATGTAGAGGCTTTTACTACCCGATTGCTATTTTATAAGGATTTAGTTGGAGAGAAAATCAATGATAACGGAGCCTTATATGAAGGCTCCGTGTTAAGAGGGAAATCATTATTTAAATATATACAATTATTTGTTTTGATTCCATTTATTTTTTTAGGTGTTATTGTATGGGGGACTGTGCATTTTATAAGAAAAAGAAAAACAAAGAAAGATTATTAATCGCAACAAGCTTTGATATGCCGAAAAAGGATTCCATCTTTTAATAAGTTTCCATTTTTATAATATCTAGAAAAGAGAAGTTTTCCTTTTTCTGATAGCTTTAAGGTTTCATTAGAACAATTGATAATAATTTCAATATAATTATCATACCAACTTACTTTTTGAAATTCGATTACTCTTGGATTTTTAAACGAATTTGGAAAGTGAAAATTATTACAACGTAAGAGCGGTTCGGATTTTCTTAGTGAAATAAGTGTTTTCACAAGTTCGATTCGCTCTTTGTATTTCCCATCTGCAATATCATCCCAAGGCATACATCGTCTACAATCTGGATCGTAATCGCCTTCTAAAGCAATTTCAGTTCCGTAATATAAGCAAGGAGTACCAGGCATTGCAAATAGTAAGGCGAGTTGTTGAAAAAATTCGTCAAGTGTTGCGACTTCGGAACGAAGTCGTTTGGTATCATGAGAATCTAAAAGATTAAAAAGAACATCGTTTGTTTGTTGCATATAGCGAGTATAGCAAAGATTAATGGTGTGCTCTAGTGATTCATTTGTTTGCGAAGTGTCAATCCAATAGTTTTTTATACTTTGAGCCAAAGGATAATTCATAACGGAATCAAATTCATCTCCATGTAACCAGGGAAGTGCGTCATGCCAAATTTCACCAAGAATATAAAAATTTGGATTTTGTTTTTTTAATCTTATGCGTAATTCCTTACAAAAGACATGGGAAACTTCATTAGCAACGTCTAAACGAAGTCCATCAATTTGATATTCCTTGATCCATGTTTCACAAATTTGAATTAAATAATTTCTTACTTCTGAATTATTTGTATTTAGTTTTGGCATACCATCGTAAAAAGCAAAGGTAAAGAATTGTTTTTTCTTAGAAGCTTGTCCATTTTTATCAAATGGCCATTCGTTTATTATAAACCAATCATAATACTTCGATTTTGGACCATTTTCACATACGTCGAGCCATGGGGCAAAGGAAGAACCAGAGTGATTAAAGACTCCATCAAGCATAATATACATACCGAAATCGTGCGCTTTTTTAACTAATTGCTTTAATTCTTCAGGAGTACCAAAAGAAGGATCCAGTTGAAAATAATCAGTTGTATCATATTTGTGATTTGAGGGGGATAAATTAATCGGAGTAAAATAAAGACCGGTGATACCCAAATCTTTTAAATAGTCTAATTTCTTAAGAACACCTGCCAAATCACCACCATAGAAAGCATTATGGTTTGTTACGGGTTCACTTTTCCATGGGAGAGTACTCTTTGGATCATTTTCAAGCGAACCATTGCAAAAACGATCAGGAAATATTTGATACCAAATGGTATTATTAACCCAAGCAGGAGGAGAATAAATATCGGAGGAATTCATCCAAGGGAAAATAAAGCATTGCATTTTTCTCCCTTTTAACTGCATTTGCTCTTCACTAACAAAACCATCTTCAAAATAATACCATGTTTCATCTTTTGTTTTTAACTCAAAATAGTATTTTAATCGTCGAAATTCCGGTTCAATCGTGGTGGTCCACCATAATTGATTAGCAAGTCTTTTTTTGAATGGAATATTTACGGATTCTCCATTCCATAATTCACCGCCTCCTAGGATGCCTTCTGAAAAAGGATCCCCTTGAATGATATTTACATATAAAACATCATAACTTGTTTTAATATTAATAATTAGCTGTTTGTCATTTAAAGGGTAACAATAATTGTCATTACTCCGATGATATACTGCATTAAAATCCATAAATAACCTCCTAAAGTATCATTTTTTTAAGCAAAATAAGTATATCACAAAAAGAAAACGTTTTCCAATCATTTTTAATTAAATCTTTGATAGGGCTTATAAAAAGTAGTAAAATAGTGTATAATAAATATATTGATAACTTAAAATTGGAGGAAATATGGCTTTCGACGGAATCACAATCGCAAGTATTGTGGCAGAACTAAATGAAACAATTCAGGGTGGAAGATTATTCAAAATTGCACAGCCTGAAAAAGATGAATTACTGATTACTGTTAAGGTTGGTAAAGAACAACATAATTTATTTATTTCAGCGGATGCCTCGTTACCTCTTTTATATTTAACAAATACAAAAAAGATGGCACCACAAACGGCACCAAATTTTTGTATGTTGTTACGAAAATATATAAAAAATGCAAAAATTATTTCGATAACACAACCAGGATTAGAACGTGTTGTTATTTTCAACCTAGAGCATTTGGATGAGTTTGGTGAAGTATGCCAAAAACAATTAATTGTAGAAATCATGGGTAAACATTCAAATATTATATTTTGTAAAATGGATGGTACAATTATTGATAGTATCAAACACATTCCCAGTTTTGTAAGTTCCGTTCGTGAGGTACTTCCTGGGAAAATGTATTTTATACCTGAAACACAACATAAAAAAAATCCAATTGCATGCACATACCCTGATTTTTTAGAGCAAATTGAAAAGGATAATTTTCCGATTTATAAAAGTATATATCAAGGTTTCACGGGAATTTCACCAATTATCGGCCAAGAAATTTGCTGTCATGCGAAGTTGGATTCTTTGAGATCGAACACACAATTGACAGAGCTTGAAAAGAAAGAATTGTTTTCTGCACTTCAGAAAATTATAAATAAGATTACTGAAAAAGATTTTTATCCGGTGATGTATTATGAAGGAAATGTTCCAGTGGAATATGCATCCATTCCTTTGTTATGTTATGAGGCAAATCAATCAAAAAGATTTGATAGTATTTTTGAACTTCTAGAAGTTTATTATCAGGAAAAAAATGAAATTACGCGAAGCAAACAGCGATCTTTTGATTTGAGAAAAATTGTACAAACAACATTCGAAAGAAATATAAAAAAATTGGATTTACAAAGAAAACAATTATTGGATACAGAAAAAAAAGAGAAGTATAAGACTTGGGGAGAATTAATACATACGTATGGATATTCTGTACCAATTGGTAGCAAAAGTATGGAAGCATTAAATTATTATACAAATACAATGGTTAAAATACCACTTGATTCAAAATTATCCATCAATGAAAATGCACAGAAGTATTTTGATAAATATGTAAAGTTAAAAAGGACATATGAAGTGTTGCATGTGTTAACGAAAGAAACGGAAGAAAATGTTGCATATTTAGCATCGGTATTAGCATCTTTAGATATTGCAAAAAAAGAAGAAGATTTAATTGAAATTCGAGAAGAGTTAATTCAAAGTGGATATTTGAAAAAAAAGGGAAAAGTGAATAAAGCTAGAAAAGAAAGCAAACCATTTCACTATATTAGTAGCGATGGATATCATATGTATGTTGGAAAAAATAATATTCAAAATGATAACTTGACCTTTCATGTAGCGACTGGGAATGATTGGTGGTTTCATGCAAAGAATATACCGGGATCGCATGTGATTGTAAAATCAAATAATGAAGAATTACCGGATCGAACATTTGAAGAAGCGGCTAGCTTAGCAGCATATTATTCCAAAGGACATGACGGAGAAAAGTTGGAAGTGGATTATACACAGAAGAAAAACGTAAAAAAACCGAAAGGTGGAAAACTGGGATTTGTAGTTTATTATACAAATTATTCAATGCTTGCAACCTTAGATATTTCAATGCTAACAGAAGTACAAGAGGACTTGTAAAGTTATTTAAAATAGATTTGTTAATTTGCCTTATGGCAGCACAAAATAAAGGAGAGTTTAATGTTTGAAGTAGGGAATTATGTAGTTTATGGAAGTGTTGGAGTATGTAGAGTTGATAAAATTGGACCATTATTAAAGATGCATTTTCCAAAAGAAAAGATTTTTTATACACTGTTACCAGTTTATTCGAAAGGAAGTAAGGTGTTTACACCAGTTGATTCAGAAAAAGTTATACTTCGGCCAGTACTATCTAAAGAAGAAGCTTGTGAATTAATTGAAAATATAGAAGAGATGGAAGAAATGTGGATTCCTGATAATAAAAAAAGAGAAGAGGAATTCAAACAATCATTAAAAAAATGTGATTGTGGAGAACTTGTAAAAGTTATTAAGACAATTAACGCAAGAAGAGATGAAAGAATTTCGGAAGGAAAAAAAGTGACGGCAGGAGATGAAAAAATACTTCATATTGCGGAAGAAAATTTAAGCCGTGAGCTTGCAATTGCATTAGATTTAGAGAAAGAGATTGTTGAAGAATATATTTCAAAAAAAATTGAAGGTAAAGAATGCCACCCGATTTATTAATGTAAGAAAGCGGTTTTACCTTGACGTGGTAAAACACTTGTCTTATAATATCATGTGTGTGAATTATCATCACATTAATAGGAGCAAAAATATGATAAAAAGCATGACTGGATTTGGCCGGAGTGAAGAAACGAATGGAAATAGAAAATTCTCGGCTGAAATGAAAGCAGTGAACCATCGTTATATTGATTTGAATATTAAGCTACCAAGAAAGTTTAATTCTTATGAATCAAGAATTCGAAATTTAGTAAAACAATATATTCGTAGAGGAAAGGTGGATTTATATATTTTTTATGAAGACCTTTCTAAAAAAGATGTGGTTATAAATTATAACAAGGAAATTGCAAAAGAGTATTATCATTATTTATCACAAATGGCTGTAGATTTTTCTTTAGATAATGATGTGCGGGTTGGAATGCTTTCTAGATATCCAGAAGTATTTACTATGGAAGAAGTAAAACTTGATGAAGAAGAACTTTGGACTGGATTTGAAAAAGTAATACGAAAAGCTTGTGAGCAGATGATCGAATCGCGTGCTATCGAAGGAGAAAACCTTAGAACGGATTTGTTATTAAAATTAGAAGGTATTCTAGAAAACATAAGTTTTATTGAAAATAAGGCACCAGAAATTATTGAACAGTATAAATCTAGTTTACATACAAAGATTACAGAATTAATTGATACTACAAGTATTGATGAGGCAAGAATTTTAACAGAAGTCACGATTTTTGCGGATAAAGTTTGTGTGGATGAAGAACTTGTTCGATTAAGAAGTCATGTTGAAACAACAAAACAAATTTTGCTTGAAGCAAATGGTGATATTGGAAGAAAGTTGGATTTTATTGCACAAGAAATGAATCGTGAAGCAAATACTATTTTATCAAAAACAAATGATATTGAAGTTTCAGAACATGCAATCGACTTAAAAGCTGAAATTGAAAAAGTCCGTGAACAAATTCAAAACATTGAGTAACAGAATAAGTACAGGAGAAATCAGTGGAAAAATTAATACATATTGGTTTTGGAAATAGTGTAAATGCAAAAAAAATAATAGCTATTGTTCATCCAGAATCTGCTCCAATAAAACGATTAGTTCAAAAAGCAAAGGAAGACGGAACAGCTATCGATGCAACACAGGGAAGAAAAACAAAAGCAGTACTAGTTATGGAAAACGCACAAATTGTATTATCCGCATTATTGCCGGAGACTATTGTGAATCGAGTGCAGGGAGAAAACGGAGAAGAAAATGATTAAAAAAGATTGTGGAGTTTTAGTTGTAGTGTCAGGGTTTTCGGGTGCAGGAAAAGGAACCGTAATAAAGGAATTGATGAAGAAATATGATAATTATGCATTGTCTGTTTCGATGACAACACGAGCACCTAGATCAGGAGAGGTGGATGGTCTGGATTACTTTTTTGTTTCAAGAGAGGAATTTAAAGAAAAGATAAATAGTGGCGGTTTGTTAGAGCATGCATCTTATTGCGATAATTTTTACGGAACACCAAGATCTTATGTAGAAGAAAAAATAAGTACAGGAAATGATGTTGTATTAGAAATTGAAATTCAAGGAGCTTTAAAAGTTAAAAGAAAATTTCCACAAGCGGTGTTAGTTTTTGTTATGCCACCAAGTGCAGAGGAACTTAAAAAACGTTTGTTTAGTAGAGCAACAGAATCACCAGAAAATATAGAAAAAAGAATGCAAAGAGCATCAAAAGAAGCGGTGGGAATTGAAGAATATGATTATATTTTGATTAATGATGATTTACAAGAGTGTGTTGAAAATTTACATGCTACCATTCAAGGATCCAAAAATGTTCCGTCTCGGAATAAGGAATTGATTAACAAAGTGCGAAAAGAATTAAAAGATTTATATAAATAAATAATAAAATTCAATGCTAAAAAAGCAGAAAAGAGGTACATGTATGATACATCCATCTTATACAGATTTATTAAATGTTGTAAATAGTGAGGTTGAACCAGGTGAAGAGTTGGTCGCAAACAGTCGCTATTCTATTGTTATGGCAACGTCAAAAAGAGCAAGACAATTAATTGCAGGAGCAGAACCGTTGGTTGAAAATCCAATCTGCGTAAAACCATTATCAACTGCAGTACAAGAATTGAATGAAGGAAAAATAAAAATCCTAAATGACGAAGAACAATAATAACAAGCGAAGATAGAAAAAGGAAAGACCGTTTGGTGTTTCCTTTTTTAGATATTGGTATGGAAGTGCCGGATTGGAAGAAATATGAATAAAAAAGTGCTTTTTGTTTCACTTGGGTGTGATAAAAATTTAGTAGATACAGAAATGATGCTTGGAGAATTAGAAGAAGCAGGATATTCATTTACCGATAATGAAGAAGAGGCAAGAATTGTTATTGTGAATAGTTGTTGCTTTATTAATGATGCGAAAGAAGAAAGTATTCAAACATTACTTGAAATGGAAGTAAAGCGTATGGCTGGAGAATTGGATGCACTAATTGTAACGGGTTGCTTGGCACAACGGTATAAAGAAGAGATCATGACAGAAATTCCAGGCATAGACGCGGTGTTAGGTACTTCAGCGACGGGAAGTCTCATAACGTGTTTAAACGATGTGTTACAAGGGGAAAAGGGAGTTTATTTAACTGATTTAAATAAGATGCCTTATGCCTCGCCAAACAGACAAGTTACAACGGGTGGACATTATGCTTATCTTAGAATTGCAGAAGGTTGTGATAAACATTGTACTTATTGTATAATTCCAAGTGTTCGTGGAAAATATCGAAGTGTCCCCAAAGAAGAAATTCTTGCAGAAGCAAGAAGATTAGTTCAAAATGGAGTGAAAGAACTAATTGTAGTGGCACAAGAAACGACCATTTATGGAATTGATTTATATGGGAAAAAAATATTGCCACAATTATTACAAGAACTATGTAAAATAGAAGAACTAAAATGGATACGAATTTTATATAGTTATCCTGAAGCAATTGATGATGCGTTGATACAAGTGATGAAGGAAGAAGATAAGATATGTAAGTATCTAGATTTGCCAATTCAACATGCATCGGATGCAATTTTAAAAAGAATGGGAAGACATACGAATCAAAAAGAAATTGAAGATATTATTTATAAATTGAGAACAGAAATTCCAGATATATGTATTCGTACGACCTTAATTACTGGTTTTCCGGGAGAAACAAAAGAAGATCATGAAATATTAATGAATTTTGTAAAAAAAATGAAATTTAATCGATTAGGTGTTTTTACATATTCTAAAGAGGAAGATACACCAGCAGCAACTTTTGAAAATCAATTACCAGAATCCGTAAAAGAAAATCGAAAAGATGAGTTAATGGTTCTACAACAAAGAATTGCTTTTGAACGGGCAGAAGAAATGATAGGTAAAGAAGTAGAAGTTATGGTTGAAGGGAAAGTGACAGAGGAAAATGCTTACGTTACTCGAACATATCTAGATGCACCCAATGTAGACGGGTATTTATTTTTGCAAACAGAAAAAGAACTTATGAGTGGAGATTTTGTACTCGCAAAAGTAACTTCCTCATATGAATATGATTTGATAGGAGAAATAAGTGATGAATTTACCAAATAAGCTAACAATTTTAAGAGTTTTAATGATTCCATTTTTTGTATTTTTTATACTAACAGATTATGTTGGAGAATTATCAAAATGGATTGCACTTGTGATATTTATTATTGCCAGTTTAACAGATTTATTAGATGGATATTTAGCTAGAAAAAATAATATGGTTACGAATTTTGGAAAATTCATGGATCCTTTAGCAGATAAATTACTTGTATGTTCTGCCATGATTTGTTTAACTGGAATGGGAAAATTGCCAATCGTAATTTCCATTATTATTATTGCACGTGAATTTATTATTAGCGGATTTCGTTTGGTTGCTTCAGATAATGGAGTTGTAATTGCAGCAAGTTATTGGGGAAAATTTAAGACCACATTTCAAATGCTAATGGTTGTTTTGCTAATTGCTGATATTTCGGAAATTTTGATTTTCACGAATATAATTATGTGGATTGCAGTAATATTGACGGTGATATCATTAATTGATTATTTGGTAAAGAATAAAAGTGTTATGAAAGAAGATGTAAAATAATGAATGCTAAAATTGTTTCGGTAGGGACTGAAATTCTCTTGGGCAATATTGTAAATACCAATGCTGCATATTTGGCAAGCCAATGTGCACGATTAGGTCTTTTTTGTTATGAACAAATAACCGTAGGTGATAATGAAAAACGTCTAATGGATACCATAGAAGAGGGATTAAAGACGGTAGATGTAATTATCTTATCAGGTGGACTGGGTCCTACAAAAGATGATATCACAAAAGAAGTAGCAGCAAAAGTAATGGGTTATCCATTAAAAATGCATGAAGAATCAAAAAGAAATATTTCTGAATATTTTCAATTATTAGGAAAACCAATCACAGAAAATAATTGGAAACAAGCAATGATTCCAGAACCATCTTATATTTTGAAAAATGAAAATGGAACCGCACCAGGCGTTATTTTAGAAAAAGATGGAAAATATTTAGTGTTATTACCAGGGCCACCGGAAGAACTTGTGCCTATGTTTGAAAACCAAGTGATTCCATATTTTCAAGCACTTTCTACGGAAAAATTATTTTCACATATGATAAAAATTTGTGGGCATGGGGAAAGCAAAGTTGATGAACAAATAACTGATTTGTTGGAAGCACAGACAAATCCTACAATCGCTCCATATGCAAAATCCGGAGAGGTACATTTGCGTGTAACAGCAAGTGCAGAAAATGAAAAAACAGCGGAGCTACTTATGCAACCGATGTTATCAATTTTACAAAATCGATTTGGAAATGCAATTTATACAATGGATGAACAGGTAACATTAGAAGAAACGATTATTCAGTTGTTGATTAAAAATAATCTTTTGATTTCGACGGCGGAATCTTGTACAGGTGGTTTGCTTGCAGCTAGGTTAATTAATGTTCCAGGTGCCTCAAAAGTAATGCGTGTAGGGCACATAACTTATAGTGAAGATGCTAAAATTGATATATTAGGCGTGCAGAAAAAAACATTGGAAAAATATGGAGTAGTAAGTGAGGAAGTCGCAAGAGAAATGGCAATGGGAGAAGCTAAGGTTGCAAAAACCAATGTAAGCATTTCAATTACAGGAATTGCAGGTCCGTCAGGGGGAACAAAAGAAAAACCAATAGGTTTGGTTTATATTGGTTGTTTTATAAATGGAAAGGTTCAAGTAAAACGTTATGTTTTTCCTGGGAATCGAGAAAAAATTCGAAACCGTGCTGTTTCTTATGCACTAAATTTTTTAAGAGAAAGGATATTGGAAACGTTGAAATAAATAAAAAGGATTTCTTTTGATTTAGAAAGAGATCCTTTTTTGCACTTTCTATATATAATTACTAATAATTATGTTTGTTAATTATTTTTGTTGATGTGATAAGGTGTTTTTCGTATTATTATAGTAAATATACAATAAAGCGTGTAAGAACCTTTTTCTTTCTTCGGTTGCGGTAAAGGACCTTTTTAGGGAGATCGATATTGCGAACAGTCATTACACCAGAATCAATATCGTGGTAGAGCGTACGAATCGATATACCGAGTTCATCTTTGCGTGTTGCATAAATGTGATTGAGTGATTGCCCTCGATTTAGTAGCGGCTTGATAATTGCTCCAATGTGTTCTAGCTCTTCGGGAGAGGTATGGAAACCTTGATGTGAATGAGAGCGTTTTTTCTTTGCCATACTAGAAGCTCTATTTGCAGTATAATATACATGGTTTTTTAAACAGCTTCTTTGCTTGGGACAATTCGTGCAGACATAAGGCGGCTTTTCTAATCGTTTACAATGAGAAGATACATAACTTGCGCAAATCGTTCTACAATCAACATCAGAACACATTTTACATCGGTCTAAGCAAGAAAATTTTGGCGCTCCATTGCAAAGACGAAATTTGATACAGGATGTAAAATAGACACATTCTCTTGCTGAGTCTGGTGGTTCTTTGTTCACAAAAACACGATGTTTTAAAACTTCTCTAGAAATGGTGGAAGGGGAACGATCAAGAACCCTGGCAATGGTAGCAAAAGTAGAGATTGCAAAGGAAGTAGTTAAGAAATATTAGCTTTAAAAATTGAATTAACACAATTAACAAACAATAAGTTGATGTGTAAAGAACGATTTATTGGACCTTATTTGTGTAAAATAGAAAATGTAAACAAAAATTAAGCATAAATGTCGAAAAGATATTGACAAAATCGAACAAATGTTTTATTCTCAATACAGAACGTGTGTTCTAAATATGCAAATTAAAAAAGAAAGGGTCTGCTTTGCAGATAGATGAGGGAATATGGAAAAACAAGATAAACTTAAAGCATTGGATGTTGCAGTTAGTCAAATAGAAAAACAGTTTGGAAGAGGAGCAATTATGAAATTGGGAGACTCTTCGGTGACAATGAACGTAGAAACAGTACCGACAGGTTCTTTAGGATTAGATATTGCGTTAGGTTTAGGAGGTATTCCAAAAGGAAGAATTGTTGAAATTTATGGCCCGGAATCATCTGGTAAAACGACAGTTACTTTACATATGATTGCAGAAGTACAAAAAAGTGGAGGTATTGCTGGATTTATAGATGCAGAGCATGCATTAGACCCTGCGTATGCGAAAAAAATTGGGGTGGATATTGATGAATTATATATTTCACAACCAGATAATGGGGAACAAGCATTAGAAATTGCAGAAACTATGGTTCGTTCTGGAGCAATTGATATTGTTGTAATTGATTCCGTAGCTGCCTTGGTTCCTAAAGCCGAAATTGATGGTGAAATGGGTGATGCACATATGGGATTGCAAGCTCGATTAATGTCACAGGCTTTGCGAAAATTAACAGCAGTTATTAGTAAATCTAATTGTACCGTTATTTTTATTAATCAATTACGTGAAAAATTAGGAGTTATGTTTGGAAGTCCCGAGACGACAACGGGTGGAAAAGCATTGAAATTCTATGCATCCGTTCGTTTGGATGTTCGTAGGATTGAAGTGCTTAAGCAAAACGGAGAGTTTATCGGAAATCGTACTAGGGTAAAAGTAGTTAAAAATAAAATTGCACCTCCATTTAAAGAAGCAGAATTTGATATTATGTTCGGGGAAGGAATTTCACGAGAGGGAGATATTTTGGATTTAGCTGCATCTTCTGATATTATAAATAAAAGTGGATCTTGGTATGCGTATCAAGAAACAAAAATCGGACAGGGTAGAGAAAATGCAAAACAATTTTTAAAACAAAATCCTGAAATTATGATGGAAATTGAAAAGAAAGTTCGAGAACATTTCTTGCCGGAAATTATGGGAATCGTTGAAACAAAAGAAACAAAAGAAACAAAAAAAAGGATGTAAAAAAATAAAAGAGTAGGTTTTTTTATGCATATTGTAACTAAAATTGAAGAATTTAAAGAAAAACGAAATAAAATATATATTGATGAAGAGTTCGCCTTTGTGTTATACAAAGGCGAACTGCGTGTATATATGATCGTAGAAGGAAAAGAAATCCCCGAAGAAATCATGGAAGAAATATATCAAGTAGTGCTTCCCAAAAGAGCAAAACTTAGATGCATGAATCTACTACAAAAGAGACTATATACGCGTACCGAAATGAAAAGAAAACTTATTGAAGGGTGCTATCCTGAGTCGGTGGTTGAAGAAGCCCTTTCTTATGTAGAAAGTTATGGATATATTGATGACCATTCCTATGTTAGACAGTACATTGCATGTAAAAGTACAAAACGAAGTAGAATGAAGATTCAATTAGAACTTAGAAATAAAGGAATTAGTAAAGAATGTCTTGAAGAAGTATGGGAAGAGATGGATGATTCGGATGTAAAAGAGTGCGAATGTAAAGCGATAAAAAATGAATTAAGAAAACGAAAATATATACAAAAAGAAGCATGCTACGTAGAACGACAAAAAACAATTTCTTTTTTATTGAAAAAAGGATATGAAATATCTCTAGTTAAAGACGTGCTAGATGGAAACTACTTGACATAATTCTGTTTTAAGTTTAAAATCAAGATATTGTTATTAGGCACAGCGGAATGTATATTTAGTACATTCTATCGTATATTAGTACAATAAAATTGAATAAGGAGGAGCCTGTACATGCAAATATTAATTGCTGTAGTCGCGACTCTCATTATTGCAATTCCATTTGGCTATATGATTGGTAATAAACGTCAACAAAAGCTTACAGAAGCAAAAATTGGCAATGCGGATCAAAAAGCAAGAGAAATCATTGATGAAGCTCTTAAGACAGCTGAGGAAAAAAAACGTCTTGGAATGCTTGAAGTAAAAGAAGAATCTTATCGAGTAAAAAAAGAAATCGAAAAAGAAAACAACGAGCGAAGACAAGAAATTCAGCGTCAAGAAAGAAGATATCAACAAAAAGAAGAAAATCTCGATAAAAAAATGGATGCAATTGAGAGAAAAGAAGTCTCTCTTGCGGCGAAGGAAGAAAATTTAGCAAAAGAAAAAGCTGAAATTTCTAAATTAAATGAGCAAAGGGTACAGGAACTTGAAAGAATCTCCGGTTTGACCTCAGAGCAGGCAAAAGATTATTTATTAAAAATTGTTGAAGATGAAGTAAAACATGAAACCGCTATGATGGTAAAAGAAATGGATACCAGAGCGAAAGAAGAAGCAAATAAGAAAGCAAAAGAATATGTAGTAACGGCCATTCAAAAATGTGCTGCTGATCATGTATCAGAAACTACGATTTCGGTTGTTCCTCTTCCAAATGATGAAATGAAGGGAAGAATTATAGGTAGAGAGGGGCGTAATATTCGTACTCTTGAAACTTTGACGGGCGTTGATTTAATTATTGATGATACCCCGGAAGCAGTTGTTCTTTCTGGATTTGATCCAATAAAAAGGGAAGTAGCAAGAATTGCTCTTGAAAAACTAATTGTTGACGGTCGTATTCACCCGGCTAGAATTGAAGAAATGGTGGAAAAAGCTCAAGCAGATGTTGAGACGATGATTAAGGAAGAAGGAGAAGCCGCTACGTTAGAAGTAGGAGTTCACGGAATTCATCCGGATCTCATTCGATTGCTTGGGAAAATGAAGTTTAGAACAAGCTATGGTCAAAATGCTTTGAAACATTCTTTGGAAGTTGCACATTTATCTGGATTACTTGCAGCAGAATTAGGATTAAATATTCGAGTAGCAAAACGTGCTGGTTTATTACATGATATTGGTAAATCAGTAGATCACGAAATGGAAGGTTCACATATCCAATTAGGAGCACAACTTTGTAGAAAATACAAAGAATCTCCAATTGTTATCAATTCTGTTGAATCTCATCATGGTGATGTAGAGCCTGAATCATTAATTGCATGTATTGTGCAAGCAGCAGATACTATTTCTGCGGCGAGACCTGGTGCGAGAAGAGAAACCTTAGAAACATATACAACAAGATTAAAACAATTAGAAGATTTAACCAACAATTTTAAAGGTGTAGATAAATCATTTGCTATACAAGCAGGTCGCGAGGTTCGTGTTATGGTAGTTCCTGAACAAGTGACAGATGCAGAAATGATTTTATTAGCTAGAGATATCTCTAAGAAGATTGAAGAAGAGATGAACTATCCTGGTCAAGTAAAAGTGAATGTAATACGTGAGTCACGTGTTATTGATTATGCAAAATAAAAATTTGAATCTTGTAAACTTTTTGTTTACAAGATTCTTTTTTTGTTGTAAAATAAGCAAAGTGAAGTTTTTGTGGGAGATACAAGTGTATATCTCACACGGACAAAAGAAATGGGGATTTCATTATTATATATAATTGATACTATAAAAAGCAACGGATTGGAGATTGAAATGTCATTAAGTTTATCAGAAAAAGCAAAAAAAGTGAAACCATCATCGACACTAGCAATTACTGCAAAAGCAAAAGAGATGAAAGCAAATGGAATTGATGTAGTTGGTTTTGGCGCAGGGGAACCGGATTTTAATACACCAGAAAATATTTGTAACGCTGCAATACAAGCAATAAAAGGTGGCTTTACAAAATACACTCCTGCTTCTGGAACAAATGAGCTAAAAACGGCAATTTGCGAGAAATTAAGAACGTTTAATAAATTGGAATATAAAGAAAATCAAATTGTAATTAGTAATGGTGGAAAGCATTCTTTGTCAAATATATTTGACGCAATCTTAAATCCAGGAGATGAAGTGATTATTCCTGCCCCTTATTGGTTGAGCTATCCAGAAATGGTGAAATTATCGGATGGAGTCCCTGTGATAATTTATGGAGTAAAAGAGCAAAATTATAAGGTGACTCCTGAACAGATTAAAGCAGCAGCGACAGAAAAAACAAAGGCATTTATTTTAAATTCCCCATCGAATCCAACGGGCATGGTTTATTCAAAACAAGAATTGGAAGCAATCGCAAAGGTGATTGTGGAGTTGGATATTTATATTATTTCAGATGAGATTTATGAATATTTGATATATGGAGAGGAAGATCATACAAGCATTGCATCTTTTAATGAAGAAATTTATAATAGAACAATTACATGTAGTGGTTTATCTAAAGGATATGCAATGACAGGATGGAGAATAGGTTATACAGCATCTAGTCCAGAAATTGCAAAATTAATGGGTTCTATGCAATCCCACGCAACTTCAAATCCAAATTCAATTGCTCAAAAAGCTGCTTTAGAAGCTTTGGTTGGTCCACAAGATACGGTGGAAATTATGCGAAAAGAATTTGATAAAAGACGAACTTATATGTTTCAACGAATGGATAAATTATCTTTAATACAAGTAATTGAACCGAAAGGAGCTTTTTATATATTTGCGGATGTATCGGAAGCATTAGAAAAAAGTTATAAAGGTGTGAAAGTAAAAGATACACAGACACTTGCTAAAATTCTTTTGGAAGATTTTGCAGTTGCAGTTGTTCCTTGTGAAGATTTCGGTTTTCCACAAAATATTCGCTTGTCATATGCAATTAGTATGGAAAGTATTACTACTGGTTTGGATCGAATTGAAAAATTATTAGAAAGTTTATCATAAAACAATCCATATGTAGTGTTGAAATACAAATCATTCCGCTATTTTGTGGAATTTAAAAAATATGCATAAAATAAGGAAAATCAAGTGAAAAATTCATTTGATTTTCTTTTGTTTTCTGCTAAAATAATATTTATACGGTGTCAAATTTACATAAATACGTCGTATAAAAGGGGGAAGTCTTTTGAATACAGATATTACAAGGTTTATTTATTATTTACATAATGTAAAAAAGACTTCAAATAACACGGAGCTATCTTACCGACGAGATTTAGTGAAATTTTATAAATATGCGGAGGAAAAAGGTGCAAGAAGTTTAAAAGATATAGTGAAAAAAGATTTGGATGAGTATATAGAGTATTTGATGAAGATGGAAATGTCTCCTTCTTCAATTTCAAGGAACGTAGCATCTATTCGTGCATTATATAAGTTTTTAATTCAAGAAGGTGATTTGGAAGAAAATATAGCAAGCCAAGTAGAGACTCCTAGAATTAAAAGGAAAACTCCAGAAATATTAAGTGATAGTGATGTTGTAAAATTATTGGAGCAACCAAATGGCGCATCCGCAAAAGAATTAAGGGATAGAGCAATGCTTGAGTTGATGTATGCAACTGGAATTCGTGTTTCGGAATTGATATCACTTACCATTGAAGATATAAATTTTTCGATTGGATATATTGTTTGCAAAGATAATACAAAAGAAAGAAGTATTCCGTTTGGTAAAGAAGCAAAAAAAGCATTGATAAAATATATGAAAGAAGGAAGATTGAAACTTCTTCAGGATGAAGAATCGAATTTATTATTTGTGAATTATTTTGGAAACTCAATGAGTAGGCAGGGATTTTGGAAAATACTAAAACATTATGCTACAAAAGCTGGTATTAATCAAACAATTACACCACATACGTTAAGGCATTCTTTTGCAGCACATTTAATAGAAAATGGTGCAGATATGAAAAGCGTACAGGAAATGCTTGGACACTCGGATATTTCTACGACACAAATATATGCAAATATTAATCAACAACATATTCGAGATGTGTATGCGAGAGCACATCCAAGGGGATAAAAAAAGATTCGACAAAAGTCGAATCTTTTTTTATTCATATTCTGCAATGGAATAAATTAATTCTTCGGTTTCTTTAAATCCAAGACATGGATCAGTAATGGATTTTCCATAAATACCGCCATTTGTTTTTTGACAACCTGGTTCAATATAACTTTCAATCATGACACCTTTTACTAAAGAATGAATATCGGTATTTAGTTTTCGGCTATGCATAACTTCCTTTACAATACGTACTTGCTGTTCGTATTTTTTATTTGAATTAGAATGGTTTGCGTCGATTATGGCTGCAGGGTTAACCAAATCCATTTTTTGATACATTGAATTTAGATGATTTAAATCCTCATAATGATAATTAGGAAGAGCCACTCCGTTTTTATTAACGGCACCTCTTAGTACGGTATGTGCTAGAGGATTCCCTGATGTTTCTACTTCGTAGCCACGATAAATGTAGGAATGTGGATGTTGTGCTGCATATACAGAATTAAGCATTACGGATAAATCACCACTGGTTGGATTTTTCATTCCACTTGGTACATCAAAGCCACTTACAGTAAGGCGATGTTGTTGGTCTTCTACTGAACGTGCACCAATTGCCACATAGGAAAGAATATCGGATACATAGCCCCAATTCTCTGGATAAAGCATTTCATCTGCAGAAGTTAAGCCAGAAACTTCAATTGCGCGAATATGCATTTTTCGCATAGCGATTAATCCTTCCAAAAAATTAACATTTTTATTTGGGTCTGGTTGATGAACAATTCCTTTATATCCTTCACCAGTAGTACGAGGTTTATTTGTATAAATCCTAGGAATAAGAATCAACTTGTCTTTGACCTTTTCGCTAATTGGCTGAAGCCTGCTAATATAATCACATACGGCATCTGCATTATCAGCAGAACAAGGTCCAACAATCACAAGAAATTTATTGCTTTTTCCAGTAATTGCATCTTTGATTTCTTGATCTCTTATTTCTTTTACTCGTTTTAGTTTTTCTGGAACTGGAAATTGTGAAACAATTTCATCTGGAGTAGGTAATTTTCGAATATAGTTAAAACTCATAATGACCCCTTTTCTTAGTGAAAATTTAGTTAATTATAAAACATTTACGAAACAACTGCAATAGAACATTCATAAATATATCGTATATTCTATGGAGATTTTTGGCGAAAAGTGGTATTATTATAGTAATTGATAAAAATATAATGGATGGAATACAATTAGGAGGCATTTGTTTATGAATAACAAAAAAAAATTTAATGAATTGAGAGAAAAGTATCCTGAATTTATATATGAAGGATATGATATGGAAAATGTGGATGGGAAATTTCATGTTACATATCATTTTTCGATTCCGGGTTTAAAAACATTTGCACCTACATGGGAATTTCCTTGTGAAGCAAACGAAAATATGGATGCGGTAGAATTGCTGGTGTTTTCTTTAGGGATGGTTGAATTAATTAGTTATTGGAAATTGGTTTGCTCAAAGAAAATCACCGTCGCTTGTGGTACCTTAAGTAAAGCACAAAAGAATTGGTGGAAAGAACTGTATTTCAATGGGTTAGGTGAATTTTTTTATGTCAATGAAATTGACCACTTGAAAATGAAGGATTTTATCAAAATTGAAGCGAAAGAACAGGCAATTGAGAAGATATTTATTAAAGAAGAATTTTCGGGATTTTTAGTTCCTATTGGTGGGGGAAAAGATTCGGCCGTTTCGTTAGAACTTTTAAAAGAAATGGAAGAGACAATTTCTACGTTTAGTATCAATCGAATAGAAGCAACACAAAAGGTTATTGATTTATTTGATGAAAAACAACAAGATATTTTAGTGAAACGAAAAATAGATCCAGAGTTATTTGCATTGAATGAGGAAGGGTTTTTAAATGGACATACACCTTTTTCAGCAATTGTTGCATTCTCATCAAGTTTGACGGCCCTTTTATTAAAAATACAATATATAGCTCTTTCGAATGAAACAAGTGCAAATGAATCTACAATTATTAATACGTCAATTAATCATCAGTATTCGAAAAGTTTTTCTTTTGAGCGTGATTTTAGATGGTATTTTAGTGAACTAATTAATGCACCTCTTTCTTATTTCAGTTTACTTCGGCCATTAAGTGAACTTCAAATTGCAAAATTATTTTCAAAATATGAGAAGTATCATTCGATTTTTAGAAGTTGTAATGTGGGAAGCAAAACAGGTGTTTGGTGTTGTAATTGTTCGAAATGTCTGTTTGTTTATATTATTCTATCTCCATTTTTGAAAGAAAATAATTTGATTGAGATATTTGGAGAAAACTTATTAGATAAAGAATCAATGGAAGAATACTTTAAAGAGTTAACTGGAATCAATGAAAACAAACCATTTGAGTGCGTGGGGACGAGAAGAGAAGTTCTTGCTGCTGCAAAAAACTTAATTTTATCAAATGATGCAGTTGAGAAACAACAACCTTACTTACTAGAAACGTATAAAGAATATATTATGGAAAATGGAGTGGATATTGAACCACTATACACAGAATGGGTGGAAGAAAATGAGGTGATTCCAAAATTCTGTAAAGGAATAAAAAGGAGCTTAGAGATTTGAAAATCACAGAGCAATTAAATAATAAGCGAATTATTATTTGGGGATATGGGCGAGAAGGAAAATCTTCAGAAGCGTTTATAAAAAAACATATTACTCCAAAATCCTTAGAAGTGTTTGAAGGAACCTATGAAGAAATAAAGAATAAACCAGGTGATTTGATTTTAAAATCACCTGGTATAAAATTCTTAGAAGAGGATAAAAGAATACAATCACAAACATCTCTTTTTGTATCTGAATTTCGGGAACAGATAATTGGAATCACAGGTACAAAAGGAAAGAGCACAACGGCATCCTTACTATATGCAGTGCTTACATCTTGTGGAAAAGATGTAATTCTTGCAGGAAATATTGGATTTCCGTGCTTGGATTTTTATGATTCCATACATCAAAATACCATAATCGTATATGAAATGTCTTGTCATCAATTGCAAAAACAAAAAGAATCTCCTCATATTGCTGTGTTTTTAAATTTGTTTGAGGACCATTTGGATTATTATGGGGACATGACGCATTATTTTGATGCAAAAAAACAGATTATTTTACATCAAAAGAAACGAGATTATGCAATTCTTGGAAAAGATGTTCCAGAAATTCAAAGTAGAAGTAAACAAGTATTTTTTGATAAAGAAAAATTACAAGACGATATTCCAATGAAATTAAAAGGGCTACATAATAAATTCAATGCAAGTATTGTAAAATATATTGCTGAAGAATTGGTTGGATGTGAGAAAGAAAAAGTCCAAAAAGCTATTTCCATGTTTGATGGACTAAAACATCGGCTGGAAAATGTAGGTGTTATTGATGGGGTGGCATTTTATGATGATTCTATTTCAACAATCTGTGAGGCAACTATATTTGCAGTGGAAAGTGTCAAAAACGCAAAAACAATACTTGTAGGTGGGAAAGATCGTGGTATTTCTTATGAAAAATTAGAACGTTTTATTTTAAAAAATCCACAGTTAAATTTCATTTTAATGTATGCTTCGGGAAGGCGTATTTTAAATGAATTAGGAGTTGTTCGGAATTGTTATTATTGTGAAAATTTGGAGAATGCTGTTAAAAAAGCAAAGGAAATAACAAAAAGTGGAGAAGCTTGTATTTTGTCACCTGCAGCAGCATCGTTTGATAATTTTAAAAATTTTGAGGATCGTGGAGAACAATTTGTAAAATTTGTGAAAAAATAATAAGGAATCATAGAAATAAATTACGGAGGCAAAAAAAACAGATGCTATATTTAGACCATGCAGCAACAACGAAAACTGCAAGTAAAGTTGTTGAAGCGATGTTACCATATTTTATGGAGGATTATGGAAATCCGAGTGGGATATATTCTTTTTCCAAAAAATCAGAAGAAGCGATAATGAAAGCAAGAGCAACTATTGCAGAGACAATTGGGGCAGACCCATCGGAGATTTATTTTACTTCTGGAGGAACCGAATCGGATAATTGGGCATTAAAAGCAACGGTTGATGCTTATAAAAATAAAGGAAATCATATTATTGTTTCAAAAATTGAACACCATGCAATTTTACATACCTGTCAGTATTTAGAAAAATGCGGAATAGAAGTAACTTACTTAGATGTAAATGAGGAAGGCTATATTGATATTAATGAATTAATACAAGCGGTGAAAACGGATACGATTTTAATTTCTATTATGTTTGCAAATAATGAAATTGGTTCCATTCAGCCTATAGAAGAAATTGGAAGAATTGCTAGAGAACATAATATTTTATTTCATACAGATGCAGTACAGGCTTTTGGGCATATTCCAATCAATGTGGATAGCATGAATATCGATATGTTAAGTGCAAGTGCACATAAATGTTATGGACCAAAAGGGATTGGATTCTTGTACATACGGAAAGGAATAAAAAATAGGTCTTTTATGCATGGAGGAGCGCAAGAAAGGAAAAGAAGGGCAGGTACGGAAAATGTTCCAGCAATTGTTGGGTTTGGTTGTGCAGCAAAACTAGCTGTGGAATCAATGCAAAATAGAATTCTTGCAGAAACAAAAATTCGAGACTACTTAATTAAGAAAGTAATGGAAGAAATACCGTACACTAGATTAAACGGTGGAATGAAAAGTCGGTTGCCTAATAATATTAGTTTTTGTTTTCGTTTCATTGAGGGGGAATCGTTGCTATTACGTTTGGATCAAATTGGTGTTTGTGCTTCGAGTGGTTCTGCATGTACTTCTGGATCGCTTGCACCTTCCCATGTATTGCTTGCCATTGGATTACCACATGAAATAGCACATGGTTCTTTACGCTTAACTATTTCAGAAAAAAACACAAAAGAAGAGATGGATTTTCTGGTAGAAAATTTAAGAGAAATTGTAATGCAATTGCGAAAAATGTCTCCATTATATGATGATTTTATGAAAAAAGATAAAAAAAATAAGGAAGAATAATAATTTAAAAATAAGGTGGGAAATATGTATACAGAGAAAGTGGTAGAAAACTATATTCGCCCTAAAAATGTGGGCGAAATTTCAAATGCGAGTGGTATTGGAACGGTCGGAAATGCTTCTTGTGGAGATATTATGCGAATTTATTTGGATATTGATGAAAATCAAGTTATAAGAGATTGCAAATTTAAAACATTTGGTTGTGGAGCAGCAATTGCGTCCAGTTCTATGGCGACAGAGTTGGTAAAAGGAAAGACCATCCAAGAAGCAATGAAAATAACAAATCACGCAGTGACGGAAGCATTAGATGGGTTACCTCAGGTAAAGGAACATTGTTCGGTACTTGCAGAAGAAGCTATTCATGCAGCACTTTGGGATTATGCAAAGAAACATCAAGTGAAAATTGAAGGATTAAAAGAACCAAAAGAGTGGGAAGAAGAAAAGGAAGATGAAGAAGAATATTAGGAAAAAAGGTGTTTTGGAGGATATATGAAAAAGAAAGTAGTTGTAGGTATGTCGGGGGGCGTAGATTCAAGTGTTGCAGCATATTTATTAAAAAAACAAGGTTATGATGTGATTGGAGTAAGAATGGAATTTTTTCACCCGGAAGATCCAACAGCCCAAGAACAAGAAACAAAAGATGCAAAGAATGTTGCAGATATGTTAGGAATTCCATTTACTAGTATAGATTTTAGTGATGTTTTTTATAAACAAGTTATGAAAAAATTCGCAACGGATTATTGCAATGCAAGAACACCAAATCCCTGTGTGAAGTGTAACCGATATGTGAAATGGGAAGCTTTATTACATTGGGCAAATAAACAAGGAGCCGAATATGTTGCAACAGGACATTATGCAAAAGTTGTAAAATTAGCAAATGGTAGGTATACAATAGAAGCTTCAAGAATAGGTGGAAAAGATCAGTCTTATGCATTGTATGGACTGACACAAGATCAACTTGCGCATACGCTAATGCCAGATGGAGAATATACAAAAGATCAAATACGAGAATTTGCAAAAAAGATCAATTTGGATATTTCTGAAAAAAAAGATAGCCAAGAGATTTGCTTTATACCAGGAAAAGATTATGCAAAATTTCTTGAGGAAAAAATGAACATGGAAATTCCTCCTCCAGGAAATTTTATTAATGAAGAAGGGACCATACTTGGAAGGCATAAAGGAATTACACATTATACAATAGGTCAGAGAAAAAAATTGAATTTAGCGTTAGGATATCCAGTATTTGTTTCGAAAATTAATAAGGAAACAAATGAGGTTGTCATAAAAGATACAGGAGACGTATTTTCAGATCGGTTGATTTGCAATGAGATTAATTATATGGGAATGGAAGCATTAACAGAACCTAGAACGGTAATTGCTAAAATTCGTTACGCGGATCAAGGAACTAAATGTGAAATAAGTAAAATAGGGGATGATCAAATAGAATGTAAATTTGAAAAACCTGTCCGGGCGGTTACGCCGGGACAGGCAGTGGTTTTTTATGAAGAAGATTATGTACTAGGTGGAGGAACGATATTATTCTAATTTAAGAAAGCTGGGTTTCCTTTTTTCAAAAACAGTATATTCTTGGAATCCACAACGAAGTAAAAGCTGTTCTGCTTGATTAAAGGCATAGGCAAGATGATCGGGTTTATGACCATCAGAACCGATGGTTATAATTCTACCACCAAGTTCTCGATAGCGAGAAAGTATTTCAAACGATGGATGGGGAGAACCTAACCCGTATTTATATCCAGAGGTGTTGATTTCAATGCCTTTCCCGTCTGCAATTAGACGCTTGAGGATTTCATCGATAATATCTTTATGTTGCTGATAAGAGTAGTTTTCGTTCTTTGTAGGACCATATCTTATCACGTAATCCAAATGACCATATACATCAAAGTTTGAATGGACCTCAATATTTTCTAAAATGGATTCGAAATATTCTTGATGAGCGACTTTTTCTTCTCGTCCTTCAAAAAAAATGTTTTTATAAGGATCTACGTTATGACATAAATGAGAAGAAGCAAGGATAAAGTCAAAATCGTAAGCATTTGCATAATTGCTAATTTCACTAATAAGGTGTGGCTGTAAACCGATTTCAACACCAAAAAGAATGCTTATTTGTTTTTTGTATTTTTCACGAAAGTATAACAAATCAAATAAATAGGAATCCGTATTTAATAGAAACATATCTTTTGGGTCTTCATTTCCATAAGGAAAGTCCATATCCATATGTTCGGTAAAGCATATGGTGTGTAAATTTAGTTGAATTGCTCGCAAAATCATTTCTTCCATAGAAGAATCGGAATCTCCAGAAAAAGAAGAGTGAAGATGAAAATCTGTTTGAATGGACATAACTTCTCCTTTATAAATATATTGATAAATATAGTATAGGATAATTCAACAAAAAAATCAAAATATATCTATTTTCCCTATGCAGATAGTAGATTTGTCTTTTTTTTATGAAAAGTATCTAAAATCACTTGAAATATCTGTTAGAATTAGGTATCATAGTTTGTGACAAAGATTTGACAAGCATTCAATGGATATTTTCATTTCATTGAATTCTAAAAAATAATTTTATAAAACTCAGGAGGAAATAAAATGGCAGTTAAAGTAGCAATTAATGGTTTTGGACGTATTGGACGTCTTGCATTCAGACAAATGTTTGGAGCAGAAGGATATGAAGTAGTAGCAATCAATGATTTAACAAGCCCAGCTATGTTGGCACACTTATTAAAATATGATTCATCTCAAGGTAAATATGCATTAGCAAGTACCGTAGTAGCTGGAGAAGACAGTATTACAGTTGATGGCAAAAAAATTACTATCTATAAAGAAGCAAATGCAGCAAACCTTCCTTGGGGAGATTTAAAAGTTGATGTTGTTCTTGAATGTACAGGGTTTTATACATCTAAAGAAAAAAGCATGGCACATATTAATGCCGGAGCACGTAAAGTTGTTATTTCTGCACCTGCAGGAAACGATTTACCAACCGTTGTATTTAATGTAAATCATGATGTCTTAAAAGCAGAAGATACAGTTATTTCAGCAGCTTCATGTACAACAAACTGTTTAGCACCTATGGCAGATGCACTTAATAAATTAGCTCCTATCTCAAGTGGTATTATGAGTACAATTCATGCTTATACAGGCGATCAAATGTTACTTGATGGACCTCACAGAGGTGGAGATTTAAGAAGATCTCGTGCAGCAGCAGCAAACATTGTTCCAAGTTCAACTGGAGCAGCAAAAGCAATCGGATTAGTAATTCCTGAATTAGCTGGAAAATTAATTGGTTCAGCACAAAGAATTCCTACACCTACTGGTTCAACTACTATTTTAGTTGCAGTTGTAAAAGGAAAAGTTACAGTAGAAGAAGTAAATGCAGCTATGAAAGCAGCAGCTACGGAATCATTCTGCTATAATACTGATTTAATTGTATCTAGTGATATTGTAGGAAGTACATATGGTTCTATCTTTGATGCAACCCAAACTATGGTAGCTCCTATGGAAGATGGAAATACACAAGTTCAAGTTGTTTCATGGTATGATAATGAAAATTCATATACTAGTCAAATGGTTCGTACAATCAAATACTTTAGTGATTTAAAATAAGTATCGATTCGTATATAAATAGTTAGACCTAAAAAGGTCCGGTCTCAGGACCGGACCTTTTAATCGTAAAATTGGAGGATAAATTCATGGCATTAAACAAAAAAACAGTAGATGATATTGATGTAAAAGGAAAAAAAGTATTATGTAGATGCGATTTTAACGTACCTCTTGATGCAGAGAGAAATATTACGGATGAAAATCGTTTAGTAGCGGCATTACCTACAATTAATAAATTAATTGCAGATGGAGGAAAAGTAATTCTTTGTTCTCATCTTGGAAAACCAAAGGGAGAAGCAAAACCAGAATTATCATTAGCTCCAGTAGCAAAAAGATTAAGTGTATTATTAGGGAAAAAAGTTGTTTTTGCTGCGGATGCAGAAGTAGTTGGAGCAAATGCAAAAGCTGCTGTTGCAGCCATGCAAGATGGAGATGTAGTATTGCTTGAAAATACAAGATATCGAGCAGAAGAAACAAAAAATGGCGAAGCATTTAGTAAAGATTTGGCATCACTTGCAGAGATATTTGTTAATGATGCGTTTGGTACAGCACATAGAGCACATTGTTCTAATGTTGGTGTGACAAAATATGTGGATACTGCAGTGGTAGGATACTTAATGGAAAAAGAAATCGCATTTCTAGGGAATGCAGTGGATAATCCAGAAAGACCATTTGTAGCGATATTAGGTGGAGCTAAGGTATCTTCTAAAATCTCGGTAATTGAAAATCTTTTAGAAAAAGTAGATAAATTAATCATTGGTGGTGGAATGGCATATACATTCTTCAAAGCAGTTGGTGAAGAAGTAGGAACTTCCCTATTAGAAGAAGAATATGTAGAATATGCAAAGAAAATGTTAGATAAAGCGGGAGATAAATTATTACTTCCAATTGATACGGTAATTGCAGATGAATTTAGTAACGATGCAAATTTTAGAACGGTTGATCGTGGTCAAATCCCTGCTGATTATATGGGACTTGATATTGGGCCAAAAACAAGAGAATTATATGCAAAAGCCTTGAAAGATGCAAAAACTGTTGTGTGGAATGGACCAATGGGAGCCTTTGAAATGTCGAATTTTGCAGCTGGAACAGAATCTATCGCTAAAGTTATGGCTGAAATTGATGCAACAACAATTATTGGGGGAGGAGATTCCGCCGCAGCAGTAAATCAAATGGGATTTGGAGATAAAATGTCTCATATATCAACAGGTGGTGGTGCTTCTTTAGAATTCTTAGAAGGAAAAGATCTTCCAGGTGTAGTAGCAGCAAATGATAAATAAATGTGACGTAATCTATTTATTACGATACAAATATAAAAAATAAGGAGATTTAACAATGGCAAGAAAAAAAATTATCGCAGGTAATTGGAAAATGAATAAAACTCCAAGCGAAACCGTAGCATTAATTCAAGAATTAAAACCATTAGTAGCATCTGATGATGTAGATGTCGTGTTTTGTGTTCCAGCAATTAACATTATTCCAGCTTTAGAGGCTGCAAAAGGAAGTAATATTGAAATCGGAGCTGAAAATATGTATTTTGAAGAAAAAGGTGCATATACAGGTGAGATTTCACCAGCAATGCTTACGGACGTTGGCGTAAAATATGTAATTTTAGGACATTCGGAAAGAAGAGAGTATTTTGCTGAAACGGATGAAACCGTAAATAAAAAAGTATTAAAAGCTTTTGAACATGGAATTACACCTATTATTTGTTGTGGTGAAACCCTAGAACAAAGAGAGCAAGGGGTTACTCTTGATTGGATACGTAAACAAGTAAAAATCGCATTATTAAATGTGACAGCTGATCAAGTAAAAACAGCAGTAATTGCTTACGAACCTATTTGGGCAATTGGTACTGGAAAAGTTGCAACAACGGAACAAGCACAAGAAGTATGTGCTGCGATTCGTGCATGTGTAAAAGAAATCTATGATGATGTAACAGCAGAAGCTTTACGTATTCAATATGGCGGTTCTGTAAAAGGATCTAGTGCGGCAGAATTATTTGCACAAGCAGATATTGATGGTGGTTTAGTGGGTGGAGCAGCATTAACACCTGATTTTGGAAATATTGTAAATTATAAGTAAATAATAGTATTGAAATTAAGGACTTCTTTTAGTATAGAAAGAAGTCCTTTTTTTATATAAAGGAGGAATATGTATCAGACTTATATTTTTGATTTATATGGAACTTTAATTGATATTCATACGGATGAGGAAAATCTCAAACTTTGGGAATGTATGAGAGATTTTTTTTCGTTTTATGGAGCAAATTATACATTGAAAGAGTTGAAACAAAGCTATCATCAAATTGTTCAGGCACAAGAAGAAAACTTAAAAATTGAACAAAGTAAAAAAAATCCGAATAAAGAAGTGTTTCCTGAAATCGATATGTTTTGTGTTATTAAAGAATTGTATTTAAGAAAGGAAATAGATGTTTCAAAAGATATAATTAAACTTACGGGTCAATTCTTTCGTACAGGATCAACAGAATATATTCGATTGTATAAAGGTGCGGAAGATCTTCTTAGAGAATTGAAGAAAAAAGGAAAGCAAATAATTCTTTTATCTAATGCACAACGAGTTTTTACTGAACATGAAATAAAGGCATTAGGAATTGATATATATTTTGACGATATATTTATTTCTTCTGATTATGGAGTGAAAAAGCCAGATCTTAATTTTTTTGCATTACCTTATAAAAAACATGGTTTGAGTAAGAACAATACAATTATGATTGGAAATGACCCAAACACAGACATATTGGGAGCACAAAAATTTGGCTTTGATACATGTTACTTGCACTCTAACATTTCACCTAAAAAAGAGGATCCAGTGAATAGTACCTATTCACAAGACCCAATGGATTTGATTGCTTTAAAAGAAATGTTGATTTTTTCGTGAGTTATCCGATTTCCTTAAATTGAGCCATATATAGGTCGTAGTAAAATCCTTTTTTGGCCATAAGTTCTTCTGAAGTTCCGGATTCAATAATATTATTTTTATCTACTACCAGTATTCGATCAGCATTTTGAATTGTAGATAGGCGATGTGCAATAATAAAAGAAGTGCGTCCTTTAATAAGTGAAGAAATACCCTGTTGCACTAATAATTCTGTTTTGGTATCAATACTAGAAGTTGCTTCATCAAGAATCAATATCTTTGGTTTCATAAGCATGGTACGTGCAAAAGCAAGAAGTTGTTTTTGACCAACCGACAATCCACCACCACGCTCTTGCAATTTGGTATTATATCCATCCTTTAGTTTTACAATAAAGTCGTGCGCACACACTGCCTTTGCAGCCGTTTCTATTTCTTCGTCTGTCGCATATAAATCTCCATAACGTAGATTGTCTTTAATTGTTCCAGAAAAAATAAAATTATCTTGTGTCATGATACCCATCTGACTTCTTAAGCTTTCTAAATCAATGGATTGTATGTCTTTTCCATCAATTAATAATTGTCCACTTGTTATATCATAAAATCGTGCAATTAAGTTTGCAATGGTGGATTTTCCTGCACCAGTTGGACCGACAAGTGCAATGGTTTCACCAGCTTTCACCTTAAAACTAACCTTTGAAAGTACTTCAGTATTGCTTACATATGAAAAAGAAACATCTTTGAATTCTATATTCCCTTGAATCGCTGGGAGTTTAATACAATTTTTATCATTTACAATAGAAGCATCCATATCTAATATTTCAAAAATACGTTCTGCTCCAGATATATTTGTAATTAATTGATTATAAAAATTACTTAAATTACTGATAGGATTCCAAAACATTCCTAAATAAGTGGCAAATGCAACAAAAGTTCCGATTGTGACTTGCTCGATTCCTAAAACCTGAATTCCGACATAATACATAGATGTAAATCCAAGAATCCAAGATAATTCAATGACTGAAAAAAATGTATCGTTAATGCGTACGGCAGAAATAAAGGCAGAACGATGCTCTTCTACAAGATTAGAAAAGGCATGGCTTGTTTCTTTTTCTGCACAAAAACTTTGTACAACACGAATGCCAGATATATCTTCATGAATATAGGCGGCTACATTAGATGATTTTTTCTTATTTAATTGCCAACGTTTATGTGAAATACGTTCTATGAACCAAAGGCAAAAAGTCATAAAAGGTAATGTAATGAGAGCCGCGGCAGCAAGTTTCCCGTTTTTAATAAACATAATAATTGCAATGGAGAGGATTGTCAAAAAATCGGGAATTAAAATAGTGACAGAATTTGATAATACATTTTTTAATGCATTGACATCTCCAATAATTCTTGCAAGTATTTTCCCAGTAGGTCTAGAATCAAAAAAATTAAAGTCCAATGACTGAATATGAATATAGAGTTCCTGACGAATTGTTACAAGTATAGTGTTGCAAACTTTTGCCATTATTTTAATTCGAAAACGAATTAGCATCAGAAGCATAGAATTAATAATAAGAGCAAAGATTCCAAGAAATAGTAAACCTTGGTAATCTTTCTTTGCAATATTTACATCAATTGCTCTTTGCATAATAATGGGATTGGTTAAGGTGATAATAATACTTAGCACCATAAGAAATAAAACAATAATAATTTCTTTTTTATAAGGTTTCATATAGGTAAATAATCGAATTAATGTGGTCGATTTTTTTACATAAGTTAGTTGTTCATCGTTTTTTGATGAGTTTGTGTTCATAGTTACCCCCTTGTTTTTTCAAGAATAGAAGAACCATATTGAGAAATAAAAGTTTGGTAATAATATCCTTTTTTTTGAAGTAGTGAATCATGCGTTCCACGTTCAATGATTTTTCCTTCGTCTAAAATAATAATTTCATCGGTTTTTGATACCGTACTAATTCTATGTGTAATAATAATCTTGGTTAGATTTTCTAAAGCATGAATTTTATTCCATATTTCATGTTCTGTTTCCATATCAAGAGCAGAAGTCGAATCATCGAGAATTAAAATTGGAGCTTTTTTTGATAAAGCACGCGCAATCGATAACCTTTGTTTTTGTCCTCCGGATAAACCAACCCCACGTTCCCCAATTATAGTTTGGTACTGATGATCTAATTTTTCAATAAATTCATGTGCAAGAGCGTTAGAAGTAGCATTATAAATAGTTTTTATGTCTAAATCTTCTCGATTCCCTAATTTTACATTTTCTTCAATCGTATCTGAAAATAAAAAAGTGTCCTGTGTTACAGGTGCAATACTTTTTCGCAATTGACAAAGAGATAACTGATTGATATTTATACCATCTAATGTGATATATCCAGAAGTGGGTTCATAAAAGCGTTGCAATAATAAAAGAAGAGATGATTTTCCGGATCCTGTTGTACCCATAATCCCGATAGATTTTCCGGCAGGTACTTCAAAATCAATATTCGATAGAATGGTTTTGTTTTTGCTTTTTTGATAAGTAACATGATGAAATGCAATACTACCTGCAATGGAAGGTAAAACAATTGGATTTATTGAATCGGTAACTTCTGGTTTGATAGCATATATTTTGTTTAGTTTTTTTCCGGAAGCAATCGTAGTGGATACAGAATCACTTAACCACCCGAGCATTTCCATTGGCCAAATAATATTCATAGAGTATGCAACAAATGCAGATAACGTACCAAGTGTTATTTTGTTTTCGATAACCATATAACCACCAATTAGTAAAATGATAATTGGTAAAAGTTTGGAAATAAATTGAAAAAATGGATAGTATTTTACAAACACATTGGAATTGGCAATATTTAAATCATAATATTTTTGATTATGAGACAGAAATTTTTTAATCTCAAATTTTTCTCTTGCAAAAGCTTTTACGGTTCTAACTCCAGATAAGTTTTCACCAGCTATTTGATTAAGAGCAGCATTTTCTTCACTGATTTCCCCATATATTTTACCGAGTTTTCTTTCCATAATGATAGCAAGAGTTCCACAGATTAGCATTCCAGTGACTGGGAAAATTGTTAAAAAAGGACTTAATTTTAACATGCAAAATATTATGGCAGAAACATGAAAGAAAATTTCGATTACTAGGAATGAAACAAAGGTTGCACCCTCCCAAATTTTGTCTACATCATCTTTAACTCTAGCCATTAATTCGCCAGAATTATTTTTTTCAAAGTAGCTAGCAGATAAGCTTTGAATATGGTCAAATAAATTTTTTCTTAATTCACAAGCTACTTTGCTCCCGGAATAGTCAAATAAGAATTCTTTGAGGTATGGAAAGATAAATTTCCCGATTCCAATTAATATTAGTAAGAATATAAATTTTGGTAATAAATTCACCTGGTTATTAATAATTACATCGTCTACAAGATATTTTGTAATGATTGGAGTTAATAAATCTAACCCAATTGCAATAAACATAGCAAGAATAGCAAGGATATAGATAGGTAATTGTTTTTTGATAAGTTTAAATAAAATATTCAATGTTGTTCCCCCTTATAAAAAAGTGCATAAAAAAAATGCGGCAATATGAATCACCACAATTTGAGTATATTTCTTATATAAATAATAAGAAAAATCTAGATAGAGCTCACAGAGGTAATACATAAGTGAATAGTTATATAGTTTTGCATATCAATTTTATTATTTTTCATTTTGTATACCTCCTTTTTTTATTTTTTTCAGAATACTACATGTATATTATAATGTCAAGTACAGATTTTTGAAAACTTTATAACAACACTATTATTCACACAGAAAATCTTTATCAATATCAATAATAACATAATAATTTGCATCCAATTGTTTGAATTTGTTTTCTATAAATTCTTTTATATCTTCATCGGCTACTTTATAAGAGTAGGGTATAACCAAGTCAAATAATACATTGGTGTGTGTCGGCCCGATAACCGTACGGAAATCATGCAAAGATAATTCTGGATAATTTTCGTGCAAAAGTTGAATGGTATAATTTTGTAATTTGTTTGTGATTGGGTCATCCGTTTGCAAAGGATCCATATGAATTGTAGTAAGACAATTAAATTTAGAATTTAATTCTTTTTCAATATTATCAATAGTGTCATGAATTTTTATGATATCACAATTATATGGAATTTCAGCATGAAGAGATAAGATAATACGACCAGGCCCATAATTATGAACCATAATATCATGAATGCCAAGAATCTCATTATGGGAAAGCACGGTTTCTTTTATATCACAAATGAATTCTGTAGTAGGTGGTTCGCCAAGAAGTGGATTGATGGTATCTTTTGCAGCAGAAATTCCTGAAAGAACAATGAAAACTCCAACAATAATTCCGACATATCCATCCAAATTTAATTGATACTTGTAAGAAATAACAGATGTTATCAAAACAACAGTTGTTGTAAGGGCATCGTTTCTGCTATCAATTGCGGTAGCTTTCATTGTGGAAGAATTTATGTGTTTACTGATTTTAAAAGTATAGTATGCCATATATATTTTTATGAAAATAGATGCAAGCAAAATAAAGAGGATGGTATTATTCAAAAACAATTCTTCCGGATGAAACACTTTGTTAAAAGATGACTTAACTAATTCGACTCCAACGATAATAATTAAAAAAGAAACGATTACACCGGAAATGTACTCAATTCTTCCGTGTCCAAAAGGATGGTCTTTATCTGGTTTTTGATTGGACATTTTAAAACCAATCATAGTTATAATTGAAGAAGAAGCATCGGTTAAGTTATTAAAGGCATCTGCGGTAATTGAAATAGATTGGCTTAGTAAACCAGAAATTAATTTTCCTATAAATAGTAATACGTTAAAAGAAATACCTAAAATACCAGCTAGCATTCCATATTTTTGACGTACCGCTAAATCCTTTGGGTTTTGATTTTTTAATTTTAGTAATTTTTCAAATAGTGTAAGCATTTTTTCCTCCTAAGAATACTTCTATTTTATATGTTTATGATGCAATATGCAACAACAGAATAGTTGCACCATAAATAAAAAGCGTGTATAATTCATGTTCAGAAGATTAATTGTTATGAATTATAAAAGTTATTATTAAGGAGAAAAAAAGAATGAGAAAAAAACCAGTTGTACTAATGATCTTAGACGGGTATGGATTAAATGATCATGTGGAAGGAAATGCAGTAAAAGAAGCCAATACTCCAGTGATGGATCGTTTAACGAAGGAATATCCTTTTGTAAAAGGAAATGCAAGTGGTCTATCGGTTGGATTACCAGAGGGACAAATGGGGAATTCAGAAGTTGGACATTTAAATATGGGTGCAGGAAGAATTGTATATCAAGATCTTACGAAAATTACAAAATCAATTAAAGATGGAGATTTTTTTGAAAATGAAGCACTTTTGAGTGCAATAAATAATTGTAAAAAGAATAATAGTGCTTTGCATTTATTTGGTTTGCTTTCCAATGGTGGTGTACATAGTCATAATACACATATTTATGCGTTGTTGGAATTAGCAAAGAAAAATAATATTGAAAAAGTATTTGTGCATTGCTTTTTAGATGGTAGAGATACACCTCCATCTAGCGGAAAAGACTTTGCAATGGAATTACAAGAAAAAATGCGTGAAATTGGAGTGGGTGAAATTGCGTCTGTTCATGGAAGATACTATGCAATGGATCGTGACAATAATTATGAACGTGTAAAATTTGCATATGATGTATTGACAAAAGGAGAGGGTTTAACGGCAAAGGACGGTGTAACTGCAATTGCCGAATCTTATGATAGAAAGGAAACGGATGAATTTGTAAAACCAACAGCAGTAGTTAGAGATGGAAAAGCGATTGGTACAATTACAGATAAAGATTCCATTATTTTCTTTAATTTTAGACCGGACCGTGCAAGAGAAATCACAAGAGCTTTTTGTGACGATGAATTCGATGGTTTTGCTCGAGAAAAAAAATTGGAGGTAACGTTTGTATGTTTTACTGATTATGATACTACCATTAAAAATAAAGAAGTTGCATTTAAAAAAGGGAAATTAACAAATACATTTGGTGAATGGTTAGCAAATAATGGGTTAAAACAAGCACGTATAGCGGAAACTGAAAAATATGCGCATGTAACATTTTTCTTTAATGGAGGGATAGAAGAACCTAATGTTGGAGAAGATCGTATTTTAGTGAATTCTCCTAAAGTTGCAACTTATGATTTGCAACCTGAAATGAGTGCATTTGAAGTAAGAGATAATTTAGTGAAGGCAATTCATGCAGGTATTTATGATGTAATTATTATTAATTTTGCAAATCCTGACATGGTGGGGCATACAGGAATTGAAGCGGCAGCTATTTCAGCAATTGAGGCAGTAGATGCTTGTGTAGGTAGTGCGTATGATGCAATTATGGAAGAAGATGGCGTGCTATTTATTTGTGCAGACCATGGAAATGCAGAACAATTAATTGATTACGAAACAAAAAAACCATTTACGGCGCATACAACGAATCAAGTTCCATTTGTTCTAGTGAACTATGATAAGGAGTATACCTTAAAAGAAGGAGGAGCACTTGCTGATATTGTTCCTACTTTAATCGAAGTAATGGGAATGGATAAACCAGAGGAGATGACAGGGACATCATTGTTATTAAAAAAATAAATCTTGAAAAGTGTAGTTCTTTATGATACACTTAGTTGTAATTGATTTTAGGAGGTGTACTATGTTCGAAACAATAAGACCAATATTTACGGTTCTTTTTATAGTTGTATGCATATTGCTTACAGTCTTAGTATTAATGCAAGAAGGAAAAAGCGCAGGACTTGGATCTATCGGTGGTGCAGCTGAAACATATTGGGGAAAGAACAAGGGACGCTCGATGGAGGGAGCACTTGTTAAATTCACTAGAGTATTAGCAATTTTATTCATGGTTTTAGCGGCAGTACTAAATATTCCAAAGCCTATGTAATTTTAAACACTCTTGCAAAAGAGTGTTTTTTTTTACCTGATTTTCAGGTGAATCATAAAGGGAGAAAATAATTGAAAAAAGAAGTAAAAGAAACAAAAGAAACAAAAGAAGAAATGGATGTAAATGAAAAAAGAAAAAAATTGATTGTAGAATTGTTGCATGATGAATTTTATGTACCAATGAAACAAAAAGAAATGGCTATGTTATTAAAAGTGGAAGGTAAAGATCGAGAAACATTTTCATTAATTATAGATCAATTAGAAAAAGAAGGAAATCTTTACATTACAAAAAAAGGAAAAATAATTAAAGCTACCAAAAAACCAAAAAGAGAAGAACCTTTGATTGAAGGAACTTTTGTCAGTAATCCAAGAGGATTTGGCTTTTTAGAGATTGAAGATCAAGAGGAAGATTTGTTCATTCCAGCACCTTTTTGTAATGGTGCAATGCATCAAGATCTTGTAAAAGTTGAAATTTTAAAGACGCAAAGAGGACAAAGAAAAGAAGCAAAAGTAGTTGAAATTGTAGCACGTGCTACGGATCAAATCGTAGGTTCTTTTCAAAAAAGTAAGAATTATGGGTTTGTTGTGTCGGATTCAGATAAAGTGCAACAAGATTTGTTTATTCCAAAAGGAAAAGCAATGGGGGCAGTCACAGGTCATAAAGTGGTTGCAAAAATTGAAAATTACGGAAATGAAAATAAAAAACCAGAAGGAAGAATTATAGAAATTATTGGGCATGAAAATGATCCAGGAGTTGATATTCTTTCCATGGTTCGCGCTTATGACTTACCAATGGAATTTTCAGAAAAGATTATGAATCAAGTTGAAAAAGTTTCAGATGTAGTTCAAGAGGCTGACTTAAATGGAAGAACGGATTTAAGAAATTTGCCGATGGTTACAATTGATGGTGAAGATGCTAAAGATTTAGATGATGCAGTAAGCTTAACGATGGATGGTGATAATTATGTGCTAGGTGTTCATATTGCGGATGTCAGTAACTATGTCCAAGAAAAATCAGCACTTGACCAGGAAGCTTTAAAAAGAGGAACAAGTGTATATTTAGTAGATCGAGTAATACCTATGTTACCACATAAACTATCTAACGGAATTTGCTCGTTAAATGCGGGAGAAGATCGTTTAGCAATGAGTTGTACGATGACAATTTCCCCTAAAGGAGAAGTCCTTGATTCTAAAGTAGAAGAAACCGTGATTTGTGTAGATCGTAGAATGTCATATACGGTAGTAGATAAGTTATTAAAGAAAAATGATGAAAAATTAGCAAAAGAATATGCCCCATTATTGCCAATGTTCTTTAAAATGGAAGAACTTGCTGTGATTCTTAGAAAGAGAAGAAAAACAAGGGGGTCCATTGATTTTGATTTTCCTGAAACTAAGGTAATTTTAGATAAACAAGGAAAACCAATTGATATCAAACCATATGATAGAAATGATGCAACAAAACTAATAGAAGATTTTATGTTGATTGCTAATGAAACAGTTGCAGAAACATTTTTTTGGTTGGAAATTCCATTTTTATATCGAACACATGATGTGCCTGATAGTGAAAAAATCGTGAAACTTACTACATTTATTAATAATTTCGGATATTCTCTTAAAACAACAAATAAGGAAGTACATCCGAAAGAAATTCAAAGACTTTTAACGAGATTAGAAGGGTCAATGGAAGAACCATTGATTTCTAGATTAACGTTACGTAGTATGAAACAAGCAAATTATTCCACGGAAGCAACAGGGCATTTTGGATTGGCATGCAAGTATTATAGTCATTTCACTTCTCCTATAAGGAGATATCCGGATTTGCAGATTCATCGCATTATGAAGGAATATCTTCGTGGAAAAATGAATGCAGATAAGAAAGATCATTTTCGTGAAATACTACCTGCAGTGGCAATACAAACTTCAAAAAGAGAACGAGTTGCACAGGAATTAGAGCGAGAAACTATAAAAATGAAACAAGTGGAATATATGCAAGAACGTCTGGGAGAAACTTATGAAGGAGTGATTTCAGGGGTAACTGGTTGGGGAATTTATGTGGAACTACCAAATACGGTAGAAGGAATGGTTCATATTTCTACCTTGCCAGGAGATTATTATGTCTATCAAGAAGAGACTTATGAAATTGTTGGAAAAGATACGGGTAAAACATTTAAATTAGGACAACAAGTTAAGATTGTTGTTAAAAATACCGATAAATTAACTAGAAAGATTGATTTTGCCTTAGCAGAAGAATAAGCATTTGATTTATAAAGTAGAGGGAATCGTTGTGAAGAATGAACCAAGAAAATTAGTAGCAAATAATAAAAAAGCGTATTTTGATTATTTTATTGAAGATAAATTTGAAGCGGGTATGGTGCTTCATGGTACAGAAGTGAAATCTCTCAGGACTGGAAAATGTAGTATTAAAGAGGCTTTTATTCGTATAGAAAATGGAGAGGTTTTTATTTACGGTATGCACATTAGCCCGTATGAAAAAGGTAATATTTTTAATAAAGATCCGCTACGTGTAAGAAAATTATTATTACATAAAGTTCAAATTAATAAAATGGTAACAAAAATTGCGGAACAAGGTTATACCATTGCTCCATTACAGGTATATTTTAATGAAGGAAGAGCAAAAATAGAAATTGGTATTGCAAAAGGAAAGAAGAATTACGATAAACGCCAAGAAATTGCAAAAAAAGATCAACGCAGAGATGCGGCAAAAGAATTTAAAGTTCGGAATTTGTAAAGGTCATTGACGAATACAAAGGAAGACTTTATAATAAATACAGTTTGGGGTAGTCATGGTTTCGACGGGGATTCTGAATCTGGAGAAGCAAGCCGGTGCGACCCGTTAATCGCAAAAATAATTTAAACGCTGAAGACAATTTAGCTTACGCTGCCTAGTGGCAGCTGTCTCTCTTAAAGTACCTACACTTTAAGAACAGGCATCGACTTAGTAGGAAACGACATTAGCAAAGCTTTGCGTTAATGGGCAGAGGGGCGAGAGTCCTAATGAAGCTACTAAATAACTTTGGGCGTCATCTTCCGGGGTTATAAGGGAATGGGAGCAATCCAAATAGCTGACTAAGCTTGTAGAAGTACAGTGGATGGGTTTTCGGACACGGGTTCGACTCCCGTCTACTCCA
>JBFHIZ010000010.1:0-61489 GCA_041596215.1 Lachnospiraceae bacterium
AATGAAACAATTTCGAATGAAATCTACGATTCAGTTATTTGATAGCTGTGATGAGTTTTGCCAAAGTTTTAAAATAGGAGAAGGTGATTTGGTAATAACTAGTGGTCATATATATACAGATTTTCTAAAAGAGAAGATAGGTAAGGCAACGGCTATTAATATGCGTAAATATGGCAGTGGAGAACCAAATAATATTCTCGTAGAGAAAATGATGAAAGATGTAAAAGAAGTTATATATAAGCGCGTTTTTGCAATTGGAGGAGGGTCCATCATCGATGTTGCAAAGCTTTTTGCATTAAAAAAGGCATCGCCTGTAATCGATTTATTTGAAAGAAAAATAGAAATTGAAAAGGATAAGGAATTAATTATAGTGCCAACAACCTGTGGAACGGGAAGCGAAGTAACAAACATTTCAATTCTTGAATTAAAAGAGAAAAATACAAAATTTGGATTAGCAGTTGATGAAATTTATGCAGATTTTGCAGTACTAATTCCAGAATTACTAGAAACCTTACCTTTTACTAGTTTTGCGACAAGTTCAATTGATGCTTTTGTTCATGCGATTGAATCCTATTTATCACCAAAAGCAAATGCTTTTACAAAAATGTATTCAAAGGAAGCGATGGCACTTATCCTTTCGGGTTATCAAACCATTGCTCAAAAAGGAGAAAAAAGTAGAATTTCAATTATGGAGAATTTTATATTAGCAAGTACCTATGCAGGAATTGCTTTTGGAAATGCTGGAACAGCTGCAGTGCATGCATTAAGTTATCCGTTGGGTTCGGTATACCATATTCCTCATGGGGAATCAAATTATGCTATGTTTCGAACGGTATTTAATAAATATATGGAAATTAATCCAAAAGGGGAAATATCTTCTTTAAATAAATTTTTAGCAATGCAATTAGATTGTAAAGAGATGGAAGTATATCAAGAAATTGAAAAATTATTTGCGGTAATTTTACCAGTAAAATCTCTTAAAAGTTATGGAGTGACGAAAGAACAGCTTGAGGAGTTTACGGATTCTGTATTACAAAATCAAGGAAGATTATTAGCTAATAATTACGTAGAATTAAGTAGAGAGTCGATTTTAGAGATTTATACTTCAGCATATACATAAGTAAGACTCACCGAATAAAAAAGAGGACTTTACGATATCGTAAAGTCCTTTTTTTTATTCGGTGTAAAACAACTATTCAGTTGCTATATAGGCGATAGAAACTCTATCTCGAATGGTTGTATCCAATTCTATGGTTACTTCTTCTGTAATTTGAATTAAATTTAAAACATCTTCATTTGTAATATTTGATTGATCAGTTATTACACTATTGTTAAGCAAAATAAAAGTGTCGGCATTATATAATTCATCTACGGTTATCGAATCTGCTTCCCAGCCATTGGTAACTGCTAAGGATGCTACTTCATTGTAGACATCAACAAAAGTGATGTTTTTATTTTGTAATTCTTCTAATTTTTCAAAATCAAGAGCAATAATTTCTTGAACATCGGTTTCCGTTGTAGCAGATTCATCCATTTGTTCTGAATTTGTTTCTTGTGTTTTATTTACTACATTAGTAACATTGCCACATGCGGTAAGTACAGACATAGTAAGGACTGTGATTAATACAATTGTTAATCTTGAGATATTTTTTTTCATTTAGTCTCCTCCAAATAAATATATTTTATTTTATTCATTATAAGAATAGCAGATAAAAATCGAATAATATTTTAAATACATGAAATACACTTTTTTCTTCATGAATTGCTATTTATTCACTTCGTTTACTGTTATAATTACAACGATACGTTTGGGATAGAGAAAAAGGAGACCATTATGATTGAAATTGCAATTTGTGATGATAATATTTCGGAACTTTCAAATATTGAAATAATACTCGCTGAGTATCAAAAAATTAACGGGTTTATGTATGAATTCAGCTATGATTTATATCATACAGCAATTGAGTTGCTTGCTGCAATAGAAGCGGGTAAACATTATGAAATTATTTTTTTGGATATTATTATGCCTTTAATGAATGGAGTAGAAGCAGCAAAAGAAATTAGAACCTGGGATAAGGTTGTTAAGATTGTTTTTTTGACTTCTTCACAAGAATTTGCATTGGATTCTTACCAAGTGGATGCATTTTATTATGCTCTAAAACCTATTAAAAAAATAAATTTCTTTTCAATTATGGATAAATTGTTTTCGGAAATAAAAGAAAAGGCCAAGGATAGTATTTTAGTAAAATGTAAAAATGGATTAACAAAAATCCCTTTGCATACTTTGGAGTATGTTGAAATCGTAGAACGAATTATATATTATCATTTAAATAGTGGTGAAATTTTAAAAGAAACAGGAGTCATGATAAATTTAGAGCAAATATTACTTAGATACCCTCAATTTGTGAAACCCCATCGTTCATTTATTATTAATCTTGATCGAATTGATATTTTAAGTTCTCGGGAGATAACTTGTTATTCAAATGCGAAAGTTCCAATTGCAAAAGCGAATTATAAAAATATCAAGCAAAAATATATGGATAGAATTTTTCGGAAAGTAGAGGTAAATATGTGCTTATAATAATTGATTATATATCCGTACTTATTTTTGGCATATTAATTATGTCTTTTTTCCTTGATATTAAAATGAACCGAAGAAATATGCGATATATTTTGCTATTTATTCTTCTGAGTATATCTGTACAAGTAGTGGTAGCTTTAATTTTTAATTGGAAGTTTATTGAAAAGGCTTATCCTTTCTTTGTACATATTCCATTACTTTTGTTTTTCTGGATTTATTTTAAGAAAAATATATATTCGGTATTGTTTGTTCTTTTAATGGCATATGCATTTACTTCACCAAGAAAATGGTTGGGAGAGGTGATTGTTTCTTTTTTTGATACCAGTAGTATGGTCATCGTTATATCCAAAATTATTGTGTCTATCATATTATTAGTGGTTATTCACAAGTATTTAAAATCCTATGTAAGTCAAATGCTTGAGTATTCTGGAAATAAAATTGTTTTTTTAACAATCGTTCCTGCCTTGTCATATATAATTACGTATGCATCAACCGTTTATTCGGATATTCTATACCATTCAAATATTTTTGTGATTGGTTTATTGGGCTTAGGATTGAATTTCAGTTTATATGCATTTATTATTGCTTATTTCGATGAACTAATAAAACGCTTTACATCACAAACGGAACAAACGGTATTACAAATGCAAATAGACACTATGATATCTCAAATTGAAGAATATAAGAATGTAAAGAAGCAGGCGGCAATATTTCGTCATGATTTTCGCCATCATATCCAGTATCTGAACACTTGTATAGTGGATAATCAAAGAGAAGAAGCCCTTTCATATATTGCAAAAATTAGTAATGATGTGGAGACTACATATGTCATACAGTATTGTGAAAATATAAGCGTTAATCTGATTTTATCTGCCTATGTAGCTAAAGCCAAAAAAAAAGGGATTCCTATTGATGTACAAACAGTTATTCCTACAAATATGAAAATGGATCCTGTTGATATCTGTGTTGTTTTAGCAAATGGAATAGAAAATGCAATGAATGCTTGTAGTAAAATGGATGATAAAAAGAACCTTATGATAAAAGTAAATTGTAGTTATCAACAAGATAGATTTAAAGTTGAAATTCAAAATCCATTTTTGGGTTCTATTACATTTAAAGAGGATGTACCAATATCATATGAAGAAAATCACGGATTAGGTATTACAAGTATGATAGCTGTTTCAAAAAAATATCAGGGGATATATTCTTTTACAGCAGAACAAGGCGTATTTCAAATGCGAATGATTTTACAAGGGATAGGATAAATTATAAAAAAACTTGACCACTGAGGTCAAACTATGATATTCTTAGTTTGACCTTAGTGGTCAAATTCGTGTATGAAAATAGGTGAAAAAATGGATGAAATTTTTAAAAAGATAGAACCAAATAAAAGAGAACGAATTATAAAAAGCGCACTTGAGGAATTTGCTAGAAATGGATATGAAAATGCATCAACGAATACCATTGTTAAAAATGCAAAGATATCCAAAGGATTATTATTTCATTATTTTGGAAATAAGCAAGAATTGTATTGTAAGTTAACTGAATTTGTATTACAAACAATTACGGAATCAATTTCTCAAAACATTGATTGGAAAATCACTGATTTTTTTGAAAGATTAAAACAAGTGATGTTTATTAAAGTGAAATTACTAGAGGAGTATCCTTATATATATGAATTTTTCAAAGAAATTTTGAAAGGAAAATCCGTGGAAGAAATTCGAAAGCTGACAGATAAGGAATCGGAAGAATTAGTAAATAAAGTATATTTTTATCAGATTGATTTTTCATTATTTAAAGAGGATATAGATATGTCAACAACCATGAATATTATTCGATGGACTTTAGAAAAATTAGGGGAAGAATTATGGGGGAAAATGATGATAAGTGATGTAAATTATTCCATAGAAAAAATGGAAAAAGAGACCAATAAGTATATTGAGGTGTTACGAAAAAATTTTTACAAAGAAGTGAAGGAGGGGTTGAAATGATTCAAGTAAATAATTTATCACATTCCTATAATAACGATGGGAAATTAGCGATTAATCATATTAGCTTTGAAGTGAAAAAAGGAGAAACTTTTGGATTTTTAGGACCTTCAGGAGCTGGAAAATCCACAACGCAGGGTATTTTAACAGGACTTTTAAAACAGCAAGAAGGGGAAGTGCGCGTAGCTGGATATGATTTGAAAAAAGTGCAAAATGAACGATTTAATAAAATAGGAGTTTCGTTTGAACAATCAAATATATATAGTAAACTAACTGCATTGGAAAATTTGAAATATTATGCAGATTTATTTGCAGTTCCAACAAGAGATCCAAAGGAATTGCTGAAATTAGTGGGCCTAGAAGGACGCGAAAATGACCGTGCGGGAGAATTTTCAAAAGGAATGAAGCACCGATTAACATTCGTAAGATCTATGTTAAATAATCCAGAATTATGGTTTTTAGATGAGCCAACAACAGGATTAGATCCTGCAATTGCAGCAGTAATTAAAGATATTATAAAAGAAGAAAAAAAAAGAGGCACCACCTCTTTTTTAACCACACATAATATGTATATTGCAGATGAACTTTGCGATCGAGTTGCATTTATGCTTGATGGAGAAATTAAATTGATTGATACACCGAAAAACTTAAAACAAAAATATGGACAGAAGTTAATCGACGTCGAGTATGTAAAAGAGGGAAAACTATATAAAGAGACTTTAAAAACCATTGATGAATTCGATCGGGAAAAACTTGCAACCATTGTTACTTCTTGTGAAATTCAAACTATGCACTCCAAGGAAGCAACGTTAGAAGAAATCTTTATTCAAGTTACTGGAAGGGGGCTTATATAAGATGAAATGGTTTCGAACCTATGTAAAAGAAATGAAGATTGCCTCAAGAGGGTTTTATTTTTATATAGAAATTGTGATTGCACTAATCGTATTGCTGATTTTATTAGTTGCAGTGAAAGAATATCCTAATAGCAATGTTAAGGAATATTTATATTATGATATGTCTACGGATACTTTAGATAAAATTTTAGAAAAAGAAGTGCTAGAAGGAAATATTCAAATGTTAATGGATAGCGAACTAACAGTTAAGCCAGCTACATTTCAATTATTAGATAAAGAAACCGGAGAAGAAAAAAATTATAATTTTACAGAAGAAAAGAACGTGGTTGCTGCAACATATGAGGTGGTTGATCCAGAAACGGGATATGTAAGTAAAACGGTTTATATTTTAGATGAGAAAGAGGATATGATACGATTAGCTAATCGTACAGGGGACATGGGAGCTTCTGTTTTTTTATCAAACACAGGAGAACTTCAATATGAGTATTATGTGCAAGGGTATGAAACAGAGAGATATTCTGAATTACTATATATTTTACATACATCAGTAAGTGATGAGGTTGAAAGCAAACTCGTACAACAAACGGTAAGAGAAATTGGTGGTAGTGAAAGACTCAATAGTAGAGAAGCTGTGATTCCCGTTTATGTCGCTTTTGCAGGTGCGTTAATGGGTTTCTTTATCATTATGTCCTATGTTTTTTTGGACAAGAGCCAAGGAGTGATCAAAGCATTTGTAGTTACACCGGCATCCATATGGAGTTATTTATTAAGTAAAATATTAGTGATTCTTACAACGGTGTTAATATCATCTAGCATTGTTGTAATACCTGTTATGAAAGGAAAACCAAATTATTTGCTCTTTTATATATTTCTTAGTGTTTCTTCTTTTGCGTTTTCAAGTCTTGGATTATTTGTGGCAAGTTTTTTTGATTCAATAAGCAAGGCATTTGGAGTTTTGTATTTACTTATGATTGTATTTATGCTGCCAGCATTTTCTTATTATATTAGTAGCTTTGATCCGCTTTGGATTCGGTTGTTGCCAACTTATCCTTTGTTAGAAGGTTTAAAAGGTGTTATGAAAGGGGAAGCAGATGTATCATATGTCGTGCTGTATTCTTTTGTGTTTTTTGCGGGTGGGATGGTATTACTCGCACTTGCAAATTTAAAATTCAAGAAATCATTAACGGTATAGGGGGAATAGAAATGTTAAAACGAATCATCCGGATTTTTCGAAAAGATATTAAAACAGCAATTCGTGACGCGATGCTTTTATATATTATTATCATACCAATTATATTGGCGATAGGACTTCTTTTGTTTTCGCCTGGTATTACAGATAGTACCTTAAAAATTGCTATGATAGAAAGTGATTCTAAAGATCATATTGAGTATATGGAAAATTATGTACAAGTAGAACTTTTTAATAGTTTGGAGGAAATAGAGAGAAGGGTATTAAAATCAGATGATATTCCTGCAATTGTTTTGAAAGATGAAGAATATGAAATCATAGTTGAAGGAAATGAGGTAGACTATATTGTTAATGCAACAGAAACATTGCAAGTATTATATGAATTAGGAGCAAATAAAAATAATACAACAGCAGAGATATATTCTTTTGAAAAAACAGTACCTCCATTAAAAACAAAACTAGTAAACATGTTAATTCTTATGGTTATTATGTTAGCAGGGATGATTATTTCACTTGGAATTGTGGAGGAAAAATCGGATAATACAGTAAGTGCAATGAATGTTTCGCCAGTATCACAAAATGAATTTATTATTGGAAAAAGTATATTAGGGGGTAGTGTGGCTTTGAGTAGTATAATTATTTCATTGCTTATCTTAGGGTATTATGATGTGAATTGGCTTATGATTATTTTAGTGGGTTTCACAACAATGATTTTAACGTTTGTAGTTGGATTTTTACAAGGAATTAGTTCAACCGATGTAATTGAAGCTGCGGCAGGTGTGAAAGTGATGCTTTTACCAATAGCAGGATCCATTGTTGGCTATGAAATGCTATCTGAAAACTGGCAATGGACAATGTATTGGAGCCCTTTTTATTGGGCATATAGAGCGAATGATGAAATCTTATCTAAAACAGCAATATGGAGTGATGTTCTTGTTTATGCACTGATTGTATGTAGTATTTCAATTGTTTTGTATTTTATAGCAATGCCTAAGATTCGAAAAGGTCTTAGTAAATCATAACAGGAAGGAAAGGAGGATATTGATATGAGTATTGGTTATTTATTAGGAGGGTTATTTTGTTTATTGTATATGTTTGGAGTTGGATATTTTGGAGGGATTAAAAAAAATCCAGGTTTATTGAATTTGGTAAAAAAGAAAATTAACAAGAAAATGTCAGATAAAACAGCGGCTACAATTTCACTTGTATTTGCTATTATAATTGGATTGGTTGGTGTGTTTTTACTGATTTTTGGGGCTACAAGATAAAAATAGATTGACAGGAATAAATAAATTGTGTACAATGTAAATTATAAAGATTGCACACAATTTAATAGTAAAAAATCAAAAAGGAGAATACGATGAGTCTATATGATTTAAAAGTAAAAGATGCAGAGGATCATGAGGTTAGTTTCAGTGAGTACAAAGGAAAGGTATTGTTAATTGTAAATACAGCGACTGGATGCGGATTTACACCACAGTATGAAGGGTTGGAGAATTTGTATAAAAAATACAAGGAGCAAGGATTTGAAATATTAGATTTTCCATGTAATCAATTTGGTAACCAAGCACCAGGAACGGATAAAGAAATTGTAGAATTTTGTCAGTTAAAATATGAGGTTTCTTTTAAAACTTTTCATAAAATTGAAGTGAATGGAGATAAGGAAGATCCATTATATACTTTTTTGAAATCTCAAAAGCATGGAGCTTTTAGTGATAAAATCAAATGGAATTTCACAAAATTTTTAGTAGATAGAAATGGAAATGTAGTAAAACGTTTTGCTTCGACAACGAAACCAGAAAAAATAGATCGTATAATTGAAAAATATCTATAGTTAAATGAGAGGAGAATTATTATGAATGTATATGATATTAATGTAACAGGCATGAATGGAGAAAGTGTATCACTTTCTAAATATAGGGGGAAGGTTTTATTAATTATTAATTCGGCGACAAAATGTGGATTCACACCACAATATGAGGAACTTCAGAAATTATATGATGAATTAGCTGAGAAAGAATTTGAAATTTTAGATTTTCCATCTAATCAGTTTGAAAATCAAGCTCCAGGTTCGAATGAAGAAATTTCTAGTTTTTGTACAATGAATTTTGGAGTTACCTTTCCTATGTTTTCCAAAATTGAAGTGAATGGAGAGAATGCAGATCCTTTGTTTCAATATTTAAAAAGTAAAAAAGGATTTGAATCTTTTGATCCAGAACATAGATTGACACCAATTTTAGAAGAAAAGCTTGCTGCAAGTAATCCAAACTTTAAAGAAGAATCGGATATAAAATGGAATTTTACTAAATTTCTTGTTGACAAAAAAGGAAATGTGATAGAAAGATTTGAACCAACTAAAAATATGGAAATTGTGGCAAAAAAAGTAAAAGAATTGTTATAGGTGAATAGAATTATATATGTGATTTGGTAAAAATAAAAAATTGGAGTTAAGATGGAAAAACAATATGACGCATTAAAACTAGAAAATCAAATATGCTTTCCGCTGTATGCATGTTCTAAGGAAATTGTAAGAAAATATAAGCCGTTTTTAGATGAACTCAATTTGACATACACACAATATATTACCATGATGGTTATGTGGGAAAAACAAACAATGAATGTAAAATCATTAGGTGCTTTGTTATATTTAGATTCAGGGACCTTAACTCCGGTATTAAAGAAATTGGAAAAAAAAGGGTATATTAAAAGAGAACGTGCGAAAGAAGATGAGCGAAATCTTATCATAACCATAACAAAAACAGGGGAAATGCTAAAAGAAAAAGCAATCCGTATTCCTGAAAAAATGGGAGCGTGTCTTTCAATAAATCCAAAGGAAGCAAAAGAACTTTATACTTTGCTATATAAGATTTTAGGAAAGTAGTTTTGTTTTTTTTAATCAAATTAAAGTGACAGGTTGTATTTATCTTAGAATAATCTATGTATTATTCGTGAATAAATTCATACTTGATATTAGTAGAGAAAATAGATTCAATTTCCATTTTCTCTACTTTTTTGATTGCAATAAAAAATATTTGAGACAGAATTAATTGGTATATTGTTTTAAATTTGATATAATCAACAATAGAAAGTATATATGTTTAGAAGGGAGCAAATAGTAATTATGAAAAAAGATTGGAATAATCCCGAAATAATTAAAAGAAATAAATTGGATGCAAGAGCAGAGCTTGAAAGCTATACTTCAATAGATGATTATTTAACTAAAAAATCAAAAAGAGAAAGCTTAAATGGGAAATGGGATTTTTATTATTGTCATAATGATCGTTTCCGGCCCAAAGGATATTTTGATGCGGATTTTGATTCTAGTACATGGGATAAAATAAAGGTGCCAGGAGTATGGGAGACGCAAGGATATGATAAACCATATTATTTAGCTTTTGATTACCCCCCCGTATTAACAAAGAAAAAAAGAAATATTCCATTATTATTTGAAGAAAAAATTCCGGTAGGAATTTATCGGAGAAAATTCAAGGTGGATAGAAATTGGATGGAAGAAGAAATCTATCTTCATTTTGGCGCGGTTAAGTCAGCTTTTTATGTATATATAAATGGGAAAGAAGTAGGCTATTCACAAGGATCTATGACTCCAAGTGAATTTAAGATCAATAAATATGTGAAGGAAGGAGAAAATCAACTTACGGTTGAAGTATATAAATACAGTGATGGAACATATTTAGAAGATCAGGATATGTGGTTTTTGGCAGGTATTTATCGTGATGTATATTTATATCATGAGCCAAAAGTAGGAATCAACAATTTGTATATTACAACGGATTTAGATTCTACATACCGTGATGCTCAATTACGTTTGGAAATAGAATTAAAAAATGTGCAAACTTATTCTCTTGAAGTATATCTTAGTGAAGATGAAAAGAAATTGGGGAAATTATATATAGAAAAAAAGGAATATAAGCAAAAAAAAGAATTAGGAAAAACAAAAAATAGTAAGCTAGAGATTTTAGAATGTAGAGTAAAAAACCCAAAGAAATGGAATCATGAAACCCCTAATCTTTATTATATTACAGTAATATTGAAATCCAATGAAGGGAATTTAATTGAAATAAAAGGAAGCCGTTTTGGTTTTCGTAAAATTGAAATAAAAAACAGGAAGTTTCTTATAAATGGTGTCCCTATTATATTCAAGGGAGTAAATCGACATGAATTTGATCCGGATAATGGCTGGTACGTTTCTAGAGAACGTAGGGAAAAAGACATACAAATAATAAAAAAACATAATATCAATGCAATTAGGACGGCACATTATCCAAACGATCCACATTTATATGAACTTTGTGATCGCTATGGATTATATGTAATCGATGAAACGGATTTAGAAACACATGGGGTAAGAACAAAAAATGTACCTGGAGATAATCCAATTTGGACACAAGCAGTGGTAGACCGAATAACAAGGATGATTCTAAGAGATCGAAATTATCCTTCTATTGTGATGTGGTCATTAGGTAATGAAGCTGGTTATGGAGAAAATTTCAAAATCATGAAAAGGGAAGCAAAAAAATTAGATCAAACAAGACCGTTTCATTATGAAGGAGATAAAGATTTAGAAGTCTCGGATGTTTTAAGTATGATGTATCCATCACCTATGAAAGCAGCTCAATTTGGGAAGGGAGAAGATGTATCCATTTCTTTTTTGGATAATATCATGAATCGTTTATCGGCAGATCAAAAAGGATTTACCTATGCACAGTATAAAGAAAAACCCATAATGAGTTGTGAATTTGCACATGCAATGGAAAATAGTTTGGGAAATTTTCAAGAACATATGGATGTATTTGAAACTTATGAAAATTGGTGTGGTGGATTCATTTGGGATTTTGTAGATCAATCTTTGCGAAAAGGACAAATAAATGGAGTGGATTTTTGGAGTTATGGTGGAGATTATCAAGAAGAAAAGACAAGTGGGAAATATTGTGCGAATGGATTGGTATCCGCTGACCGAAAAAGCCATCCTTCGATTGAAGAAGTGAAAAAAGTTTATAAGGATTTTCAAATTTTAAAAAAAGAAAATCGCTTTTTTTTAAAAAATAAAAGATTTTTTACCGATTTATTTTGTTATGATTTTTATGTGGTTTTTCTTGAAAATGGATATGAAAGAAAACGAAAAAAAATAGAAATAAAATTGACGTTGCCAGGAGAAGAAACGGAATTGGAGGTAATCAATAACTATTTAGAAAAATTTCAAAAAGAAAAAATAAAAATAAATCATGTGATAATTTCAGCATATTTAAAAGAAGAGGAATGCTATGCAAAAAGAGGATATGAGGTTGGATTTGATCAATTTGAAATATATCCAGTATCTAAACAAAAACAAACTCTTAAATACTTGAAGCAACCAATTCTTTCTCAAGAATCGCAACAGAAGATCGAAATATATGTTGGGGATTATAGTTATCATATTAATAAGTTAAATGGAGAAATTAATTCTATTACCTATAAAAAAGTGGAATTATTAAAAACACCATTACATTTGAATTTCTGGAGACCACCCACGGATAATGATCTGGGATATGCAAATTTTGTGCCAAAGGCAAAAGAATGGCTACTTCCAACTACCTATCGAAAAATTTCGGATAAAGGATTACAGGTAAAACAGATACAAATAATGAAAGAAAACGAATGGATGAAAATTCGAGTTGAATATAAACATTCCTATTTTAAAAAACTAGTAATACAATATCGGATAAAACAATCAGCAGAGATTGAAATAAAAGCATTTGCAGTTCCCAAAAAAGAGATGATTCGATTTGGTTTTGAAACAGAGATAGCAAAAAGATTTTCTCAAACCACATGGTTCGGAAGGGGACCACATGAAACATATCCAGATCGAAAAACAGGAGCAAAATTTGGTAGATATGAAAGTAAATCGGATGCTTTGTTTCATCAGTATATGAGACCGCAAGAAAACGGATTGCACTGTGATTGTTATGAAATGTGCATGGAAAGTGAAAAGGAAAAAATTGAAGTTATATATGATAAACAACCATTTATGTTTAGTATTTGGCCTTATTCCATGAAAAAAGTGGAAGAAGCAATGCATATTCATGAACTAATAAAAGAGGATGGTTATATCATACATATTGATGGATTTCATAGAGGTGTAGGGGGTGATTTGCCAGGACAGTTAGCTTTACTTGATCCGTACAAATTACCAGCAGGAAAAGAATATCGATTTGGATTCTCCATTCAGATAAATGATAAAATATCGAAAAATAAAATCAGATAAGTCTATAATTATATAGCTGTTATGAAAAAAATAATGGATATATAAAAAAGAATGTGATATGATATGAAAGGCTTAATTATGAAGGGAGAAACTAGAGATGTTTAAATTTACAGGTACTACGCCTTTTATTACAGTATGGGCGGTTTGGATTTTAATTGTTATCTTATTATTTACATTTAATGAAGTTGCAAGAAGAATGAAATGGGTAGGATTATTTTGTTTTACAGTACTTCCTGTTATTTTGACAGTTATATGGATGACAGTGATGAAAGAAAAAACATATACGGATTGGTTTCATTTAGCGAAAGTGTATTCTGCGACCATAGGGTGTTTAGGTTTTTGGATGATTCGTCATTTTGAGAAAAAAGATAAAAGTACGGGAGAAATAAAGTGGAAATTATCGGATAAAAAATGGGCACTTTTATTTCCACCATTAATATTAGGAATTAATATATTAGAAGCGGTCGCTAGAGACGTTGAAATAGGAATCACCTATTGGATGACAAGTTCGGGTCCTTTAGAAGGAGAGATGGTAGGCGTTATCGGTGGTCCATGGAATTTTATGAATGCTGCAGCAGGAATATTAAATATTATTACTATTACTGGTTTTTTTGGAATTGTCATTCGTAAAAAAACGGCAAAAGATAAAAGTAAAGATATGATATGGCCTGATATGGTATGGTTTTGGATTATTGCATACGATGTATGGAATTTTGTGTATACTTATAATTGCATTCCAAGTCATTCGTGGTATGCAGGATTTGCATTATTATTGACTCCAACACTTTGCGCATTTACAATTGGAAAGGGTGGTTGGTTGCAACATCGTGCTCAAACATTAGCGATTTGGTGTATGTTTGCACAGACAGTACCAATGTTTTTAGATGCAGGGAAATTCAAAGTAGTATCAACATATAATCAAACAATATATATGGCTTTGGGTGTATTTGCTTTAGTAATTAATCTTACTGTTGTTATATATATGATTATAAAAGCAGTGCAAACAAAAAGAAATCCATATACAGAGGAACTATATGTGGATTTAGAAGCATATAAAACAATTAAAGTTTTAGCAGAATAAGTAGTAAGAGAAGAGAAAAAAGAATGGAGAAATTTCTCCATTCTTTTTTTATGTGAAGTTTAAAGCAAAGTTCCTCGACTGCCCCATTCAGGCTGCCCAAAAAAAGTAATATATACATGTTTTTTTGGAATTGATAATTTGCTTTCAAGAGTATCACAAATAGCAGTGTTTAATGAATCCATGACTTCTCTGGTAGTAGGCTTGAACATTTTGATTTCGACATAAGCGCCAAATTCGAGCGTTTCTCCGCCTAAGAATAAATCATAATCACCTAATAATCCAACCATGGTAACCGTTTCTGTTTTTCCTGGGATTATGGTAATATCTTTCCCTAATTGAGTTTTTAATGCGATTTTTTTCTCTTTTGACAAGTGGACACTTGTTTTCACTTCAATAAATGGCATGATTGCTCCTTTCTAGTTTTGATAAGAGTTTATTCATACTATACTATAAAGTGAAACTTTCGTAAACCATGGAAAGAATAGATAAGGAAGAAAGAGAAGGGAAGTAAATAAGTTTTGAATCGTTAGATTGACACAAAAAATCACATATACTATAATGAATTCGTTGTATAAAAAAGTTATAATTACAAAAAAAGGAAGCAATTGGTATTGAGTTAGGTTAACCTCCACTTCGTGATTAAGTGTTAGGTTTTTTTTAAATAATATACAGAAGTTAAAGGAGGGGAAAAACATGCATATGGCAGATGCATTAGTTGTTCCAGCGGTTGCAGGAACTATGTATTTATGTTCCACAGTAGTAGCAGGATACTCTATTAAAAAAGTAAAACTTGAGGATGATCCTAAAAAAATACCCATAATGGGTGTAATGGGAGCATTTGTTTTTGCAACACAAATGATTAATTTTACAATTCCAGGTACCGGATCATCGGGACATTTAGCAGGAGGAATGCTTTTATCTGCAATACTTGGACCTTTTGCAGGTTTTTTAACTATGATTGGCGTGTTACTCATTCAATGTTTGATGTTTGCAGACGGTGGAATTTTAGCACTTGGTTGTAATATATGGAATATGTCATTTTATGGTTGCTTTGTAGGTGCAATATTAATATGGAAAACAATAATGAAAAAGGGAGCTTCGAAAAAGAAAATTGTGATAGCATCTATTATTGGAAGTGTAGTTACTCTTCAATTGGGTGCGTTTTCTGTTACCTTAGAAACACTTGCATCTGGAATTACGGAATTACCATTTTTCACATTTGTATCGGTTATGCAGCCAATCCATTTGGCAATAGGTCTTGTTGAGGGATTTATTACAGCAGCAGTGCTTTGTTTTGTTTATGAAGCGAGACCAGAATTATTATGGGGAATTGGAGAAACCAATTTCGTAAAAAAAGAAAAAATGACGTATAAAAAAACAATTTTTGTTTTAGGAATTTTAGCTGCTTTTATTGCAGGCGGATTGTCATTATTTGCATCCTCTCTTCCAGATGGATTAGAGTGGTCGATTGGTAAAATAACGGGAGAAACAGAAGTTGAAGCAACGGGAGGGATTTATCGGTTCGTGAGTAAAATTCAAGAATCGATAGCAGTGCTTCCAGATTATTCTTTTAAGAATTCAGAAACAGTTGTGGGTACTTCTTTTTCAGGAGTTATTGGTGGAATTGTAGTGATTGTATTTTGCGTATTATGTGCTTATATATTCCGATTTTTTAGAAGAAAGAAAGTGAATGAGTAGATTAAATACCGCAGTAAGTGAAATAAATAAAATAGAGATGCAAGCAAAGAAAACAGCTTGGTTGAATCAAATGCACCCATTAGGAAAGCTTTTTATTACTATCTTTTATATGGCAATGGTGGTGTCATTTGAAAAATATGATTTGGTTGGACTTCTGGGAATGTTATTATATCCACTCTTTGTATTTATTGTTGCAGATATATCTTTTCGAAATTGTATACATAGAGTAAAAATGATTTTACCAATTGTAGTTATCGTGGGTATATGGAATCCTTTTTTTGATCGAACTATAATTCTTACGGTTAATGGAATTGCAATTTCTGGTGGTATGGTTTCTATGTTTACCCTTATTATAAAAGGAATATTTACGATATTGGCAGCGTATTTGCTCATTATTACGACTTCGATAGAGAGGATATGCTATGCGATGAGAAAGATTCATATACCAAGAACTTTTGTTACCGTTGTGTTATTGATTTATCGATATATAATAGTTTTATTAATAGAAGCAGAGAAAATAACACAGGCATATTCATTGCGGGCACCAAAGCATAAAGGAATTCAAATGAATGTTTGGGGCTCACTTGTTGGACAATTGTTAATCCGAAGCATGGACCGTGCCATTGAAATATATGAGAGTATGAATTTGAGAGGATATGGAAATATTGATGCGAAGTATATGAGTGAAAAAAGTATGGGAATGCAGATGAAAGATATCGCATGGGTAGTGATTTGGACATTCCTTATATTGGCGTTAGGGAAATTTCCTGTTTTTGTTTTGGTAGGAAATATATTTGTATGATAAAGGAGTAAGAAAAAATGAGCCATATACATATTTCCGTAAAAGATGTATCGTTTGGATATGAAAAAAATCAAAATATTTTGAATCAGATTAGTTTTGAAGCTAGCGAAAATGAGTCCATAGGTATTATTGGAGCCAATGGAGTAGGTAAATCTACGTTTTTAAAATTATTAGTAGGGCTTAATATGGGTTTTACTGGAGAAATACGAGTTGAAAATATTCCAGTTGAAAAGAAAATGCTAAGTTTAGTTCGTGAAAAAATAGGATATGTATTTCAAGATTCGGACAATCAATTATTTATGTCAACGGTTTATGATGATGTTGCTTTTGCACCTAGAAATTATGGATTTTCGGAAGAGGAAGTAGATAGAAGAGTAAATGAAGCACTTAAAAAAATTCATATTGCACATTTACGAAATAAACAGATTTATAAAATGTCAGGTGGAGAAAAAAAAATGGCATCTCTTGCTACGGTTTTATCGATGACACCAGATATCATTTTGATGGATGAACCAAGTATTGCATTGGATCCCCAAAATAGGAGAAATTTGATTCACATTCTAAATGAGTTTGAACATTTGAAAATTATTGCATCGCATGATTTGGATATGATTTTGGACACTTGTGAAAGGACGATTCTTATGAGTGCGGGAAAAATTGTTTCCGATGGAAAAACAGAAAACATTTTAAAAAATAAAAAGCTGTTAGAAAAGTATGGATTGGAGTTACCATTACGATACTATCATGCAAGTTCGAGTTGATGGGAGTTTGGTGTTTGATAAATAATGAATGCTAGATAGATTCAGAGAGGATTTTTATTTGAAAAATATAAGTATAAAAATCATTAAAATTGCATTTGGAAGTACGCTTGCGATTCTAGTAGCATCTGCATTTCATTTAGAGCATGCAGTTTCTGCTGGGGTAATTGCGTTGCTTTCAATTCAAGACACAAAAAAAGCAACGTTACTACTTGCATTGCAAAGGTTGCTTGCATTTGTGGTTACCTGTATCTTATCTTTCTTAGTGTTTTCTTTATTTTCCTATACACCGGTTGTATTTGGAATTTATTTATTGCTTTTTTCTTTTTTTTGTATATATTTCAAGATGTTAAATGCTCTAGCAATGAATGTAGTTTTAGCTACTCACTTTTTATTACAAGGTTCTATGGATTGGAAACTTATTATAAATGAAATGGGTTTACTTTTTATTGGTGCGGGAATTGGAATCTTATTAAACCTTTATATGCCAAATAATGTAAGACAAATTCGTCATAAACAAAAAACAATTGAAGAATGTGTAAAATTAGCTTTGGTTGAATTAGCACAGAGAATAGAGCAAACGAAAGAAATTGAAGAATCAAAGGCTTGCAAGATCTCTTTGAAAAATCATATTAAGGAAGGCATGGAATATGCATATATAAATATGGATAATACGTTTTTTCAAGATAATAGGTATTTTATATCTTATATGGAAATGAGAAAACAACAATCATATATTTTAAATGAAATGTATGAAAAGGCAAATACATTAACAACAGTCACTTCACAATCGCATGCAATTGCAGATTTTATTCGAGTGGTGGAAGATACACTTTCTGAGTCAAATAATACTAAGCGATTATTAGAGAAAGAAAAAGTTCTAATGGAAAGATTTCAAAAGGAACAATTACCATTAACAAGGGAAGAATTTGAGACACGAGCTATTTTATATGTGATTTTAATGAACTTTCGAATGTTTCTAGTCTTAAAAAAGGAATTTGTAGAATCCCTCTCTGAACAAGAAAAGAAAAAATTTTGGAATTAAAAAAACAGACATATTGTCTGTTTTTTTAATTTAATACAAGCGCACCCATAGGACAGAAACGAGTACATTTACCACAACCGATACAAGAAATAAGATCTACAGTAGGAGCTGAAAACCCTTTTTGTTTTAATGAATTCACAGGACAAATAGGTACGGCAGGGCAGGGATGATTTTGTGGGCAACGATTTTTTTTGACAAGTAATGTTTTTGTATTCATACGTTCTCCTTATTTTTATGCATATTTTATAAACATCTTTTGAAGTATAGCAAAAAACATATAGAAAAACTGTAACTTAATCACGTTTTATTTATTATGGAAGGATTTTATATAAAAAAATATGATAAGATAGTAATATCAGAAAATTAGTTTATTAAAAAAAGAAAGGTGTATGATATGGAAAATTTTGATTTTTATAGTCCAACTTATTTTGTATTTGGAAAAGAAAAAGAAGAAGTCTGTGGTGAATATATTAAAAAATTTCAAGGTAAACATGTGTTGATTCATTACGGAGGGGAAAGTGCAATAAAATCTGGATTACTTGAGCGAGTAAAGGATTCACTTAAAAAGAGTCAGATTACATTTGAAGAATTAGGAGGTGTTGTTCCAAATCCGAGGAGTGATTTAGTTCGAAAAGGAATTACACTTTGCAGAGAAAAAAAAGTGGATTTTATTCTTGCAGTTGGTGGAGGAAGCGTAATTGATTCTGCAAAAGCAATTGCATTAGGGACTTGTTATTCTGGAGATTTTTGGGATTTTTATGAAGGGAAAGTAATGCCTCAAACTGCATTACCTATTGCTACAATATTAACCATTGCTGCAGCAGGAAGTGAAGGATCAGGATCTTCGGTAATAACGAAGGTAGATGGAATGGTAAAACGAGGTGTTTCTACAAATCTTATTCGACCGAAGTTCTCTATTTTAAATCCTACGTTAACAACTACTTTACCTTTATATCAGACAGCTTGTGGAGCTACAGACATCATGGCACATGTTTTTGAAAGATATTTTACCAATACAAAAGATGTAGAGGTTACAGATAGACTATGTGAAGCGATGTTATTAACAATAGTAAATGAAATTCCAAAAGTATGGAAGGATCCATTTGATTATCAAGCTAGAGCAAATATTATGTGGGCAGGAATGGTTTCACATAATGATTTGGTTGGTGTGGGAAGAAGTCAGGATTGGAATAGTCATAAAATTGAACATGAATTATCTGCATATTACGATTGTGCACATGGTGCGGGTCTTGCTGTGATTATGCCAGCATGGATGCAATATGTGATGCATCATGATATTAAGAGATTTGCGCAAGTTGCTACAAGAGTATGGGGATGCAAAATGAATGAACAATCTCCAGAGACTACGGCAATGGAAGGAATTCAAAGATGGAAGCAATTTTTATCGTCAATAGGAATGCCTGTATCATTGAAAGAATTAGGGGTTAAAGAGGCAGATATTCCAATCCTTATACATAAAATAGGAATTGGAGAAGGTCAACTTGAAGGATTTTTACCTTTAAACAAGAAAGCAATTGAAGAAATATATGATTTGGCAAAATAAAGGAGAAAAGCATATGAAAGTTTTATTTATAGGTGGAACGGGGACAATAAGTACTGCAATTACAAAAGAATTATTGGAACAAAAACATGAAGTATATCTGATTAATAGAGGAACGAGAAAAGAATTATTCCAGGAGTATGCTAATATTACTTATATTACCTTGGACATTCATAACGAAGAGGATGTAAAAAAAGCAATCAATCATTTGTCTTTTGATGTGGTAGCAGATTTTATTGCCTTTACACCATTACAAGTAGAAAGAGATTATCGTATTTTCCAAGGAAAAACGAAACAATTTATTTTTATTAGTTCTGCTTCTGCATATCAGAAACCTCTTTCTGATTATCGAATTACGGAAGGAACGCCACTTGCAAATCCATATTGGGAGTATTCTCAAAATAAAATTGCTTGTGAGAATTTTTTGATGAAACAATACAGAGAAAATGGTTTTCCAGTAACAATCATTCGCCCCAGTCACACGTATGATGAGAGAAGAGTTCCCCTAGGTGTGCATGGTAGAAATGGAAGTTGGCAAGTGATTAAACGTATGATGGAAGGGAAAAAGGTGATTATTCATGGAGATGGAACATCTTTATGGACAATGACACATAATAGTGATTTCGCAAAAGCTTTTGTAGGAATTATGGGGAATCTTCACGCAATTGGAGAAAGTGTACAAATTACTTCGGATGAGACTTTGAATTGGAATCAAATATATGGAGCAATTGCAAATGCACTAGGCAAGGAACTAAAAGCAATTCATATTTCCTCAGAGATTCTCAGTAAATGTAGTAATTTTGATTTGGAAGGAAGTTTGATCGGAGATAAAGCAAATTCCATTGTTTTTGATAATGCTAAGTTAAAACGACTTGTTCCTGGGTTTACTGCAACTAAGAGGTTTGATGAGGGGATTCGTGAAACGATAGAGTATATATTGGCTCATAAGGAATTACAAGAAGAAGATAAAGAATTTGATGAATGGTGCGATCGCATGGTTTATGCAACTGAAAAAATGATACTAGAGATTAACAAAAAATAAGATTATTAAAGTTTTGGAAAATAAAACTGGTTGAGAGAATATAATAGAGGAATAGATGATGGCAATTAGATTAAGTGAATTAATTGATTATGCAAAAAGAAATTATAAAATGAAATTAATATGTGGAAAAAACAAGCTTACAAATTTAGTTGAATGGGTTCATATGCTTGAAGATCCAGAAACTGCGGAATTTTTAAAAGGGCAGGAATTGATTTTTACGACAGGAATAGGACAACATAGCACAGATTGGTTTGTTGATTTTGTTAAGGGATTGGTTTCTAATAACGCAAGTGGATTGGTCCTTAACATAGGACCTTATATTCAAACAGTTCCGAAAGATTTGATTACTTATTGCACCGAGATTCAATTTCCTCTTTTTACAATTCCCTGGGAAACGAGAATTGTAGATATTACAAACGATTTCTGCCATCGTATTATCAAAGCAGAAGAAAATGAAGTGACTGTTGCTGGAGCTTTTAAAAATGCTATTTTTTTCCCAGAAAAAGATTCCGCATATCGATCCGTTTTAGAACGAAGATATTTTGATTTGGATGCAGAATATGCAGTTGTTGCGATTTCTTTAAATACGGAAGCATATGAGAAACAATTGTCACATGCTTCTCAAATTCGATTACATTTAACGAAAATATTATTTAAATATAGTAATCGGTTTAGTATTTTTAATTATGATGATGCATTATATGTTGTGCTACAAAGTTTTTCAATCGAAAATTTACAGAAAGCATTGATGGAATTGCAAACAACTATTACAAATGAGGATTATGCTTCAAAAATGCATATTGGAATCAGTGAAAATGAGTATGGAATTTTGTCTTTGGCACGAACGTTTCGAAGAGCTAATTCAGTTTTGCGAATTGCTAAAAAACAAAAAAAGCCAATATTGCATTATAGTGAAATTGGAATTTATCAGATGATTATTGAAATTGATGATATGAAAGTGTTAAAAAAAATATATGATGATACGTTAGGAGAGCTAGAAACATATGATCAAAAAAACAATACGGATTATATGGAACTCCTTGAATTATATTTGAAAAAAAATAATAGCGTGGAACAAGTTGCAAAAGAGACCTTTGTGCATAGAAATACCGTAAATTACAAAGTGAAAAAAATAAAAGAAATATTAAATTGTGAATTGAATCAGAATGAAATATTAAAACTTGTATTAGCATTTTATATAAAAGATTATTTATAGAAAATAATAGACATTGTGCTGGAGCACAACAAAATTTGTGCTCTATTACCTTGTTTATTTTTTTTTCCATGATAACATTAGGAAATAAATAAATAAAGAAAACGAATGGCAAAGGAGCCTGTTTTATTACGAACAGGTACCTTTGCCATTTGTAATTTCATACGAAGAGGTGGATTAAAGATGAGAAAAGAAATCACAAAAGAAAGAGCAAAAGAAATAAGTGAAACATCAAAAAAATATAATTTACATTCTTGGAGCGTGCAAGGAGAATTAAATCCTCGGGTTATGGTGAAAAGTGATGGGATTTATTTTTGGGATGCAGATGGGAAGCAGTATTACGACATGTCTTCTCAATTAGTAAATATGAATATTGGGCATAGCAATAAAAAAATAATCAAAGCAATTCAAGAGCAAGTAGAAATTTTACCATATGCAGCACCTGGATTTGCTACCGATGTGAAATCAGAATTTGCAAAAACAATTATTGAAATTGCACCAGATAATATGGCAAAGGTGTTTTTTACATTGGGAGGAGCGGATGCAAATGAGAATGCAATAAAAATAGCAAAAATGGTGACAGGACGTCAAAAGATTTTTTCTAGATATCGTTCCTATCATGGGGCAACATATGGAGCTGCAAATTTAACAGGAGAACCTAGAAGATATGCTTGTGAACCAGGAATTTCTGGATTTGTTAAGTTTTTTGATCCATATATTTATCAATCAAAAATTCCTTTTGCAAGTGAGGAAGCAGCTTCTGCATATTTTGTTTCACAGTTAAGAGAACAGATTATATATGAAGGAAGGTCGTCCGTGGCAGCGATTGTTATGGAAACCATAACAGGAAGTAATGGTGTTATTATTCCTCCGAAAGGATATATGAAAGGTGTTCGTGCAATTTGTGATGAATTTGGAATCCTAATGGTTTGCGATGAAGTTATGACGGGGTTTGGACGAACAGGAGAATGGTTTGCAATTAATAATTTTGGCGTAAAACCAGATATTATTACATTTGCAAAAGGTTCCACATGTGGATATGCACCAATTGGTGGAACGATTGTGAGCAAAGAAATCGCAGAATATTTTGATGAGAATTTTTTGAGTTGTGGACTCACATATTCTGGACACCCTTTGGGATGTGCAGCAGGAATTGCTACCATTGCCTTATATAAAGAAGAAAAATTAATTCAAAAATCAAAAGAAAGAGGGATCATTCTCGGAAAACTTCTTGAAGAATTAAAAGAAAAGCATAGCTGTGTAGGAGATGTAAGATATATGGGATTATTTTCGGCAATAGAACTTGTAAAAAATAAAGAAACGAGAGAACCAATTGTAGAATATGGAAATGATTCGAAGAAAGTAATGAAAAAAATATTGGGAATGTTGATTGAAAAAGGATTTTTCACATATACACATGATAATCATATTATTGTTGCTCCTCCCCTTATTATTACGGAAGAAGAATTGATAAAGGCAATGGCAATTATGGATGAAGTATTGGATAAAGTAGATGTAATGAAAGTATAAAAAATGTGGAAAGGTGGCGATGAAAATATGAATTTCAAGTATTATATGCCAACTAAAATAATTACTGGAGAAAAATGTATTATAAGTAATAGCAATTTATTTAAAGAATATGGAAAAAAGGCATTGATCGTTACTGGGAAACATTCGGCAAAGATAAATGGGTCAGAAGCAGATGTGATTATGGCATTGGAAGCAGAGAAAATTCCATATGTGACCTATGATAAAGTGATAAGCAATCCTACGGTAGAAAGTACCTATGAAGGGGCTCTTATAGCAAAGGAGAATCAAGTGGATTTTATTATTGCCATTGGAGGCGGATCCCCAATGGATGCGGCAAAAGGAATTGCATTATTAGCAGCACAAAAGATTGTAGAAGAAGAACTGTTTTCTGGTTCATATGAAAATAAAGTTTTGCCATTGATTGCAATTCCAACAACGGCAGGTACTGGGTCAGAAGTCACGCAATATTCTATTTTGACAAATGATCGGTTACAAACAAAAACAAGTATTGCAACGGAACTGATTTTTCCTAAACTTGCATTTTTGGATGCAAAATACATGGAAAAATTATCGGTCACGAACACCATTAATACTGCAATTGATGCATTATCACATGCAGTGGAAGGAATGTTATCTGTACGAGCATCCGTAGTTTCAAATGCATTGGCAGTTGAAAGTATTGCATTAATCATGGCTGAGATTCCAGTTATGAAAGACGCACTAGAACAAGATGATAGAAAGATTATTTCATTAAAAGTTCGAGAAAATTTATTACAAGCATCGGTCATTGCTGGTATGGTTATTGCACAAACGGGAACCACAGTGGTTCATGCAATGGGATATTCATTAACGTATTTTAAAGGAATTGATCATGGGCGTGCAAATGGTATGTTATTGGGAGAATATTTAGTATTTGTGCAGAAAAAAAATCCGAAAATTATAAATAAAATTTTAAAAGCAATGAATATGGAAATGTTAGATGAATTCATAGAAAGTATGAATGAATTATTTGGAAAGAAGGAAATACTTACAGTGGAAGAGTATTTACACTATAGTAAAAAGTCATTACAGACAAAAAATATAACAAATAGTTTGGTGCAACCAGAAGAAGATGACTTAGTTGAAATGTATCGTAACGCATTTGAAAATTAAGAAAAGGTGGTAATAATATGGAAAATGTACATAGCATAATTAATCAATTAACTGAAGAGTATAAGTCAGAGATGATTGATTTTTGTCAAAGATTAATTAAGATTCCAGCATTGTCTGGAGAAGAAAAAGGGGTTGCTGATTTATATCTATCTGAGATGGAAAAAATTGGTTTTGATCGATATTTTCGAGATCAGTGGGGAAATGTGATTGGAGTCATTGATGGAACAGAAGATGGACCTACGATTATGTTTAATGCACATTTGGATCATGTTGATACGGGAGACTATAGTGAATGGGGAGGTTATGATCCTTATGGAGCAGAAATTGATGTAAATGAAATGGAAAATCAAGATAGAGACGGTTATGAATCCGTAGAAGTTATTCATGGTCGAGCCGCATCGGATGTAAAAGCTGGAGGAGCATGTCAGATATATGCAGGGAAAATTATACTTGCATTAAGAAAAAAAGGATATCCGATAAAAGGAAGATATTTATTTACCGGAGTTGTGCTTGAGGAACCAGCGGAACAATTAGGAATGATTAAATTAATAGATGATACGTTTCCAAGAGAAGGTATCGAATATGACGGAGTAGTTTCTTGTGAAGCAACAGCATTAAAATTATATTTGGGTCATAGAGGAAGAGTAGAATTAAAAGTGACATTATCTGGAGTAACATCGCATGGAAGTGCTCCTTGGTTAGGTATCAATGCTGTGAATAAGTCAACAAAACTTATTGATCGTGTAGAAAAGTATATGCAAGAAAATCATGGCTCAGATACAGACCTTGGAGATTCTAGCATTGCACTTACTATAATTGATTGTACACCAGGAGCTATGTGCATAGTGCCAGACAGATGCCATATTACATATGATCGTCGATTTGTTCCAGGTGAAACGTTCGATGGATGTGTGAATGAAATTCAAACAATCATTGATGAGATATCTTCAGAAGATCCGGATTTTAGAGCAAAAGTAGAAATTGCAATAGTTCCAAGAACAACTTATACAGGCTATACTGTAGCGGTTCCTAACGTAAAAGAAGCGTGGAAAATTAGTAAGTTGCATCCTTTTACGAAAGCTGCAGCAACAGGAATAAGCGCAATAGGACAAAAAGTAAAATATGGTTACTGGGATTTTGGAACGGATTTATCCGTTATATGTGGAAGAGAAAAAAAACCAGCAATTGGCTATTCACCAATGCAAGAGTTTTATTGTCACAGACCAATTGATAAAGTGCGAATTGATTATATGGTAAAAGCATTAGCTGGAAATGTATCTATTTATCGTGAATTAACAGAACTAAAAAAGGAAGATTTTGTATTATAAAAAGGCAAAAGAAAGGAAGCAAAGCATGTTGGAAGAAAAAATGAAAATGGAAATTAAAAAGATAACAAATGAGCTATATGGAGATTTAATTTCCTTTGCTCAAAAATTAGTGCAGACTCCAAGTATTAGTGGAACAGAAGAAGCATTATCTGAGTTAAATATATTGGAAATGAAGAAATTAGGATATGATGATGTATTTCGAGATGTGCATGGCAATGTAGTTGGAATTGTGAAAGGAACGGAAGAGGGTTCTACGATTATGTTTAATTCACATATGGATCATGTAAGTCCTGGCGATGTGGCAAATTGGGAAGGTTATGACCCATACAGCGGATTACTTGATATATGTAAGGTGGATTCTCAAGAAAAAGAATCGGAAGAAGCAGAATGTATTCATGGACGTGGAGCTTCTGACGTAAAATGTGGAGAAGCTGTTCAGATATATACAGGTGGACTTTTAGTGAAATTACGTGAAAAAGGATTTCCTATTAAAGGAAATTTTATGTTTACAGGAGTTGTGCAAGAAGAACCAGCAGAAATGGTTGGAATGCTTCATTTGGTGGATAAAACGCTTCCAGAGAAAGGATTGACATACGATGCGATGGTATCGTCAGAAGCCACATCATTAAAATTATATTGTGGACACAGAGGTCGTGTAGAAATGTTAATTACCGTTTACGGAAGAACTTCACATGGAAGTGCACCTTGGTTGGGAATTAATTCTATTTATAAAGCAATTCCATTGATTGAAAAGATTAAGGATGAATTATATCCAACTTTACCAATAGATGAAGAATTAGGACAGGCATCTGTTTCACTGAATATTATTGAGTGTTCTCCAGGAGCACTTTCAATTGTGCCTGATAAATGTATGCTTTCTCTAGATCGAAGAACTCTTCCAGGAGAAACGGCAGAAAGCGCACTTGAACAAATTCAAGAGATAATTGATGCGTTAGCAAGTAATGATCCTGAATTTAAAGCGGATGTAATTATTAAAAGTGCGTTAGAAACTTCTTACACCGGATTATCCTATGATGCAGCAAAAGATATGAGCCCATGGAAAATGAGTACGGAACATGATTTTACGAAAGCTTGTGCCAGTGCATTGGAGGAAATGGGACAAACGGTAAAATATGGTTATTGGGATTTTGGAACGGATGCAAGCAAGACATGTGGTATCGATCGAAAACCTAGCATTGGATATTCACCAATGCAAGAGCAATATGCACATACACCATACGATAAATGTAGAACTGATTTTATGAAGATAGCATTGGAAGGAAATGCCGCTATTTTTCTAAAAACAGGATGTCTTTCAAAAGAAGAGTTGAAAAAAGTAGAATGGTAAATTGTATTTTGTCAGGAGGTAAAAAATGGATTTATTAATAAAAAATGGAACAATTATTACATCCGAAGAAACCTATAAGGCTGATATTTGCGTTTCGGAAGGTAAAATCATAGGAATTGGTTCTTTTTCAGAAGAAAATAAAATAGTCATTGATGCAACGGATAAATTGGTATTACCAGGAGGAATTGATGTGCATACACATTTGGCAATGCCATTTGGAGGGACAGTATCGGCAGATGGATATTTTTCAGGAACAAGAGCAGCCGCTTGTGGTGGAGTTACGACAGTATTTGATTATCCAATGCAAAGAAAAGGTGACAAAATTATGGATGTGATCCAAGCCAAAAAAGAGATTTGTGAAAAAGAGGCATGTATTGATTACGCTTATCATTGTATTATTACCGATTTGGATGATGGAAAAATTTTAGAAGAAATGGAAACTGCAGTAGAAGAAGGTATTACTAGTTTCAAATGTTTTTTTGTATATAAAAAAGAAGGTATGATGGTTGATGATGGTGTGTTTGCAAGATTATTACTTCGAGCGAAAGAATTAGGAGCAATGCTTAATCTCCATGCTGAAAATCCAGATTTAATTGATTATTATATTGAAAAATTTAAAAAAGAAGGAAAGTTATCTCCTTGGTATCATTATATGAGTCGACCTGAATTTGTGGAAGCAGAAGCAGATAAACGAGCTGTTCATTGGGCAAAACACTTGGATACACCTTTGTATTTAGTACATATGGCAGACAAAGAAGGACTAGAAACAGTGATTGAAGCAAAAAAACAAGGACATGAAATATATGTAGAAACATGCCCACAGTATTTAGAATTCACAAATGAAGTGTATCAAAGAGATGATGGAAGAAATTTTGTTTGCTCTCCGCCTATGAAAGGAAAAGAAAGTCAAGATGCGCTTTGGCATTATATTAAAACAGGGGATATCGACACCGTAGCTACGGATCATTGTCCATTTCAAAGTTATGAAAAAGATTGGGGAAAAGATGATTTTACAAAAATACCTAATGGATGTGCGGGGGTAGAAAATATGTATCCTTATATGCTTGCAGCTGCTAATTCGGGTAAGATTTCATTTAGTCGTGCGGTTGAACTATGTGCAACAAATCCAGCAAAAATATTTGGTTGTAGCAATAAAGGTTCTTTAACCGTTGGAAAAGACGCGGATATTGTTATTTATGATCCCAAGAAAGATTTTACAGTTTCAGTAGCTACAATGCATTCAGATTATGACCATACAATTTGGGAAGGAAAAGAATTTCATGGTTATCCAATTATGACATTTTCACGAGGAAAATTGGTTTATGACCAAGGTGAATTTGTTGGAGAAGCAGGATGGGGTAAATTTGTAAAAAGAGTAAAAAAATAAAATCAATTCGATATAAATTCGTAGGTAACAGAAAGTGAGGAAAGTTTAAATGAGTGAAAAGGAAATCAATGCAATAGCAGCCAAAGTCGAATTCGATAGCTGTTTGCTTTGCCAAAGTGCACCATGTACCAAAGCATGTCCTCATGGAATTGATCCTGCTAACATAATTTTTTCCATGCGGTTTGATAATATGATGGGTGCCAGCGTAAAAGCAAAATATGGCGAAGTGTGTGCATCTTGTAAAGAAAGGACATGTTTAGAGGCCTGTATCAAAAAAGAAATCAATTATCCAGTACAAATACCAGAGTTATTGAAATATACGGCTTCCATTAAGCCGAGAGAAAAGAAAATAAAAGATAAAAAATTAGAAATTACATTCTGCGGTGTTACCTGTGAAAATCCATTTTTCTTATCTTCTTCCGTTGTTGCAAGTAATTATGAAATGGTTGCAAAAGCATACGAAATGGGCTGGGCAGGAATGGCATTTAAAACCATTGGAATGTTTGTACCAGAAGAAGTTTCGCCAAGATTTACTTCTATGCATAAGGAAGGAAATTCATTTGTAGGATTTAAAAATATTGAACAAATATCAGATCATACACTTGAAGAAAATCTAGATTATCTAAAGCGCTTAAAAAAGGATTATCCTAGCAAAATAATTATTGCTTCCATTATGGGAACAAATGAAGAAGAGTGGACCTGTTTAGCCAAAATGGTAACAGAAGTGGGAGCAGATATAATCGAATGTAATTTCTCTTGTCCTCATATGGCTGGTGATGGACTAGGATCAGATGTAGGTCAAAACCCAGAACTTGTTGCTAAATATACAAAAGCTACAAGGAGAGGAACGAGTTTACCGATTTTAGCAAAGATGACACCAAATATTGGAAATATGGAAATTCCAGCATTAGCAGCAATTTCAAACGGTGCAGACGGAATAGCAGCAATAAATACGATTAAAAGTATTATGAATATAAATTTGGATGACTTTAGCTCGGAACCTCAAGTGGATGGAAAATCTGCAGTGGGTGGATATTCTGGGAAAACAGTGAAACCAATTGCATTAAGATTTATTCATGATATGAAAAAACACCCAGATTTAAAAAAGATACCAATCAGTGGCATGGGTGGAATTGAAACATGGAGAGATGCTGCTGAATTTATAGCAATTGGTTGTGAAAATATACAAATCACAACGGCAGTAATGCAGTATGGATATCGTATCATTGATGATTTGATATCAGGAATGACGTATTACTTAGAAGAAAAGGGATTCTCTTCTTTAAAAGATATGGTAGGAAATGCATTACCACAAATTGTAGAAGCAGAAACATTAAATAGAAAAACGATTAGTTATCCCAAATTTGATCGAAAGAAATGCATAGGTTGTAATCGATGTTATATATCTTGTTTTGATGGTGGACATCAGGCAATTATAGTGGACAAGAAAGATCAGAAACCAAGATTGCTTCCAAATGTATGTGTAGGGTGTCACTTATGCTCTTTGGTTTGTCCGGTGAAAGCAATTTCGCCAGGGAAACGTGTAAAATTATAAAAATAAAAAGTTTAATGCAATGGCGCAGAAGAGAGAAGTTCTTTTTTGCGCTTTTTGTAATAGGAGGAGAAACATGAAACAACCTGAAATCCAAATTAAAAATGTAAGTAAAATTTATAATGTGGCAAATGGAGAAAATATTACAGCATTAAAGGATGTAAGCTTGGATATTCATGCGGGTGAATTTATTTCTTTATTGGGTCCATCTGGATGCGGAAAAACAACATTACTAAGGATTATTGCTGATTTACTAGAACCTACGAAAGGTACGATAGCAATTCACGGGCAAACACCCAAAGAAATTCGTTTACAAAAAAAATATGGAATTGTATTTCAAACACCAGTTCTTTATGATTGGAGAACCGTTCGAAGAAATATTTGTATGCCTATGGAAATTGTGGGTGTTCCAAAGAAAGAGAGAACGGCAAGAATTAATAAACAATTAGAAATGGTAGGGTTAGAAAATTTTGGATATAAATATCCATTTGAGTTGAGTGGTGGAATGCAACAAAGAGTTGGAATTGCAAGAGCGCTTGCTCTTGATCCAGAATTTTTATTAATGGACGAGCCATTCTCTGCATTGGATGAATTTACGAGAGAAAAATTAAATGAAGATGTTTTGAAAATTTGGAGAAAAACTAATAAAACGGTAATATTTGTTACGCATAATATCGCGGAATCTGTATTTTTATCGGATCGAGTTGTTGTATTATCACCACATCCAGGCAGATTATCAGCAATTGTTGATATTGATTTGCCAAGACCACGAACAAATGCAATTCGTGAAACAAAAGAGTTTTATGATTATGTATCAAAAATCAGGCATAGTTTTGAGGGGGTGTAAGTATGACAGTATCTCAAAAGGATAGAAAAATTGTTGCCTTAGTGTGGTTTTTAGTGATTGCACTATTATGGGAAGGGATGTCTTTTATATTGCAAAATGTATTACAGGATACTCTAGCTTCTGCAAAATTACCGTATTTACATAGAATTATTATGACATGGGGAATGAATGCAGGAATGTTACTAGAGGCAGGCGCAGTAACTTTTTCAAGAGCAGCAATGGGATTTGGAGTGGGTACTTTTATAGGAATAGTATTAGCAATCATAATGAGTTTATCAAAAATAGCCGAAAAAACAGCTTTTCCATATTTGATTATTTCACAGATGATACCAGTACTTGGTCTAGCTCCTATTATTTTTAATATTGTGGGGGATATGAATACATCAAGAATTGTTATTGCAGCATATATTACATTCTTTCCGGTATCGGTAAATATGCTTAGTGGATTGAAAAGTGTGGAACAGGATCAAAAGGATCTTTTATATACAGTTGCAGCAAAGAAGCGTACGATATATAAAAAATTAATGATACCATTTTCTTTAGGATATCTATTTACAGGGCTGAAAATTGCGGCACCAATGGCAGTTACAGCATCTATTTTAGTTGATATGCTTGGATCTTCAAGTGGTATTGGTGTTAAAATTTTATATTCGCTTTATTCAAATCAAACAGATATATTTTGGGCCTCTGTACTTACAAGTGCATTGATGGGAATTCTTAGCTATTATGCAGTTGTTTTTGCAGAAAAAATATGTATTCCTTGGAAAAATATAAAAATAAAGAAAGCAGGTGATTAACAATGAAGAAAAAAATAATGAATATTATATGGCCTGCATTATTTGGGATACTCATTATTGCTTCGTGGGAGTTAGGTTTTTTTCATTTTTTATTTGATTTAAAACCGTTCCAATTACCAGTCCCATCTGAAATTGTGACAACATTATATCATAATTTTCCAAAAGCAATAAAGGATTGTGGCATTACCATATCAGGTGCAATCATTGGATTGCTTATTGGTTCTTCGATTGGGTTTTTCATTGCTGTTATTGCTACTTTCTTCCCAAAATGGGGATACGGAGGAATGATTTTAGTCACTGCTTTTAATGCCATTCCTATTGTAGCGCTATCTCCAATTATGAATTTATGGTTTAAATCAGGAATGGGGCAAAAAATAGGGGTAGTAACAGTTGTATGTATGGCATCGATGGCAATTAATGCATATAGTGGAATGAACAATTTAAAACCATTTGCAACAGATTTAATGCATTCGGTGGCTTCCAATAATCGTATGATTTTTCGAATGTTACGATTACCAAATTGTTTACCTAATGTGTTTACTGCATTAAAAATAAATATTTCGGCTTCAATTATTGCTGCAATTATTAGTGAATATTTTGCATCTTCCACATCTGGATTAGGATTTGGGATAAAAGATAATTTAAGAAAAGCGGAAATGGCAATGGGATGGTCCTATATTGCAATTGCTTCCATAGCCGGAGTGATTTTATATTTAATTATTTTATTGGTAGAGCGCGATGCCATTAAATGGCACGCTTCACAAAGATAACTATAAACAGAAAAGCAAAGGAGATCAGATTATGAAAAAGAAAATGATTATTAGTTTTATGCTATTAGTAATGATGATGGCAACATTATTAGTTGGATGTGGAAATGTGAATACAGAAGAAGTGGAAGAGGAAATGGTAACCGAAGAAGCAGTAGAAGAAACAGAAGCAGAACCAGTTGAGCTTGAAAAAGTTACATTACAATTAAAATGGTTACCACAGTCACAATTTATGGGTTACTATGTTGCAGCTGCAAAAGGATATTATGAAGAAGAAGGAATAGATATTGAAATTTTATCGGGTGGTAGCGATATTATTGCAGAACAACAGGTTTACAGTGGTGTTGCAGATGTCGGTGTTTCTTGGGTTTCAACAGTGCTTAAATATCAAGCGCAAGGATGGGAATTGGTTCATGCAGGACAGATATTCCAAAAGAGCGCAATGTTGTTAGTATCTAAAGCGGAAACAGGAATTGAAAGCCCAGCAGATTTAGCAGGGAAAAAAATCGGATCATGGTTTGGTGGAAACGAATATGAAATCTTTGCACTTTTAGAAGCAAACGGCTTAGATAGAGAAAATGATTTAGAAATGGTACAACAAGATTATACGATGAATCAGTTGTTAAATGGTGAAATTGATGCAGCTTCTGCAATGATTTATAACGAATATGGTTTGTTATTAGAATCCGGATTAGAGGAAAATGATTTACATGCATTTGACATGAATGACGAAGGTGTAGCTATGCTAGAAGATTGTTTGATTGTAAATGCAGAATGGATTGCAGAAAATGAAGATTTATATGTTCGTTTCTTAAGAGCTTCTATCAAGGGGTGGGCAGATGCATGTGCGGATCCAGCGGCAGCAGGACAAGTAGTGTTTGATGTGGATAACAGTGTATCACTAGAGCATCAAATATATATGGCGGAAGAAATTGCAAAACTTGTTGTTCCAGAAGGGTTTGATGCAGCAAATATTGGATATACGGATATGGATGCCATTCAACAAACGGCTGATTTAGCTTTGACTTATGGATTACTTACGGAACCAGCAGTGATATCAGATGATACATTTGCAACAAAATATTTTGATGAGGCTGTAAAATAAAGAGAAGCTAGAAAACTAGCTTAGAAAGGATAACTTTATGAAAAAAGTGTTAGTAAGTGGTTGTATCTATGGGTGGCATTGTAGATATGATGCAGTTGACCTTCCATCAATGGATAAACGATTTTTAAAATGGAAAGAACAAGGGATTTTGATTCCGGTTTGCCCAGAAGTGTTTGGTGGTCTTGCTACGCCAAGACCGGATGCACAAAGAATTGATGAAAAAGTGATTACATGTACAGGAATAGATGTAACAAAAGAGTATGAGGCTGGTGCACAGGAAGCATTAAGGCTTGCCAAAGAACATGAGGTTGCTTTTTGTATTATGAAACAAGATAGTCCATCTTGTGGAAGTAAATTTATTTTTGATGGTACTTTTACTGAAAATAAGGTAAAAGGAGAAGGAAGAGCAGTACAATTACTACGAGAAGCAGGTTACCTTATTTTTGATGAAGAGGAATTAGATAAAGCAGAAAGATTGTTAGAATAATATATAAAATATCCCAAAACAATTTTGTTTTGGGATATTTTTTTAGTGTGTTCTATGGTAGAATATATTTAGGAAATTATTTCTATTATAAAGATTACTGAGGAAAAAAAATGAAAAAAATTAATCGAAAAACATTTAAAATATTCTTGATGATTTTATTACCAGCACTTTTATTATGGTTTGGAATTGTAATAAATAATGTGACAAAGGAAAAGGAATATACGATAGAACGAGTAATAAGTGAAGCAACTTTACAAGATACCAATACGTCTTTAATCTTAGAGAGATATATGGCAGAGGTTATAGAAAATTTAAAAGTCATTCGTGATGCAGATGAGTTTGACACGTATTTTGAAGAAAAATCGGAAGAAAATTTTCAAGAGGTAGAAAATTTATTTATTCGAATCATGACGAATAAAACGGATTATGATTTGTTACGTTATATTGACATGGATGGAAGTGAAATTATTCGTGTGTATAATGATGAAAATATAGGCATTGTATCAATGGAGGAATTGGAAAATCAAAGTCAAGCATATTATTTTATAGAATCAATGGGACTTGCTAACGATGAAATATATATTTCACCATTAGATTTAAGTATAGAAGATGATGAAATTGAAGTACCTGAAAAACCGGTGATAAGAGTAGCTACACCGATTTTTGATGATAATAATCATTTGCAAGGAATTATTGTAATAAACTATAATGCTGGATATTTTCTGGAAATATTAAGCAAAGATTTGTTGAATGAAAACATTTCTATATCAGAATACTATATTTTAAATGGAAAAGGAGAATATATTCTTCATCCAAATGGAGAGGATAATTTTTCTTTTATGTATGAAGATAAAAAGGAATTAACTTTTATAAAGGAAAATCCAGAAGTTTGGGAACAAATGATAGCAGACAATTTTATTGGAAGTTATATAACTAATAATGTGGTTTATAGTTATTATGAATCTTCGAATAAGATTCGAGAAGAAAATACGCAGTATGCAGAAAAGTGGATTGTTGTACATGCTATGCATACCGAGAATTTGTCTTCTGTAAATCATATTTTTCGAGAATTGCTTTTTACTAATAATTTGATTGTATTTATAGTATTGGTTGTGATGTCCTTTGTTGTTGCCTACTTTATTGAACGAATTCGACGTGTGGATAGTGAGTTAGATATCACTATGAAAATAGCAAACTCAACGAATGATGCAGTTGTTATTATGGATAAGGATACGACAATTACATTTGTAAATGAAGCATATGAAAATGCAACTGGTTATACAAAACATGAAGTGATTGGGACAAAAATTAGTGATTATAAATCAGGTAAACATAATGAAATGTTTTATGATCTTATGTGGAAAAGAATAAATGAAAAAGGAAGTTGGGAAGGCAAGATGTGGGATCGGAGAAAAGACGGTCTTTTATATCCTCAAAAAATTAAAATCCTTTCTGTAAAAGATAAAAAAAATACATTTACACATCATTATATTGCTACTTTTTCGGATATGTCTGGAACAAAAAGAAGGTCAGATAAGTTTAATAGTGTATATTATAGAGAAGGTAAATTAACCATCCCCAATAAACATTTAATGATTGATTTGGTTGCACAAAGTGCAAAAAAAGAAGATGCAAATTTTATGATTTTATATATGGCAATCGAAAATTATAATCAATTACTTAGTTCTTTTGAAGAATATGCTTTTGACATACCTACTATTTTTGCAGATTTGATTCATCCAATCATTCAAAAAGGCGATTTTATTGCGCAAACGGAGAGTAATTTGTTTGTAGCTATTATTGATCGAAATCATATTGAGGTACCTACACAAATTTATGTGAATAATCTTCGTAAAGAAATTGGGAAAGTTATTAATATAAATGGTAGAGATGTTTTCTTTAAAATTCGAATTGGCGTTTCGCTTTGGCCAGAAGATACCAGCAACATAGAACGGTTACTTTTGAATTCTATGATTGCTTTAGAATGGACAAGCCATATACATGAATCAGAAATCGCTTTTTTTAATGAAAAAATGATGGAAGAAATGATCCAAGAAAATGAAATTGAATCGTGTTTGGGAAAAGCGATTAGTAACGATGAATTATCGCTAGTATATCAACCACAGATTGATATTTCATCAGGGAAAATAATTGGAATGGAGGCTTTATTAAGATGGAATAGTAAGGAGCTTGGTAATGTTTCTCCAGCAATATTTATTCCTATTGCAGAACGAAATTATTTGATTATTGATATTGGAACATGGGTAATTGAAAATGTTTGCCGAGATTTGGAATATTTAAATACAACCCATCATTTTGCAGATAAGAAGATTCGCTGTGCAATTAATATTTCAGCTATTCAGATGGGTGAAAGTGGATTTGTCAGCAAACTGTTAGGAATTATGGATAAATATCATGTACCAAGAAAACAGTTAGAGATTGAAATCACAGAAAATTTACTTGTTGTAAATGATATTAAAAATATGGAGAATTTAGATACAATTCGTTCAAATGAGATTTCGGTTGCAATTGATGATTTCGGTACGGGATATTCCTCTCTTTCATATTTAAATACTTTACGAATCGATAAGATAAAAATCGATCGCAGTTTTATTAAAAATTTTCCGGAAAATGATGATGGCAAATTAGCAAAAATTTTGGTGGAAATGTCAAAAACTCTGGATATTAAGGTGTTGACAGAAGGTGCTGAAACCGAAGAGCAAGTCGAGTATTTAAAAGGGATTGGATGTAATTATATTCAAGGATTTTACTATAGTAAGCCGCTAGTGCTTGATGATTTTATTTGTTTTATGGATTCGTTATCGTAATATAAGAAAAGAATAAATATTTAATAGCCTGATATCCATTCGTTACTTTGTGATGTCAGGTTTTTCATTGTAAAATAATATATATTTTTAAAATAATTGTTATATGTAAGTACAAGATATTGCTAGAAAAATTATTTGGAAAACGATAGTATTAAATATATATGAGAAAGGTGACTTGAATATGAAAATTGAACATATTGCTCTATGGAGTAAGAATATTGAAAAGTTGAAAAATTTTTATATAGAATATTTCGAGGCTTCTCCAAATGAAGGATATCAGAATAAACGTACCGGATTTTCTTCTTATTTTTTATCTTTTCAAGAGGGAAGTCGATTAGAAATAATGCATATAAAAGGTATAAAAAGTTGGAAAAAAAGAAAAAAAATTAAGGGATATTGTCATCTTGCTTTTTGCGTAAAGTCAAAAGATGAAGTGATTCAATTAACAGAAAAAATAAAAAAAGATGGTTATACAGTACTTAGCAATCCAAGGATGACAGGAGATGGATATTTTGAAAGCGTAGTACTCGATCCAGACGGGAATGAAATTGAGATTACTTGTGAATAAGGAATAAAAATAGAAAGAGAGTATTTGTAATGGCAAATTGGTTTTTGATTATTGTTTATCTTGCATTTATAAGTTTGGGGTTGCCAGATGCAATGTTAGGTTCTGCATGGCCTATTATGGAACAAGATTTAAATGTTCCACTAGGTGCAGCAGGGTTTTTATTTATGATTACTGCAGGAAGTACAATTTTATCTAGTCTGTTTAGTGGAAAACTTATTGATCGTTTTGGAACAGGGAAAATTACGCTATTTAGTTGTATAATGACAGCAATTGCTTTGCTTGGATTTTCATTTGCACCAACGATTTTTGTGATTATTCCTTTTGCTGTCCTTTTAGGATTAGGGGCAGGGGCTGTAGATTCAGGATTAAATAATTATGTTGCCAAATATTATGAAGTTCATCATATGAATTGGCTCCATTCTTTTTGGGGTGTGGGGGCAATGGGTGGACCATTATTAATGTCAATGTATATTACCCATAATAATTCTTGGAGAAGTGGATATAAAGCAGTATCCTTTCTACAAATGATACTTATTATTATATTATTTCTTTCCTTACCAATGTGGAAAAAAATTGCAAAGATAAAAGAAAATGAAAAAGAAAAAACAATAACAAAGCTAGATAAATTAGTAGTGCAAGAAGAAAAAGCTCGAAATGTATTTCGAATAAAAGGGGTAAAAGACTCTTTCATAACATTTTTATTTTATTGTGCCACAGAAGCTACAGTTGGTTTATGGGGAGCAAGTTATTTAGTTGGGGTTAGAAATTTTATGCCAGAAGTGGCAGCCAAAACGGTCTCGTTTTATTATGGTGGAATTATGATTGGACGAATGCTAAGTGGATTGATTTCTATGAAAGTATCGAATGAAAAATTAATAAAGACAGCGCAAATTGTCTCGTTAAGTGGAGTTCTCGTGTTGCTTCTTCCAGTAGGAGATGTGGTTGCACAGATTAGTTTTGTTGTCATTGGTTTTGGATTAGCACCTATTTTCCCTGGATTGATCCATGAAACACCAAAGCGTTTTGGTAAAGAAAATTCGGCAAAAATTATTGGATACCAAATGGCTATGGCTTATACGGGAACTACTTTTTTGCCGCCTTTGTTTGGAGTTTTTGCAACAAAAATAAGTATTAATTTATTTCCAGTCACTATTTTTGTTTTTTTGGCGTTTATGATTTTCCATGCAGAAAGAGTTGTGATTCGAATAAAAAATAATTGTAACGTGTAAATAATTCTTTTGCACCTTTTCTAAAAAAATTATATACTTAGGTTAGATATAAAACATTAGATAATGCAACCTGAAGTTACAAGGCCCCAAAGAAAATGGAGGAAATTATGGGAAAAATAATGGAAGGGATACTAAAACATAGTGTGGTAATCTTAATTATTTCTGCACTTTTGATTTTATTTGGTATATATAGCTATATTAACATTCCAAAACAAGAAATGCCAGAAATTGAGGCAGAATTTGGGGTGATTCAGATTGTTGCGCCTGGATTAAATAGTGAAGAGATTTCTGAGAAAATATTAGAACCAATCGAAGAAATCATTAATGAATATGAGACAATAAAGGGGTATACAACAACAGCATTAGACAACGCATGTGTTGTCGTGATTGAAATGAAATTATCGGATTTAAACTCTGCTGAAACACTTGAAAAAATTCGAAATGATATTTTTATGGCAGATATGGACGATAGTGTTACCGAAATAAATTTCATATTGGATTTAAGTGCTGGTGAAGTTATTTATGCGATTTATAGTGATGAGGTAACAGAATTTCAATTAGAAGAATATGCAAAAACCTTAGCTATTGCTGTAAAAAGCATACCAAATGTTGCAAATGCAGTTGTGAATTCTACCTATGCAGAAGAAATTGTAGTGGATATAGATTTAGATAAATTAAACAAATTACCTTTAACTACGCTAGATATTTATCAAATTATTTATGCAAATGGATATGAAATTCCACTTGGAATAACAACCTATAAAAATGAGGCAACAAGCATTCGTATTAATAGTAATTATGAATCCATTTCGGAAATAGAAAATATCCTTATTTATGCGGATGAGACAAATGTAATCAAATTATCTGATATTGCAGAAGTTACTCTTGAAGATTCTACAGATAAAAAAACATATGTGTTTAATGGAGAATCAGCTGTATTTTTAGAAATATATTTTGATGAGGATATTGATTATACAATACTCGGAGATGATTTAGAGCAGGAAATTTCGGAGTTTATGAAAGATATGCCTAAGGATGTTAAGGTTACAGCAATGACATTTGCACCAGAGCATGTAGAAGACCAAGTAAACAGTATTATGCAAAATTTGTTTATGTGTATTGCAATTGTTCTTATAATTGTTCTGCTTGGATTGGGGTTCCGAAATGCACTGACAATTGCGATTTCGATCCCTACAATTGTACTTGGAACATTAAGTGTGCTATACATATCGGGCAATCATTTACAACTTATTAGTATTGCGGGACTAATTGTGTCAATTGGGGTTATTGTTGATAATTCGATAGTAATTTCAGAAGCAATACAATATGCAATAAACAATGGAATGGACGTTCAAAAAGCATGTGTACAAGCAGTTAAAAATAATTATATGCCAGTTCTTGCTTCTACGCTTACGACAATAGCTGCATTTGTACCATTATTATTTTTACCAGGAATTGCTGGAGATGTTGCCTTTACACTTCCACTTACCATTCTCGTTGCAATCAGCATTTCTTATCTGGTATCCATTACCTTGACACCAATTCTAGCTAGAAAAATTTTCATAAGAAAAAAAATTAAAATAAAAAATCATAAAAATAAAGAAAATAAATGGATAAAATTTGTGAAAAAAAAGGAATGGGTGACAAGTATACTTGAAAGAATTTTTAAAATTTCTGTTCCATTAACCATTCTTTCATTTTTAATATTAGCAGGAACGGGATATCAGGTATTTCAATCATTAGAAATTGATATTTTGCCCAAAACAGAAAAAAGCATTGTTTATATTGAATATGAATACCATACAATCAATGATGAAAATGGAACAAAAGAATTTGCAAAAAAAATAGAAGAGATAGTTGTTTCGCAGAAGGATATTATTAACTATGGATATTCACAAGGAGGAGATTTACCAAAATTTGATTTAACATTGGGAGTGGTAAATGAATTGCCGCATGTTGGAAGGTTTTTTATAGAATATGATTGTGATTCCAGAGAAATTGATAGATATATGAACACTTTAAATGAAAACCTTTCTCCCCTAAAAGATCTCGGTACGATTAGTGTAAAACGTTTAGAACTTTCACAACCAGAAGCGCCTGTTCAAATTGTATTTACTTCAAATGATTTTTCTCATTTGTATACTATTTCTAATGAAATATTTGAGGAAGTTGAAAAATTAGATGGTTATAAAGAAGGTAGATTAGTAGCTCCAAAATATAAAACAGAAGTTGAAATTGTGGTAGATCGATTAAAAATAGCAACTTTGGGACTTAGTATGGTGGAAATTGAACAACAAATTGCATTAAATGTAAATGGCTTATCAGAAAACCTTTATGATGATGGAGTTAAACTACTGAGTGTAAGATTAAAAAACACAGTGGATTCTGTGGATGAATTAAAAGGGTTACATATTAAATCTCAAACGGGGGAAACGATTTTATTAGAAGATATTGCAGAAATTAAAGAAATTCAATCCTTAGAGTATATCAATTCTTATAATGGTATTCCTTCAATAACAATGGATGCGTATATGCAAGAGGGTTATAGTACGTATGATTTGGAAAATGATATTCAAATGATTATTGATGAAAAAATAGATAACCGGATAAATGCAATATATAAGGGAGATAATGAATTAACAAACGAATTGATGCAAGGAATGGTGATCGCGTTTATTATTGCAATCATTGTAATTTATCTGATTATGTATGTACAATTCAAAACGTTAAGGCAACCACTGTTTGTATTGGTTTCTATTCCACTTTCCTTTATTGGATCCTTGATTGCAATGTTACTTTTTGGAGAAAAAATTACATTGACTTCTTTGCTTGGAATTGTAAGCTTAACGGGAATAGTGGTGAATAATGGCATTTTATTAGTAGATTATATTAATAAAAGTAGAGAAGATGGAGAAAAAATTCTTGATAGCTGTGTGTTGGCAGTAAAAAGAAGAATCAGACCTATTTTATTAACGAGTGCAACTACAATTTTAGGGTTAATCCCACTTGCCCTTTTTGGTGGAGATTTTTTCCGGCCAATGGCAATTGCATTTATGGGTGGAGTATTTAGTTCTACTATATTTGTTCTATTTCTTGTTCCAGGATTGTATTATTTTTCATATCATAAGGTTGAAAAAAAAGAGGCTGAATAAAAGGAATATAAACAAGCTATTTTGTTTTTTTAGATTCTTTATGTTCCGTTTGTATTTCCAAAAAACTTCGAATTCCTTCTTCAAAAAATTTGGATAAAATGTGTAAAATTGCTTTTTTTGTTTCTTTTTCTAAACCATTATATTTTTTTAACATAGAATGAATGCTCTTTAGACCTTCTTTTTTTAGTTCAATAAGCGTTTTGTTTTGATTGACAGAGAGAATATCAAATAGAATATTGGTAAATTGCTTACGTTGTTCATCATCCATAGTATTCAATACATTTTTCATCGTCATATCAATTATACGGCTATCAGATGTGATATTGGACATATATTCAAAGTCAGGTCCAACGATTTGCCAACTGAATCCGTCATGTTGTAAAATCCCTTTTTGATTGCTTTTAACAATGCGGTAAGATTCTTCATGTTCTAAAAGCATTCCAACAATAGATGATTGCGGGATGAGAGTAATAATTCGGTTAGAAATTCGTTGGAAGTCTTTTGTTTCAAGCAGATTTTTTTTGAATCCAGGACCATCATTATTATATGTTTGAACAATTCTTTTTTGTATTTTTGTATTTGCATATATGGAGGCATAAACAGCTAAATTTCCGCCTTTTGAATGACCACCAATATATATTTTTTTGTATTTTTTACTTACAGTATTTACGTAATTTACGGCTTCTTTTTGTGAAGGAATTACATTTAAAAAACTCATTTGGAAATCTTCTTTCCAACCTAGAAGAGTGTCATCGGTTCCACGAAAAGCAATATATGCAGTATGTGAATCCAATTCTATAGTCATTGCAGAAAATTGAATTTCTATATCGGTATTCAATATTTCTTTACAGTTTTTAATGATAAGATTTCCATAGCGATTACTTTTGGCCATTAATTTTAGCATAAGAAAATAATCACCGGTGAGTAATAGTCCTAAATTTTCTTTGGAATGTTTATTAAAGTATTTGGTGGAAAGATCACAAAGTTTATGAGGTTTATTTTCATTGATAATATCTTTAAAGCTTATGTAGGATAATTCGGAAAAAATTAAATTGTCAACTGCATTTAAGGTGGAGGTTTTGAAATCCAAATCGCCTCTCCATTGAATATAATCGATAATACCAGCCATAGATTCTCCTTTTTGCTTACTAAAAATTATTAGGTTATAGGATTACTATACAATGATTTTTCCACATTGACTATAGTTATTTGGATTCAAAATGATATGAAATAAAGAGAAGAAAAATGAGAAGGGAAATAAAAATGGAAACGAATAAACAAAATACAAGTTTAAATTTTAAAAGAATCATCAATTTAATCCCAGGAGATTTGATTTATAAAGGAAGTAAGACAGAAAAATTTTCAATAGAAAAATATAGTTTCAATCAAAATTTTTTTTCAATTGAAGAATTCGATTCTTGTGATAATACATTTTGCACAGAGTGTAAAAATAAAGAGGACGATACGATACAGTGGATTAATGTAACGGGAATTAATCATGTTGAGGAAATAAAAAAAATCGGGGAGATTTATCAAATTGATGCTATGATTTTAGAACAAATCTTAAATATAAATAAGCATGGTATTTATAAATTTACAGAAGACTATATTTTTAATGATATGCAAATGATTTACGTTTTGGATGGCAAATTTTATCGAGAAAATATTAGCTTTTATTTTAAAAATAATACCATTCTTACTTTTCAAGAAAAAAAAGGAGATGTATTTAATTCAATTCGAGAAAGATTGACAGAAAATCAAGGATTTATAAGAAACAAGACTGTTGAATATACCTATTTTTGTTTATTGGATGCATTGATTGATCATTATTTGTTTGCTTTAGAAGAAATGAAGAGTAGGATAGAGCTTATGGAAATTAAACTTATGGATGATCAAAAACTAGATAATAAAGAATTACATAAGCTTAGAAAACGGATAATGATGTTACGAATCAGTGCTTCCCCTATAGAAAAATCCGTGATGGAAATATTAGAAAGTCCTAAGGAAAAATATAAGGCAGAAAAAAAATATTTCGATTCTTTGTTACAACATATTCGTGCCGTTATTGGTGAAGTTACTATTCAAAAAGAAACAATGGATGGCTTATATGAAAATTATATGATGACGAATGCCAATGATATGAATCATATCATGACAATACTTACTGTTTTTTCGGCAATTTTTATTCCACTTTCATTTTTAGCAGGTGTATTTGGTATGAATTTTCGGTATATGCCGATGATTGAAGAGAAAAATGGGTTCTTGTATTTTGTATTTGTAGGCATCGGATTGGCCCTGTTAATGTTTGGATATTTTAAGAAAAAAAAATGGTTTTAAAAAATGCAATAATCATCTTGACTATTAGAAAAAAAAATGTATAATTAAGCCAAAATTACATCTTGTAATTTGAATTTAAAGAGAGTCGAGAGGCGTAAAAAATTGATAAATAAAAGTAGAAGGTATTTTTATGAAGGAATAAAAGCAGAATATCAAGATGCAGAAATCGTAATATGTGGTGTACCATATGATGGAACTTGCTCTAACAAACCAGGCACTCGTTTTGGACCAAATGAACTGCGAAAGGAAATAAATGGATTGGAAACATATAGTCCATATCAAAATTTGGATTTAAAGCAGTTTTCGTATTGTGATATGGGAGATTTGGAGCTGCCGATTGGAAATTCGGAACATGTGATAGAAACAATATATAAGGATTATCAACAGATATTAAAGGATGAAAAGAGAATTGTTACAATAGGAGGAGAACATTTAATTACGTATCCAATTGTTAAGGCATATGTTGAAGTATATAAAGATTTGCATATTCTTCATTTTGATGCACATACTGATCTTAGAGATGAATTTTTTGGAGAAAAATTATCCCATGCAAATGTTATAAAATTAATTTATAATGAGATGACGGAAGGGAAAATTTATCAGTTTGGAATACGTTCTGGCACTCAAAAAGAATTTGAGTTTGGTAGGAAATATACAAATTTACACTTTAACTCATTAGAAGGGTTAAATCAAGTAATTGAGGAAATTGGAAACCATCCGGTTTATGTAACCATAGATTTAGATGTGCTTGATCCCTCGATTTTCCCTGGGACAGGTACTCCAGAACCAGGTGGCGTAAGTTTTCAAGAGCTAATAGAATCGATACTTCTGTTAAAAAATTTACATATCGTTGGCGCAGATGTTGTTGAATTATCACCACAATATGATTTATCAGGAGTTTCAAATGTTGTCGCAGCGAAAGTCTTACGAGAAATTTCGCTCATAATGAATGCAAGGAAATAGAAAAGGAGATGTGATATTGAATAAGGTATTAATAATTGGAGCAGGTGGAGTTGCGAGTGTTGTTGTTGCAAAATGTAGTCAAAATTCAGCAGTGTTTCATGAAATTTGCATTGCAAGTCGAACAAAAACAAAATGTGATAAGCTAAAAGAAAAATTTGAGCATGAAAAAATCAAAATTACTACGGCACAGTTAGATGCAGACAAGACGGAGGATATTGTTAAATTAATTAAAGAATTTGGACCGAAAATGGTTATTAATGTAGCTCTTCCATATCAAGATTTAACGATTATGGATGCTTGTCTAGAAACGGGAGTTCATTATTTGGATACAGCAAATTATGAACCGAAATCCATGCCGAAATTTGAATATAAATGGCAGTGGGCTTATAAAGAAAAATTTGAAAAAGCAGGCTTGACAGCTATTCTTGGATGTGGTTTTGATCCTGGAGTAACCGGTGTTTTTAGTGCATATGCAAATAAGCACTATTTTGATGAAATTCATGAAATTGATATATTAGATGCAAATGGAGGCGATCATGGATATCCATTTGCAACCAATTTTAATCCAGAAATAAATATTCGCGAAATTACTGCGAATGGTAGGTATTATAAAGAAGGGGAATGGATAGAAACGGAACCACTTGAAATAAAGAGAGTATTTCAATTTGATCAAGTAGGAGAAAAAGATGCTTATTTGTTATATCATGAGGAATTAGAGTCACTTGCAAAAAATATTCCTGGTATAAAAAGAATACGTTTTTTTATGACGTTTTCTGAAAAATACTTAACGCATTTATCGGTATTGCAAAATGTTGGGATGACAAGTATTGAGCCGATTTTATTTCGGGGAGAGAAGATTCAACCTTTGCAATTTTTAGAAGCGGTATTGCCAGACCCTGGATCATTAGGACCCAGAACAAAAGGAAAAACGAATATTGGTTGTATTTTTCAAGGTACAAAAAATGGAGAAAAAGTTTCTTACTATTTATATAATGTTTGTGATCATGAAACGTGTTATAAAGAAGTGGGTTCTCAAGCTATATCTTATACAACAGGAGTTCCAGCGATGATTGGTGCAAAAATGTTGCTGGAAGGTAAATGGTTAAAACCAGGCGTATTTAATGTAGAAGAATTTGATCCGGATCCATTTATGGAAGAATTAAATATACAGGGATTACCATGGATAGAAGATTTTAATCCTAGGATATTGGAGTAAGCGATGAAGAAAGAGGATCAATTACTACTTAAAAAAATAAAAACGCCAGCTTATGTTCTTGATGAACGGTTGCTAATTAAAAACTTAGAATTATTTCAAGATATTCAAAATCGAACAGGTGCAAAAATTCTTTTAGCACTCAAAGGATTTTCTATGTTTTATGAATTTGATTTGATTGGAAAATATCTATATGGCATTACATCAAGTTCTCTCAATGAAGCACTGTTGGGTAAAAAATATATGAAGAAAGAAGTTCATATTTATGCTCCAGCATATCGACCGGATGAGATTGAAAAGATTGCAAAAACATGTGATCATATGGTTTTTAATTCTGTTCAACAAATTCAAAGATTTCAACAAATTGCAAAAAAAGAAAATCCTAAAATGGAATTTGGTTTGCGAGTGAATCCAGAATATTCAGAAGTAGAAAAAGAGATTTATAATCCATGTGCAATGAATTCGAGATTAGGGGCAAAAAAAGAAAGCTTTACAGAAAAGGATTTAAAGGAAATAGATGGATTGCATTTTCATACCATGTGTGAACAAAATTCAGATACTTTGGAAAGAACAATAGCAGTCATCGAAGAAAAATTTGGAGCCTATTTATATCAAATGAAATGGATTAATATGGGTGGTGGACATCATATTACGAGAGAGGATTATGATGTAGAAAAACTAATTCATATAATTAATTATATAAAAAGAAAATATGAAGTCGATGTTTATTTAGAACCAGGAGAGGCGGTTGTATTAAATTGCGGGTATCTTGTTACGAGTGTTCTGGATGTTGTGGAAAATAATATGCAAACACTTCTACTGGATACTTCAGCAGCTTGTCATATGCCTGACGTTATTGAAATGCCATATGTACCTTCGATTATTGGAGCAAATAAAAATGAAGAAGGAAAATATAGATATCGATTGGGAGGTGTTTCTTGTTTAGCCGGTGATATTGTTGGAGATTATACCTTTGGTCAGAAGATAAAGGTGGGAGACAAACTTATTTTTGAAGATATGGCACATTATACGATGGTTAAAAATAATACATTTAATGGAATTAATCTTCCTACCATTGCGATTATCAATGGATCTGGAATAAAAACAATTAAGGAATTTGGATTTTCGGATTATGAATCTAGATTATCTTAAAAATATGCTTGACTAAAGGATGAAAAAAGGTATAATTAAGCCGAAATTACAAATTTGTGATAAATGAGAGGATACCAATCAAATAAAAACACAACCTAATAATGTTATTATGCATTTCTACTATAAGGCTTTTACTAGCACTTAAATATGTATGACGAATTTTGTCATGTTTGAGTTCACGAGATAGTGGAGGTGCTTTTTTAACTTAAAAGTACTAGAAGATGAAAGAGGAGAAAAATGGAAAAAAAAATTAAAAAACTTTTAGCGGATACAGCAGGGGTAGATTATAGCTTGATTTATAATGATTTAAATTTGAAAGATGATTTGTTTTTAGATGATAATGATATTGAAGAAATTATGCTTGCATTAGAGGATTTTTATGATATTGAGTTTGAAATCGGTGACAAAGAGTTTGTATTTGTTGAGGATATTATTTCCTTTGTTAAGGATACAGTTTAGTTTATAAAAAGCAAGGAAAGTTGAGAAATGATTGCATGAAAGCAAGTGATGTTTTAAATAAATGGGACAATAAAAAATCAAATGAATTATACAGTATTGGAAGCTGGGGGCAAGGGTATTTTTATACCAAAGAAAATGGGGAATTATATGTTACCCCTACCAAAGATGAGACGAAAGGGATAAGTGTACTCGATATTATAAAAGGAATTGAAGAAAGAGGGTTTGATATGCCCGTTCTTCTTCGATTTGAGAATATTTTAGACAATCAAATTCGAATTTTGAATGAGACATTTAAAAAATCAATTGATAAATTAGAATATAAAGGAAGTTACCGAGGAGTATATCCAGTAAAAGTGAATCAACAACAACAGGTTATACATGAGATAGCTAAATTTGGAGAAAAATATCATCATGGTTTCGAAGTGGGTAGTAAACCGGAATTGATTGCAGCTTTATCAGAAATGGTGGACCAAGAAGCGAATATTATATGTAATGGATATAAAGACTCAGAGTTTATTGATTTGGGATTGCTTGCAAAAAAATTAGGATATCGTGTTTTTTTTGTAATAGAAATGCCGGGCGAAGCGGAAATTATTATTAAACGTGCGAGAGCATTAAATATCGAACCTAATATTGGAATACGTATTAAGCTATCTAGCAAGGCAAGTGGTCATTGGACAGGATCAAGCGGAGATCGAAGTATTTTTGGATTAAATATTTCTCAAGTAATTGAAACGGTAGATTATTTAAAAGAAGAAGGAATGCTGAGTAGTTTGAAATTAATGCATTATCATTTGGGGTCACAAATACCGAATATTCGTGATATTCGAATTGCTGTGCTAGAAGCCGCAAGAGTATATGCAGAACTTGTAAAAGCTGGAGCCACTATGGGATATCTTGATCTTGGTGGAGGTCTTGCTGTGGATTATGATGGATCAAATACCAATTTTAATAGTAGTAGAAATTATAGTACGGAAGAATATTGTTCTGATATTGTCGAAGCGGTTATGACGGTAATGGATGGAAATAATATTCAACATCCGGTAATTATTACGGAATCCGGAAGAGCAATTGTAGCATATTATTCCATGTTAGTATTTAATGTTTTAGATGTGACAAAATTTGAGCATGATATTATTTCTGAAAGTATTCCGGAAAATATGAATGAACAAGTCATTAATCTTTTTGAGGTATATAAAGAATTGGGAATTAAAAATCTTCAAGAAAGCTATAATGACGCTTTGTATTATCGAGAACTAATCAAAGACATGTTTAATCATGGCAATTTAAATATAAGAGAACGAGCTTTTGGAGAAAAAGTTTATTGGAATTTAATGTATAAGATTGCACAGCTAGTGGACAAAATGAAAAAAATTCCACCAGAATTAGAGGATTTAGAAACTGCACTAGCAGATATTTATTATTGTAATTTTTCAGTTTTTCAATCCATACCAGATAGTTGGGCAATTGAACAATTATTTCCAATTATACCAATTCATAGATTAAATGAAGAACCGACAAGAAATGCGATTTTGGCGGATATTACTTGCGATTGCGATGGGGAAATTAAACAATTTATTGATGTACATGATATTAAAAAAACACTACCGCTTCACGAATTAAAAAGTGAGGAAAACTATTATATTGGGGTTTTTTTAGTTGGCGCATATCAGGAAACGTTGGGAGATTTGCATAATTTATTCGGAGATACGAATGTGGTAAGTATTCGTGTTAACGATGATAGAGGGTATGAGTTTGTAAATGAAATTCAAGGGGATACCGTTGAAGATGTCTTGAATTATGTTGAATTTGACACCAAACGGATTAGAAATAGTTTACGAAAAAAAGCAGAAGTTGCAGTTAAGGAAAATAAAATCACACCAAATGAAAGAAAAAGTATTTTGGAATCTTTTGAAAATGGATTACGTGGATATACCTATTATGAAAAGTAGAAATGAGGGGAACATTGAATATTTTAATATATTTCATCATATTTTTTGCAAAGATAATAGAAGTTAGTATTGGAACAACCAGAATTGTATTAATAACTAGAGGGGAAAGAGTAATTGGTGCTTGTCTTGGATTTTTCGAAGTTATGATATGGCTTGCTTTGGTTTCAACTGTGTTATTAAATATTGCAGATGATCCAATTAAAGCACTTGTATATGCATTAGGATTTGCAGTAGGAAATTACGTTGGCTCGCTTTTGGAGAATCGATTAGGGATTGGGAACGTAAGAGTAGAAGCAATTGTATTGGAAAAACATGGAGATGAATTGGTTAAGTGTATTCGAGAAAAAGGATATGCGGTAACAGTACTAGAGGGAAAAGGGATGAATTACAACAGAAAAGTATTAATTATGAATATCAAAAGAAAGAATTATGGTTCGGTAGTAGATATGATTAAAGCGGTACAAGAAAATGTTGTAATTACAATAAATGACATAAAACCAGTATATGGTGGATATGGTATTTTAAAGAGGTAAGTTAATTATTGTAAATTTTGCTTGAGGAGAAAGGGAATGCAAAAGGAAATGGAAAAAGAAAAAGACTCAATATTAGAATTTGATGAATTTTTAATGATGAAAGAACAAAGAAGGTTACAAAGGGAAAAGGGAAGTAAGAATAAGCAAAAAGGAAAAAGAAGAAATGTAAAAAAGATAGAATATGATCCTTTAATGGATTATGAAGAGTATGAGGATGATATATTATAAATAAACGAAAAAAGGCCAATTTGTTTTGGCTTTTTTTATTGCTTTTTAGAAATTGATGGAGCTTCTATAAGCAAAATATGATAAAATAAAATAAATATAAGAAAAGTAACTTTAAATAATTGTGAAGACATAGGGGGAGCTATTGATGAAGAATGTATGGAAGCGTTTTTGGTTAGGAATTGTAATAAGTGGGATTTTTATTGCAATAATTGGAATGTTAGGATATCGATTCGATAATATGGAATTGTTACCAGATCAGGGGGCTTCCTGGTATTACTGGAAACTTCCTAACAAAGAATTTTGGCCAAGAGTTACAGCATGGTCATTTTATTTTATACATCAAATCCTAATTTGGTTACTGATTTATGTAGCTCAATTCGGGGATGTCAAGAAAAGAAGAATAAGAAGAAATCAAATGGCTTTTGTTAATATTATATTTATTGCACTACATATTGTGCAAACACATATCTGGTATGATGGATTAGCACAGGATGTACCGGTCATGAGTTCACAGGGGTCCGTTATTGTAATGTTAGTACTGATTATTATTATGGATAGTGAAAGAAGAGGTATTTTCTTTGGAAGAAAAATAACAAAATTCCCATTATTGGGAAGTTCTAAAGAAATTGTAACATTTGTAAAACGATATCATGGATATTTTGTTGCGTGGGCATTAATCTATACTTTTTGGTATCATCCAACGGTTGCAACACCGGGTCACTTAGTTGGATTCTTTTATTTGTTTTTATTATTTATTCAATTGTCGATGGTATATACGCCAGTCCATATGAATAAATACTGGATGTTTACATTAGAAGTTTTAGTTCTTTTCCATGGAACGCTTGTTGCAATTGGACAACAGAATAATATGTGGCCTATGTTTTTATTTGGATTTGCTACGATGACAATGGTTACACAAATATATGGGTTGGGAATGCCTAAATGGATGTTAATAAGTATACAGATTTTTTATCTTTTGGGTGTGATTCTGGTGTTTGGTGGATTTACTGGTCATCGTACAATAGGAGAGGTTCATCAAATACTTTGGATTCCAATCATCGAATACTTATTGGTATTTGTATTTGTTTATGTGATTGGAGGAATCTTAAAAATAAAAAATCGAAAAACAAGTATTTAAGGTTCTATTAAGGTTCACTTGCTATGATCTGCTCATTGGAAAGATTATAAATAAATGGAGCAGATAAGAATTAGATTATCATAGGAAGAAGGTGCTTTAATGACAATTAGTGGTATTAGTTCATATTCGAATTATAATTTGAATATGGATTCAAAAATGAATATTCCTGCATATCAATCAAATGTAGGGATGTCATTGGATTCGACAGAAAATGTAGCGGAAGAAGTTGCTTCAGGGCAAAGTTCGATGTCACTTGAAGATATTCAAGAATCGATGACAAAACAAGGACCAGGAAATGGACCACCACCCCCACCCCCAAGTGAGGATGCAATAAGTTCATTGATTGATTCAGATGAAGATGATTTATGGAGTGTAGAAGAATTGACAGATTTTTCGGACTCCCTAGTAAGTACGATTGAAGCTTCCTTTGATGTGGAAGAGATCATGGATCAATATGATCTTAACGAAGATGGAGTAATTGATGCTTCTGAAAGAATCGCCATGAAAGAAGACGATGCTTTCCAATTGGGACCTAAAAATGAGGAAATGAAAGAGCTTGAAGAAACAGATGCAACAGAAGTGGACGCGGAGAATAATAGTAGTAACTATTTTATGGAAAGAGCCATACAGGCATATGATTTTAGCAACAATCTTCAGGAGAAATTTCCAATAAATATATTTGATAGCAAAGTAGTATAATCTATTATCTGCTCCAGATAATAAGAAATATGTTTTTCTCACACGTACAAGTGGAGGAAGAAGGAATAATTAAAAAAATGTTGCAATCTAAAATTCGATATGTTATTATAACAGACAAATGTAAATGCTATGAAAGAGACTCTATTCTGATTCAAGCCAACAGAGAGGAGGCGCCACCGACTGAGAGCGCATCTATGGATAGGCAGAAAAAGGGAACACTCTTGAGCAGACTTGTTGAAATTTATAGTAGGCATGTACGTAACACGCGTTAAGTGTAAAAGTGGAGATTGAGTTAAGTGCTCTTTTTCAATGCGGGTGGTACCGCGGATAATTATGTATATCCGTCCCGGAATATTTCGATATTCCGGGGCTTTTTTATATTTATTTCCGGAATCAACTTTAGATAATAGAAAAGGAGAATCAAATGGAATTCTTAAATGGAGTAGAAAAAAAAGAAACACTTGAGATAAGTGAAATCTTAGCAGGGAAATATGAAGAAAAAGAAGTGAAAATGAATGGAACGGTTCATACAATCCGTAATATGGGGGATGTTGCATTTATTATTTTAAGGAAAAGAGAGGGGCTTGTACAGTGTGTATTTGAAGCAGATGTTACTAACTTTGAATTGAAAAATTTAAAAGAAGCATCAACAATACAAATTATAGGTACTGTTTCTAAAGAAGAACGGGCAAATAATGGATTTGAAATTCGATTAAAAGAATTGTTTGTTTTATCAGAACCAGTGGAAGCAATGCCGATTCCAATTAGTAAATGGAAATTAACTACTTCTCTAGAAACCAAACTGTCCCTTAGACCAATTGCTCTTAGAAATTTAAGAGAACGTGCAAAGTTTAAAATTCAGGAAGGCGTAGTTCGTGGTTTTCGCGAATTTTTAAGTAAAGAAGGATTTACCGAAATTCACACACCGAAGATTGCATCGAAAGGAGCGGAAGGCGGAGCGAATATTTTTAAGTTGGATTATTTTCATAAACCAGCTGTTTTGGCTCAAAGTCCACAGTTTTATAAACAAATGATGGTGGGAGTGTTTGATCGTGTTTATGAAACAGCACCTGTTTTTCGAGCAGAAAAGCATAAAACAAAACGACATTTAAATGAATATACTTCGTTAGATTTTGAAATGGGATTTATTGATTCTTTTGAAGAAATTATGGCAATGGAAACCGGATATTTACAATATACCATGAATCTCTTGAAAAAAGATTATGCAAAAGAGCTTAAGATGTTACAGCTAGAATTACCAAAAGTGGATCATATTCCTTGTGTTCGTTTTGATGAAGCGAAAGAAATGGTTTCAAAAAAATATAATCGTAAGATTAAAAATCCATATGATTTGGAACCAGAAGAAGAAGTGTTGATTGGGCAATATTTTAAAGAGGAATATCAATCTGATTTTGTGTTTGTTACACATTATCCCTCCAAAAAACGTCCGTTTTATGCTATGGATGATCCAAAGGATGATCGATTTACTTTAAGTTTCGATTTGCTATATAATGGAATGGAAATCACTACAGGTGGACAGAGAATCCATGATTATCAAATGCTTTTAGATAAAATAGAAAAAAGAGGTATGACAACGGAAGGCATGGAAGACTATTTGATGGTATTTAAATATGGTATGCCACCGCATGGAGGACTCGGACTTGGAATGGAACGTTTGGTTATGAAGCTTGTTGGAGAGGATAATGTTCGTGAAACTACTTTATTTCCAAGAGATATTAATCGATTAGAACCATAAAAACAATTGTAAAAGGATAAGGAGAATATCATGGCAAATAGGATAACAGATGAAACAATTGAATATGTTGGTATTTTAGCAAAGCTTGAACTATCCCAAGAAGAAAAAGAGCAAGCAAAGATAGATATGACAAATATGCTTGATTATATTGATATGTTAGGAGAATTAAATACGGATGATGTAGAACCGATGTCTCATGTTTTTCCAGTAAACAATGTATTTCGTGAAGATGTGATTGCAAATGAGGATGATAAAGAAAATGTTCTTTCGAATGCTCCAGCGAAAAAGAATGGAAGTTTTAAAGTACCTAAAACGGTAGAATAGGAGAATGCACATGAATATTATGAGTTTAACTGCCGTAGAATTAGGCAAAAAAATAAAAGCAAAAGAAATAACAGTAATACAAGCAGTAAACGCAGCTTTAAAGAAAATTGAAAACGTAGATAAAGAAGTACATAGTTTTGTTACAGTGGATATAGAGGGTGCATTAAAACAAGCGAAAGACATTCAAAAAAAAATAGATACGGGAGAATTAACGGGTCCTTTAGCTGGAGTGCCTATTGCTATAAAAGACAATATGTGTACGGAAGGTTTGCTTACAACATGTAGTTCTAAAATATTAGGGAATTATATACCACCTTATTCTGCACAAGCAGTTAAGAATCTTCAAGATGCGGGAGCTATAATTATTGGAAAAACAAATATGGATGAATTTGCGATGGGAAGTACAACGGAAACTTCAGCATTTGGAGTGACAAAAAACCCATGGAATTTAAATCATGTGCCAGGTGGTTCGTCTGGTGGATCATGTGCAGCTGTTGCAGCAGAAGAATGTTTCTTTGCACTTGGTTCAGATACTGGGGGGTCTATTCGTCAGCCAAGTTCCTTTTGTGGAGTGACTGGGATCAAACCAACCTATGGGACGGTTTCAAGATATGGTTTGATTGCATATGGGTCTTCGCTAGACCAAATTGGTCCTATTGCAAAAGATGTGACAGATTGTGCAACCATATTAGAAACAATAGCATCTTATGATGACAAAGATAGTACCTCGGTAAATCGTGAAGATTATAAGTTCACATCGGCCTTAGTTGATGAGGTTAAGGGGATGAAAATTGGAATTCCTAAAGACTATTTTGGAGAAGGATTAAATGAAGAAGTGAAAACTCATATTTTAGAAGCGGTAGAGACTTTGAAAGAAAAAGGAGCAATTGTGGAAGAATTTGATTTGAGTTTGGTTTCTTATGCAATTCCGGCATATTATGTCATTGCATCTGCAGAAGCTAGTTCCAATTTAGCAAGATTTGATGGTGTGAAATTTGGTTATCGTACAGCGGAATATGAAGGTCTTCATAATATGTATAAAAAATCGAGAAGTGAAGGATTTGGACAAGAAGTAAAACGTAGAATTATGCTTGGATCTTTTGTACTTAGTAGTGGATACTATGATGCTTACTATATTAAAGCATTAAAAACAAAAGCATTAATTAAGAAGACGTTTGATAAAGCTTTTGAAAAATATGATGTGATATTAGGACCTGTGGCACCAACAACGGCACCAAAATTAGGGCAAAGTTTAAGTGACCCAATTAAAATGTATCTTGGCGATATCTATACAATTTCAGTCAATCTTGCAGGATTGCCTGGTATAAGTATTCCATGTGGAGTGGATAACAAAGGCCTTCCTATTGGATTACAACTTATTGGAGATTGTTTTCAAGAAAAAAAGATTATTCAAACTGCGTATACATATGAGTGTACGAAATCCTATGACCGATGCGATATAGCTAAAAAGGGGGACAAATAAGATGAGTAAACAATATGAAACAGTCATCGGACTTGAAGTCCATGTAGAACTTGCGACGAATACGAAAATCTTTTGTTCCTGTAGTACACAGTTTGGAGGAGAAGCAAATACACATGTTTGTCCTGTTTGTATGGGTGCACCAGGATCCTTACCAGTATTAAATAAACAGGTTGTTGAATATGCAATGGCTGTAGGACTGGCTACAAATTGTACAATCACACAAAATTGTAAATTTGACCGTAAAAATTATTTTTATCCGGATAATCCACAAAATTATCAAATTTCTCAATTGTATTATCCAATTTGCAAAGATGGTGGGATAAAAATTGAAACGATTTCTGGAGAAAAGACGGTTCGTATTCACGAAATACATATGGAAGAGGATGCAGGGAAACTTATTCATGATGAATGGGAGGATTGTTCGTTGGTGGACTATAATCGAAGTGGCGTTCCTTTGATTGAAATTGTTTCGGAACCAGATATGCGTTCCGCAGATGAGGTGATTGCGTATTTGGAAAAACTCAGATTAATTATTCAATATTTAGGTGCATCGGATTGTAAATTACAAGAAGGGTCTATGAGAGCAGATGTAAACTTATCAATTCGTGAAGTTGGAGCACTTGAATTTGGAACAAGAACAGAAATGAAAAATCTAAATTCTTTCAAAGCAATTGCACGTGCCATCGAAGGAGAACGGCTTCGCCAAATTGAATTGATAGAAGAAGGAAAAGGGGTTATCCAAGAAACGAGACGCTGGGATGATAATAAAGAATACTCTTATGCAATGCGTTCGAAAGAAGATGCGCAAGATTATCGATATTTTCCGGAACCGGATTTGGTTCCTATTGTGATTAGCGATGAATGGATTCAAAAAATAAAAGATATGCAACCGGAACTTAGAGATGAAAAAAGAGCAAGATATAAAGTGGATTATGGGATTCCAGAATATGACATTGATATTATTACAAATTCAAAAAAAATGGCAGATATTTTTGAAGCAACAATTGAAATTTGTAATAACCCGAAAAAAGTATCCAATTGGTTAATGGTTGAAACTATGCGTTTATTAAAAGAAAACAATATGGATGCAGATGAAATTAAATTTTCTCCAAACAATTTAGCAAAACTTATTGAACTTGTGGAAACTGGAACAATCAATAGCACAGTTGCAAAAGAAGTATTTGAAATTATTTTTCATGAAAACATAGATCCAGATACTTACGTGGAAGAAAAAGGGCTTAAAATTGTCAATGATGAAGGTGCATTACGAACAACAATTGAAGAAATTATAATAAAAAATCCACAATCAGTTGAAGATTATAAGAATGGAAAAGAAAAAGCAATTGGATTTTTAGTAGGACAAACGATGAAAGCGATGAAGGGAAAAGCCAATCCGGGAATGGTTAATAAGATATTAAAAGAACTATTGGCATAAAATAAAGGGAAATTCTCAAAATAAAAAACCACTTCAAAAGTTATGAAACTTTTGAGAGTGGCTCTTCGCTTGGGTTGGGCTGTATAAATACAGTCGTAGCGCGTACGGGAATTGAACCCGTGCTTCCGCCTTGAGAGGGCAGCGTCTTGACCTCTTGACTAACGCGCCAAAATTGTTCCTTCTAGAAATGTTTCGAACGAACAATATGTATTGTATAATATAGTTATCAGAAAGGCAAGAGTTTTTTTATAAAACCCTTGCTTTTCTTAATTTTGAGTGTTACAATAAAGAAAGTTAAATAGATAAATGATAAGTAAGAGTGGACTCGCGTCCGCTCTTATTTCATGAGTACACCGCATATTATGTAAAGGAAGGTGCAAATTTGTCAAAACGTGAGATAATAGAAAAAAAGACAGAAGAATTATTGCTTCCCATTGTGAGCGAGGAAGAACTTGAGATTTATGATGTGGAATATGTAAAAGAAGGCACAACTTGGTATTTACGAGCATATATAATGAAGCCGGATGGGGTTACCATTCAGGATTGCGAAAAAGTAAGCCGGGCTATGTCCGAGATTTTAGATGTTGAGGATTATATTGAGGATGCCTATATTTTTGAAGTGAGTTCGCCGGGACTAGGTAGAACCTTAAAAAAAGATAAACATTTGGCAATGAGTATTGGTGAAGAAGTGGAAATTCGAACATACAAGGCAATAAATAAACAAAAAGAGTTTGTTGGAATATTAGAAGATTTTGATAAGGAAAAAGTAGTAATAACTATAAATGATGATACCGTAGAATTTCTAAGAGCAGATATTGCATTAATTCGTTTGGCTCTAGACTTTTAAGAAAGAGGGAAAAAGGAAAATGAATAAAGAATTAAAGTTGGCTTTAGACATGTTAGAAAAAGAAAAAGGAATTAGCAAAGACGTTTTATTTGAAGCAGTTGAAAATTCTTTACTAGCAGCATGTGAAAAACATTTTGGAGAAAATGATAATGTTAAAGTTGAAATGGATAGAGAAACCTGTGAATATTTAATTTATGCAGAAAAAGTTGTTGTAGCTACCGATGAAGAAATTATAGATGATTTCAAAGAAATTGCATTAGAAGAAGCAAGAGAAATTGCGGAAAATGTTAGTGTTGGAGATATGATCCATATTAAAATTGAATCCAAGGAATTTAGTAGAATTGCTGCTCAAAATGCAAAAAACGGAATTCTTCAAAAAATACGTGAAGAAGAAAAGAATATGATTTATAAAGAGTACTATCAAAAAGAAAAAGACGTAGTGACGGGGGTAGTACAGCGCTATATTGGTCATAATATTAGTATTAATTTAGGGAAAGCAGATGCAATTCTTACTGAAAATGAGCAAATAAGAGGTGAAAAGTTTAGACCGACAGAACGTATTAAAGTATATATTATTGAAGTGAAAGATAAAACGAAGGGGCCAAGAATTACAGTAAGCCGAACACATCCAGAACTTGTGAAACGATTATTTGAGTCGGAAGTAACGGAAATAAAGGATGGAACGGTTGAAATCATGAGTATTGCAAGGGAAGCAGGAAGTAGGACAAAAATTGCTGTTTGGTCAAATAATCCCAATGTAGATCCGGTAGGTGCTTGCGTAGGAATGAATGGCGCTAGGGTAAATGCTATTGTGGAAGAACTTCATGGAGAAAAAATAGATATTGTTAATTGGGATGAAAATCCTGGTAATTTAATTCAAAATGCATTATCACCAGCTAAAATTGTTGCGGTTTTTGCAGATCCAGATGAAAAAATAGCAAAAGTTGTGGTTCCTGATTATCAATTATCATTAGCAATTGGTAAAGAAGGTCAAAATGCGAGACTTGCAGCGAGATTAACCGGATATAAAATTGATATAAAAAGTGAAACGCAGGCAAAAGATGCTGTTGGATTCCGTTATGAGGATTATGAAGATGAATTTGAAGAGTATGATGAGGAAGAATTTGAAACTTATGATGGGAATGATGATAATATAGTTGAAGCTGAATCGGATGAGGTCCTTGAAGAATCCTCACAAGAAGAGTAAATTTTATATAGGAGATACGATGGGTAAAAAAATTCCGCTTAGAAAATGTGTTGGATGTGGAGAATTAAAGCCAAAAAAGGAAATGATGCGTGTGATTAAATCCTCGGAAGGGGAAATTAGTTTGGATATAACAGGTAAGAAGAATGGGCGTGGAGCGTATGTATGTAAATCAGATGCCTGTTTGGGACAAGCACGGAGAAATAAAGGATTAGAACGATCCTTTAAAATGCAGATTCCAGAGAATGTTTATGATAACCTGGAGAAGGAGTTTTATAGTATTGAAAATGAATAAGGTGTATTCCCTACTGGGTTTGGCTGCAAAATCGAGAAACTTAGTAAGTGGTGAATTTATGACGGAAAAGGTAATAAAAGATGGAAAAGCCGTCCTTGTGATTGTTTCAGATGATTCTTCAGACAACACAAAGAAGATGTTCTCTAATATGTGTATTCATTACGAAGTACCACTGGAAACATATGGTACAAAAGCAAATTTAGGTCATGCAATAGGGAAAGAACAAAGAGCTTCCCTTGCGATTACAGATAAAGGGTTTGCAGAAACCGTTAAGAAGCAATTAGCTGAAGCAAAGAAGGATACGGAGGTAGAGTAAATGGCGAAAATGAAAGTGTACGAACTCGCTAAGCAACTGGAAAAAGAAAGTAAAGAAGTTATTTCTTTATTACATGATAATGGTGTGGAAGTAAAAAGCCATATGTCATCATTGGAGGAAACGAATATTAAATTAGTGAAAGATAAATTGGGAAAAAGCTCATCAAAGAGCGAAGAAAAAAAAGAAACAATCGTAAAAAAGGATGAGTCAAAAGCAAGTGTGAAACCCATTGAAAAAGCAAGTGTGGCTGAAAAATCTTCACATCAGGAAGATGCAGAACATAGTGTAAAGAAAAAGAAAAAGATCATTTTTGTTAGCAATCCTCAGAATTCGAAAAATCCTAATGTTGGGAATAAATCCAGATCAAACTCTTCCGAAAGACGTCAACCTATTCGGCCTACGATGCCCGGATCGGAAGACTTTGTTGAGCTTGTAAATAAAAACACCGCACCACCAAGTGTTAAAAGTAAAAATGTAACAAAAGAAGATACTAATTCAAAAAAAGTAGAAACTGAAAGTGCAAAAAAGGCTACAGAAAATACGACGGTAAAAGCAGAAGAGAATACCACGAAGAAAGAATCTAATACTACGGGAGTAATAAAAGAGAGAACGACAACAAATTCTACAACTAGCAGACCGTATAATAATAATTCGTCTGGAAGTAGACCATATAATAACAATAATAATACCAGTGGAAATAGAACCAATAATAATACGGGTGGAAATCGACCATATAATAACAACAATACGAGTGGAGCAAGACCGTATAATAACAATAATACGAGTGGAAATCGACCATATAATAACAATAATACGAGTGGAGCAAGACCGTATAATAACAATAATACGGGTGGAAATCGACCATATAATAACAACAATACGAGTGGAGCAAGACCGTATAATAACAATAATACGGGTGGAGCAAGACCATATAATAATAACAATACGGGTGGAAATCGACCATATAATAACAATAATACAGGTGGAACAAGACCATATAATAA
>JBFHIZ010000011.1:0-59894 GCA_041596215.1 Lachnospiraceae bacterium
ATGTGGTTTCAAAAAAATAATTCAAATCTTGAACTTGTTGTTGGTTCATTGGTTCTCCTTTCTTTTTTTTGCTAAATACTTTTAAGTTAAAACTAAATGAATTATAGTATGATGATTTTCATATGTCAAGCAGAGAATTTATGTGAAAAAAGAAAAAGACTTGCTAAGATATAGGAAAAAAGGTATAAATGATATATAGAAACGTATAAATTGGAGGAAAATATGAGAAATAAAATTTCAGAAAGAATACTAGAAAAATATGAATTAGTATCCGAACAGAATGTGGATTCAATACATTCTTATGGGTATGTATTAAAACATAAAAAAACAGATGCCAATATTGTTTTATTATCAAATGAAGATAAAAATAAGGTGTTCTCCATTGGCTTTCGGACGCCACCTAAAGATAGCACCGGTGTAGCGCATATAATAGAACATAGTGTGCTTTGTGGTTCCAAGAATTTCCCATTAAAAGATCCGTTTATTGAACTGGTTAAAGGTTCTTTAAATACATTTATTAATGCGATGACCTTCCCAGATAAAACGGTATACCCAGTGGCTAGTTGCAATGATGTGGATTTTCAGAATTTAATGCATGTATATTTGGATTCTGTCTTGTCACCAAAGATTTATCAAGAAGAAAAGATTTTCATGCAAGAAGGATGGCATTATGAGTTGGATAATTTAGAAGACGATTTAACCATAAATGGAGTGGTTTTTAATGAAATGAAGGGTGTTTTTTCATCGCCAGATGAAGTGATGTCAAGAGGTGTCTTTAGTTTTTTATATCCAGAAACCACTTATGGAATAGAGTCAGGAGGAGATCCAGAGGAAATTCCAAATTTAACATATTCGCAGTTTTTGGAATTTCACAAGAAATATTATCATCCATCTAATAGTTATATTTATTTATATGGGGATATGGATTTCGAAGAAAAGTTATTATGGATGGATAAAATGTATTTAGACCAATATGAAAAAATGGAAATTGATTCTGAAATTCCAATGCAAAATTGTTTTGAACAAGTAAAATTTGAAACCATTCCTTATGCTTTATCGAAGGATGAATCCGAGAAGGATGCTACATATTTAACGTACAACAAAGTGATTAAAGATAATTTGGATCCATTGACTTATATTGGATATCAAGTAATTGATTATGTGTTATGTTCTTCCCCAGGAGCACCAATACAAAAAGCATTACAAGCAGCAGGCATTGGAAAAGAAGTGTATGCTTCTTATGAGAACGGGATAAAACAACCTTATTTTAGTATTGTAGCAAAAGGAGCAAATAAGAAGGATGAAAAACGTTTTGTTGAAATAATTGAAGAAACGTTACGAACAGAATGTGAAAAAGGGATCAATCAAGTGGCATTAGATGGTGCATTGAATTTTTATGAATTCAAACAACGGGAAGCTGATTTTGGAGGTTACCCGAAAGGATTGTTATATATGCTACAAGCAATGGATAGTTGGCTTTATGATGAAACATCTCCATTTTTACATGTGGATGCGTTGCCATATTTTGAAAAATTACATAAATTAGCAAAGGAAAGATATTTTGAAACATTAGTTTACGATGGGATTTTAAATAATACACATGGTGCTGTAATTTCCGTAATACCTGATAAAGAGGTCGCAGAAAAAAGAGAAGAGCAATTCAAGAAAAAAATGAAAGAAATTAAAAACAAATTATCCGATCATCAACTTGAAGAAATCATGAAAAAAAAGAAGGAACTTTTGGAATTTCAAGAAGCTGAGGATCCGAAAGAACTATTGGAAACCATTCCACTATTAAAACGTTCCGACATCAAAAGAGAGATTGTCAAATTAAAGAATGAAATAGAATATGTAGATGGAATCAAACACGTGCATCATGCAGTGGATACCAATGGAATTATTTATACAAAATTTTTATTTGAAGCAAAGGGAATCCCAAAGAGATTATTGCCATATATGCGTATTCTTAAAGATTTATATACAAATATTGATACAACCTTGCATACATATAATGAATTAACTCATGCCATAAATAAAGATACGGGAGGAATTTCTTTTTCCATTGCAACCTTTAAAGATGCAAAACATCTTCCTGATTATAAATTGTATTTTTCAATACGTGTAAAAACATTAGAAAAAAAAGCGATGATTGGTGCTTCTTTAGTAAATGAGATTGTATTCTTTTCTAATTTCGAAGATACAAAAAGAATCAAAGAAGTGATTTCTGAACAAAAATCACGAATGCAGGCTCAAATGATTTCGTCGGGAGATCAATTTGCATCCATTACAGCTACTTCTTATTTTTCAGAGACGGCAAAAATTGATGATTTATTACAAGGAATATCGTATTATCGATTATTAGAAGAGCTTGAATCCGATTTTGAAGAAAAGAAAGATGACATTGTAAAGAATCTAAAAGAAACAATGGCTTATATTTTTAGAAAAGAAAATTTCTTGATTGACACGACCTGTGAAAAAAAAGAAACAGTGCTTATTGAAAAATATAGTAAGACATTAAAACCACAAATGATAACAAAAGAGATTTGTTTAGAAGAATTAACATTTGATTTGAAAAATGAGAATACAGGGTATCAAACATCTTCCCAAGTGCAGTATGTTTGTAGAGCTGGTGACTATCGAAGTGCAGGTTTTGAATATACAGGTGCATTAGAAGTCTTAAAAGTAATTATGGGGTATGAGTATCTTTGGATGAAAATTCGAGTGAAAGGAGGAGCCTATGGTTGTTCCATTCGCTTTTCTAAGTCTGGAGAAAGTGTAATGACTTCTTATCGAGACCCTAATTTGAAAAAAACGATAGAAGCATTTGAAGCTGCACCAGAGTATATTCGTTCGTTCCAAGAAGATGAAAGAACAATCACGAAATATTTGATAGGAGCAATTTCAAATATGGACACACCATTGACTCCCTCGGCAGAAGGAACCAGGTCGTTGTCAGCATACCTTTCTAATATAACGGAAGAAGATTTGCAAAAACAAAGAAATCAAGTTTTAGATATTACTCAAAAAGATATTAATGCATTAGCACCATTGGTAGAAGCAATTATGAATCAAGAAGCATTGTGTGTGATAGGTAATGCCAAGGTAATTGAAAAAAGCCAAGATAAATTTCATCATGTTGAAGCATTATTTCGTTAATCCATAAAACTAGTTGTTTCTATCGTATATTAATTATAGATACTTAGAACAAAAGCAATATAGGGAGGATAATTATGAGAAAGAAAAATTTAAAAAAACGAGTATGTGCTATGTTGTGCATCATGTTATTTGTGGTAGGGACAATTGGATGTGGTTCGTCAAATGATTCGGTATATGATACGAATAAAACTGCATTCGTAGAGGAACCGAAAGAAGAATTTGGATTTAGTAATGATTTACAATCGAGAAATGCAGTCGAAGAATCCGTTGAGACAACTACAAATGATATGGATGCTTCACAAGAGACAGAAGAGGTTGCAAGTAATCGCAAACTAATCAAAACCATTAATATGGATTTGGAGACATTAGAATATGATGTTTTTACAACAAAACTTGATGAACTGATAGATATTTCGGGAGGATATATTGAATATTTAGACCAATCGAATCTATCTTATTATGGAAGTGAAAATGAGGGAAGAAATGCTTCTTATACGATTCGTATCCCTGTAAAACAGCTAGATGGTTTTGTTGATCAAGTTGGAGAAATGGCAAATGTTAGATATAAAAATGAACAAGTAACTGATATTACCTTATCGTACGTAGATATGGAAAGCAAAAAAGAAATGTACGAAATTGAACAAGAAAATTTAATGGAATTATTAAATCGTGCTGAGACTATTGAAGATATGATAACAATTGAAAGCAGACTTACGGAAATTCGATATCAGTTACAAAGTATGGAATCTCAATTAAGAACCTATGATAATTTGGTAGATTATGCTACAATATCTATTTATGTGAACGAAGTGGTTCGTTTAGAACCTAGTGTGGAAGCATCAGCAGGAGAGAGAATTCGAACTGGTTTTCAAAATTCGTTGTCTAAAACATTAGAAAATATTCAAGAGTTTGGAATTCGTGTGATTATTGCTTCTCCAGTAATTATTCTGAATTTATTAATTTTTGCTATTTTTGCACTAATTGTTTTAGCTATCATTAAGGCTTCCATCAAAAAGAGTGAAAAAAAGAGAAGAAAGAAATTGCAAACCATGCAGAATCATTCCATAAATCCTACAGTAAAAACAAAGGATGAAAACAAAGTGAATGAAGGGGCAAAAAAATAAAGAAAGTGTAAACGAGGAATGGAATGGATAATAATTTTAAATCTGGATTTGCTACATTAATTGGGAGACCAAATGTCGGGAAATCTACGTTAATGAATAAACTGGTGGGTCAAAAAATTGCAATTACAAGCAATAAACCGCAAACAACAAGAAATAAAATTCAAACGGTTTATACTTCGGAAAAAGGACAAATTGTATTTCTTGATACACCAGGTATTCATAAAGCAAAAAATAAGCTAGGTAATTATATGGTTACCGTTGCAGAGAGTACCTTAAAAGAAGTAGATGTGGTTCTATGGCTAGTAGAACCAACTACTTTTATTGGCGCTGGAGAACAGCATATCATAGAACAATTAAAGAAAATAAAAACACCAGTAATCCTAGTAATTAATAAAACGGACAAAGTTAAAAAAAGTGAAATCTTAAAATTTATGGATGCGTATCGGAAACAATATGATTTTGATGAAATTATTCCGGTATCAGCTTTAAAAGGAGATAATTTAGAAGATTTAATGCAAGGTATATTTAAGTATTTGCCTTATGGACCTGCTTATTTTGAAGAAGACACGATTACGGATCAACCAGAAAGACAAATTGTATCGGAGTTAATTCGTGAAAAAGCATTACGCTTGTTAGAAGAAGAAATTCCACATGGGATTGCAGTATCAATTGAATCTATGAAAACAAGAAAAAATATAATTGATATTGAAGCAACCATTGTATGTGAAAAAAATTCACACAAGGGTATTGTGATTGGAAAAAATGGGGCAATGTTAAAGCAAATTGGAATAAATGCAAGAAAAGATATTGAAAATTTATTAGAGAGTAAAGTGAATTTACAGTTGTGGGTTAAAGTAAAAAAAGATTGGAGAGATTCCGATTTTTTATTAAAAAATTTTGGCTATCAATCAAAATAATAAAAAAGGGAAAACCATGCAGGATTATTTATTTGTTACAGGAATGATTATAAAAATGATTCCCATAGGAGATTTTGATAGAAGGGTGACCATTCTTACGAAAGAAAGAGGAAAGATATCTTGCTTTGTAAAAGGGGCGAGAAGGCCTACAAGTCGATTTGTTGCATCTACAAGTCCCTTTTCTTTTGGTGTGTTTAAAATGTATGTTGGAAGATCCTCCTATAATTTACTTGAAACGAATATTTCAAATTATTTCGAGGAATTAAGAATTGGTTTTACTGAAGCTTATTATGGAATGTATTTTTTAGAGATAATGGATTATTTTACAAGAGAAAATAATGATGAAAAAGAGATGTTGAAATTACTTTTTCAAGCACTAAGAGGACTTACTTGCAACGGGTTATCGAAAGAATTGGTACGTTCCATATTTGAGATTAAAGTTTTGGTCGTACAAGGAGAATTTCCTGGATTGCCAAGTAAAAAAAAGTTTTTAGATGGAACTTTGCAAACCTTGGATTATATCGTAAATAGTTCTATTGAAAAATTATTTACATTTAGTGTATCAAAGGAAGTTTTAGAAGAGTTAAAGTGGCTAGGAACGTATTATAGAAAACAATTTTATCCAAAACCTTTTAAATGTTTAGAAATTATAGATGAATTATAAAAAACAACTTACGTTTTGCAGGAATTTTAGTTGATAAAAATAATGAATTCAGATATACTATTAGATGTTACGGGGAGGTTCAAATGAAGAAAATTAGTCTTGGTTTGTTGGTTTGTTTTTTGCTTTTATTTACCTCATGTGGAGTACAGAAGATAACGACATCTACGATGGAATTACATAAAAATGGAAGTTTGAATACTTTTTTTGTGGAACCATTTGATACTGAAAAATATCAAGAGTTGGATTTGATAAATTGGGTTACATTTGAAATAAATAATTATAATGATAATAATGTAAAAGAAATTGAATTACAAGATTTATATGTTGATACGGGGAATGCTATGCTTTCTTTAGAATATCCATCATATGAAGATTATATGAAATTAAATGGTGAGGTCCTATTCTTTGGTACAATAGAAGAAGCTATGGGGCCTGAATTTTGTTTAGAGGGAGAATATTTTGATGCACAGGGAGAAATAATATCTGTGACAAAAGAAATGCTTAGGGATATGGAAAAGTCAAAAATATGGATAGCGACGGAACCGATTCTTTTTAAACCATATAAGGAGGCGATTTTTTATTCGCAAAATATTGAAAAATGACATATAAGACGTATCAATTTTTGGAGCAAAATGGGAAAGAATCAAATGATGAGGTATTTTATATACTCATTTTTGAATAAATCTATGGAGGAATTAATGAAATGAAAAAATCAATGGAAAAAATTGTTGCACTAGCTAAGGCAAGAGGATTTGTTTATCCTGGTTCTGAAATTTATGGTGGATTAGCGAATACTTGGGATTATGGGAACTTAGGAGTAGAATTAAAAAACAATGTTAAAAAAGCATGGTGGCAAAAATTTGTTATGGAAACACCATATAATGTAGGAGTAGATTGTGCGATTCTAATGAACCCTCAAGTATGGGTAGCATCTGGACATTTGGGCGGATTTTCCGATCCATTAATGGATTGTAAACAATGTCATGAACGATTTCGTGCAGATCAAATTATTGAAAAATTTGCAGAAGATCATAGTATAAAATTAGAAGAGAGTGTGGATTCTTGGAGTAAAGAAAAAATGCTTGAATTTATTCAGGAACATAAAGTACCTTGTCCATCATGCGGAGCACATGATTTCACCGATATTCGTGAATTTAATTTAATGTTTAAAACATTTCAAGGAGTTACGGAAGATGCAAAAAATACGGTTTATTTAAGACCTGAAACCGCACAAGGTATTTTTGCTAATTTTAAAAATGTTCAACGTACTTCTAGAAAAAAAGTTCCATTTGGCATTGCACAAATTGGAAAAAGTTTTCGAAATGAAATCACTCCTGGCAATTTTACATTTCGAACTAGAGAGTTTGAGCAAATGGAGTTGGAATTTTTCTGTAAGCCTGACACAGATTTAGAGTGGTTTGATTATTGGAAAGCGTATTGTGTGAATTGGTTACAAACATTAGGAATAAAAGAAACGGAAATGCGAGTTCGTGACCATGAAAAAGAAGAACTATCATTTTATTCGAAAGCAACAAGTGATATTGAATATCGATTCCCTTTTGGTTGGGGAGAATTATGGGGAATTGCAGATCGTACGGATTATGATTTGACCCAGCATCAAACAGTTTCTGGTCAAGATTTGACGTATTTTGATGATGAAACAAAAGAAAGATATATTCCTTATGTGGTAGAACCATCACTAGGTGCAGACCGTGTCGTCCTAGCTTTTTTATGTGAAGCATATGAGGAAGAGGAACTTGAAGGTGGAGACATCAGAAATGTATTAAAATTTCATCCAGCATTAGCTCCTGTAAAAATTGCTATTTTACCATTGTCAAAAAAATTAAATGAAAACGCAGAAAAGATTTTTTCTAAATTATCTAAAACATATAATTGTGAATTTGATGATAGAGGAAATATTGGAAAAAGATATCGAAGACAAGATGAAATAGGGACCCCATTTTGTATTACTTATGATTTTGATTCGGTTGAAGATAAAGCAGTTACAATTCGTTTTAGAGATTCCATGGAACAAATTCGAGTAAATATTGAAGAACTCGAATCTTATTTTTCAGATAAATTTATTTTTTAAAGAATGTATATTCCTTTGGGATTTACATAAATATCAAAAATATTAAGGAGAAAGTTATGAAAAAGTGGGTATATTTATTTAAGGATGGAAATGCAGAAATGCGTGACTTACTTGGAGGAAAAGGTTGTAATCTTGCTGAAATGACAAACTTGGGGTTGCCAATTCCTCAAGGGTTTACAGTTACTACGGAAGCTTGTACGGATTATTATGATGCTGGAAAACAAATATCGGATGAAATAAAAGGTCAGGTATTTGATGCATTGGTGCAATTAGAACTAATACAGGGGAAAAAATTTGGAGATGTTACGGATCCATTATTAGTTTCCGTTCGTTCCGGAGCAAGAGCATCTATGCCTGGAATGATGGACACCATTTTAAATTTGGGATTGAATGATGAATCTGTAGAAGGATTTGCAAAAAAAACGGAGAATCCAAGATTTGCTTATGATTCTTATCGGCGATTTATTCAAATGTTTTCAGATGTCGTGATGGGAGTTGATAAAAAATATTTTGGAAGCATTTTAGATCAAACAAAAGAAGAAAAGGGAATTGAATTCGATATGGATTTGACGGCGGATGATCTCAAAGAAATCATTACAAAGTTTAAGGTTATTTTTAAAGAAAAAATGGGAATGGAGTTTCCACAAGATCCCAAAATTCAATTAATGGAGGCATTAACAGCTGTATTTCGTTCATGGGACAATCCAAGAGCAATTGTGTATCGTCGAATGAATGATATTCCAGGAAGTTGGGGAACTGCAGTGAATGTTCAAGCGATGGTTTTTGGGAATATGGGGAATACATCGGGAACTGGTGTTGCATTTACAAGGAATCCCTCAACTGGAGAAAAAGGTATTTATGGAGAGTACTTAATGAATGCTCAAGGAGAGGATGTCGTTGCAGGAATACGTACACCACAACCAATTACCAAATTAAAAAAAGATTTACCAGAAGTATATGAACGATTTATTTCAATTGCTACAAAGTTAGAAGAACATTATCGTGATATGCAAGATATGGAATTTACAATACAGGAAGGAAATCTATTCTTTTTACAGACTAGAAATGGGAAAAGAACAGCACCAGCAGCATTGAAAATTGCTTGTGATTTAGTCGATGAAGAAATGATTTCACCAAAAGAAGCAATTTTACGAATCGATGCGAAATCCTTAGATCAATTATTACATCCACAATTTAATCAAGATGCATTAAAAAATGGAAAGGTATTAGGAGAAGCACTTCCAGCATCACCGGGAGCAGCTGCTGGAAAAGTTTATTTTTCTGCAGAAGCAGCAAAAAAACATAAAGAAGCGGGAGAACGTATTATCTTAGTTCGTCTAGAAACATCGCCAGAAGATATAGAAGGAATGCATGCAGCGGAAGGTATTTTAACAGTACGTGGAGGAATGACATCTCATGCAGCAGTAGTGGCAAGAGGAATGGGAACTTGTTGCGTATCTGGTTGCTCGCAAATTATAATAAATGAAGAAGAAAAATGGTTTAAACTTGGAGGCGTTACTATTTCAGAAGGTGATTATATTTCTTTAGATGGTTCGACAGGAATTATTTATGAAGGCGATATTGAGACGGAAGAAGCGACTATTAGTGGAGATTTCGATCGAATCATGAAATGGTCCGATGGATTTCGTCAAATGAAAGTTCGTACGAATGCAGATACGCCAGAAGACACAAAAAATGCCATAAAATTGGGAGCAGAAGGAATTGGACTGTGCCGTACAGAGCATATGTTTTTTGCTCCAGACAGGATTCCTAAGATTCGAAAAATGATTTTATCAAATTCTTTAGAGGCGAGAGAAAAGGCATTAAATGAATTATTAGAATTTCAAAAATCTGATTTCAAAGAAATGTTTACGGTTTTAAAAGAAAAACCTATGACTGTTCGATATTTAGATCCGCCACTACATGAATTTCTTCCTACGGAGGAAAAGGATATTATTGATCTTGCAAAGGAAATGAATTTGACAGTCAAAGAAATAAAGGATGCTTGTTCTGACTTGCATGAGTTTAATCCTATGATGGGTCATAGAGGTTGCAGATTGGCAGTAACATATCCTGAAATTGCAAAAATGCAAACAAGAGCAGTTATGGAGGCTGCAATTGAAGTGAAGGAAGAATTTGGATATGATGTAATTCCTGAAATATTAATTCCTTTAGTAGGTGAAAAGCGAGAATTTAAATTTGTAAAAGATATTGTGGAATCAGTTGCAGAGACAGTAAAAGTAGAAAAAAAATCGGATATACAGTACCGTATTGGAGTCATGATTGAAGTTCCAAGAGCAGCTTTGCTTGCAGATGAAATTGCAGAAGAAGCAGAATTTTTTTCCTTTGGGACAAATGATTTGACACAAATGACATTTGGATTTTCAAGAGATGATGCAGGAAAATTTTTGGATTCATATTATAAGGCAAAAATATATGAGTCAGATCCATTTGCAAGATTAGATCAAAGTGGAGTTGGACAGTTAATAGAAATGGCAGTAAAAAAAGGAAAAGTAAGTCGCCCAAATATTAAACTTGGTATTTGTGGTGAACATGGAGGCGATCCTGCAAGTGTTGAGTTTTGTCATAATGCAGGTTTAAACTATGTTTCTTGTTCTCCTTATCGGGTACCAATTTCAAGATTAGCCGCAGCACAGGCTGCATTAAAAAAATCAAGATAGTAGATAAAGCAAAAAGTCAATCTCAGATTGACTTTTTGCTTTATTGTTTTATTGGAATTGAAAAATAATATATGGTATAATTTTAAAGTATGAATTATGAGGTGAAAAAATACAAGAATCAGAATAGATTAGTTGAAAGGAGATAGTATGGGATTAATTAAAGCAATATCAGGAGCAATTGGAGGGTCTCTTGCAGACCAATGGAAAGAGTATTTTTATTGTGAAGCATTAGATGCTGACATTCTTGCAACCAAAGGACATAAAAGAACAAGTGGACGTTCCTCAAACACAAAAGGGGAAGATAATATTATTTCGAATGGATCGGCGATTGCTGTTGCAGATGGCCAATGTATGATTATCGTTGAACAAGGAAAAGTGGTTGATGTTTGTGCAGAACCAGGAGAATACACTTATGATACTTCTAGTGAACCAAGTGTCTTTACTGGAGGGTTTGGAAATGGATTGCTAGAAACTTTTAAAACAATGGGTAAACGTTTTACTTTTGGTGGAGATACTGGGAAAGATCAGAGAGTATATTATTTTAATACCAAAGAAATTATTGGAAATAAATATGGTACAGCTACGCCCGTTCCGTTTCGTGTAGTTGATAAAAATATTGGATTGGATATCGATATTTCGATTCGGTGTAATGGAGAATATTCTTATAAAATAACAAATCCCATTTTGTTTTATACAAATGTATGTGGAAATATTTCGAATGAATATGAAAGAAGTGAAATTGATAGTATGTTAAAAACAGAGTTGTTAACCGCATTACAACCTGCATTTGCAAAAATATCGGAGATGGGGATTCGATATTCTGCATTACCTGGACATACACAAGAGTTATCTACAATTTTAAACAATCAACTTTCTGATAAATGGAAAGATTTAAGAGGGTTAGAAGTTGCTTCCTTTGGAATTAATTCTTTATCTGCCCCAAAAGAAGACGAAGAATTAATTAAACAATTACAAAGAAATGCAGTTATGAGAGATCCGAATATGGCGGCAGCCACATTAGTGGGAGCACAAGCACAAGCAATGCAAGATGCAGCAAAAAATGAAGGACAAGGAGCTTTTATGGCGTTTGCAGGAATGAATATGGCACAAAATTCTGGTGGAATGAATCCAACAAGTTTATTTCAAATGGGACAGCAACCACAACAACCGCAGCAACCACAACAAACGCAATCACAGACTTCCTTTCCCTCATGGAAATGTGAATGTGGGACAATAAATACAGGAAAATTTTGTGTTAATTGTGGAAAACCAGAACCTACAAAAGATGGATGGACATGTAGTTGTGGAACTGTAAATAAAGGAAAATTCTGTATGAATTGTGGGAAAGCAAAACCTACAGATGCGCTATTATATCAGTGCGATAAATGTGGATGGGAACCAAAGGATCCAAAAAATCCTCCTAAATTCTGTCCGGAATGTGGCGATGTTTTTGATGAAAAAGATGGAAAATAAAAATTAGGAGGACAATATGAGCTCATTAATGGAATATAAATGTCCAAGTTGTGGAGGAGCTGTAAGTTTTGATACAGCAACACAATCATTAAAATGTCCGTACTGTGATACCACGTTTAGTATGGAAAGTGCGAAAGCATATGATGAGGATTTAAATACGGTAGAAGAAAATGATATTGCGTGGGATTCCTACAGTGAAAATAGTGGAAGTGGAGATTGGCAAGAGGGTGAACAAGATCATATGATTACATATGTTTGCGAATCTTGTGCAGGTGAAATTATTGCAGATGATACAGTGGCTGGGACCAGTTGCCCATATTGTGGAAATCCTGTTATCATTAAAAATCAATTTGCAGGTACTTTTCGACCTGACTATGTGATACCATTTCAATTAGATAAGAAGGTTGTAAAAGAAAAATTAAAATCTTTTATGAAAGGAAAACCGTTATTACCTAAATATTTTGCAATGGAGAATCATATTGATGAAGTAAAAGGTATTTATGTTCCTTTTTGGTTATTTGATTGCGAAACAGATGCAAAAATTCGTTATAAAGCGACAAAAGTAAGAACTTGGAGTGATACAAATTTTCGATACACAAGGACTGATTTTTACAGTCTTGTTCGTGAAGGTACGATGGATTTTGAAAAGGTGCCGGTAGACGGATCTACAAAAATGGAAGATGCTTACATGGAGGCTATTGAACCATTTAACTATCAAGGAATGGTGGATTTTCAAACAGCATATTTAGCAGGTTTATTAACAAATAAATATGATGTGGATGCTGAAGAAAGTATTCCAAGAGCCAATGAAAGGATTCGAAATAGCGTTATAAAATCTTTTCAAGAAACCGTTCATGGATATAGTTCCTGTATTCCAGAATCAACAAATGTAAAATTAAACAGCGGTCAGATTTCCTATGCATTGTTACCGGTATGGATTTTGAATTCTACCTACAAAGGGAAATTATATTCTTTTGCCATGAATGGGCAAACTGGTAAATTTGTTGGCGAATTACCAATTGATAAAAAGAGAGCATTTGGATTTTTTATGGCAATATTTGGTGGATTAGCAGTCATTGGGTCAACGTTAGCATTGTTAATATAGGGGAGAGAAGATGAAAAAAATATGTTTAATACTATCCATTTTTGCATTATCATTTTGTATTTCAAATACAGCATATGCCGCTACCGATCGTGTAGTCGATGATGCAAATATTTTAACCGATAGTGAAGAAGATGCGTTAAGAAATAAGATAAAAGAAATAGAGGAGCTCTATTCTTTTGATGTAGTTATCGTAACGGTTGAGGATTCGTCCGAGTATGATGTTGTTGCCGCTGCAGATGATTATTTTGATTATCATGGCTATGGATATGGAAAGGATGGAGATGGCATTCTTTTCTATGTAAATATGGGGACTAGAAATTGGGCTATATCTACAAAGGGCTATGGATTAGTTGCATTTACAGATTATGGCACAGATAAGATTGGTGAAGTTTGTTCTTCTTACTTATCCGATGCATCTTATTATAGTGCATTTCAAAAATATGTGGACCTTTCTTCTGATTTTTTAAAGGAAGCAGAAAATGGAAAGGTATATGATGTAAATCATACATATAAATCAACGAGTGATTATATAAAACGTATCTTAATTGTATTTCTTATTTCTTTTGTTATTTCTGCAATTGTGATAGGCATTATGAAATCAAAAATGAAAACAGCCGTTTCACAACCATATGCAAAAGCGTATGTTAAAGAGGGAAGCTTTAAGATGACAAGAGATAGAGATTCCTTTTTGTATTTTCATGTTACAAAAACACCGATTCCAAAATCCACATCAAGTGGAGGAGGAACTTCTTCCCACTCAAGTTCAAGTGGTTCAAGTCACGGTGGTTCTCACGGAAGTTTTTGATGGAAAGCAGGAAGCTTACGTTTCCTGCTTTTTTCTGTTTTTTGGTCACTCAAAAATAAAATTGTTTGACAGAGATGGAAGGAGAATTTATAATAAGAATATTGATTTTAGATATATTGGAGGACAATTGTGAAAAATTACGGAGTAAATGAATTAAGAAAGATGTTTTTAGAATATTTTGAAAGTAAAGATCATTTAAAATTAGAAAGCTTTTCTTTGGTTCCACATAATGATAATAGTTTATTACTTATAAATTCTGGTATGGCACCTTTAAAACCATATTTTACGGGGAAGGAAATTCCACCAAAAAATCGGGTTACAACTTGTCAAAAATGTGTTCGAACGGGAGATATTGAAAATGTTGGATTGACTGCAAGACATCTGACTTTTTTTGAGATGCTTGGTAATTTTTCATTTGGAGATTATTTTAAAAAAGAAGCCATTGCATTTAGTTGGGAATTCTTGACGAAAGTAATTGGTATGGATCCAAATCGTTTATATCCATCGATTTATTTTGAAGATGAAGAGTCGTTTGAAATTTGGACAAAAATAATAAAAGTTGAACCAGAACGTGTGATACGATTTTATCGAGATGAAAATGGAGCATGCGATAATTTTTGGGAGCATGGCGCAGGACCTTGTGGACCTTGCTCAGAGATATATTATGATCGAGGAGAAAAATATGGTTGTGGTTCAAAAGATTGTAAAGTTGGCTGTGATTGTGACCGTTATATGGAAGTGTGGAATAATGTATTTACACAGTATAATGGAGATGGAAAAGGAAATTATAAGGAATTAAGTCAAAAGAATATCGATACAGGTATGGGATTAGAAAGATTAGCAGTTGTTGTACAAGATGTGGATTCTGTATTTGATGTTGATACAATGAAATCCATAAGAGATTCTATATGTGAAATATCTAAGGTGACTTATAAAGAAGATTCTAAAAAGGATATATCAATTCGTCTAATAACTGACCATATACGTTCCGCAACATTTATGATTTCGGATGGAATTATGCCCACGAATGAAGGCAGAGGATATGTGCTAAGAAGGTTGATTCGTCGTGCAGCAAGACATGGTAAACTTTTGGGGATTGATAAACTGTTTTTATCTGAGATTAGTCAGGTTGTAATAAGAGAATCGAAAGATGGATATAAAGAACTAGAGGAAAAAAGTGCATTTATTCTAAAGGTATTATCGCAAGAAGAAATGAAATTTAATAATACAATTGATCAAGGTCTTTTGATTTTATCACAAATGGAAGAGGAGATGCTTGCAGAGCAGAGCAAAGTGTTGTCCGGTGCGAATGCATTTAAATTACATGATACCTATGGTTTTCCAATTGATTTGACAAAAGAAATTTTGGAAGAAAAAGGATTTTCAGTTGATGAAAAAGCTTTTGAAACATGTATGCAAGAACAAAAAGATAAAGCAAGAGAGGCTCGAAAAGAAACAAATTATATGGGAGCAGATGCAACAATATATGAAGAATTGGATCATTCTGTAAAAACAGTATTTCAAGGTTATGATTCCTTGAATCTAAAAAGCGAAATCCTTGCATTGACATCGGAAACGGAAATTCTCGACACAATTGACGAAGGGACAAGAGGAACCATTGTTACTAGAGAAACACCATTTTATGCAACCATGGGAGGTCAAACAGCGGACGAAGGTGTCATTCGTTCAGATAATGGATTGTTTCGTGTGGAAGATACTATTAAGCTCGTTGGAGATAAAATTGGTCATGTAGGAATCATGGAAAAGGGAGTGTTTCAACTAGAAGATGAAGTGACTTTAGAGGTGAAACGTTCGAAAAGAGAAGATATTTGTAAGAATCATTCGGCTACGCATTTGTTACAAAAAGCATTAAGAACTGTTCTTGGTAATCATGTAGAACAAGCTGGATCGTTTGTAACAGAAAATCGATTACGATTTGATTTTTCTCATTTTGCAGCATTATCTGAGGATGAAATTAGAAAAGTTGAAAAAATTGTAAATGAAAATATTTTTAATGCCATGGACGTAAAAACAGAAATTATGTCAATTGAAGATGCAAAAAAATCAGGTGCTATGGCACTTTTTGGCGAAAAGTATGCGGATGAGGTTCGAGTTGTGCATATGGGTGATTTTTCTACAGAGTTATGTGGAGGGACGCATGTTACGAATACTTCAAAGATTGGAATGTTTAAAATTGTATCGGAAACGGGTATTGCGGCAGGGGTTAGAAGAATAGAGGCACTTACAGGTTTTGGTGTGCTTTCCTATTATCAAGCAGTGGAGAATTCATTAAGCCAGGTTTCTGAATTGTTGAAAACATCAAATAGGGAAGTGGTAAATAAAGTGGAACATTTGTTAACGGATATAAAATCGATGCAATCAGAAAATGAATCGCTGAAAAGTAAAATTGCTAAAGAAGCATTAGGTGATATATCAAATGATGTGGAACAAATAAATGGATTATCAATAATTGCTCAAGAAGTAAGTGATGTAGATATGAATGGATTACGAGAACTTGGAGATCAATTAAAAGATTCTTATGAAAATAGTGTGATACTTTTAGCTAGTAGTAAGGGCGAAAAAGTTAATTTGCTTGTTATGGCATCGAAAAATGCAAATGATAAAGGTGTTCATGCAGGAAAAATTGTGAAACAAATTGCACCACTAGTTGGCGGAGGCGGAGGCGGCCGTGAGAATACGGCACAAGCAGGTGGAACAAATGCGGCTGGTATTATGAGTGCATTTACAAAAGCAAAAGAGATGATTCAAGAACAAATTTCATAGAAATAGTTGACGAATTTTCAAATTCTGTTATAATATTGTTTGAACAAATATTAAAAAATACCCGTACAGTCGTACAATATAGGGCTGGAGGGAGGTTAGGGTATAGCATGTCAAATGTAATAGTAAAAGACAACGAGACTTTAGATAGCGCATTACGTAGATTTAAAAGAAGTTGTGCAAAGGCTGGAATCCAACAAGAGATTCGTAAACGTGAGCATTATGAGAAACCAAGCGTAAAACGCAAGAAAAAATCTGAAGCAGCAAGAAAACGTAAATTTAACTAATATTAAGTCCTTGGTGCATTGAAGTACCAAGGACTTTCGTTTTTTTGTTAAAAAATGAGAAATTTGTAATTGTAATTAATTTTAAATGATGGGGGAAAAATGAATACTTTGTTTGTCATTCCAGATGTTTATCATCTGGTATCAAGCTTTATTTTGTATAGTATATTAGGTTGGTTTGTGGAATCCTTATATATGACTATTTGTAATAAAAAAATAACAAATAGAGGTTTTGTGTTTTTACCATTTTGCCCGATTTATGGAGTAGGAGCAACGTTAGGATCTGTTTTCCTATCACCATTGGTTAATAATGTGATTGTATTATATTTAGTAGCGGCAGTCGTTGCTACGATATTTGAATTTTTGGTTGCAAAATTAATGTTAATACTATTTGGTGAGTTATGGTGGGATTACAAAGAAAAACCAGTGAATTATAAAGGAATTATATGTTTGGAAAGTACGTTGGCTTGGGGCTTATATGGAATTGTGATTGTGAGATTTTTAAATGCACGAATTTTTCATGTTATTGATCAAGTAGATATTTCAAGGGGTATTATGCTCTGTAAATTAATTCTTGCGATTGTAACCATAGATTTTATATATCACTTTTTATTAGCAATTGGAATTAATTTTGAAAAACAAAAAAATGAGATTAAAGAAAAATACCTGGAATTTAAATTTCGATGGTAGTAAAAGTTCCAAGAAATTGGAACTTTTTTAATAAGGAGATTTGTGATGAATTGGAGTCTGGTGGTTGCAATATTTGTTTTCTTGCTGATTTGTATATCCATTTATGATATGCATAAAATTAAATTGGCATATTATCATCTTCAATCTAATAAAATAAATAATGATGTAAAAATGGTGTTTTTATCGGATTTACATAATCATAAATTTGGGTATAATAATGATAGACTTTTAAAAAAAATTAATGAATGTCATCCGGATTTTATTCTTATTGGGGGAGATATGTTAACAGCAAGACCTAATAAAAAGAATCGAACAGCAATGGAATTCATTCGACAGTTAACTAAGATATATGAGGTATATTACGCATTTGGAAATCATGAATATCGTGCGAAAATATATCCGGAAACGTATTCTGATATGTATCAAGAGTATATGGAATATATTAAAAATGAAAAACTTCATGTTTTAAATAATGAATCGATAGTCCTAGAAAAGAATCATATTACGATTTCTGGATTATCAATAGACAAGGAATATTATAAACGTACAAGAGATAAAAAGAAAAAAGAATTGGATGTAAACCAAAATCTTGGAGAAAATGATTTTTCTTTTTATCAAATTTTACTTGCTCATAATCCAGAGTATTTTGAAGATTATGATAAGTGGATGCCAGATTTGACTTTGTCTGGTCATTTTCATGGTGGAATTATAAGAATTCCTGGAATTGGTGGTTTGATCTCCGCATCTCTTCATTTTTTTCCGAAATATGATGGCGGATTATACCGTGGAAGATTTGGATCTTTTATTATAAGCAGAGGTCTAGGAATGCATACAATTCCAATTCGTATTGGGAATCCATGTGAGTTAGTTTGTATTGAAATTTTAAAGGAATAATAAGTGAAGGGGAGGAAAAATAATGGCATTAGCAGTAAAACTAGAAGCATTTGAGGGACCATTAGATCTTTTACTTCATTTGATTGATAAGAATAAAGTTGATATTTATGATATCCCTATTGTGGAAATTACAAAGCAATATCTTTCTTATATTCAAGAGATGGAAAAGCAGGATATGAATGTGATGAGTGAGTTTTTAGTAATGGCAGCGACACTGATCAATATTAAATGTAAAATGTTATTACCAAAAGAAATAAATGAAGAAGGCGAAGAGGAAGATCCGAGAGCGGAATTGGTTCAAAAACTAATTGAATATAAGATTTATAAGTATATGTCTTTTGAATTAAAGGATAAACATATTGATGCAGATAAAGTTCTATATAAAGAAACTACATTACCTGAAGAAGTTAGAGATTATCGAGAACCAGTTGATTATGAGGAATTAGTTGCTGATATTACCCTTTCCAAAATGCAAAATATTTTCAAATCGATGCTTATAAGACAGGAAAATAAAATTGATCCGGTACGAAGCAAGTTTGGTAAAATTGAAAAAGATAAAGTGAATATGGATGAAAAATTTGAATATGTGAAACGTATTTTGTGCCAAAATAAATGTATTAGTTTTTGCAAATTGTTAGAAAACGAAAATAGTAAAATGGATATTATTGTTACCTTTCTTGTTATATTAGAATTAATGAAAATGGGATATTTAAAAGTTCGACAAGATAAAATTTTTGATGATATTGAAATATATGAAAGTGAGAGTGGAATAAATAATGGAACAAACAAAACAACTATCAATTATTGAAGCCGTGTTATTCTCCATGGGTGATTCAGTAGAATTATCGAAAATTGCTGAAGTAATCGAAACGGATAAGGAAACAGCGAAGGAACTCATTTTTAAATTAAAAGAAAAATATGAAGAAGGCAATTCGGGACTTTCTATCTTAGAATTAGATGGAAGTTTCCAAATGTGTACAAAACCAGATATGTACGAATATTTAATAAAAATAGCAAAGGCACCTAGAAAATATGTATTATCGGATACGGTGTTAGAAACCTTGTCTATTATTGCTTATAAGCAACCGATTACAAAGATAGAAATTGAGCGTATTCGTGGTGTGAGTTGCGACCACGCAGTAAATCGATTGTTGGATTTTGAGTTAATTCAAGAATTGGGTAGAAAAGATGCTCCTGGACGCCCCATTTTATTTGGAACGACAGAACAATTTTTAAGAGCGTTTGGGGTATCTTCCTTGGATGAATTACCACAACTGAATCCAGAAATTGTGGAAGAATTTAAGTTAGAGGCAGAAGAGGAAGCAGAGATAAATTTTGGTACTCCCAAAGATGAGGAAGATGTTAATACAGTAGGCTTATAAAGGAGTAAAAAATGAATATTTTACATTTGCGGTATGTAGTAGAAGTGGAAAAAACAAAATCTATTAGTAAAGCTGCAGAAAACTTATATATGAATCAACCAAATCTAAGTAGAGCAATCAAAGAATTAGAAGAGGATTTGGATATTTTGATTTTTAAAAGAAATTCCAAAGGAATTATGGTTACTCCTCAGGGTGAAGAATTTTTAATTCATGCAAAAAAAATATTGAAACAAATCGATGAGGTGGAATCTTTATATAAAGATAAAGATCGTGTGGAACAAAAACTTTCTATTTCGGTCCCAAGAGCAAGTTATATTGGAAATGCATTCACAGAATTTGTAGAGGAACTTGATGCAAAAGAAGCTCTTGACGTATTGTATAAAGAAACAAATTCTATGCGAGCCATTTCTAATATTTTACAAGGCGATTATGAATTGGGAATTGTGCGTTATCAAAGTACGTTTGATTCGTATTTTAAAAAATACTTCCGTGAAAAAAATCTAGAAGTAAGATTATTAACAAAATTTCATTACGTTGCACTTATGTCAAAAACGTCACAATTAGCGAAAAATAATTCTTTTCAAGTGGAAGATTTGAAAGATTTTATTGAAATTGCGCATGCAGACCCATATGTGCCGTCACTTCCTTTTTTAACAGTTAAAAAAGCGGAACAAATCGAATGTATTGATAAAAGAATTTATGTATTTGAAAGAGCAAGTCAAATGGAGTTGTTATCAACGGTTAAGAATACGTTTATGTGGGTATCGCCGATTCCAGAAAAAATCTTAGAACAATATCAATTGGTGGAACTACAGAATTTCGATAATAAAAAGGAATATCAAGACGTGTTGATTTATCGAAAAGGGCACAAAATCACAAAAATAGAGCAAAAGTTTATTGATATTTTAAAGAATCATGCAAGAAGTATTGATGAACGAATAAAATAAATAACATTATAAAATATATAAAGGTATATCGATAAAAACATATCGATATACCTTTTTTACATTAGAAAAGGGAAGTGAAAATTGATATACTTTCTTCAGGAATTGAAATTATTTGGAGGGAATTATGGAAAAATGCATTTCTAAATCGACATTGTTAAGATTACCTAAATATTTGCAATTTTTAAAAACAATTGAAAAATCGAAAGAAACATATATTTCAGCAACCATGATTTCAAAAGCGTTATCCCTTGGTGAAGTACAAGTTAGAAAAGACTTGGGAGCGGTTTCTGGAAAAGGAAAGCCAAAGGTAGGATATTGCATTTTGGAATTGATTGATTTGCTTGAAACATATCTAGGATTTAATGATTTGTCAGATGCAGTGGTAATCGGTTGTGGAAAGCTGGGAAGTGCAATCTTTTCTTACGAAGGGTTTGAAGAATATGGAATAAATCTTGTAGCTGGATTTGATAAGGACACGTCAATTCATATGAAAAATGGAAAACAAGTGTTTCCAATGCATAAAATGAAAGAGCTAATCTTCCGAATGAAAATAAAAATGGTGATTCTTTGTGTGCCAAAAGATGAAGCACAAAAAATTGCGGATGAGCTATTTGAAGTAGGAGTTAGAGCAATTATGAATTTTGCACCAGTTCATATTCAGGCACCAGAAAATGTATATATTAAAGATGTAAATATTGCTGCGGATTTTGCAATGCTAGCAGGTAAATTAAATTCATAGAATGAATATAAATTGTTTCAGTAATGAGGAGGAATCATGAAAATTACAGTGTGTATTGGAAGTTCATGTCATATCAAAGGTTCTAGAATGGTCGTAGAAAAATTACAAAAGCTAATAGAAGAACAAAAGTTAGAAAATGAAATTGAATTAGCTGGAATGTTTTGCATGGGAAATTGTCAAAAAGGTGTTAGCGTAACAATTGATGACACGTTATTTTCTGTGTCACCGGAAACTGCACTGTCATTTTTTCAGGACGAAGTGCTAAAAAGAATATCAATATAGTTAGAAATGAAAGGTTGGGAATATGTCAACAGAACCATTGAGATTAAAAAAATCAAATTGTAAAAATTGCTATAAATGTATTCGACATTGCCCTGTTAAATCCATACGTTTTTCTGCAAATCAAGCAAATATTGTAGGGAATGAATGTGTTTTATGTGGACAATGTTTTGTCGTTTGTCCTCAAAATGCAAAAGAAATAACAAGTGATGTTGAAAAGGTAAAAGTGTTATTAAGTATGGAAGAACCAGTTATATGCTCCATTGCACCTTCCTTTATTGCAAATTATAATGGGGCAGGAATTCAAGCGTTACGAAAGGCAATTCTCAAATTAGGGTTTCAAGATTTAGAAGAAACTGCAATTGGGGCTACGGAAGTTAAAACAGAATATGAACGTATTCTACGTGAAGAAAAACCAAATATTTTGATATCTTCAAGCTGTCATTCAGTAAATTTATTAATACAAAAACATTTTCAAAGTGCATTACCATATTTAGCGAAAGTAATTTCACCGATGCAAGCGCATTGTAAAGATATTAAAAAAAGAATACCAAATGCGAAAACGGTATTTATTGGTCCTTGCGTTGCGAAAAAAGATGAAGCGGATCATTACGAAGGGATAGTAGATGCAGTATTAACTTTTGAGCAATTATCAAATTGGTTAGAAGAAGAAGGTATTGCGATTGAGCCAGAAAAAGAATTTACGAAAGAATCAAAAGCAAGGTTGTTTCCTACTACGGGCGGTATTATACGAACGATGAAAAAAAATGAATCGTATACATATTTAGCAATAGACGGTGTGGAAAATTGCAAGGCTGCTTTAGAAGAAATTGAAAATGGTAGTCTAACAAATTGTTTTATTGAAATGTCATCTTGTGTGGGAAGTTGTATTGGTGGACCCGTTATGGAAAAATACCATAAATTCCCATTGATGAATTTCGCAGAAGTTAATAATTATAGTGGTAGTGAAGACTTTAAAGTTGATATGCCAAGTAGCGAGGAAATGCGAAAAAAAATAGAATATATTGGAAAAAAATTGCCTATTCCAAGCGAACAAGAAATTCAAGCAATTTTGCAACAAATGGGAAAAGCGGAACCGGAAAAGGAATTAAATTGTGGGTCATGTGGTTATGACTCTTGTCGTGAAAAAGCAATAGCAGTATTTCAAGGAAAGGCAGATCTAACAATGTGCCTTCCTTATTTAAAAGAAAAAGCAGAAAGTTTTTCTGATAATATTATCGGAAATACGCCGAATGGAATTATTGTTTTGAATGAGAATTTGGAAGTTCAACAAGTAAATAAAGCTGCATGTGAAATTATAAATATAAATTCAGCCGCTGATGTGTTAGGAGAACAAGTAGTTCGAATTATGGACCCAAAAGATTTTATGGAAGTAAGATCAAGTGGAAAATCAATAAAAGATAAAAGGAAATATTTGGCAGAATACAATAAGTATATTGATGAGACTATTATTCATGATAAAGATTATCGTATTTTAATAAGTATTATGAGAGATGTAACGCTAGAAGAACGAGATCGAGAAAAAAAAGAAAAAATAAGTAAACATACGATAGAAATAGCAGATAAAGTAGTAGATAAACAAATGCGAATTGTTCAAGATATTGCATCTCTGCTTGGCGAAACTGCTGCTGAAACGAAAATTGCGTTAACAAAATTAAAGGAGTCAATTAAAGATGAATAATCTTTGTGCGGATATTGGATTTCGTGGATTAAATAAATACCAAGAAGAATTATCGGGAGATAATGTGGAAATTGTATGGCAAAATGAAAATTCTATGGTAATTGTTTTAGCAGATGGCCTAGGAAGTGGAGTGAAAGCCAATATTTTATCTAAATTAACGGCAAAAATTATTTCAACTATGATGGCTGAAAACTTAGCAATATCGGATTGTGTTGAAACAATAGCTGCAACGTTACCAGTTTGTAGTGAACGAGAAGTAGCATATTCTACATTTACAATCATTCATATTGTTGAAAATGAATATGCAGAAATCATTCAATATGATAACCCACATGTTATTCTGTTGAGAAAAGGAAAAAATTTTGAAATTCCAACAACATTAATGGAAATTGGAGGAAAACAGATTTATCATTCTAAAATTGATCTTGTAGAAGATGATATTTTTATTATGATGAGTGATGGAGCAATTCATGCAGGTGTTGGAAAAACGTTGAATTTTGGGTGGGAAAGAAAAGATATTATTTCATATATGGAAACCTTTGCCGAAGTTGGTTTTACCGCAAAAACATTGACTACAATTTTACTAGATGAATGTTTGAAATTATATGGAGGTTGTCCTGGTGATGATACAACGATTTGCACAATTAAGATAAGAAAAAGAGAGCCAATGAATTTATTACTTGGGCCTCCGGTTGATCCAGACGATGCAAATAAGATGATGTCCTTATTCTTTTCAAAAAAAGGAAAACATATCGTGTGTGGTGGTACCACATCAAAAATTGCAGCAAATTATCTAAAGAAAGAATTGGTTCCGCTATTAGAATTTTTTGATGAAAAAATACCGCCTATCGCAAAAATAGATGGGGTTGATTTGGTAACAGAAGGAGTCATTACGATTAATCGTGTTTTAGAGTATGCAAAAGATTATATTGATAAAAATGAAATGTATGCAAAATGGAGTACGGGACAAGATGGTGCATCTAAAATATGTCGCCTATTATTTGAAGAAGCAACGGATATTAATTTTTATGTTGGAAAAGCAATTAATCCAGCACATCAGAATCCGGATTTGCCAATTACATTTAATATTAAGATGCACTTAGTAGAAGGATTGGCGGATTGTTTGAAAAGCATGGGAAAAAGAATTAAAGTTAGTTATTTTTAGTGAGGTGTATATGAGAAAGTTTGATACAAAAGTGCAATTGTTAAAATATAAAGTGATTCGAGAAGTAGCAATTCATGAATTTGCAGGAGATTTATTAGAAAAAGTAATGGATATACCACAAAGTGTTATAGCAGGGAAAGAAGCAAAAATGCGTTGCTGTGTATATAAGGAGCGTGCGATTGTAGGAGAAAGAGTAAAGCTTGCGATGGGCGGTAATAAAGAAAATGAAAATGTTGTTGAAGTAATTGATATTGCGTGTGATGAATGCCCTGTAGGAGGCTACGAAATTACCAATGCATGTAGAGGATGTATTGCACATCATTGTGAAGACGTATGTCCTAGAAATGCAATAACATATGATGCAAACCAAAAAGCGAACATTGATAAATCTAAATGTATCGAATGTGGTTTGTGTTCAAAAGTTTGCCCTTATACAGCAATCATCAATCGAAAAAGGCCTTGCGAAAATGCATGTAAAGTAAATGCAATTTCAATGAGTGAATCTCATACGGCTGCAATTGATAATGAAAAATGTATTTCTTGCGGTGCATGCGTTTATCAATGCCCATTTGGTGCAATCGTAGAAAAATCGTATATCATAGAAGCAATTAAATTAATAAAAGAAAGCCAAAATAATAAAAATTATAAGTTATATGCAGTAGTTGCTCCATCCATTTCCAGCCAATTTACATATGCGAAACTTGGCCAAGTTATTGCAGGAATTAAGGAATTGGGATTTCATACAGTGGTGGAAGCGGCACTTGGTGCAGATATGGTAGCAATAGAAGAAACAAAGGAACTTATCGAAAAAGGAATGCTAACAAGTTCTTGCTGTCCTGCGTTTGTACAATATATAAAAAATGATTTTCCAGATTTAAATCAATATATTTCTCATAATTTGTCGCCGATGGCTTTGATTTCGAAATATATCAAGAATGTAGATCCTACGGCTAAGGTTATATTTATTGGACCATGTGTTGCAAAGAAAAAGGAAATGCAAAAATCGGAAGTAAAAGAATATGTGGATTGTGTCTTAACATTTGAAGAGCTACAAGCTTTATTTGATAGTAAAAATATAGATATTGTAAATTTAAATGAAGAACTTTTAGATAATGCTTCATATTATGGAAGAATATTTGCTCGAAGCGGAGGTTTGAAAGATGCAGTTGTAGAGGGAATGAAAGAACTAGGTGAGACAGAATTTGAGTTACGTGCTGTTTCTTGTGATGGAATTGAGGAATGTAAAAAAGCGTTGTTTAAATTACAGAAAAATGTATTAAATGAGAATTTTATTGAAGGAATGGCATGTGTGGGTGGCTGCATTGGAGGAGCTGGATGTTTAACACATGGTGTAAAAGATAAAAATGAAGTAGATAAATATGGCAAAGAAGCTTATGAAAAAACCATCTTTGACGCGATAAGCGTATTAAGATAAATACTTATCCTTACTGTGCTTCACAGAATTGTATCCGCCCGGTACAATTTTGTGAAGCTTTTTATTTAAAAATAACATAGATTTTACATTTCTGTGTTAGAAAATACAAAAAGTTCTTGGTATAGTTGGGTAAAATGAAAAAGGCTGGTTAGATAATGATTACTAGAGAAAAAAGAAATGATTTTTTAAAAGTTCTAGAAGAAGAAAAAATAAAATCCGTATATCAACCAATTATTAGTTTGGAAAATGGGCATATTTTAGGTTATGAGGCATTAAGCCGAATTGATATGGAAGTATGTAGTTTTCATGTGGAAGAAATGTTTATTCTTGCAGAGACTATGGAAAAAAGTTGGCATTTAGAAGAAATCTGTAGAAAAAAATCAATTGAAAATGCAAAAAATAAAAAGAAAGGTCAAAAATTATTTTTGAATGTTTCACCGAATATTTTAAATGATGAAGAATTTGAGGAAGGTGTCACAGAAAAATATTTAAATCAGAATAATTTAAGTGCGGAAGAAATCGTATTTGAAATAACAGAACGCACTTCCATTGAAAATCAAGAACAATTTTGTGAAATTGTGGATCATTATAAAAGAAGAAATTTTCAAATTGCAATTGATGATTTTGGAGCAGGATATGCGGGGTTAAACCGTTTAAGTTTGTTGCATCCGAAATATATTAAGATAGATATGGCTTTAGTTCGAGGAATTGATAAAGACAAAATGAAACAATCGTTAGTAGAGGGATTTGTTCTGTTTTGTAAAAATGCTCATATGTATTTGATTGCGGAAGGAATTGAAACAAAAGAAGAATTAATTCAATTAATTAAATTGGGAGTCGATTTTGGACAAGGATATTATATTCAACGTCCAAATGAAAAAATGCTTAAAATATCAAAAGAAATTGTATGCGAAATATCCAAAACAGCATGGTCCATGCTGTCAGGAAATTACAAACCTTCGTTTTTTGGAAATGTTGGAATGATATGTAAAGGGAAAAACAAGATTCATACAGAGGTATTTGCTTTTGATGTTTTTGAATTTTTACGGAAAGATGAAACGATTACAGAAGTTTGTGTAACTGATGAAAATGAAAATGTATGTGGAATTTTAACTAGAAATTTGTTGTTTGAAACATTTGGAGGAAGATATGGTTATGATTTGCATGTGAGAGATACTTGTGCAGACATTATGGAAGAAAATTTTCTTGCAGTTGATGAAAAGACACCAATTGAAATTGTATCAAAAATGGCATTGTTAAGGCCATTTCATAATTTGTATGATGCAGTGATTGTAACTAGAGATGGAAAGTATTTAGGAGTTGTTACGGTGAAAGATTTATTAGAAGCTGCAATAGAAATTCAAGTTACAAAAGCTGTTGATGCAAATCCATTAACAGGGTTACCGGGTAATGTGTTAATTGAACAAGCAGTTGAAGACCGAATTTATGGAGCGGCACCGTATTCCATTGTATATTTGGATTTGGATAATTTCAAAGCATATAATGATGCGTATGGTTTTAATAATGGAGATATTATGATTAAAACCATTGTAAAATGTATTCATGAATGTTGTATAAAGGATGAATTCAAAGGACATATTGGAGGGGATGATTTTGTAATTATTGCAGATTATTGGGATATGGAAGATGTTTGTTGTAAAATTATGAAACAATTTCGAAAAGAAATAAAAACACTTTATAGCGAGGAGGATTGGAAACGAGAGTATATTGTATCGAAAAATAGAAATGGATTTCAAGATACATTTCCAATTGTCACGATTTCAGTTGCAATTATGGATAATAAAAAAAGAAGTTATAAAACACTGGAAGAATTTTCGAAGGAGTTAGCAAAAGTAAAAAAAGAAAGTAAGAAAAAAACAGGGAATAGTATTTGCTGTTATCCAGAAGAAGTTTAACCTTTTTTTCATAAAAAAAATATAAAGTTTATTAATTTTCTCTAGTATAGGCTTATACAATATGCTATACTGTTGCATGTGCGATTGTGTATCATTGTACAACTAAAGATTGTTAATAATATAAAGATAAATGGAGGGCAAAAAATGAGTACCAGTTCAACAAGTTTGGCGAGTAAAAGAATAAATCAATTACTCGATGAAAACAGTTTTGTTGAAATCGGAAATTTTGTTTCAGCAAGAAACACAGATTTCAACATGAAAGAAACAAATACTCCTGGTGATGGTGTAATAACTGGCTATGGAGTGATTAATGAAACGCTTGTATATGTTTACAGCCAAGATGTATCTGTATTAAAAGGTTCTGTAGGCGAAATGCACGCAAAAAAAATTGTAAATCTTTATGATTTAGCACTAAAAACAGGAGCACCTGTTATTGGGTTAATTGATTCTGCAGGATTACGATTACAAGAAGCAACCGATGCCTTAAATGCTTTTGGAGAGATTTATAAAAAGCAAGCTATGGTATCTGGTGTATTACCACAAATCACAGCAATATTAGGAACTTGCGGCGGTGGACTTGGTGTGATGAGCGCGTTGAGTGATTTCACATTTATGGAATCAAATAAAGGAAAACTATTTGTTAATTCGCCAAATGCAATAGAAGGAAATACAATTAAGAAATGTGATACGACAACAGCAAAATTTCAAAGTGAAGAAAGTGGTTTGGCAGATGTCGTTGCAGATGAAGCTACTATTTTTGAAAAAATAAGAGAATTAATCACCATGTTGCCTTCAAACAATGAAGACGATATGTCTTTTGTTGAATGTACGGATGATTTAAATAGAGTGACAGCTGATTTGGCATCCTTTAAAACAGATGCTGCTGCAGTATTAACTACAATTTCTGATGATCAAACATTTTTTGAAATGAAAGCAGATTATGCGAAGGAAATGGTTACAGCATTTATTCGATTAAATGGAATGACCATCGGAGCGGTAGCAAATCGTTCGGAAATTTTTGACGAAAATGGAGAAAAAATAGAAACGTTTGATACTTCTTTAACTGTGGATGGCTGTGAAAAAGCAGCAGATTTTATTACCTTCTGCGATGCTTTTGAAATACCAGTTCTTTCACTTACAAGTGTAGATGGGTTTGAAGCAAGTATTGAATCTGAAAAAAGAATTGCAAAAGCTGTTGCAAAACTTACCTTTGCTTTTGCCAATGCATCGGTTCCAAAAGTAAATGTGATTACTGGCAAAGCGTTTGGATCTGCATATGTTGCTATGAATGCAAAAGCAACTGGAGCAGATATTACCATTGCTTGGGAAGATGCAAAAATCGGCATGATGAATGCAAAAACTGCAGCTCAAATTATTTGTGAAGGAGAAGGATCGGATAAGATTGATGCTTATGCAAAAGAATATGAAGAATTGCAAATTAGTGCAATGAGTGCTGCAAGACACGGATATGTTGATCAAATAATATCAGCGGAAGATACAAGAAAATATGCAATTGGGGCTTTTGAAATGTTATTTACAAAAAGAGAAGAACGTCCCGCAAAAAAACATGGCACAATTTAGAAAGGTGAAATACTATGAAAAAAATAATCACAGTATTATGTACACTTGTTTGTATCCTTTCTCTTACCGCATGTGGAAATAAAGAAGCAGAAGTACAATATGACGAACAAGTTCTCACATCAAATTTGGAAAATACAGTATATTTGGTGGAAAGCTTTTCACAGGACGAAATTTATTCGGAAATGAATAATTTTTCCACCTATGAATGGATGCAATTTTCGGATTATATCAAAACGAATACTGGAGTTGTAATCGATAAATTGACCGTTAAAAGTGCAGTCGAATCTTTTCGAATGGCAACAGATGTAGTTGGTGATATTGTTGGACAAGAAGAAGTTCAAATTGATATAAGCGATGAGGAAGCAATTGTATCTATGATGCTTGAGGGCAGTAATGGAAGAAATGCAAACTTTATTATATATGTTGGTGAAAATAATGAAATAACAGGATGTCAAACGGATGTAGTATATACAATGAATGAAAAAATGACTGGTGCTGCATTTAATACCTTATTAGGAATGGGAACAGTATTTAGTGTCCTGATAATAATAAGTTTAATTATTTCTTGTTTTGGATTCATTCCTAAAATACAAGAAAAAATGAGCAAGAAAAAAACAAAGAATGAAACCGCAATTGATGCTACGATTGCACAAATTGCAGAAAAAGAAGAAGAAGAATTATCCGATGATACGGAACTTGTAGCTGTTATTTCAGCAGCAATTGCATCGTTCCAAGGTGCTTCTTCAACAAAAGGTTTTACGGTTCGTTCAATTCGTAAAACAAGTGCATCAAAATGGAAAAACAGTTTAAAATAAAAGACCTTAGGAGGAATAATAAATGAAAAATTATACCATTACAGTAAATGGAAATGTATATGATGTTGTTGTAGAAGAAGGATCGACAGCTGGAGTTACTATGGCACCAAAAGCAGCACCGGTTGCACGTAAAGCACCTGTTGCAGCAGCAGCACCAAAAGCTGCAGTTTCTGGAGCTGGTTCTGTTGAAATTAAAGCTGGCGCAGCTGGAAAAGTTTTTAAAATTGAAGTTGAAGTTGGACAAAGTGTAAAAAAAGGTGATACGGTAGTCATTGTTGAAGCAATGAAAATGGAAATTCCTGTTGTCGCAACGCAAGATGGTACAGTAGCGAGTGTTAATGTAACTGAAGGCGCAGCAGTAGAATCTGGAGCGTTACTTGCAACTTTAAATTAGACATGGATAGATTTAAACAAATAATATAGGAGGTCATAAGAATGGCTGTTGATATTTCAAGTGCTTTAAAGGGCTTACTGAATCAAACTGCATTTCTAAATTTAGAAATCGGAAATTATATCATGATTTTAGTAGCCTGTTTACTACTTTTTCTTGCAATTAAGAAACAGTACGAGCCACTTCTTTTAATTCCAATTGCATTTGGTATGTTACTGGTAAATATATATCCAGATATCATGGCACATATTGGAACAGACGGAGAAGCAGGCGGTTTACTTTATTACTTTTACTTATTAGATGAATGGGCAATATTACCATCCTTGATCTTTATGGGTGTTGGTGCAATGACAGACTTTGGTCCGTTAATTGCAAATCCAAAGAGTTTTTGGTTAGGTGCTTCTGCTCAATTTGGTATTTTTGCTGCATATTTTGGCGCGATTGCCTTAGGGTTTAATGATCAAGCGGCAGCTGCAGTTTCTATTATTGGTGGAGCAGATGGTCCTACCTCGATTTTCTTAGCGGGCAAGTTGGGACAAACCGCATTATTAGGTCCAATTGCGGTAGCGGCATATTCCTATATGTCTTTGGTGCCAATTATACAACCACCAATTATGAAATTACTTACAACAAAAAAAGAACGTCTTATTAAAATGGAACAATTAAGACCTGTTTCAAAATTAGAAAAAATATTATTTCCAATTATAGTAACAATTATTGTTTGTATGATTTTACCTACAACAGCACCACTTGTAGGAATGTTAATGCTTGGAAACTTATTTAAGGAAAGTGGAGTGGTTAGACAACTGACAGATACAGCATCGAATGCATTAATGTATATTGTTGTTATTTTGTTAGGTACATCTGTTGGTGCAACAACAAGTGCTTCTGCATTTCTAAATTTAAACACAATCAAAATTGTTGTCTTAGGGTTACTTGCATTTATGTTTGGTACGGCGGCAGGCGTATTATTTGGAAAACTAATGTGTGTACTGACAAAAGGAAAAGTAAATCCATTAATTGGTTCAGCAGGAGTTTCTGCGGTACCTATGGCTGCAAGAGTTTCTCAAAAAGTTGGTGCGGAAGAAGATCCGACAAACTTCTTGCTTATGCATGCAATGGGACCTAATGTTGCTGGTGTTATTGGAACAGCAGTTGCTGCTGGAACTTTCATGGCAATATTTGGAGTGTAAATTTCGCAAAAAAAAATGGAGGAAAAATATATGGCAGAATTAAAGAAAAAGCCAATTGGCATTACGGAAACAATTCTTCGAGATGCACATCAATCGTTGATTGCGACTAGAATGCCTACGGAAAAAATGGTTCCAATTTTATCTAAACTTGATGAAGTGGGTTATCATTCACTAGAATGTTGGGGTGGAGCAACGTTTGATGCATCCTTACGTTTCTTAAACGAAGATCCTTGGGATCGCTTACGTACAATAAAAAAATATTGTCCAAATACAAAATTACAAATGTTATTTCGTGGACAAAATATTTTAGGATATCGTCATTATGCAGATGATGTTGTTGATTACTTTGTTCAAAAATCAATTTCAAATGGTATTGATATTATTCGTATCTTTGATTGTTTAAATGATTTGCGTAACTTGGAAGCAGCAGTTAATGCAACCAATAAGGAAAAAGCTCGTTCGGGTAAAGGAGAAGCACAAGTAGCACTTTCTTATACATTAGGCGATGCTTATACCATGGAATATTGGATGAACATGGCAAAAGAAATTGAAAATATGGGAGCTGACAGTATCTGTATTAAAGATATGGCCGGATTACTTTTACCTTATAAAGCAACGGATTTGATTGCATCAATGAAATCGGTAACTAATTTACCAATTCAATTGCATTCCCATTATACATCTGGAGTTGCTAGCATGACATATTTAAAAGCGGTAGAAGCTGGAGTAGATGTAATTGATTGTGCAATTTCACCATTTTCAATGGGAACAGCACAACCAGCAACGGAAGTACTTGTTGAAACTTTTAAAGGCACTCCTTATGATACTGGTTATGATCAAACAATATTAGCGGAAATTGCTGATTATTTTAGACCATATAGAGATCAATGCCTTGATGATGGATTATTAAATCCTAAAATGTTAGGTGTTAATATTAAAACACTATTATATCAGGTACCAGGCGGCATGCTTTCTAATATGGTGAGCCAATTAAAAGAACAAAATGCAGAAGATAAATATGATGAAGTATTAAATGAAATTCCTAGAGTACGTAAAGATTTAGGAGAACCACCATTGGTTACGCCATCTTCACAAATTGTTGGTACGCAAGCAGTATTTAATGTCATCATGGGTGAACGTTATAAAATGTCTACTGGACAAACAAAAGATTTGATTCGTGGTAAATATGGTAAAACAATTAAGCCGATTAAACAGGAAGTAATTGATAAGGTTATTCCAGGCGAAGAATTAATCACTTGTAGACCAGCTGATCTAATTCCAAATGAATTAGAAACGATTGAAAATGAAATGAAAGAGTGGAAACAACAGGATGAAGATGTTTTAACTTATGCTCTATTCCCTCAAGTTGCTACTGATTTCTTTAAATATCGAAAAGCACAACAAGAAAAAATTGATTTAACACAAGCAGATAAAAATTCTGGTGCTTATCCAGTATAATAACGCTTGACATATAATAAAAAAATAGTTTAAAATAACATATGTGAATAACATATGTTATTTTTTTGGAAAGGAAATGAATATGGCCAGACAGATTAAATTTGATAAAGAAGAAATACTTAACATTGCTTTTGAAATGGTTAGAGAAGAAGATGTTCAAATGGTAACAGCGAGGAAATTAGCCGCAAAAGCAAATTGTTCTACACAACCGATTTTCCGTTCTTTTAAAGGTATGCCAGAAGTGTTAGATGAGGTTTTTCTTCGAGCAATGAATTTCTATAGTCAATACTATCATTCTTATCAAGGAGAGTCTCATATTCCTTTTGTGGATTTAGGTATGGCCTATATAAATTTTGCAAAAACAGAAAAAAATATCTTTAAATTATTATTTTTATCGGAATATAGAGGAACAAAAAGTATGTACGAATTATTAAATGGTTCCAATAATGCAGTAGGATTGGAAATCAGTAAAGCTAAAAAATTAGGTTGTATCGATCCTAGTACTGTGTTTATGAAAATGTGGATTTTTATCCATGGAGCAGCTTGTATGGTGATTACTGGTGATTTTGATTTGTCTGAAAAGGAAACAATGGAATTACTAGAAGACCAATACCATAGTTGTATATGAAAATAAGTGATTTAACTATAGAAGGGACTATATATTTGTATGATTAATTCAAATAATGTAATAGAAATAATTCATGAAAAATATCAAGATATGAGTAAAAGCCATAAAATCATTGCAGAATTCATCTGTAATTCTTATGAGCAAGCGGTTTTTATGACGGCAGCAAAGTTAGGAGAGGCTGTTGGAATCAGTGAATCTACTGTAGTTCGATTTGCGTCTAGTTTAGGATTTAATGGATATCCAGAGTTTCAGAAAACGTTAGAAGATTGGGTAAAAGGACAACTTAATTCGATGTCAAAAATGAGTGTGAAATATGGTAGTTCATCACAAAAAGATATTGTGCAAAGTGTGATACAAGCAGATATTGAAAAGTTAAAGGATACAATAAATACAATGGATTCTAAGGTGTTTGAAACCGCAGTAGAAACGATTTTGAATGCAAAAACGATATATATTATTGGATTGCGAAGTTGTCAACCGCTTGCTTCCTTTTTGTCTTTCTATTTAAATATGGTGTTAGGTCATGTGGTTCAATTACAGACAACAAGTACAACCGAATTATTTGAACAAATGATTCAAATTGATGATAAAGATGTATTAATTGGGATTAGTTTTCCAAGATATTCCATGCGAACATTAAAAGCAATGGAATTTGCTTCGGATCGAAATGCAAAAGTTATTGCGATTACAGATGCATCGCATTCACCTGTTAATATGTATTCGTCTTGCCATTTGCTTGCAAAAAGTGATATGTTTTCAGTTGTAGACTCTCTTGTAGCACCTTTAAGTTTGATTAATGCTTTAGTTGTATCGATTTGTTTAAAAGAAAAAGTAAAAGTGCGTGAAAATTTAGAAATGTTAGAAACTACTTGGAATAATTATCAAGTGTATTTAAATGATGAAATAAATTTTGTGAATGATGAACCTATTTTATCAAATCCACTCACTAAAGGAGAACAATAGTGAAAAAAGTGATTATAATTGGTGCTGGTCCAGCAGGTATTATGGCTGCGATAAAAGCAAATGATAATGGTTGTGAAGTAACTATATTAGAAAAAAATGATAGAATTGGGAAAAAATTATTCATTACAGGAAAGGGACGTTGCAATATTACCAATGCTTGTGAAACTTCTGATTTTTTCACTCAAGTGGTAAGTAATCCTAAATTTTTATATAGTGCAATTTATAATTTTGATAATCATCAAGTGGTTGCGTACATGGAATCACTTGGATGTAAAGTGAAAATAGAACGTGGAAATCGGGTCTTTCCAGTTTCAGATCATTCAGCAGATGTTATTAAAGCATTCAGCAATGAATTAAAAAAAAGACAGATTCAGATTATTTATCAAGCAAGGGTGCAAAAACTATTAGTAGAAAAAGAAGGAGTAGTTGGCGTTAAGCTTGAAAATGGTAAGAAAATATATGGAGAGGCAGTTTGTGTTGCAACAGGAGGGAAATCTTATCCGCTTACTGGTTCAACAGGAGATGGATATACGTTAGCAAAAGAAACAGGACATGAAATCATACCAATTAAACCTGCTTTATGTGCAATTGAAATGAAAGGACATATATGTGGAAAATTGCAAGGACTTTCTTTGAAAAATATTAATGTGAAATTAATGAATAAAGAAAACGTATTATATGAAGAATTTGGCGAATTAATGTTTACGCATTTTGGAATGTCAGGACCAGTTATATTAAGTGCAAGTTCTTATTTGGCAAAAAATGGAATGTTTAAAGAATATCAGTTGCAAATAGATTTAAAACCTGCATTATCTATGGAACAATTAGATAAACGTATTCTAAGAGAGTTTGAAGAAAATCAAAATAAAGAATTTAAAAATGCGGTGCAACGTTTGTTTCCATCAAAATTGATCCCAATTATGATAGAATTGTCTAATATTGATCCTTATAAAAGAGTGCATGAAATTTCAAAAGAAGAACGCTTGTATTTTGTAAAAATTATAAAGGAATTTAATTTTCAAGTAAAAGGATTACGTGGAATTGAAGAAGCAATTGTTACACAGGGTGGAATTTCAACGAAAGAAATTAATCCATCTACGATGGAATCAAAACGAATAAAGAACCTTTATTTTGCTGGAGAAGTAATGGATTTGGATGCATTAACAGGAGGCTATAATTTGCAAATCGCCTGGTCAACGGGATATTTAGCAGGTGAAAACATGGGAGGAATGAAAGTATGAGTGTAAGTGTTGCAATCGATGGACCAGCAGGTGCTGGGAAAAGTACCATTGCAAAGAAAATTGCAGAGGATAAGGGCTATATTTATGTGGATACGGGTGCAATGTATCGTGCGATGGCATTGTATGTATTAAGAAATAAAATTGATGGAAATGATGAGGATGCAATTAATCAGATTGTGGATGAAGTAGAAATCAGTATAGAATATGAAAATTCCGAACAAATTGTGTGCTTATTTGATGAAAATGTAAATCAATTGATTCGTACAGAAGAAGTCGGGAATATGGCTTCTAAAGTAGCAACTTATGCAAAGGTTCGATTAAAATTAGTGGAATTACAAAGAGAATTGGCATCTAAAACGGATGTGGTAATGGATGGTCGAGATATAGGAACTTATGTATTACCAAATGCAAATGTGAAAATATTTCTTACTGCTTCCACTGCTGTGAGGGCAGCAAGACGATATATGGAATTAATTGAAAAAGGGGTTGCGTGTAAATTAAGTACGATTGAAGAAGAAATTAAAAAAAGAGATGCACAGGATTCGGGACGTAAAATGGCACCATTAAAACAAGCAGAAGATGCCATACTACTTGATTCCTCTGATTTAACGATTCAAGAAGTTGTGGAGTTAATAGAAAGTAAAATATAAATAGAAAGGCATAAAAAAGTATGAATGTTATTGTTGCGAAAAGTGCAGGTTTTTGTTTTGGTGTTGAGAGAGCAGTAAATACTGTTTATGATCAGATACGTAAGGATACGAAAATTTATACATATGGGCCAATTATACATAATGAAATGGTTGTTAAGGATTTGAAAGAAAAGAATGTGAATGTTATTAATTCACTTGATGAACTTAACAAATTAGAGAATGGAATCGTAATTATTCGATCACATGGAGTTTCAAGGAAGTTATATTATGAAATTTTAAAATCAAAATTACAATGTATCGATGCAACCTGCCCATTTGTTAAGCGTATTCATAAAATTGTAGAAGAAAAGAGTCAACAAGGGGAACAAATCATTGTGATAGGGGATAAACAACATCCTGAAGTACAAGGAATTGTTGGTTGGTCAATGAGCGAAACATATGTGATAGAATCAGAAGAAGAAATTGAAAATTTGCACATAAATAATGAAGAAAAACTATGCATTGTAGCTCAAACGACCTTTAATATGAATAAATTTAAAGAATTAGTTGAAATTTTTCGTAAAAAAGGTTATGATATTAGTGTTGCGAATACAATCTGTAGTGCTACGTCTGAAAGGCAAAATGAAGCAAGAGACATAGCACGCAAAGTGGATGTTATGATAGTGATCGGTAGCACCCAAAGTTCAAATTCAAAAAAATTATTTGAAATTTGTAAAACAGAATGTAAGCATACATATTTTATACAGACACTGGATGATTTACAATTAGATTTGCCTAATTCTGTTTCGCTAGTGGGTATTACAGCAGGGGCTTCAACCCCTAGCAATATTATTGAGGAGGTTCAAAATTATGTCCGAGTTAACTTTTGAACAAATGTTAGATGAATCATTTAAAACAATACACACAGGAGAGGTAGTTAAAGGTACAGTTATCGGTGTAAAACCTGATGAGATTATTCTGAACATCGGTTATAAAGCAGATGGTATTTTAACAAAACATGAATATACAAATGACCAAAATGTCGATTTAACTACAGTTGCTAAAATTGACGATTCAATGGAAGTTAAAGTGTTGAAAGTGAATGATGGGGAAGGCCAAGTCCTTCTTACTTACAAAAGTCTTGCTGCAGATCGTGGTAGCAAAAAAATTGAAGATGCTTTTAACAACAAAGAAGTATTGACAGCAAAAGTAACACAAGTATTAAATGGTGGAGTTTGTGTTGTCGTCGAAGAAGTTCGTATTTTTATTCCAGCAAGTTTAGTATCCGACACCTATGAAAAAGATTTAAATAAGTATTATGGTAAGGATATTGATTTCATTGTAACGGAATACAACCCAAAAAGAAGAAGATACATTGGGGATCGTAAACAATTAATTCTATCGAAAAAAGCAGTAATGCAAAAAGAATTATTTGAAAGAATTCAAGTTGGTGATGTGGTAGAAGGAACTGTGAAGAATGTGACTGACTTTGGTGCATTTATTGATCTTGGTGGAGCAGACGGATTATTACATATTTCCGAAATGTCTTGGGGTAGAGTGGAAAATCCTAAAAAAGTATTTAAAATTGGAGACCCAATTAAAGTGCTGATTAAAGATATCACAGGAACAAAAATTGCATTAAGCCTAAAATTTGAAAATGAAAATCCATGGAAAGATGCAGAAGAGAAATTTGCTGTTGGAAACATTGTAACTGGTAAAGTTGCAAGAATGACTGATTTTGGTGCGTTTATAGAATTGGAAAATGGAGTAGATGCATTACTTCATGTTTCTCAAATATCAAAAGATCATATTGATAAACCATCGGATGTGTTAAGTGTAAATGAAGAAGTTACTGCGAAAGTAGTTGATTTTAATTCCGATGATCGTAGAATTAGCTTAAGCATTAAATCAATGTTCGAACCTGAGGAAGAAGAAGTTGAATCAGATGAAGATGTTGTTTCAGTTGATATTGAAGCTGCAATTGCAGCAGATGTAGAAGAATAAGAGAACTTATAAGCGTATGATAAGAGATTATGAAGAATTTAAAAATAATGTTTATAAAATCACGAAGATTGATTTAAGTGCTTATAAAGAAAGACAAATGAAAAGAAGAATTGATGCACTATTGGTTCGTCATAAGATTAAAGATTATGATTCGTTTATAAATGAAATAAAAACGAATAAGGCTTTATTTGATGAGTTTGTCACATATCTTACCATAAACGTTTCCGAGTTTTATCGAAATAAAGACCAATGGGAATTTTTGGATAAAGAAGTTATTCCAAAATTAATCGAAAAATTTGGTGATAGACTTAAAATATGGAGTGCTGCCTGTTCAACGGGTGACGAACCATATTCCTTAGTTATGGCTTTGTCTAAGCATACTGCATTGTCAAATATTCGAATTTATGCTACGGATTTAGATAAAAATGTATTAGAGCATGCAAAAAACGGATTATATGATGAGAAGAGTATAAAGGCTATTCCAGAGGAATTTATAAAAAAGTATTTTACAAAAGTTGGTAATTCTTATTTGATTTCAGATGAAATTAAAAAATGCGTTAAATTTTCAGAACATAATCTTTTGTTAGATAAGTTTGACATGGATTATCATATGATAGTATGTAGAAATGTTTTGATATATTTTACGGAAGAAGCGAAAAAAGACGTATTCAAAAAGTTTGCAGATTCTTTAAAAAATAATGGAATTTTATTTATAGGAAGTACTGAACAAATAATAAACTATAAGGAATTAGGTTTGAGTAGAATGAATTCATTTTTTTATGAAAGATTAATAGAGAAAGAGCTGTGATAAAATCACAGCTCTTTTTTTTATTGTTAAAATTTTGTTAATCATTATTTTTTGACTCAATGACCATGTGTTGTAATATATGACTAGCATAAGCGTTAAATAATGTTCGGTCTTTTTTTACGTCATCAGTTAGTTCAAAATAAATATCTGACGATTTGTATTCCTTTTTAAAGAACGGTTTTTTGATGATTTCCCATTGTTGAATATAGGAAGAAGTATGTCTTGTATAGCAAGTGGATGCTTTTGCTTTTTTTCTCCTAGAAGGATCTACATAGGTTGCTACCGCTTTATGAATGGCAGTATCTTCTTCAGGTAAATAATAATAATCATTATAATTTGCATAAAAATATTTTAATTCAGTTTCATAGATGGGAACACGTAAAGAGGCTTTTTCCTTATCTCCAGAAAAATAACATTGGTCTGCATAGACAGAGATTTTTTTAGGTAGAGGATGTGGTAAATGGAGTTGCATAAACAATTCTTTTCTTTTTTCCCCATGATAACTTGTAAATATATTTGCTTGTACTTTTTCTACAGATATTACATCATTAAATAAGTCGGAAAACGAAAGGATTGGTAAAATATGTAACATACCCTTCATATCGTCTGCATTGTGTAATAGGAGCGTTTGCAATGCGTAATCGGTGGGAGAACTCACATAGTCATGATATAAACTGATTAATTCACCACCCTGGAATGTATCTTTTCTAGAAATATTCAAGAATTTTTCGATTGTTTTTTGTTTGCAATTTTGAAGTTTTAAGAAAGATTTATAAGGAGCAATTCTTCGATAGATATCAAGCCCCGTTTGATCTAAAAATGACAAATCTATTTGTAACATTTCAGCTTTTTGTTTTAAGTATGGAATATCAAAATTATTACCATTATAATGTATAAAGTAGGAGTAGTTTTTTGCAAATCGCTCGAAAGCAAGTAGTATTTCTTCTTCCTCCGTGTATTTTTCGGCAAACCATTGTATGATATTCCAAGTATTATTTTTAAAATATGCGCCGCCTATTAAATATAGGGCAGAGCCTTTTGCAGTAAAACCAGTGGTTTCAATATCTAAAAAAAAGATGTTTTCCAAAGGGACAAGTTTTTCAATGGGATATAAAAGCTTAAAATTTGAAAGTTCAATATTTGTTTTTTTCATATGGGTCTCCATTTCTAAGTTTTGTTCATATGTGGTTTTATATTAACATATATTCTTTAGATTATATAGTTTTTTTATGGCAATTGTAGTATATTTATATATAGTAAGTCTGAATTTTTGAGTGAAATAGATTTTATATCTATTTAAATAAATTAAGAAAGTAGAGGGATTAATTTTGGCAAAATTAACTTTTATGGGTGGTATTCATCCATTTGATGGAAAAAAAATGTCCAAAGATAAACCTGTTCGGAAAGTTTTACCGAAAGGCGATTTAGTTTATCCGTTATCACAACATATTGGTGCGCCTGCAAAGTGTTTGGTAAAAAAAGGAGACCATATCCTGATTGGTCAAAAAATAGCAGAAGCAAACGGGTTTGTATCTGCAAATATTTTTGCAAGTGTATCAGGTATTGTAAAAGGAATTGAGAAACGACTTGTTATTAATGGTACGAAGGAAGATTGTATCATTGTAGAAAATGATGGACGATACGAAGAAATAGAATATCCCTATGTTAAACCACTTGAAGAATTATCAAAAGAAGAGATCCTTAAAGCAGTTAAAGAAGCTGGTGTAGTAGGAATGGGAGGCGCTGGTTTCCCTACGCATGTGAAACTTTCACCAAGTGAACCTGAAAAAATAGACCGCGTTATTGCAAATTGTGCTGAGTGCGAACCATATTTAACGTCTGATTATCGAAGAATGATGGAAGAACCAGAAAAAATCATAGGTGGTTTAAAAGTTGTATTAGCTTTATTTGAGAATGCAAAAGGTATCATTGCGATAGAGAACAATAAAATGGATTGTGTAAAGAAAATCAAAGAATTAGTTGTTGATGAACCTAATATCACCGTAAAAGTTTTAAAAACAAAGTATCCACAAGGATCGGAACGACATTTGATTTATGCTACAACAGGACGTAGTTTGAATTCAAAGATGTTACCTTGTCAAGTTGGTTGTATAGTAGATAATGTGGATACCTTATGTGCAATACAAAGAGGTGTAATAGAAGGAAAACCTTTAGTAACTAGAACAGTTACGGTAACAGGAAATGCGGTTCGTAAACCACAAAATTTTGAAGTGTGTATTGGAACCGATTATGGTGAATTGATTGATGAGGTTGGAGGATTTCGAAAGGATCCAGTTAAGATTGTATCTGGGGGTCCAATGATGGGGGTTGCATTATCTTCCATTAATGTACCAACTACTAAAATTTCATCAGCTTTATTATGTTTATCAGAAGATGATGTTTCGAAAAGAGAAGAGAGTGCATGCATTCATTGTGGAAGATGTGTAGAGGCTTGTCCAAGTAGAATTTTACCATCTACATTAGATGATTTTGCAAGAAATAATAACATGGAAAGTTTTCTTGCATATGATGGAATGGAGTGCTGCGAATGTGGTTGCTGTAGCTATGTTTGCCCAGCAAAAAGACAATTAACACAAACCATTCGTTCTTATCGTAGAATGGAATTAAATAATAGAAAGAAGAAATAGGAGAAATCATGAGCGAGAAAATAAAAGTTTCAATGAATCCGCATGTTCGTTCAAAAGTTACAACTTCTAATATTATGTTTGCTGTAATAATTGCTTTATTACCAGCAACTGGTTTTGGAATATATAATTTTGGACTTGATGCATTATTTTTAGTTTTAGTAACGGTAATTACTTCGGTATTGACCGAATTGATTTTTGAATTAATCACAAAAAGAAAATCTACTATTTTAGATTTATCAGCTGTAGTAACTGGATTACTTTTAGGATTGAATTTGCCAGTTTCTGTTCCTTTGTGGATGGGAGCTTTAGGCTCTGTTTTTGCTATTTTGGTAGTGAAAATGTTATTTGGAGGTATTGGTCAAAACATTATGAATCCAGCATTAGGAGGAAGATGTTTTCTAGTAATATCTTTTGCAACGTATATGACAAATTTTGATTGTGACGCATATTCAGGAGCAACACCACTTACCTTATTAAAGAGTGGCGAACCTTATGATTTGTTAGATATGGTAATTGGAAAAACGGGTGGAACAATTGGAGAAACTAGTGTACTTGCTATATTATTAGGTGCATCTTTTTTGATTGCCTTAGGAGTAATTGATTTACGTATTCCTGGTACATATCTAGTTACATTTGTTATTTTCATTGTATTATTTGGAGGAAATGGATTTGATTTAAACTATATTGCAGGACAACTTAGTGGTGGTGGCCTCATGTTAGGAGCTTTCTTTATGGCAACGGATTATGCATCTAGTCCAATTACGAAAAGAGGGAAAATTGTTTATGGAATTCTATTAGGTTTACTTACTGGAACGTTTCGAATATTTGGTTCAACGGCAGAGGGAGTTTCCTTTGCAATTGTTATTGGAAATCTAGTGGTACCGTTAATTGAAAAGATTACTCGTCCTAAAGCATTTGGAATGGGAGGAGAAAAAGCATGAAGAAAATAGTAGAATTATTAAAGAATACTTTGATTTTAATGTTAATTACTGTTTTAGCTGGTGGATTGCTTGGGTATGTGTATGAAATTACAAAAGAACCGATTGCTTTAAAACAGGAAGAATTAAAAAATGAAGCATGTAAACTTGCATTTAAATATGCAGATACTTTTACAGAAGTGTTAGATTTTGATATGGATCAAGCTGAATTATTTCTTGCCGCGGAGGGATTTGAGAATGATTCTATTCAGACAATATATTTAGCAAATGATTCGGAGAATAACTTATTAGGATATGTATTTACCATTGTTTCACATGAAGGATACAATGGAGATATTTCATTTATGATGGGAATGGCCTTGGATGGAACGGTAGAAGCAATATCGATTTTGTCAATCGCAGAAACTCCAGGACTTGGAATGCGAGCGGAGGAAGTAATTGTGTCGCAGATTGAAGAAATTAACGTGGATTATTTTGAGTATACAAAAACAGGAGCCATGGCAACAAATCAAATTGATGCGATTAGTGGTGCGACAATAACAACCAATGCAATCACAAATGGGTTAAATGCTGGAATATCCTATTTTGATTATTTAATAGGAGGTGTGGAAAATGAATAAAGCTGGAGAGCAGTTTTTAAATGGATTTTTAAAAGAAAATCCAATATTTGTTTTAATGCTAGGAATGTGTCCTACCTTGGCGGTAACAACTTCCGCAGTAAATGGCCTAGGAATGGGACTTACAACAACGGTTGTTTTAGTTATGAGTAATTTTATAATTTCTATTTTTCGAAACGTAATTCCAAACAAAGTTAGAATACCAGCTTTTATTGTAATTATTGCATCCTTAGTAACGATTGTGGAACTGTTATTAAGAGCATATTTGCCCAGTTTATATGATGCTTTAGGAATTTATATTCCGTTAATCGTAGTAAACTGTATTATCTTAGGAAGAGCTGAGTCATTTGCTTCGAAAAATAAAGTGGTACTATCTATTTTTGATGGGATTGGAATGGGACTTGGATTTTCCTTTGCTTTAACATGTATCGGTGCGTTACGTGAATTACTTGGTGCGGGGGAAGTTTTTGGATTTGCGATTATGCCAGAAGGATTTATTCCTATTAGTATTTTTATTTTGGCACCAGGTGCATTTTTTGTTCTTGCAGCTTTAACAGCGGTTCAAAATATTTTTAAAGCAAAAGCTGAGAAAAAAGGTGTGAGTAATACGAAAATACAATCTGGTTGCAATAGTGATTGTATGAGTTGTGGAGATTCTTCATGTCATTCAAAGTTTTATGGAGCGGATGAACCAAAGAAAGAAGAAATAATGAGCTATGAAAAAGATATTGAAATTTTAGATATAAACAATGATGATATGGAGGTGAGATAAAAATGGAAACTATTTCAAATTTATTAGTGATTACATTAAGTTCAGCTCTTGTTAGCAATGTAATTTTAAGCCAGTTTTTAGGAATTTGTCCGTTTTTAGGAGTTTCTAAAAAAATTAAAACAGCATTAGGAATGGGAGAAGCGGTAATTTTTGTTATTACTTTAGCTTCCCTTGTTACTTCAATTATTTATAAGTATTTATTAAAACCATTTGACCTCACATATTTAAAAACAATTGTGTTTATTCTTATTATTGCAGCATTGGTTCAATTTGTTGAAATGTTTTTAAAAAGATTTGTAACGAGTTTATATAAATCTTTAGGGGTATATTTACCTTTGATTACGACAAATTGTGCAGTCTTAGGTGTTGCATTGACGAACGTTCAAAAGGAATATTCAATTCTTACAAGTGTCGTAAATGGATTTGCAACTGCATTAGGATTCACAATTGCAATTGTAATTTTAGCAGGTATTAGAGAAAAAACAGAATATAATGATGTGCCAAAAGCTTTTAAAGGAATGCCTATCGTTCTGATTACAGCAGGATTAATGGCTATTGCTTTTTACGGTTTTCAAGGCCTTCTTTAGGAGGAAAAGAAAATGGATTATGCTAGTATTTATCGTGCAGTAATATTGATTGGGGGAATTGGACTTATTATTGGTTTGTTCTTAGGAATTGCTGCTATTGTGTTTAAAGTGAAAATTAATGAAAAAGAACAAATTATTTTAGATATTCTGCCTGGAAATAATTGTGGGGCATGTGGATTTGCCGGTTGTGCTAATCTTGCAGCAGCAATTGCAAATGGAGAAGCGGATGTAAATGCATGTCCAGTTGGTGGCGCTGCCTGTGCAGTGAAAATTGCGGAAGTAATGGGAACGGAAGCTTCAGATATGGAACGTATGGTAGCCTACGTAAAATGTGCAGGTGATTGTGAAAAAACAAAAACGAAATTCGATTATTATGGGATTAAAGAATGTAATATGGCTGCGATGGTTAGTGGGGGTACAAAATCCTGTGAGTATGGTTGTCTTGGTTATGGGAGCTGTGTCGATGTATGTGACTTTGATGCAATGAAAATTGAAAATGGCATCGCTATTGTTGATAAAGAAGCTTGTAGTGCATGTGGAAAATGTGTAAAAGCATGTCCAAGAAGTATTATTGAAATGATACCTTACAAAGCAATACAAGTGGTACAATGTGTTTCAAAAGATAAAGGACCAGTTGTAAGAGCAAATTGTGAAGTTGGTTGTATTGCATGTGGAATATGCGTTAAAAATTGTAATTATGATGCAATAAAAGTGACAGATTTTTGTGCGAAAATTGATTATTCAAAATGTGTAAATTGTGGTGTGTGTGTAGAAAAATGTCCACGTGGTATTATTTTTGAAAATTAAATAAATATATCTGAAAGAGAGAATCGATGGAAAATAATTATATTGTAGGAATTGCAGGAGGTTCCGCCTCAGGGAAAACAACGATTGTTAATATTTTAAAGGAAGAATTTAAGGACGATATTACGGTGATATGTCATGATTCTTATTATCGTGCACATGATGAATTACCATTTGAAGAACGAGAAAAACTTAATTATGATCATCCATCTTCTTTTGAGACCGAAACATTAATCACTGATTTAATAAATATTAGAAGTGGAAAGACGATAAAGGTACCTGTTTATGATTTCTCAATTCATAATCGAGTAAAAAATGAATGCATTGAAGTGAATCCTGCAAAAGTAATTATTGTGGATGGATTTTTAATATTACAAGATCAAAAACTTAGGAATTTAATGGATTTAAAACTATATGTTGATACGGATGCTGATGAAAGATTAATGCGACGTGTACGAAGAGATATGGTTGAAAGAGCAAGAACAGTAGATTCGGTATTGAATCAGTATGAGAAAACCGTAAAGCCTATGCATGAAAAATATGTAGAACCATCAAAAAAATATGCAGATATAATTATTCCTCGAGGAGGAGAAAATAGTATTGGTATTGGTTTGGTGAGAGAATATATCAAAAAATTGTTAGGGTAAAATCATGAAGCTATTAGATGAAAACGAAAAGAATGAAATAAAACGTGGCTGGACGATGACAAGGATGATAACATGGGTCGTTCTATTTTGTGTTATCATTGTTGTACTTGTTTTTTTAATGAATGATAGATCCACACCCTTTGTTCCAGAAAATAAGGATGCAAATAGTCAGAAGCAAGACTCTGATTTATTGAATGAACAAACATCCAATGATTTACAAATCTGGGATATAAATGATTTGGATTCTGAGACCGTGGAAGAAGAGCAAGAGGCATCTGTTTCTCCTATACCGACAACGGATCCGAATGAAGTTCCAGAGGGGTTTTTTCGGATTACTTTATCAAATGGCGAATTTGAAACACATAGAATTAATACATATTTACCACTGAGCACTCTTTCCTACGAGCAATTTTTCTTTTCTGGAAAAGAAACGAAATATGAATTTTCTGGTGATGAAAAATCGTATCTTGGAATTAAAGTTTCTGAAGATAATGGATATATTGATTTTCATAAAGTGAAAAAGGATGGAATTGATTTTGTAATCATTGCAGCCGGAAGTCGTGGCTATGGAACGGGGCAAATTGTAATGGATGATTATTTAAAAACTCATATTAAAAATGCAACGGATGCAAAATTAAATATTGGTCTGTATTTTAAATCACAAGCAATAAATGAAGAAGAAGCAGTGGAAGAAGCAAATGCAGTTTTAGAAGTAATCAATGGCTATATGATTACTTACCCAATTGCTTTTGAAATGGATAGAATTGAGAATGATGAGGGTAGAACAGAAGGGCTTACTAGAATAGAACGAACAAAAATAGCGAGTGCATTTCTATCCACTATGAAAGCGTCTGGATATGATGCATCTATTTATGGAGATTCGGAATTTTTAATCGATGATTTGGATTTGTCACAGTTAAAATCGTATGATATTTGGTTTTCTCAAGAAGCAGCTCCACCTGAAATTCCATATCAATTTTCCTTATGGGAATTTTCTGAAAATGAAAAAGTAAATGGTGTAGTCGGGAATGTTAAAATGACAATTAGCCTTATTGATTTTGAAGAAAAATAAACAAACTAAAGTTGAAGGATTCTGGATGAAATTTTTAATTTTGAGTAAATATCTGCATATTCTTTATTTGAAATCTCTTCAATATAATTTTGTGCATACTTTTTTTTAATTCCTTTTTTGGATAATATATCGATGGTTTTGTTATATGCAATAGCAGCTTCTATATTTGTTTGATAATATCCGATGATTCGGTATCCACGGATATGTATTTTCGCTTGATAGAGGATGCTATTATTTTTTTGTATTTTTTTAACCCCATGATAGGAATTGTAGATTTGAATATTAGCATATCGAAAATCATAGGTGTCATTGTTTATAAAAGTATAGTCTTTATTAAGTATGGCATAATTTTTTATTCCATATCTACTTGCAATATTTATTTGCATGCCATAATCAGAAACAAAAAGATGCCCATTTCTTTTCATAATTTGTTTGTTTGCATAATAAAAAAGATCTTCCATATCAAATTTCAGTTCAATATCTAAGGATAAATAATAACTAAAGTATCTTTGGTATACGTAGATTGGCGTTGGGAAATATATGTGATTATCTCGATAATTAATTAAAGATACATACTTTTTAAAGGAAATATAATGATTTTTATGATGATTATGAAGAGTATAGAAAGGATTGTTCAATATCGTTTTTGCTTCTTTGTAACAATTATTTGCATCAGAAAAAGAAGGAAAACTTCCTAAACTGATATGTGTTCCGCAATATGTAATGGAGGAACGGTAGTAAGTAGTTCCATCTTTTTTTTTGGTTTTATATACTCCAGTTGCCATACATATGTTACCTTCTCATCTGTGAATTATTACAATTATATCATAGATTTATTAGGAACAGAAGTTTACAATTGATTTAAAAAATTAAGTATGCTATATTAATAGTTATAAAAAAATATATGAAATATATGAATAAATTGGAATGGAGAAAAAATGGACGTTTTGTATAAAAGTACACGTGGTGGAGAAAAAAATATTACAGCATCGGAAGCAATTTTGAAAGGTTTGGCATCGGATGGTGGATTATTTGTTCCTGATAAATTACCAAAACTTGATATATCTTTTAATGCATTAAAAGATGCTTCTTATCAAGAAGTAGCATATGAGGTAATGAAATTATTCTTAACCGATTTTTCAAAAGAAGAATTAAAGAATTGTATTCAAAAGGCTTATGATGAAAAATTTGATACTTCTGTAATTGCCCCTTTGGTAGAAGCGGAAGATGCTTATTATTTGGAATTGTTTCATGGTTCGACCATTGCTTTTAAAGATATGGCATTATCTATTTTACCTCACTTAATGATTACAGCGGCTAAAAAACAACATGTAAAAAATGAAATTGTAATTTTAACAGCAACATCTGGAGATACGGGGAAAGCTGCTTTAGCAGGATTTTCCGACGTGGAAGGATCCAAAATAATAGTTTTTTATCCAAAAGATGGTGTGAGCCAAATTCAAGAAAAACAAATGCTTACACAAAAAGGGAAAAACACGCATGTGGTAGGGATTCATGGAAATTTTGATGATGCGCAGACCGGTGTAAAAAATATGTTTTCTGATAAAGAAATGAATGCCATTTTGCAGCAATCAGGATTTCAATTTTCTTCAGCTAATTCGATTAATATAGGAAGATTAGTTCCTCAAATTGTATATTATGTGTATGCATATGTGACACTTTTAAAAGAAGAAAAAGTTAGAGAGTGTGGATCTATAAATGTTGTTGTTCCAACTGGGAATTTTGGGAATATTTTAGCAGCGTATTATGCAAAAGAATTAGGTGTCCCAATACGAAAGCTTTTATGCGCTTCTAATGAGAATAAAGTTCTTTTTGACTTTTTTCAATCAGGAACCTATGATAGAAAAAGAAAGTTTTTATTGACAAGTTCTCCATCGATGGATATTTTGGTTTCAAGCAATTTAGAGCGCTTGATATATAAAATTAGTGGGAATCAGGAAGAGGTTTGTGCGGAATTTATGAATCAACTGGCAGATAAAGGTTCCTATTCTATTTCAAAATCAATGCAAGAAGAATTACAAGAATTTTATGCAGGATACGCAACGGAAGAAGAAACGGCAAATCGAATTAAAGAATTATATAGCAATACTGGATATGTTATTGATACACATACAGCGGTTGCCTCTGCAGTATATAAAACATATAGAAAAGAAACAAAGGATCATACACCAACAATTATTGTATCAACGGCAAGTCCGTTTAAGTTTACTGGAAGTGTAATGGATGCTCTTGGAGAAACTGATAAGAAGCTTGATGATTTTGATAAAGTGGAGAAATTATCAACAATAGCAAATGTAACAATACCAAATGCTATTGAAGAAATTAGAACAGCTAAAGTTTTACATCATAGTATATGTGAAATTGATGGAATGAAACAAGAAGTATTAAAATTTCTTAATATATAGAAAAAAATGGTAGCGAAATATTCGCTACCATTTTTTTATCGTTTATTAATGGGGGTATAGGGTTTATCAACCGTAACTGGCTTATAAGCTGGACGAATAATCTTACTTTGATTTGTTAATTCTTCCATACGATGTGCACTCCAACCAACAATTCTTGCGATGGCAAAAATTGGAGTATATAATTCTTCTGGTAAATCTAACATTTTATATACAAAACCAGAATAGAAATCTACATTTATGCTAACACCTTTGTAAATTTTTCTCCTTTTTCCAATTAATTCTGGAGCGAGACGTTCTACTTTTTCATATAAAGAAAATTCTTTTTCCAGTCCTTTTTCCTTAGAAAGTTCAGCAACATAGTTCTTAAATATTACGGCACGCGGATCGGATTTTGAGTATACAGCATGTCCGACACCATAAATCAAACCAGTTTTATCAAATGCTTTTTTATCTAATAAATCTTCTAAATAGGATTCGATATCTTCTTCATTTTCAAGATCTTTTACATGTTCTATTAAATCATCAAACATATGAACAACTTTAATATTTGCACCACCATGTCTTGGCCCTTTTAAGGAACCGATTGCTGCAGCAATGGTAGAATAGGTGTCAGTATAAGAAGAAGTAACAACATGGGTTGTAAATGAGGAATTGTTTCCTCCACCATGTTCCATATGCAACACTAATGCTAAATCAAGAATTCTTGCTTCTAAAGGTGTATATTTATAATCTGGACGTAATAAATATAGAATATTTTCTGCTGTAGATAATTCTTTACTGGGTTTATGAATAAAGAATCCTTTTCCATCATGATAATGACTATAGGCTTGATAACCATAGATGGATAGTAGTGGTAAAATACTGATTAATTGAAGCGATTGTCGTAACACGTTGTCTAAAGAAGTATCATCTGCATTTGGGTCATAAGAATATAAGGTTAAGACAGATCGTGCAAGCGTATTCATCATATCTTTACTTGGTGCTGTCATAATAATATCACGGACAAAACTGGTAGGTAAATTACGATAATTGCCCATGGTTTCCGTAAATTTTTCTAATTCTGGAGCAGATGGAAGTTTTCCAAATAAAAGTAGATAGGTTGTTTCTTCAAAACCAAAACGGTTTTCTGAAGTAAACCCATCAATAATGTTTTCCACATTGATTCCACGATAAAAAAGCTTGCCGTGGCAAGGGACTTCTTTTCCATCCACTAATTCTTTTGCTTTAATATCAGAAATATTGGTAAGCCCAGCTAAAACTCCTTTGCCATCGAGATCTCTAAGACCTCTTTTTACATCATATTTCTGGTATAAATTACTATCTATTAGATTTGCTTCGCTTGCTAATCCAGTCCATTTTTTCATGTCTGGAGTAATATCAGCTGGATAATTTTTTTCGTACATATTGATTCCCCTTTCATAATTTCGGTACTATTATACTACCATGAAAGCGAATACTTATGCAAGATATGTCTAATTTGAACATATTAAATTTTTATTAATAATTGCGAATAGACATTGTTTTTGTGGATTTTTTATCCGTTTCGTATTAAACTATACAAGAACATAATGAATTAAACAGAATAATAAGTTGGAGGGAAAAATGACAAATAAAGAAATGTTATCACATGTAGACCATACACAATTAAAAGCATTTGCCACATGGGAAGATATTAAAAAATTATGTGAAGAAGCAATTACATACCAAACAGCAAGTGTCTGTATTCCGCCTACATATATAAAAAAAATCAAAGAAACTTATCAGGATAAACTTACAATATGTACGGTAATTGGATTTCCATTAGGATATTCGGTATTAGAAAGTAAACTTGCAGAAACAAAAGTTGCGATAAAGGATGGAGCGACGGAAATTGATATGGTGATTAATATCTGCGATGTGAAAAATCATGATTTTGAAAAAGTTGAACAAGAAGTACGTGCAATAAAGGAAGCGGTTGGTTCACATATTTTAAAAGTGATTATTGAAACTTGTTATTTAACAGAGGAAGAAAAGATACACTTGTGCAAAATTGTAACTAATGCGGGAGCAGATTATATTAAAACTTCAACGGGATTTGGAACCGGTGGAGCTACGATGGAAGATATTCTTTTATTTAAAAAATATATTGGACCAAATGTGAAAATGAAAGCAGCGGGTGGAATTAGCACGGTGGAAGATCTTGCTGCATTTTTAGAAGCTGGTTGTGAACGTGTTGGTACTTCTAGAGCAATTGGACTTTTAAAAGAGTAAAGAGAGAAGATGGTATGAACGAAGAAATAAAAGAACGATTACAACAAATGAAACAATTTTTAAAACAACAGGAAATTGATTATTTTATAATACCGACGATGGATTATCATAATTCAGAATATGTTAGTGATTATTTTAAAGTACGTGAATATTTCTCGGGTTTTAATGGATCCAATGGTACTTTATTAATTTCACAAGATAAAATGGGATTATGGACGGATGGAAGATATTTTTCGCAAGCCGAAAAGCAGTTGCATGGTACAGATATTGTTTTATTTCGAATGGGGGAAGAAAACGTTCCAACCATTTCTGCATATATTGAAAAGGAAATGAAACCATCTCAAACCGTTGCGTTTTATGGAAAAACAATGGCCGCTAGTTTTGGGAAAGCAATTGAAAAAATTGTAGATAATAAAGCAGGAAATATAAAGTATGATATTTCCCCAGCAGCTTATTTATGGAAAGATAGACCAAGTATTCCAACCTCTAAACCATGGATTTTAGATGTGAAATATGCTGGAAAAACATACCAAGAAAAAGTAGATCAAGTTCGGCAACAAATGAAAGAAAATCAAGTCACGAATTTGGTATTAAGTAAATTAGACGATATCATGTGGCTGTTTAATTTAAGAGGTAGTGATATTGCGTGTAATCCTGTATTTTTATCCTATGCTTTAATTACTATGGATGAATCATTTATATTTATGCAAAAAGAAGCAATAAATGAAAAAATACAAAAATATTTGATGAATAACAAAGTGCAAATATACTTGTATAAAGACACGTATGATTTTTTGGAAAAGCGTGTTGTTCAAGGAAAAATTTGGATGGATATGGAAAACATGAATTATTCTTTGTTTAAAATATTAGAAAACAAAGGCGAGTTTCTTAACAAAGAAAATCCAATTGTGCACTTAAAAGCTGTGAAAAATGAAGTGGAACAACAAGCGATAAAAGAGATATATTTAAAAGATTCGGTAGCCGTTACAAAATTTATTTATCAAATTTTAAAAGAAATAAAAGAAAAAAAACATACAGAGGTTTCTGCGGCAAATCTTATAAATGAACTTCGAAAAGAGATTGATGGATTCTTAGATTATTCATTCCCAACAATCAGTGCATATGCTGAAAATGCAGCAATTATTCATTATGAGCCAGGAGAAAAAAAGGTTGTATTAAAAAATAAAGGTTTATTGATGGTGGATTCTGGAGGACAATATTTAAAGGGAACAACGGATGTAACCAGAACAATTGCACTTGGAGAAGTTTCGGAAACAGAAAAGAAGCATTATGCGTTGGTTTGTACTGGCATGTTAAATTTACAAAAAGCAAAATTTATGTATGGTGCTACAGGGAAGAATTTAGATATTCTTGCTAGACTTCCGTTATGGGAAGAAGGATTAGACTATAGACATGGTACAGGCCATGGAATTGGCTTTGTATTAAATGTTCATGAAGGGCCACAAAGTATTCGCTGGAAATATATTTCAGACCAAGCAGAGACAGTATTTGAAGATGGAATGCTTATCAGTGATGAACCTGGAATTTATGTTGAAGGAAGTCATGGAATACGAATAGAAAATATTTTACTGTGTAAAACATATAAAAAATCGGAATATGGTAAATTTTTGAAATTTGAACCATTAACTTATGTTCCATTAGATTCGAATTTGTTAGATAAAAGGTATTTGACAGAAGATAGTATTCAAAATATTAATCAATATCAAAAAAAAGTGTATGAAAAAATTTCACCGTTTTTAAATGATACGGAACGTAGTTGGTTGGAAAAATACACAAAGGAAATACCATATTGTACTTGAATTTGTACAATATGAATGAAATTGTTAAAATGATAACAATAACCTTGTTTTCAATAGAAATCATCTTGACTTTTAGCAAGGTTTCTGTGATAATTTTTATAAGTATAACTAGGTTTTGTTATATTAAATAATGCATGAAGCTGCTTTGCAGTGGAAAATATAAACTTATAATAGGAGGAATAAATATGGCAACAAAAGCTTATTATCCAATAAGTGAAATTGGAAAAGGTAAGACAGGTTTTACAAGTTCTACACGTGCAATCATCGAGGGAGCTTTTTACGGCAATAACGTAGTGAAAATTAATTCGTTAAGAGAAGCTTATAAAATGGCTTATGATTCACCAGGGACAATCGTTACAGACATGCCAGTTCATAGAGCAGAAGAAATTGGACTAGACAAAGATGCAAAAGTTTTATTATTTAATGATGGTGCAATTACAGGACGTTTTGCAGCAGCAAGAAAAATTGTAGGAAAACCAGGCGTAAACCAAGTTGAATTAAACAAAATTCTTATGAGCGCTGTATATGATTCAAGATATAAATTGATGTATCATGCAGAAGCATTTATTGGTTTAGATAAAGATTACATGGTAAAAGTTCATTTATTACTTCCAGAAGGTGAAGAAAACTTACTTTACAACTGGTTATTGAATTTCCAATATACATCTCAAGAATACAAAGATATGTATAGAGAATCTAAATTATATGATGAACCAGATATTTATATTTTCTCTGATCCTCAATGGGCAGGAGCAAAAACAAATGAATTCTGTCATCAAGAATGTTTTACATACTTCCATACAGAAGCAAACTGTGCAGCATTACTTGGAATGAAATATTTTGGAGAGCACAAAAAAGGAACCCTTACACTTGGATGGGCAATGGCAAATAGAAATGGTTTTGCAGCTTGTCATGGTGGACAAAAAGAATACTTTAAAGAAGATGGATCAAAATTTGTTGTTGGTGTATTTGGACTTTCTGGTTCTGGAAAATCTACAATTACACATGCAACACATGGTGGAAAATATTCTCAAATTAAAGTTTTACATGATGATGCATTTATTATTAATGCAGAGACTTGTCAATCTTATGCATTAGAACCATCATACTTTGATAAAACAAATGATTATCCAACTGGATGTGAAGATAATAAATATTTATTAACGGTTCAAAACTGTTCTGCAACATTGGATGAAGATGGAAAAGTACAATTAGTAACAGAAGATATCAGAAATGGTAATGGACGTGCTATTAAATCTAAATTATGGTCACCAAATAGATTAGATAAATTTGCAGCTCCTGTAAATGCAATTTTCTGGATCATGAAAGATTTAACAATTCCACCAGTAGTAAAATTGAAAGGTGCATCTTTAGCAGCAGTTATGGGTGCTACACTTGCTACCAAACGTTCTAGTGCAGAAAGACTTGCTAAAGGAGTTGATCCTAATAAATTAGTAGTAGAACCATATGCAAATCCATTTAGAACGTATCCATTAGTAAATGACTATGATAAATTCAAAGGATTAGTGGAAACTAAAAATGTTGATTGTTACATTATCAACACCGGAGATTTCATGGGTAAAAATATTCAACCAAAAGATACCTTAGGGATTATTGAAGGAGTTGTAGATGGATCCATTACTTTTGAAAAATGGGGACCATTCAGTGATATTGAAATTTCTAATTGGGATGGATTTGTTCCAGATTTATCCGATAAAGAATATGTTAAAACTATGGTAACTCGTATGCAAGAACGTTTAAACTATGTTACCGAATTAGATACCATAGATGAAGGATATGATGCATTACCAGCAGATGCAGCAGAAGCAATTAAAAAAGTTGTTGATGAAGCGACTACCTTATTATAAAATATATTAGGAAAACACCTCTTTTTAAGAGGTGTTTTTTTTGATTCCTTGCAAGAATGAAAAATATTCGTTATAATATAATTGCCTGAAATGATCGACAATCTTGTTATTTTGAACCTACAGTTACTTTAAACGGGATTCCTAAATTGTTATATCGATGTCATGCCTCGAAAGTCAGTGGAAGATTGAAGTATAATTGCGGTTGCCCACCTAACAAAATGTTAGGAGTCAAAATACGGGACGACATTTCAGGAATATTTATTTGGGGGATGAAATGAAAGATAAAAATATATTTAAATTTCTAAAAACAATTTCCAAAGATGTCAATTCACATTATATTCCTGCACATGCAGCAAGTGCAGCTTTTTTTGTGTTTCTTTCTTTGATACCAATTTTGATTCTATTATGTGGAATTATCACATATACCCCGATGGAAGAAGACACATTATTAACATTATTATCTGGTTTTATTCCTGAATCAATGGAAGGGTTTATTAGTAATATTATAAAGGAAGTATATGATAAATCAGCTTCCTATGTTTCCTTAGCTACGGTTGCTGTTATTTGGTCAGCAGCAAAAGGAATTCTATCGATTATGAATGGATTAAATTTGATTAATCATTCTAAAAAAACAAAAAATTATATTATTCTGAGATTATGGGCATCTATATATACGATAATACTTATTATTATTATTTTAACATCTTTATTTGTTATGGTATTTGGTGGAGTGATTTTTGATTTGTTGGTTAGCGAATTATCAAAATATTTTCAAATCATGTATTTGGTTGCCACGTTACGTTTTGCAGTTGTTTGGATTCTTTTGTTTTTGTTATTTGTACTTCTGTATGCCAAAGTTCCAAATGAAAAAATGAAATTATCCTATCATGTGACAGGAGCTTTGTTTTCAGCTACAATGTGGTCTTTGTTTTCTTATTTGTTTTCTTTATATGTTGAAAAAACGGGGGCATTTAGTATGTACGGAAGTTTAACAACATTAGTTATCATTTTGTTATGGTTATATTTTAATATGCAATTTCTTTTTTATGGAGCAGAAATCAATCGGTATTTATTACCAATAAAAATGGAACAACATGAAATACATTTGCAAGAACAACAAGAAAAAAAAGAAGAAAAGAAATTAGAGCGAAGATTAAGAAGAGAAGAAAAAAATAGAGAAAAGATCAAAATTTAAATAAACAAAAGTGATTTTTTGAAAAGATAAGTAAGATATACTTGACTTTTTTACGGAAAATCAATAGAATAAATCATATCAATAGAATTTATTTATGTACAAATATAAGAATGCGATGAATATGATAGTAGGAATATATCTTCTAATAGAGAGAAAAAATCATTGGCTGAAAATTTTTTCAAGTTCAGATATAGGACGAAATTCACATAGGAGCAGCTTGCATTGCAAGACGTTAATACACGTTACGTATGAGAGCCTATCTATATAGGAAATTGGGTGGTACCGCGGAGAAAATTCGTCCCTTCTGTTATGTAAATAACAGGGGCTTTTTTTATGTTAAAATAAATCATGGGAGGTTTTAAATGAAACAGAAATTAGAAGAAATTAAAAAGTATGCTTTACAACAGATATCAGCTGCAAAAAGTCTGGAATCGTTAAATGAAGTAAAAGTAAATGTTTTAGGGAAAAAAGGTGCTTTAACTGCTGTATTAAAAGGAATGAAAGATGTTGCACCAGAAGAACGGCCCAAAATTGGACAGATGGTAAATGAAACAAGAGAAGAGATTGAATCTCTTTTACTAAAGATGAATGAAAAATTAGAGGCAATTAAAATGGAAAAGAAAATTGCTTCGGAAGAAATTGATGTTACATTACCTGCGAATAAAAGAAAAATGGGTCATAGACATCCCAATGCAATTGCAATGGAAGAAGTAGAACGTATTTTTGTTGGTATGGGATATGAAGTAGTTGAAGGACCCGAAATTGAAACGGATTATTATAATTTTGAAGCATTAAATATTCCGGCAGATCATCCGGCAAAAGATGAACAAGACACTTTTTATATTAACAAAGAGTTTTTACTTCGTACGCAAACTTCAGGAGTACAGGTTCATGAAATGGAAAAAGGGAAATTGCCGATTCGTATGGTTGCACCTGGACGCGTTTTTCGTTCGGATGAAGTAGATGCAACACATTCTCCATCCTTTCATCAAATTGAAGGATTAGTAATTGATAAGAATATTACTTTTGCAGATTTAAAAGGGACGTTGGCAGAATTTGCAAAGGAATTGTTTGGAGAAGATACAAAAGTGAAATTTCGACCACATCATTTTAATTTTACAGAACCTAGTGCGGAGGTTGATGTTACATGTTTTAAATGTAAGGGTAAAGGATGCCGTTTTTGTAAAGGAACGGGATGGATTGAAATACTTGGTTGCGGAATGGTACATCCTAATGTTCTAAAAATGAGCCATATTGATCCAGAAGAATATTCAGGTTTTGCTTTTGGAATTGGACTAGAAAGAATTGCATTATTAAAATATGAAATCGATGATATGCGTTTACTATATGAAAACGATATACGTTTCTTAAAACAGTTTTAATAAAATGGAGGATTATTATGAATACAGCATTATCTTGGGTTAAAGCTTATGTGCCTGCATTATCTTGTGAAAATCAAGAATATACAGATGCAATGACTTTAACAGGAACAAAAGTAGAAACATTTGAAAGATTAGATAAAAATTTAAAAAAAATAGTAGTTGGTCAAATAGATAGTATTGAACGTCATCCGGATGCTGATAAATTAATTGTTTGTCAAGTAAATATTGGAAAAGAAACAATTCAAATCGTAACAGGCGCTCCAAATGTAAAAGTTGGAGATAAAGTTCCTGTTGTGTGTGATGGAGGGAGAGTTGCAGGAGGACATGACGGTGCTCCTTTGCCTAAAGATGGAATCCCAATTAAAGCAGGAAAATTGAGAGGAATGGATTCTTATGGTATGATGTGTTCAATAGAAGAATTAGGATCTTCAAAAGATATGTATCCCAATGCACCAGAGGATGGGATTTATATTTTACCAAAGGACACAGAAATTGGGGAAGATGTGGCGGTGGTTTTAGGATTAAATGACACAGTTTTTGAATATGAAATTACTTCTAATAGAGTGGATTGTTATAGTGTCCTTGGAATCGCCAGAGAAGCTGCGGCAACTTTTCAAGTACCTTTTTTACCGCCGAAAGTAGTTGTAAAAGAAATAGATGAACCAGTAGAAGATTACATTTCCGTTGAGGTTCAGGATACGGATTTATGCTCGCGTTATTGTGCTAGAGTATGTAAGAACATTAAAATTGGACCATCTCCAGAATGGATGCAAAGAAGACTTGCGGCTAGTGGTATTCGCCCGATTAATAATTTGGTAGATATTACAAATTATGTGATGGAAGAATTTGGACAACCGATGCATGCTTTTGATTTGGCAAAGATATCTGGTAAGAAAATAATTGTTAAAAGAGCAAAAGATGGAGAA
>JBFHIZ010000012.1:0-58925 GCA_041596215.1 Lachnospiraceae bacterium
AACATTCAAGAATCTACAGATGAAGGAACAAATGATAATGAAGTTTTGATTAAATCCTTAAATGAATTGCTTGAAGATAAAGGCGTGGATTCTAGTGGAAAAGAAGAAATTACAGTGGAGAATAAATCGGTTGCTAGTAGTGATGATAGGAAATGGATGGATATAGAATTAACCGATATACAAAAAAGTGTTTTAGCAAGAGGCGAAAAGCAAGGATATCATGTGATAGGAGTAAGTGTATTCGTTCAGGAATCTTGTATTTTAAAGGCTGCAAGAGCATTTTTAGTATATAAAGCGGTAGAAGAATTAGGTGAAATAATAGTTTCTAGTCCTTCTGCACAAGATATTGAGGATGAAAAATTTGATTTAGATTTTTCACTTGTTGTATTAAGTAAAAAAACGCCAGAAGAAGTAATTCACACGGTGAAAAATGTATCTGAAATTAAAGATGCGGTAGCAGAATATATGGAAGTTGTTGATTTGCCAGTGATAGAAGAGACAAGTATCATCGCAAATGATTCTGATAGCAACAAAATGGAACAAGAAAAATCTTCAAAAGCAATTTCAAAGAATAAAAAGAAAAATGTTTCAAAACCTGTAGTCAATCGTACAGTGCGTGTGGATATTGACAAATTAGATGTATTGATGAATTTGGTAAGTGAATTAATCATTGCTAAAAATTCACTTGTTGTTGCAGCAGATAGTGGCAGTGATAATAATACGGATTTTAATGAGCAAATTGGATATTTAGAAAGTGTTACTACAAATTTACATGAATCGGTTATGAAGGTTCGTATGGTACCAATTGAAAGCGTAGTAAATAAATTTCCAAGAATGATTCGTGATTTATCTAAACAATTAGATAAAAAAATGGAATTATATATGTCAGGTGAAGAAACGGAATTGGATCGGACGGTTGTTGATGAAATTGGTGATCCTCTTATGCATTTGTTGAGAAATTCAGCGGATCATGGTTTGGAATCGGCAGAAATCAGAGCAAAAAGAGGGAAAAATCCAGTTGGTTCAATTTCATTAAATGCTTATCAGGACGGTAACAATGTAGTCATAGAAGTAAAAGATGATGGAAATGGAATTGATGTTGAGAAGGTACGTGCAAAAGCAATTGAACGTGGAACAATAACGGAAGAACAAGCAGAAAGTATGACGGAAAAGGATATTATTGATTTATTATTCTTGCCAAGTTTTTCAACAGCAAAAATTGTTTCTGATGTATCTGGACGTGGCGTTGGATTGGATGTTGTAAAATCAAAAATCGAAGCACTTAGTGGAGAAGTAGAAGTTAAGACAAAACTAGGTATTGGCTCTACCTTTATTGTAAGATTGCCACTGACGTTAGCAATTATTCAAGCCTTGATGGTAATTGTAGGAGATGAAAAATATGCAATTTCCTTGGGATTGATTCAAACGATTGAATCCATTCGCTTAAATGATGTAAAACTAGTACAATCAAAAGAAGTTATAAATTTACGCGGAAATGTGATTCCAATTATTCGATTAAACAAAGTTTTAGATATTAAGCCAAGAGAAGAAGAAGCGGAAGAACTTACTGTGGTAGTGGTTAAAAAAGGAGAACGATTGGCAGGAATTGTTGTTGATGAGTTAATAGGACAGCAAGAAATTGTCATCAAATCTCTTGGAAAATATATTGGAAAAACAAAAGTGATTAGTGGCGCTACAATTTTGGGTGATGGAGAAGTAGCATTAATCTTAGATGCAACAGCTTTGATATAAGTGTAGGAACCATAATAGGAGGAGTTACATATGGAAGAATTAACAGTGAAGAGTGAAATAACAAAGTATATTGTTGTTACGTTAGGTAATGAACAATTTGGAATTGATATTCAATATGTAGATAATATTGTGCGTATGCAAAATTGTACGAGAGTTCCCAAAACCCCAAAATACATAAATGGAGTCATTAATTTGAGAGGCGAAATCATCCCAATTATGAGTGCTCGAATTAAAATGGGATATGAGACAGATGAGTATACAAAGAATACAAGAATTATTATTCTGAAACCAGAAAAAGGGGAACAAGCATCAATTGGAGTAGTAGTAGATCAAGTAAAAGAAGTGGTTAATTTAGAAAATGAACAAATTGAAAAGATTGCATATGATAAAGCAGATAAAAAACCATTTGCATTTGGGGTTGGAAAACGAGGAAATGAATTGATTTCATTATTAGATGTTAATGTACTTATTTCAAATGATGAAATCACAAAAGAAAAATAGCGAGGAAGTATTATGGGATTTGAGGATTTAAATTCAATTTCAAAACAATATATAGATGTATTAAGAGAATTAGGAAACATTGGAGCTGGAAACGCAACAACTGCGTTAGCACAAATGTTACAGTGTAAAGTTGACATGAAAGTACCACAGGTAAAATTATTAGCGTTTAATGAGGTTGGAGCTACCATGGGTGGTGAAGAACAAATTATGGTTGGTATTTATTTGATGGTTGAAGGTGATATCACAGGAAGTATTATGTTTTTGCAGAAATTAGAATCTGCAAAACATTTAGTTTCTATGCTTATGGGAATGGAAGAATCTGAAGAAAGTGAATTTTCCGAGATGGAATTATCTGCTTTAAAAGAAATTGGAAATATAATCACGGCTTCCTACTTAAACTCTCTTTCCACAATTACAAATCTTAAAATCGTGCCGTCTATTCCAGATATATGTATTGATATGGCAAGTGCAATTCTAAGTGTCCCTGCAATTGAATTTGGTGCATTAGGTGATAATATTCTTTTGATACAAACACAGTTTACAGATGAAATTGAACTTGATGGCTATTTTGTATTAATACCTGATTTGGAATCATATGAAAAAATAATGTCTTCCTTGGGCATGTAAAGATGAGGAAATAGAATGAGCAAAATTATCAAAGTAGGAATGGCTGAACTAGACATTTGCAAAAGCCCAGATGGAATATCTACCCTAGGACTTGGCTCTTGTGTTGGCGTCGTAATTAGAGATCCAGGAACAAAAATTGGTGGAATGGTACATGTTATGTTGCCAGATAGTACAAAAATTAGAAATAGTGAAAATGTTGCTAAATTTGCAGATACAGGAATTTGTGCTTTGATTCATAAAATGGTCGATGCAGGAGCAAATAGAAATGCATTGGTTGCAAAAATAGCTGGCGGAGCACAAATGTTTAATTTCCAAAATAAGTTAGCAGTAATTCGGGTTGGGGATCGAAACGTAGAGGCTTGTAAAGCAATATTGAAAGAAGAAAATATACCTATTCTTGCAGAAGATACAGGTGATAATTACGGAAGAACCGTAATTTTTTATCCAGAGGATGGAAGGTTTATTATACGAGCAGTTGGAAAAGAGGAAACTTGTATTTAAGAAAGAAGGAGTTATATGGGAAATAAAAAACGAAAAAATTTACCCCTTTTGCTAATGCTTGTTGCTGGAATAATAACTTGGACCATTACTTTTATATTTCACTATACTTTGATTTCCAGATTGCTTATTTTGCTATTTGTTTTAGTTATATTTTATGTAGCAGGGGCAATTATTGTGGCTGTACTATATTCCTTTGAAAAAGAAAAGGAAGAAGATGAAAGTGAAAAAGTGATCGAAAAGGAGATGGAGAAGGAAGAAGAACCAGAAGAAACTTCTCTCAATAAATCAAGTACCAAGTAAGAGGATAGCTGTACATGAACTTATCATTTGAAAACAAGACAGATATTTTGTGAGGTAGATATGGACGATGCTGGTAAAAATAGACTTTGGGAAGAATATGAAAAAACAAAAGCACCAGAACTACGTGAAAAAATTATATTAGAATATGCACCACTCGTAAAAATTGTTGCTGGTAGATTGAGTATGTACCTTGGAAATAATGTGGAGTACGAGGATTTGACGAGCTATGGTATTTTTGGACTTATTGATGCAATAGAAAAATTTGATATAAAAAAAGAAGTTAAATTTGAAACATATGCAAGTTTAAGAATTCGAGGATCCATTTTGGACCAAATACGCAAGATGGATTGGATACCAAGAACGCTTAGACAAAAGCAAAAAAAAATCGAAACGGTTACGAAAGAAATTGAAACAGAAACGGGTCGCACCGCGACGGATGAAGAAATTGCGGAACAACTAGGAATTTCGCAGGAGGAATATGTAAATATACAATCGCAAATGAAAGTGACCAATGTGGTTTCTTTAAATGAATATATGGAACAAGGTGCAGAACCTGTAAAAGCTGCTTCGGGAAGTGTAAAATTTGATGGACCAGAAGAGGCTATGGAAAAAGAAGAATTAAAACTTCGAATAAAAGAAGCCTTGGAATTACTTACAGAAAAAGAAAAAAAAGTCATTATATTGTATTATTATGAAGAACTTACATTAAAAGAAATTAGCAATATTTTAGAAGTGACAGAATCTAGAATTTCACAGTTACATACTAAAGGATTGATGAAAATGAGAAAGAAATTAGGAGACTATTGCGATATATTGGTGTCGATATAAGAAAGGGGTTTATATGAATGGTTTTTTTCAATTGTATTTTGATGAAAAAGGAACAAATGTAATTATTACACCCCCTACAGATGGTGGTTTACCAGTCGATTCTACGGAGTTAATGAATTATTTAAACGGACGTAATATTAAGTTCGAAATGACAAGTTTATTAATGAAATTAAAAAAAATAGAAAAAAAAGAAGTTATTTTTCTTTCAGAAAAAATAGGAACTTCGGAATCGGAAACATTTATTCTTAAAATGTCTGAGGATCGAATGAAAGCAATTGCAAGATTCTATCCACCATCTGTTGGAGGAGCATTGTTAACAGAGTCCGATATTCGAAATGATTTAAAGCGGTTAAGTGTAGTTAGTGGGTTGAACCAAGTAGCAATTGCACTTTTTTTAACAAATAGAACCTATTGTACCGATATAGAGATTGCAAAAGGTGTTTTGCCAGTTCATGGAACAGATGCTAGAATTGAGTATTATTTTAATACGGACTTATCAGTAAAACCAACATTGTTAGAGGATGGAACGGTGGACTTTTTTCATCTAAATACCATGAACCATTGTAAAAAAGGACAACTTTTAGCAAAGTTATTTAAGGAGGATCCAGGTGAATTTGGAGAGTCAATTATAGGTGAGCGTATCAAGCCAAGAGATGTAAAAAAACTAGCCTTAAAATATGGACGTAATATATCGATAAATGAGGAACGTACAGAATTAATAAGTGAGGTTAATGGGCATGTTTCCTTAGTAGAAGGAAAAGTTTTCGTTTCCGATATATATGAAGTGGAAAATGTTGATAATGCGACAGGAAATATAGAATATGAAGGCTCTGTCCAAGTAAATGGAACGGTATGTTCAAATTTTAGAATAAAAGCAAATGGGAATATTACTATTAATGGTGTTGTAGAAGGTGCATATATAGAAGCTGGAGGAAATATTACTATTATTCGTGGTATGAATGGAATGAATAAGGGGATTTTAAAAGCTGGTGGAAATATAATTGCTAAATTTATTGAAAATGCAACGGTAGTGGCAGATGGCTATATTGAAACAGAAGCCATTCTTCACTCTAAGGTAATGTCAAAAGATGAAATTAATGTAGTGAGCAATAAAGGTTATATCACGGGCGGTATTGTTTCTGCAACAAAGGCCATTCATGTAAAGCATTTAGGGTCACCTATGGGTGCAGATACCATTGTTGAAATTGGTGTAGATCCTGCTTTAAAAGAAAGATATAAGGCGTTAGATAGTGCGGTAAGAGATGCAAAAAAAATATTAGATTCGATTCGTCCTGTGATTAAAGCAACAGGGGAACGTTTAAAAGCAGGGGCTCAGTTAAAACCATCGCAAGTATTGTATTTTAAACAATTGGCATTAACAAGTAAACAAAAACAAGAACAATTACAACTAGATCAAACAGAATTAGAATCTTTGGAAGCACTTATGCGTGCCAATACGCGTGCAGAAGTTACTGTTTCTGGAGAAGTCTATGCTGGTACGAAGATTGTAATATCTGATGTTTCTATGATTGTGAAAGAAAGTATGAAGTATTGTCGATTTGTACAGGGTGAAGGCGAAGTTAAAATGATATCAATGAATTAGTAAACTAGTCGAATGGAGTGATAATATGGCAATAGGGCCAGTAGAACTAAATGGAACATTACAAAGAATACAAGATATTGCAAGCATTAAGCAAAATCAGGATAACAAAGCGATTATTAACCAGAGTAATTTTAAGGAAACCTTTAACAAAGAAGTAGAGGAAGATTTCTCGAAAGTTCGTGATACCGAAGAAATGAGAAATAAAAATAAAAAATTTGATGCTAGGGATAAAGGTGATAATGAATACACGGGTGATGGCGGAACGAAACGAAAAAATAAAAAAGAAGAAGTTAGAGAGCGTGTTGTAGTAAAAGGTAGTAGAGGAAGCTTTGATATTAAAATATAGTACAAAAATATAGATGGGTGTATATTATGGGAGTGTTAGAAATTGTTTTATTGCTAGTTGGCCTAGTAATTTTTATTCTGAGTTTTATTATTCCAGAAAAAAAAGAAAAAGTTTCAAAAAAAGATCAAAGTTTAGGATATGAGTTGATTGGCAAAATGGTTGATGAGCAGATGTCTTCTGTTTCTTTGCAGATTGAGGAATTGTTAGATGAGAAAGATCAAATGCATTTGGAACGTATAGAACGAAGAATGGAACGTATGTCCAATGAAAAGATTATGGCACTTGGCGAATATTCTGATACCGTGTTAGAAGATATTAAAAAAAATCATGATGAGGTTGTCTTTTTATATGATATGTTAAATGCGAAGCATAAAGCTATTATGGAAGCACTTGAAAAAGTGGATAAAAAATGTGCAGAACAAGAAAAAATCATTGAACAAAAAATGAAATCTAAACAAGAAGTAGTTATAACTGAGCAAAAGCAATTTCAACCTTTACAACCAAGAGTGGTTGAAGTAAAGAAAGCAATGGTTCCTGAGGAAAGACCTTCTAAGAAAAAAAGAATGCCAGAAAAAACTAAGGAAAAAAAGAAGGATGAAGAAAATGGCAAGGTAGCAATTCAGTTTTCGAAAAACACATCGTTAGGACAAAATAGCAATAAACGTATATTACAGCTTCATAAAGAAGGAAAATCCAATATGGTAATTGCAAAAGAGTTGGGTTTGGGAATTGGTGAAGTGAAATTAGTGATTGATTTATTTAAAGGAATATAAAAATGAGATTGAAACAGTATATAAGAGGACTTGGCATAGGGATCATCGTAACTGCGTTAATTATAGGAATTTCATCCTATAATCATTCGGCAAATCTTTTGGATGAAGAAATCAAAGCGAAAGCAACGGAATTAGGAATGGTTGAAATTGAAAAGGATGAAGTGGGAGAAGAAACGAGGGATGAAACGGAAGAGCTGGATCCCGTCGTAGAAGAAAATAAAGAAATGGAATCTGTACCAGAAGAGGATTCAAAAGAAGTTTCATCGGTTTCTGAAGATACAGAAGAAACGGTTGATGAAACGTTGGAATTAGATGAATACGAAGAGGATATTACAGTATCTATAAAAGAAGAGCAGAATTTGGCAATTCTTACCATTGTACGAGGAGAAAGTTCAAATACGGTAGCTAGTGAGTTAGAACGACTTCAAGTAATAGATAATGCAATAGAATTTGATGAATACTTATGTGATTACGATTTTTCAAAAAAAATTCGTGTAGGGGTGTATGAAATTTCAATGGGTGCTACGTATGAAGAAATAGCAAATATCATTTGTGGAATGGAATGAAGAAAAAGTGTCTAAATATAGGCACTTTTTTTGTGGAATAGCAACGAATCTATTGCTAACACAGAAAATATATGATATAATTCGGCTGTTGTCAAAAAAACACGTATTTTATGATTGCAGGTGCTTCGCTAACGCAGAAGTTGGCAATGAGAATAACATAGAATACGGAAGTACGGTATCGGTATACGAGCCGTTTAACCAAATGGAGGAAAAAAAATGAGCGTTATTTCAATGAAACAGTTATTAGAAGCAGGTGTACATTTTGGACATCAAACAAGAAGATGGAACCCTAAAATGGCTCCTTATATTTTTACAGAAAGAAATGGGATTCATATTATTGATTTACAAAAATCAGTAGGAAAAGTAGATGAAGCTTATCGTGCTATTTTCGAAGTGGCAGAACAAGGTGGAACCGTTCTTTTTGTTGGAACAAAAAAACAAGCGCAAGATGCAGTTGCAGCAGAAGCAGAACGTTGTGGTATGTTCTATATAAATGAAAGATGGTTAGGTGGAATGTTAACAAACTTTAAAACGATTCGTAGTAGAGTAGATCGTTTAAAAGCCATTGAAAAGATGTCAACAGATGGTACTTTCGACGTGTTACCAAAAAAAGAAGTTATTCAGATTAAGAAAGAATGGACAAAATTAGAAAAAAATCTTGGCGGTATTAAAAATATGCCAAATATTCCTGATATTATTTTTGTTGTAGATCCTAAAAAAGAAAGAATTTGTATCCAAGAGGCAAATACGCTTGGAATTCCTTTGGTTGGAATTGCAGATACAAACTGTGACCCAGAAGAAATGGATTTCGTAATTCCTGGAAATGACGATGCAATTCGTGCAGTGAAATTAATTGTTTCAAAAATGGCTGATGCAGTTATTGAAGCAAATCAAGGGGAAGAAGTAGAAGCGGAAGTTGAAGTAGAAGAAGTAGCAGCTGAATAATTAAAAAAAGATATAGACATTTATGGAGGATATAAATCATGGCAAACATTACGGCAGCACTAGTAAAAGAGTTAAGAAGCACTACAGGCGCAGGAATGATGGACTGTAAGAAAGCACTTACAGAAACAGATGGTAATTTAGAGGAAGCAATTGAAGTATTAAGAAAAAATGGACAAGCAAAAGCCGCAAAAAAAGCAGGTAGAATTGCAGCAGAAGGATTAGTAGATGTTGCGTTTGACGGAGATCAAAAAGTTGTTATTGTAGAAGTGAATTCGGAAACTGATTTTGTAGCAAAAAATGATGATTTTAAATCATATGTACATGCAGTTGCAGAGCAAGCACTTGATTCTAACACTTCAGATATGGATTCATTTTTTGCAGAATCATGGAAAGCAGATAACTCAAAAACGGTAAAAGAAGCTTTAGTAGAAAAAATTTCTATTATTGGTGAAAATTTAAACATTCGTAGATTTCATAAAATTGAAGCAGCAAATGGATGTGTAGTTTCTTATATTCATGGTGGTGGAAGAATTGGCGTTATATTAGAATCAGAAACCGAAGTTGTAAATGATAATATTAAAGAAGCACTTGGAAACATCGCAATGCAAATTGCAGCATTATCACCGAAATATGTTTCGGAAGATGAAATTTCTGAAGAATATAAAGCACATGAATTGGAAATTCTTATAGCACAAGCAAAAGCAGATCCAAGTAATGAAAAAAAACCAGATCAAATCATTGAGAAAATGGTAACTGGTCGTTTGAAGAAACAATTTAAAGAAATTTGTTTATTAGATCAAGCATATGTGAAAGATGGAGATCTTACAGTAGCTGGATATTTGGAGCAAGTATCAAAAGATAACAATACAAAAGTTTCGGTAAAACAATTTGTTCGTTTTGAAACTGGAGAAGGTATTGAAAAAAAGAAAGAAAATTTTGCAGAAGAAGTTGCAGCACAAATGGCATAGGTAATTTGCTGTAAGTTATAAATAAATATATTAAAAAAACCACTTATCAAATAAGGATAAGTGGTTTTTTTATGTATAAATACAAGATGTTGAATTACGCGGAATTAATTTGGTTGGAATACGATGAATGGTATTTGCTGAGAATGTATTTTCTTCTTGAATGTTACGAAGTAATAGTTCAGCAGCTAGATGCCCAATTTGTTTACGATTTTGTTCTATGGTTGATATTTTAGGATTGGAGCATTGACTAATAATAAGATTGTCAAATCCAGTAACTGAAATATCTTCTGGAACACGGAAGCCTTTAGAAAGGATGGTTTCTAATGCTGCATAGGCATATTCATCGTAAGCAGTGGCAATGGCAGTAGGAAGATGATCAGAGCATTTATATAGTAATTCTTCAATGGCTAACGTCGCAGATTCCAAATTATATGCACTTACGTAGACGATATCTTTATTAGAAACAGGAAGTTGTTTTTCTTTTACAAAATCTAAATATGCTTGGAAACGTTCTTTTCCTGCTTGAGAAATAAGTGGGGCGGAAATATAAGCAATTTTTCTGTGTCCTAAGGAGTATAAGTATGAAAGAATTTTCATAGTGCCGTCATAATTATCAGAAAGAATGGTTGGAATGTTTTTATAGATACTTTCAACAGATACCGCAGGGATCGATCCGGTTAAAATCTCTGAAACGGAAGAAACAAACTGATCCGGTATGGCTAAAAGAACGCCGTCTACCCTTCGATATAAACAATGTTTATAAAAATTATTCTTATTTTCTTCAAAATTTTTGTTTAGTAAAAGAATATCATATCCATATTTTTCTACTTCTGCTTTAAAGGATTGCAAAATATCCATAAAATGAGGATGGGATAAGGTGTCATCATCCTCAATATAGGCAACACCAATTAGGCGAGAATTTTGTTTTGCTAAGGATTGTGCAACATGATTAGGCGTAAAGTTTAATCCTTCCATGGTATCCAGAATTGTTTTTTTGGTACTTTCACTAACTCCTTTATAATTGTTAATTGCTTTAGAAACAGTCGCAGGTGAGAATCCAGTTATTTTTGCGATATCATAAATTGTTATATTAGACATTATTACTCCTTGATTGTTAAATTTACATAATTACTTTGTAATTATATACTGAATGAATTTAAAAAACAAGATTTGAAATGCGTGGTAATTTTTTAAATAAGAAAAACAAGATAAAAACATTATAAAAATAGCACAAAATACTTGAAAAAAAATACATTAAATGATAATATGTGAACATAGAAAGCGGTTTCGAAAGAAGCGTTATACATAATAGAAGTAGAAAATGTAGAAATGAAAAACAGAATTTGTAAATTGATGGAAGGAAAATATGAGAAAAATTGAATTGGAGTTAAAAGCAAATGCAATTAGAAAAGGAATCATTGAAGGGGTATATCATGCAGCATCTGGTCATCCCGGGGGATCTCTTTCTGCTACGGATATCTATACGTATTTATATTTTCAAGAATTAAATATAGATCCTCAAAATCCAACGATGTTTGAAAGAGATCGTTTTGTACTTTCAAAGGGGCACACAGCACCAGGATATTATTCGACACTAGCAAATAGAGGGTTTTTTCCAGTAAAAGAATTATCTTCGCTTCGAAAAGTTGGTTCTTGCTTGCAGGGGCATCCTTGTATGCAACATGTAGCAGGTGTGGACATGTCATCTGGATCTTTAGGACAGGGCATGTCAGCAGCAGTTGGAATGGCTTTATCAGGAAAAATATCGGATTACAATTATCGTGTATATACGTTATGTGGAGATGGAGAAATTCAAGAAGGACAGATTTGGGAAGCCGCCATGTTTGCAGGAGCAAAAAAATTAGATAATCTAGTTGTAATTGTTGATAATAATGGATTACAAATTGATGGTAAAATTGAGGATATTTGTTCACCTTATCCAATTGATAAAAAATTTGAAGCATTTAATTTTCATGTGATAAATGTAGATGGTCATAATTTTGATGAACTTGCAGATGCATTTAAAGAGGCAAGAGAAACAAAAGGAATGCCAACGGCAATTATAGCAAAAACATGTAAGGGGAAAGGTGTTTCCTACATGGAAAATAGCGCAGATTGGCATGGAAAAGCACCAAATGAAGAAGAGTATCAAATTGCAATGGAAGAACTTCTTGTACAAGAAAGAAACATACAAGAAAGAATGGAGGCATTACATGTCAAAAGTTGAAAAAATCGCGACACGAATGAGCTATGGTAATGTATTGGTAGAATTAGGAAAAGAGATGGATAATCTTGTTGTTTTAGATGCAGATTTAGCAGGGGCAACAAAGACTTCTATATTTCAAAAAGTATATCCAAAGCGACATATTGAATGCGGAATTGCAGAGGCTAATATGATGGGTATTGCAGCTGGTTTATCACTAACTGGAAAAGTTCCCTTTGCTTCAACTTTTGCGATGTTTGCAGCTGGAAGAGCCTTTGAACAAGTAAGAAATTCGATTGGATACCCGCATTTGAATGTGAAAATAGCTGCAACACATGCAGGTATTTCGGTTGGAGAAGATGGGGCGAGTCATCAGTGTAATGAAGATATTGCTTTGATGCGTACCATTCCAGGGATGACTGTTATATGTCCAAGTGATGATGTGGAAGCAAAAGCCGCAATTCGTGCAGCAGCAAAATATATTGGACCAGTTTATATTCGATTAGGAAGAGCAGCAGTTCCAGTGATCAACAATTATCCTGGATATACATTTGAAATGGGGAAAGGGATTTGCTTGAAAAAAGGGACGGATGTCACGATTATAGCAACAGGAATTATGGTTTCTCCAGCACTTGAGGCATCAGAAAAACTAGAAAAAGAGGGAATATCTGCGGAGGTAATCAATATTCATACAATTAAACCATTGGATGAAGGACTGATTATAGAATCGGTTAAAAAAACAGGACATGTTGTAACCTGTGAGGAACATTCGGTTATTGGTGGATTAGGAAGTGCAGTATGTGATTGTTTATCCATGCATTATCCTGCACCAGTTTATAAACTTGGAATGCAGGATCAATTTGGAGAGTCTGGACCAGCAGAAGAATTACTAAAAAAATATGGATTTGATGCGCAAGGAGTTTACGAAGCCGTAATTAAATCACTAAGATAGGAGAAGGAAAATGCAAGTAGAAAAAATTACGAAAGAAGCCTTTGCACCATATGGAAGAATTTTAACGGACGAATGGGAAGTTAAAGAAATGATTGCCATAATGGAAGAATATTCGGTGAAAGATGGAGTAACGTATTTCCCATCGATTTCAAAACTTGAAGAAATGCAAGAAGGAATGAAAAATGCAGAAAAATTTGGTGGAGGAATGCCAATTCAAATCGGATATTGTATTGGATATAATAATGCATTAAATGCATTTGAATATCACCGGTCAAGCGAAATTAATATTGCAGCAACCGATTTGATTGTAATTCTGGGGAAACAATCAGATGTGGATGAAAATTATCATTATGATACCAAAAATGCCGTGGCATTTTTGGTTCCAAAAGGAAGCGTTGTTGAATTTTATGCTACCACACTTCATTTTGCACCTTGTAGTGTGGATGGGCGTGAATTTAAATCCATCGTTATGTTACCGAAAGGAACGAATGAACCAGTGGAAATAAGTCAAGAAAAAACTGGAGAATTAAAACTATTAAAAGCAAATAATAAATGGTTAATTGCGCATGAAGAAGCAAAAATTGAAGGTGCATTTATTGGATTAGATGGGATAAATCAAAAAATATAACTAGAAAATATAAGATAAAGAAGGAGAATACGATGAATAATATACCAAAAGTAAAGTTAGGCGTAGTAGCAGTAAGCAGAGATTGTTTTCCAGAAGAATTATCGGTAAACAGAAGAAAGAGACTGATCAAAGCGTATACGGATAAGTATGAAGCAAGTGAAATTTATGAATGTCCAATTTGTATTGTTGAAAGTGAACTTCATATGCAACAGGCTTTAAAGGATGTAAAAGAGGCAGGATGTAATGCTCTATGCGTTTATTTAGGAAATTTTGGACCGGAAATTGCAGAAACGATGCTTGCAAAAGAATTTGATGGACCTAAGATTTTTATTGCTGCAGCAGAAGAAACAGGAGATAATTTAGTAGGTGGTAGAGGAGATGCGTATTGTGGAATGTTGAATGCTTCTTATAATTTAGCACTTCGAAATATTAAAGTATATATTCCAGAACATCCAGTTGGGGATGCAGAAGATTTAGCAGAGCGTATTCATGAATTTATGCCTATTGCAAAGGCTGTAATCGGAATTAAAAATTTGAAAATAATTAGTTTTGGCCCACGTCCACAAAATTTTATGGCATGTAATGCACCAATAAAACAACTTTACAATTTGGGTGTAGAAATTCAGGAGAATTCAGAATTGGATTTATTTGCAGCGTTTAATATGCATGCTGGGGACGAAAGAATTCCATCCGTGGTAAAAGATATGGAAGAGGAATTAGGAGCAGGAAATACAAAACCATCTATTTTACCCAAATTAGCACAATATGAACTTACGTTATTGGATTGGGTGGAAGCAAATAAAGGTTCAAGAGAATTTATTTCATTAACAGCAAAATGTTGGCCAGCTTTTCAAACACAATTTGGATTTGTTCCCTGTTTTGTCAATTCAAGACTTACTGCAAAAGGAATTCCTGTTTCTTGTGAAGTAGATATTTATGGAACGCTATCTGAATTTATAGGAACGGTGGTAAGTGATGATATTGTAACTCTATTAGATATTAATAATACAGTACCAAAAGATATGTATCAATCTGATATTAAAGATACGCATGATTACGAATTAGAAGAGACTTTTATGGGATTCCATTGTGGAAATACATCATCTAAAAAACTTTCTTCTTGCTCTATGAAAAATCAAATGATTATGGCGAGAGCATTACCAGAAGAAGTGACAAATGGAACATTAGAAGGTGATATTTTACCAGGTGAAATTACATTTTTCCGTTTACAAAGTACAGCGGATAATGTTTTGCGGGCTTATGTTGCAGAAGGGGAAGTTCTTCCGGTAGCAACCCGTTCATTTGGATCGATTGGTATTTTTGCAATTCCAGAAATGCCTAAATTTTATAGACATGTATTAGTAGAAAAGAATTATCCACATCATGGTGCAGTAGCATTTGGACATTTCGGAAAAACAATATATGAAGTATTTAAATATATTGGCGTTTCGGTAGATGAAATTTCATTTAATCAACCAAAAGGTATGCGTTATCCAACAGAAAATCCATTTTCATAGGATTTTCTTGCATAACGCGGATAGGAGGTAGTTTTGACAAATAGATATTATATTGGTGTTGATTTAGGTACTTCAGGGGTAAAGCTATTATTGTTAAATACAAAGGGTGATATTTTAAAGATTGTGACTCGTAGTTATCCACTTTTATTTCCACATCATGGATGGTCTGAGCAACATCCAGAGGATTGGTGGAAAGAAACACTTACAGGGATAAAAGAACTGATACAAGACATTGATGGACAACTTGTAGGTGGAATTAGTTTTGGCGGTCAAATGCATGGATTGGTCATTTTAGATGAAGATGATCAGGTCTTAAGACCAGCAATTCTTTGGAACGATGGTAGAACGGAAGAAGAAACTGCTTATTTAAACCAAGTCGTAGGAAAAGAATATTTAACAAAGCATACAGCAAATATTGCATTTGCTGGATTTACAGCACCTAAAATTCTTTGGGTTAAAAATAAGGAACCAAAAATATTTGAGAAGATAAAAAAAATAATGTTACCAAAAGATTATTTAGCATATTGCTTTAGTGGAACGTTTTGTACAGATTATTCGGATGCTTCAGGTACTTTACTCTTAGATGTGCAAAATAAATGCTGGTCTCATGAAATGATGGGAATTTGCGGAATTTCAGAAGAACAATTACCGAAACTTTTTGAAAGTTATGAAGTGGTTGGAAACATTCGAAAAGAAATTGCTATGGAATTGGGTATTCATGGAAATGCAAAAATCATTGCTGGTGCAGGCGATAATGCCGCAGCAGCAATTGGAACAGGTACGGTTGGAGATGGCCAATGTAATATTTCGCTTGGAACTAGTGGTACCATTTTTATTTCAGGCACAAAGTTTGCAGTGGATGATAACAATGCTCTTCATTCCTTTGCACATGCAGATGGAAAGTATCATTTATTAGCTTGTATGCTATCGGCTGCTTCATGCAATACTTGGTGGATGGAAAAAATATTGGATACAAAAGACTTTGCAAAAGAGCAGGAACTTATAAAAGATTTAGGAGAGAATAACGTATATTTCTTACCTTATTTAATGGGAGAACGCTCTCCTCATAATGATCCAAATGTAAGAGGTAGTTTTCTTGGATTAAGTATGGATACATCACGTACAGATATGACACAAGCAGTATATGAAGGAGTGGCCTTTGGATTGCGCGATTCTTTAGAAGTGGCTCGAAAATTAGGCTATCATATAGAAACTTCTAAGATTTGTGGTGGAGGAGCGAAAAGTCCTCTGTGGAGAGAAATTATTGCAAATGTTATGAATGTACAATTAGAAATTTTGGAAAATGAGGAAGGGCCCGCTCTTGGAGCAGCAATACTTGCCGCTGTGGGATGTGGTGTATATAAAAATGTGGGGGAAGCAGTAAGTCACCTCGTTTCCGTGAAAGAAATAATAATGCCTACCCAAAAAATAGTCGAAAAATATGAAAAAAAATACAAGTATTTTTCTTCTATTTATCCTCTTCTTAAAACGGTATTAAAAAATTAACTCCCACATTTTCCTTTTATAAGGAAAAAAATTGTAAAGAAATGGATACTCGCACATCTTTGTGTGAGTATTTTTTTTTGTAAAAGGTTTGGAAAATGTATGTAAAATAGATGGAAAAGGAATTGACGTGTTTTTTTATATATGGAATACTTAAGCAGAATTCATTCAAAAATATAAAAGTATAAGTAAGTATTTTTTACGAAAAACAAAAGGAGAAGAATGATTGGAATGGTAAAGCGTAAGGGTACAAGAAAAAAAAGTAGCATGCGAAAAGAATTGTTAGAGGTTATTTTACCTTTTGTTTGGATCTTATTAATCGTAGTGATTGGGATTGTTTTATTTAGTGCAAGAACAATTATTATCAATTACGCACAAAGTTATATGGAATCGGAATCAAGAAAAAACCAAATGGAAATACAATCCTGGGCTGATAAATTATTAGTGGAAATGAATATTATTAAAGGAACAATGGAAGAAGTAAATATGCTTGATGGCACAATAAATAATTATTTGGAGTCTACATTAGATTATGATGAAAGTATGTCAGGAGGACTCTATATAGGGACAACCAAAGGAAAACTCTATTCAGCAACGGATTGGGAAGGAAAGGAATCTTATATTGTGGAAGACCAAGCATGGTATCAAGATGGATTGGAAAATGAAGAATTTAAATATGGAAAAACATATTTTGATGAGAAAACACAAACATGGATTGTTACGGCAAGTGCATGGATTAGTTTGAAAAATCAAACAGAAGGTGTTATGGCTGCGGATGTATCCCTTGATGCAATAAGTGAAGTGGTGAACAAAATCACCTATATGAATGACGGAACGGTATTCATTATTGAGAATCATTCGGGAGAAATGATAGCGAAACAAGATACCGTGGAAAGTACATTCGATAGTGAAAAGGACCAAGAAATACTATTACAAAAAATAAATGAAAAAATAAAGAAGGAAGAAGCAGGAAGATTTGATATTTCCGTAAACAATCATATCTATTATGTTTGCATAAATGCAGTAGAAAATACATCTTGGACGTTTGTGTCATGTATTTTAGAAAAAAATGTATTGAGTCAAATAACGATATTGCTGTATGTATCAGCGACAATAGCAATTTTAGGAGCTCTTTTTATTGGGATATTAATCACAAAACGAATCAATAAAATAGTAAAGCCGATGGAAGAATTAAATGAAGTAATTACAAAAATTACAAGTGGGGATTTTACACCTGAAATACAAGTGATAGGAAAGAATGAAATTGCAAAAATGGCAGAAAATATGAATCTGTTTATTGGCAAGATGAGAGGTGTTATTCATGAACTGAAATTGGATAGTAGATTACTTGACAGCCAAGCAAATGTTAATAAAAGTGTGAGCGAGGAGCTGATTGATTCGGCAAGTTTACAAGTGCATTCAATGGAACAAATGAATCAAACCGTTCAAGAACTTTCCAAGTCAATTTCAAATATTGCTGAAAACACAACAAGTCTTGCGAATAGCGTAAGTGAAGTTGATGAACAAGGAAAAGAAGCAAATCAGAAAATGATAGAAACCGTTAATGAATCAAAAGCTGGAAGAGAACATATGGAAAAAGTAAATATGGTCATGAAAATGATTCGTGAAAAAATGGAGACATTAGAGAAAACATCATATGAAGTAGGTGGTTCAACAGAGGAAATTCAACATATGGTAGATATAATTAATGAGATTGCAACCCAAACCAATTTACTTGCATTAAATGCTGCAATTGAAGCTGCAAGAGCAGGAGAAGCAGGACGAGGATTTTCTATTGTTGCAGATGAAATCAAACGATTAGCTCAGAATAGTCAGAATTCGGTAAAGGAAATTGCAGAACGAACAGAACGAATTACCAGGCTAGTGAATAATACGGTGGATCAGACAAAAGAAAGTGTTGAAATTATGAAGGACAGTCTTGGTATGATTCAAAATGCAAGTGAGAGATTTGATCATATTTATATTTCAACAAATGACATAAATCAATTATTTACAAATATGGTAAAAGAAATGCATGTGGTTGACCAAGTGGCGGTATCCGTTGCAGCCATTATTCAAGAACAATCTGCTTCGGCAGAGGAAATATTAACAACAAGTGAAAATTTAATATCTCATGCAAATGAAGTAGTAAATAATTCAAATCAAGTGGAAAATGGGGTAAGTGAACTACACAAAGTATCGACCTCATTAACAAAACAAATTGCACTTTTTAAAGTTTCTAGTTAAATAGGAATGAAAATAGGGATATATTTCCTTAAAATCCACAGAAAAAATGCAAATTTCATTGGTGAATTCCTATAAAATCATACAATTTTTACAAAAAAGTGAAAAGATGAATCATTTTACTTGTAAGTTTGTGGATTAATTCGTACAATAATAAAGGAATTATAAATCAAAAAGGTGGATATTGAATATGAAGAAAAAAATAATAATGTTAGCATTAGTGTTTACATTAGCAATCGCAATGGTTGCTTGTGGAAATGAAGAAAACAATAACGAGGAAACTACAATCGAAATTGTTGAAATTACAGATGAAGTAGAAAGTGATGAAGTAGAAGAAGCGGTTGTTCCAGAAGGCATGTATCGAAGTGAATTAACAAATGAACCAATTAGTGAAGAATTAAAAGATCAACGTCCGATAGCAGTAATGGTAGATAATGAAATTACCGCACTACCACATTTTGGAGTGGCAGATGCAGATATTGTATATGAATTAATGAATAGTTTAGAAAATGATCGTATTACAAGATTAATGGTTATTCAAAAAGACTGGAAAGATATTGAACAGTTAGGAAGTGTAAGAAGTTCAAGAACAACGAATTTTTATTTGATGTGGGAGTACAATGCCATATTATGTCATGATGGCGGGCCTTTTTATGTAGAACCATACTATGAGAAAGATTATACGGATCATTTAAATGGAATCTTTACGCGAATTGATAATGGAAAACCTAAAGAATTTACGGAATATGTAACAGCTGAAGATTTAGAAAGTGGAATTGCAAGTACAGGAATTTCAGAAGAATATAACGAATACTATGAAGGCCCACATTTCCAATTTGTGGATGAAGTCAATCAAATTACTCTAGAAGAGGATGCAGATGCCTTTTCTGCAAATGAAATTGATCTTCCGTTTGAACACAATGGGTCATATTTAGTATATGATGAAGAAACACAATTATATCAATATGGGGAATATGGAGAATTACATATTGATGAATTAAATGATGGAGTTCCTACAGCATTTAAAAATGTTATTATTCAATGTTGTTCATTTACTGAATTGGATGAAAATGGATATATGGTATATAATGCAATTGATGAAGGATTGGCAGGATACTACATTACAAATGGAAAAGCAAATCCAATTACTTGGGAAAAAAGGGGTAATACACAGGCAACAAGATTTTTCGATGCAATTACCGGAGAAGAAATTGTCTTAAATACTGGGAAAACATACATTACTTTAATTCCAGATGATACATGGGATGATGTTATTATTAAATAAGTAAAAAATGAAAGATATAAAAACTGCCGTATATGAATCATATAGGGCAGTTTTTTATATGTAAACTAAGGAAAATGTGGTGAGTTCATAAAAGAAAATAAATTAGGAAGTATGCCAATTAATAAATTGGTGCTAAATATCAGTGGACCTTTAATGATTAGTATGCTTGTGCAAGCATTATATAATATTGTGGATAGTATGTATGTAGCACAAATAGAGGGGATTGGTGATGCAGGTATTAATCCGATTTCGATTGCTTTTCCGATACAGTTACTTGGAATTGCAGTAGCCGTAGGGGTGGAATTGTAAGTAACGTTTTCTTTTTTCTCTTTTTTGGTTGGAATGTTGTAACCCAAGGATTTTTACAAGCAATGCATGCTCCCAATCAATCATTAATGATTAGTTTGTTAAAAGTATTTATATTTATCGTACCTTTGCTTCTTTTGTTTTCTCAGTTTGCTTCACAATTGGTATGGTGGGGATTTGTAATTGCAGAATTTTTAACAACGATTTCTTCTTTTTTTATGTTTATTTATATTTATAATAAAAAGATAAAAGTAATTCCATGATTTTAATGTAAAAAAGAGAAAAACTATAAGAAAAAAATAAAAAGTATGCTATAATAATTTTGGGTAAAATGAGAACGGGAGGTCTTATTATTATGGTATTTCAAAAAAAATCAAAGGTGAGAGAAGTAGAAAACAAGAAAGAAAAAAAGAAAGAAAAAAAGCAAAAAGAACGAAACGTAAGTAAAAAGAGTGAAAAAGTCGAAAAAAAGAAACGAGAAGTAAGGAAGGAAAATGCAAAGAAAGAAACAAAAAAAATAGCGCGTAAAATTATTTATCGAGTTAGTTTACGAGTTCAGGTGCTGGTAGGATTTATGATTCCTATTATATTGATTGTTATTTTAGGTTCTAGAGTTTATACTACGGCCAAAGATGGACTGATAGATAATTATAAACAAGGGGCTGTACAATCATTACAAATATCATCAGAATTACTTGATAATGAATTGTCGCATATTGAACAAATTGTTTTGGATTTGTACTTAAATGAAGACATTTATTATTACTGTAGTGGAATATATAATGCGGGTGATTATGAGTCCGTTCAAATGGTAAATGAAATACGAGATAATATTATCATGAAAATGGCGGACGCATCCATTGCAAATATTTATATCATTCCAAATAATGAGGTGAAAACGCTTTCTACAAGAGGTTCAACAGGTGATGCGGCAACGGACTTGGATATCTTTTCTAGAATCAAAGAAGACATTGATCAGGTGGTATTTTCGGAAGAAGACAGGTTTGGTTGGACTGGAACACATACAAAAATTGATGAAATATGGGAACAAGACAACTCGGAATATATTTTAAGCTGTTACATGTATCATAGAAATAAAAAAGGTCTTTTGGTAGTTGATTTAAAAAGTAGTTTAATTCAAGAAATAATAGAAACAATAGCGCTTCCAGAGGGGGCAAGTATTTCTTTTATTACAAAGGATGGAAGAGAGTTAAATACAGGAGATGCAAGCATTGATGGATTTGTCACTGAACTGTTTTATCAAGAAGCTGTGGCATCGAATAGTAGTGAGGGAAGTTCCATGGTGGAATTTCAAGGACAAACGTATTTGTTTATGTATCATGTGGGAAATGTGACTGGATCTATGGTAGCAGAACTTGTCCCAGAGTCAGTAATTATGGAACGTGCAAATGAAATTCGAAGGTTTGTAATGGCAATCGTGGTAATAGCCATTATAATTGTAAGTGTTATTGGAATGGTCATTGCACTGGATCTTGAAAAAAAATTAAATCGTTTGCAAAAAGTATTAGGAAAAATTGCAGAAGGAGATCTAACAGTACAAGTAGAAGGTGAAGGAAAAACAGCTTTCGGCAAAGTGAATCGTGACATGACTGAAACGATTTCAGGAGTAAAACAATTAATAGGGAAAGTGAAAACTGTTGCAATGCAAGTTTCGGAAAGAGTAGAAGAAGTTGAGCAAGCAACAAAAAATATTTCAAAATCAGCTACGGATATTAATTTGTCAATTGATGAAATTAATCAAGGGACGAATCAGCAGGCAAATGATGCAGCCGATTGTTTGACAAAGATGGATGAATTATCGCAACGGATTTTGACGACTTCTTCAAGTGTTGATGAAGTGACTAGAATTGCAGATGATACCATAAATCGTATTAAAACAGGTTCAGAAAATATGGAACAATTAGTTAATAAATCACAGGAAACAGGAAAATTATCCGAGGAAGTTGGAGAGAAAGTGGCGACACTTGCAGAGCGCTCCATTCAAATCGAATCTTTTGTTTCCCAAATTGAAGAAATTGCAGATCAAACAAATCTTCTCTCTTTAAATGCTTCGATTGAAGCAGCAAGAGCAGGGGATGCGGGTAGAGGATTTGCAGTTGTAGCAAATGAGATTCAGAAATTATCTGAAAATTCATTAGAAGCTTCTAGAAAAATTGCAGAGGTAGTAAAAACAATTTTAGAAATGACGGATGAAGCAAAAAATTCTACAGAAAAAGCAGTTCATAGCATAGAAGAACAACAGGTAAACGTTTCTGAAACAGGAGAAAATTTTAAAGAAATGAATGCAGCTATTTTATTGCTATTAGAAAAGCTAAAAGATGTATCCATAGAAATTGATAAAATGCAGACGGAAAGAAAAGCCACCTTATCAGGGATTGAAAACATTTCCAGTGTGTTAGAAGAAACGGCTGCGGTTTCTGAAAATGTTGGAATGAATGCAACTAGTCAAAAAGAATTGACCGAAAAATTACAACAAATTACAGATGAATTAAAAGAGAGTACGGATGTACTAATGAAAGAAATTCGTATTTTTACAGTAGAATAAAGTGAATTTACAATTAGAAAGCCCTCAGGAAAAACACCTGTGGGCTTTCCTAACAAGAAATTTGGAGGTTATAACGTGGCAGAATTTTTGGAGAATAAAAAGGAAGAGGAAGCTTGTTCTGTTATTATCGTAGGTGTGTCGATTGACCAAGATGTAACGAATGTTTCAATTGATGAATCTATGGATGAATTGGAAGAATTGGTAAAAGCAGCCAATGCTATGGTTGTGGAAAGAATCATTCAAAAAGTAAAGCAGATCAATCAAAGAACTTATATTGGAAAAGGGAAAGCATTTGAACTTCAAGAACAAACGAAAGAAAAAAAAGTATCTCTTGTTGTTTTTAATGATGAACTTACAGGAGTACAATTAAGAAATCTAGAAGAAATATTAGAATGTCGTGTAATTGACAGAACCGTCTTGATATTAGATATTTTTGCTAAAAGAGCGCAATCAAACATTGCAAAACTACAAGTGGAATTGGCACAATTACAGTATCGTTTGCCAAGACTTAGTGGGATGAGCAGCGGATTATCTAGAATGGGTGGAGGAATTGGAACGAGAGGTCCGGGAGAACAAAAATTAGAGATTGATCGGCGTCATATACGAACAAGAATGACAGAGATCAATCGAAAAATAAAAGAAGCAACTGCCGTACGAGAAACACAAAGAGGAAGAAGACAAAAAAATGGAATTCCAATTGTAGCTTTAGTTGGCTACACAAATGCAGGAAAATCGACATTGTTAAATGAAATGATAGATACTATGGAAGAAGCGGATAATCGCAAAGTTTTTGTTAAAGACATGTTGTTTGCTACCTTAGATACTTATGCAAGAAAAATTACTTGGACAGAGGGGAAACCATTTCTTTTAATTGATACGGTTGGGTTTGTATCGAAACTTCCACATAGTTTGATTGATGCATTTAAAGCAACCTTAGAAGAAGTGAAAGAGGCAGATTTGTTAATTCAAGTTGTAGATGCGTCTAATAAAAATCATGCATTACAGATGGAAGTAACGAAAGAGGTATTGGAACAACTGGAAGCTGGAAATAAAGAAATGATTATTGCATATAATAAGATGGACCTAGTAGAAGGAGAATTTATACATAGTAGGAAGATTCCATATCAGTATGTATCCGCAAAAGACGGAACGGGAATTGAATTACTTAAAAAAGAAATTGAAAACAAAATATATAAAGACAGCAGGACTGTTAAAATGCACATTCCTTTTTCACAAGGAGAGATTCTTGGTAAACTGCGTATGAATGGAAGGTTACTTGCAACATCTTATGATGAAAATGGAACGATAATTGAAATCGAATTAAAGAATAGTACGTATGAAAAATATAAAGCATATCAGATTTTGTAATGGAAAAAAAGGAGCGGCACATTGTATTTCGATAAGTTTCATATCAAATGTAATCAACAGAATATTTTTCGTCGATTATTTGGTAAAAATATGACGAATTCGAAGGATATGTTTTTTCAAATATATCAAGAAATAGAAGAAGACGTATTAACTAGGATACAGGCAAAAGCAGTAATTACTTTTGGGGGAATGCCAGGGGCATATCGTGAAGAAAATAAAGATGCCGAGGTACTATTTGTAATATTTACGCTTGGAAAATCAATAACTACGTATATTGAAAACCTGTTTGATAATGGAAATTATGTAAAGGGATTGCTTGCGGATGCAATGGCAGATGACTATTTATATCAAATGGATGAGGTATTAAAAACAGAAATAAAAAAGGTATGCTATAAGAGAAAAGTTCATATAATAAATAGATTGGAAGCACCAACCGATATTTCGATAGAAATACAAAAAACAGCATATTATGCATGTAAAGCGAAGACTTATTTGGATTTGGAAATAAATGATAGTTTTATGTTTGACCCGATAAAGACATTATGTATTGTTTTTGAAGTGATGGAAGGTGAAGGGATATTTCGTCTCAATCATGATTGCAGAAAGTGTGATAGAGTGGATTGTAATACAAGAAATACAAACGAGGTAACAATAAAAATACGTAATAAGGATAAATTATATGAAGGAAAATATTGTGGTGAGGAAACGTTGCTTGCATTTTTAAAGCGTAAAGGTATTTATATTTCGGCAGAATGTGCGGGTAGAGGAACCTGTGGTAAGTGTAGTGTTCAGTGTGTAGAAGGCGAATTGGAAATTACAAAAGCAGATAAAAAAATGTTAACCGAAAAGGAATTGACTCAAGGATATCGATTAGCTTGTCAAGCATATCCAAATAGTGATTGTATGATTTCCATAGACCAACAAGAAGAGACAATGCAAATTTTGAGTAGTAATGTGAAAATAGAAAAGAAAAGGAAATCAGAAAATGCATTTGGGATTGCAATTGATATTGGGACAACGACATTAGCCATGGCACTTGTATCTTTGGAGAGCGGAAAAGTGATCAACCATTATACTGGAGTGAATCATCAAAGAACATATGGAACGGATGTAATAAACCGAATCTTTGCATCAAATCATGGCAAGAAAAAAGAATTACAGAGTGTGATTTTGAAGGACCTATTAAGAGGAATCAAGAGGCTTTCTGCTTCCTTTATCGAAGATATGCAACAACTAGTCATTGCGGGTAATACGACAATGATTTATAACTTGATGGGATATGATTGCGAAGGATTGGGAGAATATCCATATACAGTAAAAAAGAAAGATATGCTTTTTTTGACGGGAGAGGAATTATTTCAACCTATTTTTCAAGAAGAAGAATGGAGTCGAAAAATTACTTGTTCTGTTATGGTTTTTCCAGCAATATCGGCATTTGTTGGGGGTGATATTGTTTCTGGTCTTTATTATAAGGATTTTATATCAAAAGATAAACCAAATATATTTATTGATCTTGGGACCAATGGGGAATTAGTAATTGGAAAGGATCACTTATGTTATGCGACATCCGTTGCAGCAGGACCTGCGTTTGAAGGTGGGAATCTTTCCTGTGGCATAGCAAGTATCGAAGGCGCAATTTGCAAAGTGGATATAGATGGCATAACAAAGATTGAAACAATTCAAAACAAAACTCCAGTAGGAATCTGTGGAACAGGAATCGTTGAAGGGGTTGCCGAGTTATTTGAAAATCAAATAGTAGATGAAACAGGGTTATTAAAAGACCCTTATTTTGAAAAGGGATTTTTTTTGGCAAAGGATAAAAATAACACGGATATTCGAATTACGCAGAAAGATATTAGGGAAATACAGCTTGCAAAAGCAGCCGTAGCCGCTGGTGTAGAAATCATGTTGGAGGAGTATGGAATTACAATCAATGAGATTGAAAAAATCTATGTTGCAGGTGGTTTTGGCTATCAGTTACACGTGGAGAAAGCAAAAAAAATTGGATTATTTCCAAAGAGTCAAACGGTAATTTATGAAATGATTGGAAATAGTTCTTTGTTGGGAGGAATCCGTTTTTTAAATAAGATAGAGGATAGAGAAAAGGAAGAAGAAAAAATAAAACGTCTTTGCAAAAACACAAAAAATATTCATTTAGCTGAAAAAAAGAATTTTTATGAAAAATATATGAAGCATATAAATTTAAATGAATAACATATTTGTCTATGATAGAAGCCATGTTTTTTTCAAAGAAATGTGATATGATTAGAAAGGCTAGAAACCAAATATTCTTATTGAATGAGAATATTTTTGGAGGGATTTGTGAACTGGAGAATTGATTATAATATAATGGCACTCGTCATTATTGCAATTGTTTTAACTGTATATTTTATGAGAGAACGTTTTGAAAATAGAGCGGGAAGGCTGTTTGTGATTTTAGCGACGGCTATTTTTGTTGCTACTATTTTTGATATTATTTCGGTATATTATAATTCAAATGTGGATTTGATTCCCATATGGCTAAATTATGTATTGACTGATATATATTATATTTCATTTAATTCCTTACCCATAGTAGGCTATGTATATGTAGTTGAGTGGGTTAAAAAGGGAAAAGCAAATAATCTTAATCGGACATTATCTTATGGTGCAGTTCTAATTCATTTGATATTAATCATATCAACACCTTTTACCCATTGGTCATTTTATTTTGAAGATGGTATCTATAAGCATGGACCATTACATGAAGTTCATGTTGCAATTGCAATCATTTTACTAATTGCATCCTTTCTTATTTGCTTTATTAATCGAAAGCAACTTGGATTTCTAAAAAAGTACGCAGTTTATTTTTTTGTAGCAGTAGCAATTATAGCAGTAGTATTTCAATTATTCAGTCCAGAAGTATTGCTTATAAATTTTATTGCTAGTTTATTTGTTTTAGTCATATATTTAACGTTACAAAATCCGGAAAATTACTTGGATAAAAAATCAGAATGCTTAAATAAAAAAGCTTTTTATCGTATTCTATTAGATAAATTGCAAGCAAAAGATGAAGGAGCAATTCTTTTTCTGGAATTTGAGTGCTTTTCTTATATTAATCGTATGATTGGTGTAGAAGCAGAAAATGAAATTCTTAACCATGTGGCTGATTACTTAAGGAAGAATTATGGAAAAAGAAATATTTTTCATTTGTCCTATGGTAAATTTGCAATTCTATATAAAAACCAAGAAGAAGCAATAGAAGCAGCAAGAAGCATTTCCATATATTTTGAAAAAAAAGAACATGAAATTAAAGTAAAGGTTTCTCTTATTCCACAGATTTGCATTATTAAATATCCACAAGTCGTATCTTCGCTTGAGGACATAATGGATATTTCGACTTATTTTTTTGAAGAAAAAAAAGGAATGAGTGTAAATGATATTCTTGTGGTAGATGAGGATTTATTGATTGAGAAAAAAAGAAAAAATGAAATTCTACAAGCAGTTAAGCGAGCAATTAAAACGAATGCATTTGATGTATATTTTCAACCTATTATTGAAACAAAAACAGGAGAAATGAAGTCAGCTGAAGCATTGGTTCGTTTATTTGATGAGAAATTAGGATTTATTTCTCCAGAAGAATTTATTTTAGTAGCAGAAGAAAATGGTTGTATTATCGATATTGATCGAATTGTTTTAGAAAAAGTATGTAAATTTTTATCAACAGAAAAACTTTCGAAATTTGCTTTGGATTATATTGAAATCAATCTGTCGGTAGTGGAGCTAATGCAAATGGATTTTTCAGAGCAAATCTTTTGTATTATGAATAATTATGGAATTTCTAAGGACCAAATTATATTTGAAATCACAGAAACTGCGTATATGAATACGGAATCCGCGTTTTCAAAGAATATAAAACAAATCATTGATAAAGGTATCCGTATTAGTATGGATGATTATGGAACTGGATTTTCGAATATGAGTAATTTAATAAAATATCCATATAAACTTGTAAAAATAGATAAATCTATTTTATGGGAAGCAATGAAATACGATAATGCTAAAATTGTTTTAGAAAACACGGTGATTTTATTAAAAAAAATTGGACGAGAAATAGTGGCTGAAGGAGTAGAAACAGAGGAACAAATTAAGCTACTTCAGAAACTTGAGGTTGATAAAATACAAGGATATTATTATTCGAGACCTCTTTCAAAGGATGATTTTAAAAAATATCTCATAAAAAAAGTAAAGAGGGAGCAAGTAGATGGAATTTAATTTATATTTTGATTATGCAGCAGTAGTAATTATTCTGATTTTATTATCTGTTTATTTGATTCGACCACGATTTAATAATGCCTCTGCAAAAATTTTTCAAATGTTGCTTGCATGTGTTTTTATTGCAAGTATTTCTGAAATTATTACTTGTAAAATCATTGTCGACTCAGTAAAAACTCCCTTGTTTTTTAATTATATTATCATTGGGATCTATCTATATAGTATCAATCTTTGCTCAATTCTTTACTATCGATATGTTGTTGAAATCACACTAAGAGAAAAGATTAGAAAATACGAGAAATATGTATTTCTTTTTGCACTTGAAATTGATTTTTTAATTATTGCACTTACGAAGTGGACAAAATTTGTTTTTTATTTTGACGAAGAGAATAGATATGTGCATGGACCATTGTTTTATATGTTATATATGATTTCCTTTACACTTTTACTTATTGCAGGTATAAAAACATATCGCTATCGAAAAAAATTAAATCGAATCCAAAAGTTTACGGTGATTTTATTCTATGTTGTTAATATTGGCGCAATTTTATTTGAACAAATTTATACGGAGATTAATATACTGACATTTGTTACTGCAATTTATATGTTTTTGCTATATGTTTCTTTACAGAATCCAGAATATTATGTTGATTTTGAATTAGGATGTTATAACCAGGAAGCATTTATCAAAGTATGTGAACAAAAAATAAGCAAATCGCAGAAGTTTGCTATTCTTTCTTTTTATGTGGATGGATATGAATATATTAATCAGGTGTTTGGTGTGGAAAGAGGAATGGAATTAACAAAGCTTATTTCGGATTATTTTGTAAAACGATTTAGATATGATAGTTTTTTTCATATTATGGATTCGAATTTTGTATATATCACTACAAATAATTTAAATCATATTGAAAAAAAATATAAAGAGGTATGGAATGATTTTAATAAAATATATGAGATGAATAATGTGAAAATTTCATTACAACCAAGAGGTTCTGCTATTTTAGTTCCAAGAGTTGTAAATACTGCAAAAGATATTTTAGATGCCGTTTTTTATTCACAAAATAAAGAATTACCAAATGACAAGGGAGAGCTTCATTACTTGGCATCTGAATTTTTGGGAAAAAAACATCGAAAGGAACGTATCGCGCAGATTATAAAAGAAAATATTGCAACAAAAGGCTTTGCGGTGTATTATTTACCGATTTTTGATATGAAAAAAAAGAAAATAATTGGTGCAGAAGCATTGGTTCGTATATATGATGAAATGCTAGGTGAAATTAAACCGGATGAATTTATTAAGATTGCTGAAGAATATGGATTAATATTTGAGCTAGATCAATTGATTTTTGATAAAGTGTGTCAATTTATTCATTTGATTGAAGAAAAAAAATATGAAATAAGTACGATGGAAGTAAATTTATCTACGATTGAAATTATGCAAGGAGAATCCGCTGATCAGTTGCTTGAGGTGTTAAAAAGAAATAAGGTAAGCCCCAATAAAATTAATTTTGAAATCAAAGAATCTGTGTGTTTTGCATTGCAAGAATATCTTGTGAAAAATATGCAGATTCTAAAAGAGAAGGGATGCAGTTTTTCCATTGATAATTATGGTGTTGGAATATCTAATGTGACCGATATACTCAAACTTGATTTTGACATTATAAAAATAGATAAATCTCTTTTATGGGAAGCAAAGAAAACGAAGGAAGCAAGATATGTACTTGAAAGCATGGTTACTATGTTTAAAAAACTTGGGTATGAAGTGTTAATCACAGGAGTTGAAACAAAAGAACAAAAAGAAATTGCCGAGAGTTTAAAAGCGGATTATATTCAAGGATATATTTTTTCGAAACCATTAAAAGAAAATGAATTTTTGGATTTGCTATCAATAAAAGAAAAATAGATAAAAAAACAGATAATTGCTATACGTGGAGCGTTTCCTGTGATAATATGAATAAGGTTAAATAAATAAACTGGAGGTAAGATATGTCAATCCTTTCTTTAGAACATGCAGATGTATCGTTTTTAGACGAGAATTTAGAAAATGAGGTATTAAAGGATATTTCGATTTCCTTTGAGCCAAAAAAAATATATGTAATAACAGGACCCAATGGTGGAGGAAAGTCTACGTTAGCAAAATATATGATGGGTATTGTTAAAGGAAAAAGTGGGAAAATTATTCTTGATGGTGAAGATATAACAGAAGAAAATATTGTAAATCGAAGCAAAAAAGGAATTGGGTATGCATTTCAAACACCAGCAAAGTTTAAAGGACTTAAGGTAAAAGAGATGTTGCGATTGTCTCGTGGAGATGGAAAAAAAAGTGTTAGAAAAACATTAAAAAGTGTCGGGTTGTGTCCAGAAGATTATCTTGAACGAACATTAGATAGTACTTTTTCTGGTGGGGAAATGAAACGAATTGAAATTGCAACAATCTTTATTCGGGATTTAAAAGTTGCTATTTTTGATGAACCAGAAGCGGGAATTGATTTGTGGAGTTTTCAAAGACTAACGGAAACTTTTGAAGAATTACAACGTAATTCAGATACATGTATTATTATTATTTCACATCAAGAACGTATTATGGCACTTGCCGATGAAATCATAGTCATTGAAAAAGGTGAAATTAAAGAGCGCACAACGAAGAATAAATTTTTGGAAACATTTGTTAATACGAGAAAGTGTGATGGAAAGGCAAAGTGTTGTAAGGGTGGAGAAGATGCTTGATAAGTTAGATAAAGATTTATTGAATAAAATAGCGGATATGAATGACATTCCAGCGGGTGCCTATAATATTCGAAAGAATGGGAAAGGTGTGGGACGAAATACGACCAAAAATATATGTATTACTAATAAAGTGGACCATCCTGGAATTGATGTTATTGTTAAACCAGGAACGAAGAATGAGAGTGCTTATGTGCCAGTGATTCTTTCCGATGCAGGTCTTGATGATACGGTTTATAATACATTTGTTATTGGGGAAGATGCAGAGGTAACAATTGTTGCGGGTTGCGGAATTCATAATGAGGGAGAAACGACATCAAAACATGATGGAGTACATGAATTTTTTGTAAAAAAAGGCGCAAAAATGAAATACATAGAAAAGCATTATGGAGAAGGAGATGGATTGGGACATCGTGAGTTAAATCCCACTGCGAGTTTTGAAATTTTTGAGGATGCAACGGTAGAATTAGAAATGGTTCAAATTAAGGGTGTAGATCATACCATACGTAAAACGGACGTTATACTTCACGATAGAGCAAAATTGATTATTACAGAACGCTTATTAACGAATGGTGGACAAACGGCGGACTCATATATTGATGTTCGATTGGCGGGAGAAGATTCTTCTTGTCAGGTGATATCAAGATCGGTTGCACAAGGAAAATCAAAGCAAAGATTTTATATGACATTAACTGGAGAGGCTCGAAGCAAAGGCCATATTCAATGCGATTCAATTATTGCAGATCAGGCGAATGTGGAATCTGTCCCCAAAATTTCTTCTATGCATGCAGAAGCGGAGTTGATACATGAGGCTGCAATAGGAAGAATTGCAAATGATCAATTAACGAAACTTATGACAATCGGAATTGATGAAAAAGAAGCAGAAGAAATAATTATAAAAGGATTTTTAGGAAATTAAAAAATATATGAAAAAAATATCATTGCCACTAATCAATTTGATGTGTGGCAATGATATTTTTTATTGCACGAAATAAGTATGGCTTTAATTCCTTAAGAGAAACTGGATCATTATATAAAATACTGCTATAGCATGAGCCATTTACTAATTCTAAAATCATATATAGCATAAGTTCTGGTTTATCATAATCATAAGCGCTATCTTGTATCATTTTTCGATAGATTTCCTTGTAGTCGATATCATATTTTTTCTGTTGTTCAAATAATGTTTGCTTAAAAACTCCCCAACTAAGGTTTTTAGAGATGAGAGTTAATAAACGTTTATTACTGGAGAGTTGATCCAAAACTGCATTAGTTAGAAATATAATTTTGTCTTCAAATTGTGTGATTTGAGAATGTTCTAATTCTGTATTTGCATGAATAAATATTTTGAAAGATTCATGAGCGACTAATACATTTCGAATATCATATTTATCTTTAAAATAAAGATAAAAAGTACCTTTCGCGACACCAGATTTATTGACAATATCAGAAATAGAAGTATTATTAATTCCCTTAGAAGTGAATAATTCTAGGGTGCTTTGCATAATGGAGTCTATTTTTTTTTGTTTTTTTAAATCAACTTTGTTCAATTTGTTTTCCTCCTTTGCTTTAAAAGAGCCTTATAAGTAGATAATAAACAAAAAATGACTTAAAGTCAACAAAACATAAAAAACATATTGACCAATGGTCAATTCGGTGTTACAATGAGCAAGAATTAAAAATGACGGATAGTCATTTAGTAAAAAAGGAGGAAAAGAAATGCGATTGAAATATGGGAAAATGATCGTAAAAAAAAGAAAGTTAGTAATAATAATTGCTTTGCTTTTATTAATACCGGCAGTGTTAGGTTATTTAAATACAAGAGTAAATTATGATATTTTATCTTATCTACCAGAAGATATTGAAACGATGGAGGGGCAGGAAATTTTAGTAAATGAATTTGGAAATGGTGCGTTTTCTTTTGTTTTAGTAGATAAAGAAATGAAAGATAAAGATATTGCTAAGCTAAGAGAGAAAATTACAGAAGTAGATCATGTGGTAGATGCCATTTGGTATGATAGCTTTTTTGATTTGAAAATTCCGATAGAAATGCTACCAGAAGAGATTTATAATAAATTCAATTCAGAGGAAACAACAATTATGGCGATTATATATGAGCAGACGAGTTCATCTGAAGAAACAATTGCAGCAGAAGATGAGGTTCGTGAATTAACGAAGAACCAATGTTTGATCAGTGGAATGACGTCAGCGGTTATTGATATTCGTGATTTATCCGATAAAGAAGCACCCATATATATTATTATTGCAGTACTGCTTTCTTTAACCGTTTTGTTTTTAACTATGGATTCTTTTATTGCTCCTATAATTTTTCTTTTTAGTATAGGAATTGCAATTGTTTTAAATCTTGGAAGTAATATGTTGATGGGTGAAATTTCATATGTTACAAAAGCTTTGGCCGCGGTTTTACAATTGGGAGTTACCATGGATTATTCTATTTTTCTTTGGCACAGTTATCAAGAACAACAAGTGCGATTTCAAGGAGATAAAGAACGTGCTATGGCCCATGCAATTTCAAATACCGTAACCTCGGTTGCAGGAAGTTCAATTACTACACTTGCAGGATTTATTGCTTTATGTTTTATGAGTTTTACGCTTGGGTTAGATTTGGGAATTGTAATGGCAAAAGGAGTATTATTGGGGGTAATTACATGTATTACAGTGTTGCCTAGTCTTTTGCTTGTGTTTGATAAGTTACTTGAAAAAACAAAACATAAAAAGTTACTTCCAAGTCTTGAAAAACCAATGAAATTTGTAAATAAGCATTATATTATTTTAGCAATCCTATTTGTTTTAATATGGATTCCAGCAATATGGGGACATCAAAATACGAACGTATATTATGATTTAGCAGGTACACTTCCAAAAGAACTGCAATCGATCGAAGCGAGTACTGCTTTGCAAGAGCAATATAACATGAATTGTGTAGATATGATTTTACTAGATAAAACGACACCAACGAATAAAGTAAATGAAATGTCGCTTGAATTAGAAAATGTGGAAGGCGTGGTATCGGTCATTGGTTTGGATGGAATTATAGGGCCAGTAATCCCAGAAGATATGATTCCAGAAACAATTTTAGATATATTTGAAAGTGAAAATTATAAAATGATTGTTGCACTATCAAAATATAAAGCGGGAAGTGATGAATCAAATAATCAGGTTGAAATAATCAATCAAATTGTAAAAAAGTATGATGAAGGAGGAATGCTTGTAGGAGAAGCACCTTGTACAAAGGATTTAATTGATGTTACAAATCGTGATTTTCAAGTAGTAAGTGCAGTATCTATTGGATTAGTTTTTCTTATCATTGCACTTCTTTTCCGTTCCATTAGTATTCCTGTAATTTTGATTTCAGTAATTGAATTTGCTATTTTTGTAAATATGGGAATTCCAGCATTTACGGGAACGGAACTTCCGTTTATTGCGTCGGTAGTAATTGGAACCGTACAGTTAGGAGCAACCGTTGATTATGCAATTCTCATGACAACAAGATATAAGAAGGAAAGAAGTAAGGGAATTCAGAGAAAAGAAGCAGTATCGATCGCACATGTTACATCAACCGAATCGGTATTAGTAAGTGCTCTCAGTTTTTTTGCAGCAACCTTTGGAGTGGGGATGTATTCAGAAATAGATATGATTAGTTCCCTTTGTATTTTAATGGCAAGAGGGGCGTTGATTAGTATGGTTGTTGTTCTTTTGATGTTACCTTCAATGCTAATTATTTTTGACCCAATCATTATTCGTACAAGTATTGGTTTTTCTAAAGCTAGAAAAAAAGCATAAATAGGACATAAAATAAAGTTGGAAAAGGATGGAATGAAAAATGATGAAAAAATTATGGATGAAAAGGATTGTTACAGGTATTATATGTTTGGCAATGTTAATAGGTACATTTGGTTTAAATTATTTGTTTGTAAAAGCGGATACTTTACCAGCTTCTACCATAGAGGAAAAGAAAGTAAATGTAGAATTTGAGGTAACAGATGAAAATTCGGGTTATCCAATCAAAGAGGAAACGGTATTTATTACAACGGATGCAACAGGAGAGACAAAAAGCATTCAAGTTTCCGACTGGTTAAAAAATCCAGAAAAATATGAAGTGTTAAAAGATGCTACAAATTTGTCAAATCTCGAAAATATAAATGGAGAAGAATTATTTTTGAGAACGGGAAATGATCTTATGATTCAAGCAAATGGCTCGGATATATATTATCGAGGAGAGATGACTCCAGATACGAAAACACCAATCACATTACAGGTAGCATATGAATTAGATGGCGTTGAGGTACAGGCAGAAGAATTGGAAAATAAATCAGGACATCTAAAAATGACAATTCAATATACGAATGAAACCGCGACTGCCATTGAAGAAGATGGAGAAATGTATCATGTATGTGTTCCCTTTGCAGTAACAAGTGTTATGATGATTCCATCAGAGATGGTAAGTGATTTGTCGATTGAAAATGGAAAAGTAATAGAAACTGGAAACTATGTAATGATACTTGGGTTTGCGTTTCCAGGAATAAATGAAAGTTTCCAAGTAGATGAGGGAGTTTTTACGGATTCCGTAGTGTTCGAAGCAGATGTGGATACCTATTCTTTGCAAACTATTATGACATACTGTTCAAATGATACGTTTCGAGAAAGCGATTTAGAGGAAGCTATTGATTTCGATAGCATGGCAGAGTCCTTTGAAAAAATAACCAATACTTCGGCAGATGAAATGGAAAATATCAATTCAATCGATGATTTAATGGATGCATTAGATGATAAGAAGGCAGATTTAAATCGAATGAATGAGGGAGCGGAAGAGCTAAATAAAGGAGCTAGTGAACTAAGCGATGGAGCATTTACGTTGAAAGATAATCTTGTGTTATTTGACACCAGTATGGGTGAAGCAGCAACTGGAGCTAGTGAGTTATCAAGTGGTATATCTACTGCTTCTTCAAGTTCACAGACGTTAGCAAGTGGTGCAGCACAAGTGAGTTCTGGTGCGAGTTCTTTGAAAACAGGAATTGATAGTATGTATACAAACATAGAAGATGCAATTTACATTTGTACGATTGCGTTGAATCTTAGTGGAGGAGCTACTGATTATGATGCTCTTTGTGCAGCAGAAATAGCAGGGGTAATTACATCAGAGCAAGCCGTTCAAAAAGCAACCATAGAAGCAGGATTAACATCTGTATTAAGTGCAATTGGTACCGATATTGCAGGGGCACAAGCTGGATTATCAGCTACGCAAATTGCACTTATAACTGGGCAAAGTAGCGCATTATCATCCATTAAGAGTCAGATGGATGCAGCAGGATTGCTAAGTGGAGTAGCAAGTTTATCTTCAGGTGCGGCACAAGTTTCAAGTGGAGCAGGAGCATTAAGTTCTGGTATGTCGACAATTGCAAGTAGTACGGGTTCATTAGCTTCTGCATTATATGAACTATCGAGTGCTTCTACAAAATTAGAGCAAGGAGTAAGTGATTTAGCAAATGGAACCACGAAATTAGTGGATGGAACAACAGAAATGAAAAATGGGACGAATGAAATTCTTGCAATGTTTGAAGGAGATGCGACGAATTTTGTTAATACAGGAAAAGCATTACAAAAGGCAGCTGAAAAATATGCTACCTTTACCTTACTACAAGAAGATGAGGTGGGAAGTGTAAGTTTTGTAATTAAGACGGAATAGATTGGTTCCAATTGGAACGAAATTTTTTGTTACGATAAGCACATGGGGTTAATCCCATGTGTTTTTTAAATACAGAAATAAAATGACTATGAGAACTAAATGATAAATAATTAGCGATATCAATGGAAGAATATTCGGAATATTGAAGTAAATTCTTAGACGCTTCAATTTTCTTTTCCATAATATATGCATGAATGTTTTGGCCTGTTTCTTTTTTAAATAAAGATGATAGATAGGATGCATTAAGACCCACCATAGAGGCAAGAGTCGTGATTCGAATAGAATCATGTAAATGCATGTGAATATAATCTAGACATAAAACAATGGTTTTTGAAGAAATTGCTTCTTGATGCAGCTTTTGCATGCGATTTGCATAATCATATACCATCTGTATATGTAAGTGATTGATTTGTTCGATTAAAGTACAAGTATCCACTTTTTGAATGTAAAGATCACTCAAGGTGTAGGCTAATTCGTGTTCCATGCCGCCATCGACACAAAATCGAGTAATCATAGCTACACCAATACAGAAATGATATTGAAGATTACGAATCGGATTTTTGGATAAAAATCCATGGGCAGAATCGGTTAAGGGAACAAGTAAATCTTTTAAACGATCAATATCACCTTCTTGTACTGCAGAATAAAAAGAAAATTCTTTCGTATAGGAGAGATGTAATTTATCATATTCGCGTTGGGTAAAAAGGGATTTTGTTAAATCACTATCTGTAATTTCTCGTGCCATAATGACTCCTTTCTTTCTTAAAAATTAGTATAGCATGAAATTAAATAAGATACAAAAAAAATGATATAAAACTAAAAAAAATGATATAATTGGATTCTTTTGCGTGTTATCTTTGAGAAGTATAGATGTAAGAAAAGAAATATAGGATAAAGGAAATGAGAGGGTGTTATGAAGAAAGTAAAAAGGAAATTAATTGTTTTGCTAAGTTGTGTTTCTTGTGTGCTCATTTTAGTTGGTTGTCAGAAAAACAATGAGATAGAAGAAATGAATATGGGTGCAGAAGTGGAAGAAAGTATGGAGGAAGTAACATACGAAAATTTATTTAAGAATGGTGATTTTACATTAGGAACTGGTGGATGGGGAGTCTACATGGAACAAAATGGAAATGGAGCAGTATCTTCATTAAATGAAGAAGGTGTTTTATCCATTAGCAATACTGGAAAAGTAGATTATTCTGTACAATTGTATTATGATGGATTTGAAATGAAAGAAGGAGGAGTGTATCAGCTTTCTTTTGATATAAAATCAACAGTTCCAAGAAAAGGAAGTGTAAGGATTCAAATAAATGGTGGAGATTATCATGCATACATAGAGGAACAATTTGATATTACCACAGAAATGGAAACCTATACTTTAGAATTTCCAATGGAATTTCCAAGTGATCCGTCTCCTAGATTTTGTTTGAATTTGGGAACCCCAGAAGATGAAGAAGAAATAGAAGCACATGTAATTACCATGGATCATTTTTTCTTAGCATTAATAGACGATACCAATGTAGTAGTAGATGAGGAGGAAGAAAATATGCCAGAGATTAACATGAATCAAATTGGTTATTTGACTAATGATACAAAAAAGGCAATTTTAAGAGGTGATAACTTAGGAGATACATTCCAAGTTATGAATGAAGACGGAAGCGTAGTTTTTGAAGGCAAATTGACAGGACCGGTTGAGAATACTTCAGCAGATGAAGTGAATTATTATGCTGATTTTTCAGCGTTAACAGAACCTGGCACATATACAATTGCTTCTGGTGAGGCGAATGTTTCTTATCCGTTTATAATTGCAGATGGTATATATGATGAATTAATGAAATCTGTCGTAAAAATGCTTTATTTACAGAGATGTGGAATGAAATTAGAAAAAGAATTTGCTGAAGATTTTGCCCATGAAGCATGTCATATAACAGAAGCAACCATATATGGAACAAATGATACAAAAGATGTAAGCGGAGGATGGCATGATGCAGGGGATTACGGCAGATATGTTAGTCCGGGGGCAATAACCGTTGCAGATTTATTTTTAGCATATGAAGATTTTACAAATGTTTTTAATGGAGAAGCAGGGGATGCTTATGGAATACCAGAAAGTGGAAACGGAATACCGGATATTTTAGACGAAGCAAAATATGAATTGGATTGGATGCTTAAAATGCAAGATGATGTGACGGGCGGAGTATATCATAAAGTGACTTGTAAAAGCTTTCCTGGATTTGTTCTTCCAGAAGATGAAACAGAAGAATTGGTTTTATCTCCAATTTCTACAACAGCAACGGGTGCCTTTGCCGCAATTATGGCAAAAAGTTCTCGGATTTATAAAGAATTAGATCCGGATTTTTCAAAACAATGTTTGGATGCAGCAGTTTTTGCTTGGGCATACTTAGAGCAAAACGAAAATACAGGTGGATTTACAAATCCATCAGATATTGTAACCGGAGAATATGGTGATACAGAGGATGCGGATGAAAGATATTGGGCTGCAGCAGAATTATTACAAGCTACAAAGGAAGAAAAATATGCGATATTTATTCAACAACTTCTTACAGAAAAAACATATCAAGGATTTGGATGGGCTGATGTAGGAACCTATGCAAATATAACCAGTTTACAATTAGAAGCTGGAGCGTTATCGGATGAAACAATTGATAAAATAAAGAAATCGGTTGTTGAAGAGGCGGATAAGTATTTAGCATTATCAAAAACGGACGGTTATGGAATTTCTCTTGGCAATGATTATATGTGGGGAAGTAATATGGCAGTTTGTAATTTTGCAAGACAAATGATTTTTGCAAATGAAATTAGTCCAAATGAGGAATATGTATCAGCGGTTAAGGATCACTTCCATTACTTGCTTGGGGCAAATCCAATGGCGATTAGCTATGTAAGTGGATTTGGAACAGTATCGCCAGAAAATCCACATCATAGAATGTCTTCAGTTGTTGGCTATGCAATGCCTGGAATGTTAATCGGAGGACCAGATAGTGGATTACATGATCCTGCTGCAGAACAATTATTACAGGATGCACCACCAGCGAAATGCTATATTGATAACGAGCAAAGTTATTCGACAAATGAAATAACAATTTATTGGAATTCACCATTGATATATGTATTGGCAGAGATGATTAATGAATAAAATAGAAAATATAGATTGAATTATTAAAAGATCCCTTTTTACATAAATATGTGTGAAAGGGGATCTTTTTGAAAATAGATGTTTTTCATTTCTATCTTTTATGATACAATAACTAGTAAGTATGTATAATTATTGTCATACGGTTAGGAGCAAGTGGCAATGCAAGAAGAGAAAGAGCAAAATCATATTTCGCAACGCCGAAGAACAAGAATAAATCGAATAAAAAAAGGGATTCGATGGATGTTGATTATAGGAATAATATTTCCCAGTATTCTTTCTGTTTTTTTATTGATAAAAGTATCAAATTTAAGTCAAAGTGTAGATAAATTAGAAGAGCAATGGAGTGTTTATACGAATATAAAATCTTTGAATTTGGAACCACCAATTGCAGAAATTAATGAGGAACCAATACCGAATCATGCGAGTAGCGATATTTTAGAGAATGTTGAGACACAGATTTATGAAGCAAATCAGGATAAGCAAGTGGAAGATATTTTGCCCGCATCGACAAGAAAGGTATATCTTACATTTGATGATGGTCCAAGTGCAAATACGGATGATATTTTAGATGTTTTGGCGGCCTATGATGTGAAAGCAACTTTTTTTGTAGTAGGAAAAGAAGAAGAACAGTTTAAACAAGATTACCAAAGAATCGTAGAAGAAGGACATACCATAGGACTTCATTCATATTCGCATAAATATGAGGAAATTTATGCATCTACAGATGATTTTTTGGAAGATTTTTGGAAGGAAAGCAATTTTATTTATGAGATAACAGGGGTTCGTTCATTTTGTTATCGATTCCCAGGTGGAAGTTCTACCACTAAGATGGAGTTGAAGTTTGAAAAATATCGGGAATGTTTAGAATTAAATGATATTCAGTATTATGATTGGAATATTTCAAGCCAAGATGCCTCGGCCATTCCTTTGACAAAGGAGCAAATTATTTCGAATGTAACCTCTGATTTATCCAAATATGAAACAGCAATTATATTGTTTCACGATGCATATGGAAAACAATCAACGGTGGATGCGTTACCTGAAATAATCGAGTATATTCAAAGTATGGAAAATACGGTATTATTACCGATTTCAATAGGAACAGAACAAATACATCAAAAATGATTAAAATGGGAGGACACAAATGGGATTTTTTCAAGATTTAAAAGAAGATTTATCAACCGCAGTGGATGAAATTGAGACAGATGAGATGATGGAAGGAAATGAAGAGGAAATGGGAAAAAAAGGAAATATGGATACCCAGGATAAACCAGAAGATGTCAAAGAAGCAGTGAATGTAGAAGAATTATTAAAAGATGCAAAAGAAGAAGAAGAAAAAGATCAAAAAATGCAAAGTAACGAAGATATATTAGATGAAACGGCAGTGATTACAGTCGGGATGGTAATTACCGGAGATGTTGCATCTATGGGGTCTATGGATTTGATGGGACAAGTGGATGGGAATATTTCAGTAAAAGGTAAATTGAATATTACTGGCGTAGTTAATGGAAATGCAGAAGCTGGTGAAGTGTATGCGGATGAAGCAAAAGTGAATGGAGAAATCGTAAGTACGGGAACCATTAAAGTTGGATCAAATTCGGTAATTATTGGCAATATTACAGCAACTTGTGCGGTAATTGCAGGTGCAGTAAAAGGAGATATTGATGTTAGAGGTCCGGTTGTATTAGATACTTCAGCTATTGTAATGGGTAATATTAAATCGAAATCCGTACAAATAAATAATGGTGCGGTAATTGAAGGATTATGCTCTCAATGCTATGCAGATGTAAGTCCAACAAAGTTTTTTGATACAAATAAAAAATAAAGGTGGAAAACAATGAAACGAATTCTAATAAAACTAAGTGGTGAGGCTTTAGCGGGAGAAAAAAAGACTGGATTTGATGAAGCAACCGTTCGAAAAGTTGCAATGCAAGTGAAAGAACTGAGCGACTCTGGAGTTGAAATTGGAGTGGTTATAGGTGGAGGTAACTTTTGGAGAGGAAGAACAAGTGAGAATATTGATCGAACAAAAGCTGACCAAATCGGAATGCTTGCAACGATTATGAACTGTATTTATGTTTCTGAAATTTTCAGGGCGATTGGAATACAGACAAATATTTTGACACCATTTGAATGTGGGACGTTTACAAAACTGTTTTCAAAAGATAGAGCAAATAAATATTTTAAAAAGAATATGGTTGTATTTTTTGCAGGAGGGACGGGTCATCCATATTTTTCCACAGATACGGGAGTTGTATTAAGAGCGATTGAAGTGGAAGCTGATGTTATTTTACTTGCCAAGGCAGTAGATGGAGTATATGATTCTGATCCAAGAACAAATAGTAAGGCAAAGAAGTATGATGAAATATCTATTGATGAGATTATTTGCAATAATCTTCAGGTAGTAGATATGACTGCATCGATTTTAGCAAAAGAGAATAAAATGCCAATGTGGGTATTTGGACTTAATGAAGAAAATAGTATTATTGAGGCCATGGGAAAAAATTTTCATGGGACCAAAATAGTAGTTTAAGGAGGAAATAGTAATGAATGATAAACTAAAAAAGTATGATGAAAAAATGAATAAAACTTATGAGTTTTTGATGGAAGACTTTGCCATGATACGTGCAGGGAGAGCCAATCCACATTTGTTAGATAAAATTAAAGTGGATTATTATGGGAGTCAGACACCGATACAACAAGTTGGGAACATATCGGTTCCGGAAGCAAGAATTATTCAAATCTCTCCATGGGAAAAAAATCTAATTAAAGAAATTGAAAAAGCAATCTTAGCATCTGATGTAGGAATCACACCAACAAATGATGGACAGGTTATTCGACTTGTTTTCCCTGAATTAACGGAAGAACGAAGAAAGTCTTTAGTAAAAGAAATTAAAAAGGATGGCGAAGAAGCTAAAGTCGCTATTCGAAATGTTCGTCGAGAAGGAAACGATGCTTTTAAGAAATTAGTAAAAGAAGAAGTTTCCGAAGATGAAGTAAAAGAATTAGAAGATGAAATGCAGAAATTAACAGATGCATATGTGAAAAAAATTGATACATTAGTAGAAGCAAAATCAAAAGAAATTCTTACAGTTTAGTTAGTTATAAAGAAGGGACGGACGTAGTCCGTCCCTTCTTTATAGAACAAGGAGGAAATATGTCTGCGCCAAATCATATTGCAATAATTTTAGATGGAAATGGAAGATGGGCAAAATCAAAAGGTATGCCAAGACAGTATGGACATATGCAAGGAACAAAAAATATTGAAACCATACTTTCAGAAGCATATCATCTAGGAGTGAATTATGTCACGGTATATGCATTTTCAACGGAAAATTGGAATCGGCCCAAAGATGAGGTGGAAGGATTACTTTCGATATTCCGAAGTTATTTGAAAACATGTGTAAGAACTGCGAAAAAAAATAATATGAGAGTAATTGTCATTGGAGATAAAACTAAATTTCCAAAGGATATTCAAATAGATATTGAAAAGCTGGAAAATAAAACGAAGCAATACACGGGCTTACAGTTTGTAGTTGCACTTAATTATGGAAGCAGGGATGAAATAAAACGAACTGTTCAATTGCTTGCAAAAAAAGTGGAAAAGAAAGAAATTACAGTAGAACAAATTGATGAGAACATGATTTCGGAGCATTTAGATACAAAATATATTCCAGATCCAGATTTAATGATTCGAACAAGTGGGGAACAAAGATTATCCAATTTTTTGTTATGGCAATTGGCATATACGGAATTATATTATACGGAAGTACATTGGCCGGATTTTACCATTGAGGAACTTCATAAAGCAATTCAGGATTATGAAAATAGAAATCGACGTTTTGGCGGAGTAAAAGGAAAAAAATAGGAGAGTGGGTATGAATTTTTGGGTTCGATTATGTAGTAGCATTTTATTAGTGATTTTGACAGCATTTACAGTTTCATCAGGAAAAGAAGTTTTACTTCTCACCTTGCTTTTCATTTCAACAATAGGGTATTGGGAATTTACAAGAGCAACAAAAGTAAATTTAAGTGGGAAACTAGTTAATGCAATACAAGTAATGGGGATTTTGGGTATTATCGGATATTATCTTGCGATTTTTCTTGGGAATCAAATACTTGCCGTATCAATGTTCGTATTTACATTAACAGCAACGATGTTTGTATATGTAATGAAATTTCCTAAATACCATGCAAAGCAAGTAATGAATTCTTATTTTGGATATATTTATGCACCAGTTATGCTTTCTTTTGTATATTTAACAAGGTCTCTTGAACAGGGAATGTATATAGTATGGTTGATTTTTATTAGTTCCTGGATTTCAGATACTTTTGCATATTGTGTTGGAATGTTGATTGGAAAGCACAAGTTGGCGCCCGAATTAAGTCCGAAAAAATCGATAGAAGGTTCTTTAGGAGGTATTTTTGCATCAACGTTAGTAGGTGGATTATATGCTTATTTTATGGTATCCAAACATATCGAATTAGAAGGTGTTGTATGGATATTTGCAATTATAGGTGGAATTGGTTCCATGGTATCTCAAATAGGAGATCTTGTGGCATCAGGAATTAAAAGAAATTTTGAAATAAAGGACTATGGACATTGTATTCCAGGTCATGGAGGAATTATGGACCGATTTGATAGTGTGATTTTTGTGGCACCAATGATCTATTTTTTGGCAATGTTTTTTACTAGTCTATAAGAGGATAATATATGAAAAAGAAAATAGTAATACTAGGTTCAACTGGATCTATAGGTACACAGACATTAGAAATTGCAAGAAAAAATGAGGAACTAGAAATTGTTTCACTTGCAGCGGGGAAAAACAGCAAACTTTTAGAAAAACAAATTCGAGAATTTCAACCCAAATATGCCTTGCTATGGGAAGAAAAAGATGCTTCGGATTTAGCGGTCCGATTAAAAGATACGGAAGTAAAAATCCTATATGGAATGGAAGGCATGCTTCAAATGGTTACGGATGAAGACGTCGATATCGTACTTACCGCACTTGTAGGAATGATTGGTATACGTCCAACAATTGCGGCAATTGAAAGTGGGAAAGATATCGCACTTGCAAATAAGGAAACATTGGTAACTGCGGGACATCTAATTATGCCTCTAGCACGAAAACATAAAGTATCCATTCTACCTGTAGATAGTGAGCATAGTGCAATCTTTCAATCTTTAAATGGAGAAAAGAAAGAAACGGTGGAGAAGATTATTTTAACAGCATCTGGTGGACCCTTTCGTGGAAAAACAAAGGATGAGTTACAAACAATACAAATCAGTGAAGCATTAAATCATCCCAATTGGAGCATGGGGAAAAAGATTACCATAGATTCAGCCACCCTTGTAAATAAAGGCCTTGAGGTAATGGAAGCGGGATGGCTTTTCGATGTGCCATCTAGTCAAATTGAAGTGGTAGTACATCCACAAAGCATAATACATTCCATGGTACAGTATAGAGATGGTGGTATTATGGCACAACTTGGATGTCCCGACATGAAATTACCAATTCAATACGCTTTGTTCTATCCAGATCGAAAACCAATGGATGGAAAACGAGTGGATTTTTTTGCACTTAAGGAAATGACATTTGAAAAACCAGATCAACAAACCTTTCCAGGACTTGCACTTGCGTATCAAGCGTTTGAAGAGGGAGAATCTATGCCGACGGTATTTAATGCGGCAAATGAAAAATGTGTGGAATTATTTTTAAATAAAAAAATAAAATTTTTGGAGATATCTGAGATAATCGAGAAATGTATGCATCAGCATCATATGATAATAAATCCAAATTTAGAGGAAATATTAGAGGTAGAACAAGATACCTATGATTATATAAGAAAACAAAAGGAAATCTAGGTAAAAAAGGAGTAAAAATGATCGTATCAATTTTAGTATTTATATTGATTTTTTCCGTGGTAGTTATTGCACATGAAATGGGACACTTTTTAATTGCACGTATGAATGGCATTGCCGTTAAAGAATTTGCAATTGGAATGGGACCAATTATTTTTAATAAAAAGAAGAAGGAAACGGAATGGGTAATACGATTGTTCCCAATTGGTGGTGCTTGTGTTTTTGAAGGCATGGATCTTTTGGAAGAAAAAGAAACGGATGATGAAAAAGAAAATATTTTGGAAGGGACTTTTCAAGGAGCAAATATATGGAGAAGAATAGCAACCGTTTTAGCTGGGCCTATATTTAATGTATTATTAGGTTTTGTTTTAGCACTCATACTAGTTGGTTTTACAGGGACAGACCGCCCAATTATTCAAGATTTAACACCGGGTTATCCAGCAGAAGAGGCTGGAATTTTACCGGGAGATGAAATTGTAGAGATGGATGGAGAAAAGATTAATCTATATCGTGAAATCAGTATTTTATCTTATTTAAATAAAGGGGAAGAGATTAGTATTACTTATGCACGCAATGGAGAGGAATATGATACCGTCATTAAACCACAATATGATGAAGAAACAAGTCGATACTACATTGGATTTATTGGCGCAGGAGAATTTGTTTCTTCTAATGGTTTCACTGTTTTTCCTTATGCATGGTATGAAGTTAAATATGCGCTTAGTTCTACTGTTAAAAGCTTACAAATGCTTATTTCAGGAAATGCAAGTAAGGACGATGTAGCAGGTCCAGTTGGAATCACTTTAATTATTGATGATGTGATTGAAACCTCTGCTCCATATGGAATAAAAAGTGTGATTTTAACACTTTGTAATTTTGCACTACTATTATCGGTAAATTTAGGTGTTCTAAATTTGCTCCCCATTCCAGCACTTGACGGTGGTAGATTGATTTTTATGCTTATCGAGTTAGTTCGTGGGAAACCACTTTCTCAAGAAAAAGAAGGAATTGTACATGTTATAGGATTTGCTTTATTAATTATCTTAATGGTGGTTGTTTTGTATAATGACATTACAAAACTTTTTAATTAGAAAAGAATAGGTTGGATTTATAAGGGAAATGTACCTTATTTTAAGTGACGTGTGGCAAATATAGAAAATGTTTACGATGTAAAATCTTTGGTAGATTTGTAACTTGAAACTAAAAAAAAGCAGAGATATAATATATGTAGTCTTTGCTTTTTTATTTGTAAAGAGATGCATGCCTGTATAGAAAATATGGTGTATCAAAAAAAAATAGGGAAAAAGAAAATTATATTGTTAGCCATATATATGGTTATATTTATACTATGCATGTATAGTCAATATATATTTTATAAGATGAATTCATTTCCCGTTGTTATAGAAAATGAATATGGAAATATTTTATATAAGAATCATTATATACAAGAAAAAGGTAAGTTTTTAAGCTTTATATTACCTTCTTTGGAAGACAATGATATATGGATGCAGATAAACAAAGGAAAATATAAAAAAATTAATAGTAATAGAATTACTATTAGGATGGAACGAGTAAAGGAATACAACAAGGAAATCTATATTTCTTTTTTAGCAAAAAATAAAGTTTCTGGTGAATTGTTAAAGCAAAATTACATTTTTGTAGCTTTAAATAGCGATAAGGAGAGAGAATGCATAGAGAACAAACAAAAGTAATTCAAATAGGTAATAAAAAAATAGGTGGAGGAAATCCGATATTAATGCAGTCAATGGCTACGATAAAAACGGAGAATACGGAGGAATGTATAAAACAAATCCTTACATTAGAGGACGCTGGATGTGAGATTATCCGTGTAACGGTACCGACGATGGAAGCTGCAGAATCTATCCAAATAATACAGAAAAATATTCATATTCCTTTAGTAGGAGACATACATTTTGATTATCGTCTTGCCATTGCGGCAATACAAAATGGAGTCGATAAAATTCGAATTAATCCTGGCAATATTGGGGGATATGATAATTTGAAAGAAGTAGTTAAGTCAGCGAAAGAAAGAAATATTCCCATACGAATTGGAGTGAATAGTGGATCTTTAGAGAAGTCAATGCTTGATAAATATAATGGTGTGACAGCAGAAGGCTTAGTGGAAAGTGCAATGAGTAAGATTCACATAATGGAAGAGCTGAATTATGATAATTTAGTTGTTAGTATAAAATCATCCGATGTTATGATGTCTGTAAAGGCACATCATTTAATTGCACAGAAAATGAAGTATCCTTTACATGTGGGGATTACAGAAGCAGGGACATTGATTAGTGGAAATATTAAATCAGCAGTAGGTCTTGGAATTATTTTAAACGAAGGGATTGGAGATACGATTCGTGTTTCATTAACTGGGAATCCGATTGAAGAAATTAAATCGGCAAAAATGATACTTCGTGCACTGAAATTACGAACGGGAGGAATTGAGGTGGTTTCTTGTCCAACTTGTGGAAGAACTAATATTGATTTGATTTCGCTTGCAAATCAGGTGGAAAATATGGTGCAAGATATTCCATTAAATATAAAAGTGGCAGTAATGGGATGTGTGGTAAATGGTCCTGGTGAAGCAAAAGAAGCAGATATTGGAATTTGTGGAGCAAAAGGAGAAGGTTTGCTTATGAAAAAAGGAAAAATCATCAAAAGGGTTCCAGAAGACGAATTACTTGATGCATTAAAGGATGAATTGTTGAATTGGGACATACAAAAAGATGAAATAATCTCTTAGGGGGAAGGCATGACAAAACCGTTTTTAGAAGTTTTTCCATTATTAAAATTAAAAAAAGAAACGGAAAGTATTTTTAAACTTGTAAATGTAGAGCGTATTGGTATGAATTCCGAAAAAACAAAGATGCGTATTTATATAAATTGCAATCGCTTAATTTTAAGAGATAAAATTTTGGAAGTTAGAAAGGCGATTCAAGAACAAATTTTTAAAAAGCAGGAAATTTCTATTCAGATACAAGAAAAATATTTTTTATCGAAACAATACAATCCCGAAAAATTGATGCATATTTATCGGGATTCTATTTTGATGGAATTAAAAGAGAAAGAACCTATATTATATGCTTTGTTTCAAAATGCAACGATTATTAGCAAAGAGGATACGTTAATTCTGTCTTTTCGAAATACAAAATCAGTAGAGTCCTATGTAACGTATTTGATTGAAATATTAGAAAAAATATTTGTAGAGCGCTGTGGTGTTCTTACAAAATTTGAAATAGTATATGCGAAAGAAGTTTTAAAAAAGCAATCTGAAACGATAGAAGAACAAATGATTGCAGAAAAGTTGGCATATTTAGAAAAAATGAAAACAAACGAAGATAGTCAGAGTGCGACTGCGGATAATAGTCTGGCAGGTTTAATAGAGGAAAAAGCAAGTCCGAAAACAGAGAATAAAAAAAATTCAAATAGTAAAAAAACAAAAATAAGATATCGAGAAGCAAAAATTTCAAGTAACCCCAATGTTTTTTATGGGCGCGATTTTGAAGAAGAGTCTATTGAGATAGCAGAAATTCAAGGGGAAATGGGAGAGGTGACAATTCAAGGTCAAGTAATCCATTTAAATCAAAGAGAACTTAGAAATGAAAAAACATTAATTATTTTTGATATAACAGATTTTTCTGATTCTATAACCGTTAAAATGTTTGCAAAAGCGGAACAAAAGGAACGTATTTTTTCAATTCTTAAAAAAGAGGCATTTATTAAGTTAAAAGGAATGACAATGATTGACAAATATGATGGGGAACTATCAATTGGTTCTATTGTTGGTGCAAAAAGAATTCCGGATTTTACGGGAACACGGATGGATTATTCTCCAACAAAAAGAGTAGAATTGCATTGTCATACAAAAATGAGTGATATGGATGCCGTGAGTGATATTGGCACTTTAATTAAAAGAGCAAGAAAATGGGGAATGTCAAGTTTAGCAATTACCGACCATGGAAATGTCCAAGGTTTTACGGAAGCATTTCATGTATTAAAAGATGTTAATCAAGATGAATTTAAAATGATATATGGTGTAGAAGGTTATCTTGTAGATGATCTAAATAACATCGTGGAAAATGTAAAAGGTCAAGATTTTAATGCCAATTTTGTGGTTTTTGATATCGAAACAACTGGGTTTTCACCTGTCCAAGATCGTATAATTGAAATTGGTGCCATTAAAATTGTAGAAGGAAAGATAATAGACCAATTTAGTAGTCTGATTAATCCGGAAATACCAATTCCTTTTCGGATTGAGCAATTAACGGGAATAAAAGATAGTATGGTTATGGATGCTCCTAAAATAGAAACCGTATTAGAAGAATTTTTAGATTTTTGTGCAGACGCGGTATTGGTTGCACACAATGCGAATTTTGATGTTTCTTTTATAAAAGAAAATGAAAGAAAATTAGGGAAAAGTGTTACACATACTTCTGTAGATACTTTGGGAATTGCAAGATTTCTTTTTCCTAGAAATGCGAAACATACCTTAGATGCGCTTGCAAAAATTATGCATGTTAATTTGGAATCGCATCATCGCGCAGTAGATGATGCGAAAGCTACAGCAGATATATTTTTGAAAATGATCCCTCTTTTACGTGATAAACAAATTTATGAATTAAAGGAAATAAATGATTCTGTTCGTATTGATTCGAAGGTTGTTTCAAAACTTCCATCGTATCATGTTATTATTTTGGCTAAAAATGAGATTGGAAGAATCAACTTGTATCGATTAATATCCGCATCACATTTGGAGTATTTTTATAAACGACCGAAAATTCCAAAAAGTTTACTTATGAAGTACCGTGAAGGATTGATAATTGGGGCAGCATGTGAAGCAGGAGAAGTGTTTCGTGCTGTTGTTGAAGAAAAATTAGAATCACAAATAGCAAACATTGTGAGTTTTTACGATTATTTAGAGGTGCAACCAATTGGTAACAATCAATTTATGATTTCCTCTGAACGATATCCTAAGGTGCAATCGGAAAAGGATTTAGAAGAACTAAATCGGCGAATTGTTTCTTTGGGAGATAAGTTTAAAAAACCAGTTGTAGCTACTTGTGATGTGCATTTTATGGATCCAGAAGATGAAATATATCGAAGGATAATTATGTCTGGAAGAGGTTTTCCAGATGCGGATCAACAACCTCCTTTATATTTTCGAACGACGGATGAAATGTTAGAAGAATTCAAATATTTAGGACGTCAAAAGGCAGAAGAAATTGTAATTATAAATTCTAATCGCATTGCAGATCAAATTGAATATATTGAACCTGTAAGAAAGGACAAATGTCCACCTGTGATTCCGGATTCCGATAAAACATTGACGGATATTTGTTATCGGAAAGCGCACGAATTATATGGAGAAAAGTTACCTGAAATCGTTGAAAATCGTTTAAAAAAAGAACTGAATTCTATCATTACAAATGGATTTGCTGTAATGTATATTATTGCGCAAAAACTAGTTTGGAAATCTTTAGAAGATGGTTATTTAGTTGGCTCAAGAGGATCGGTTGGATCTTCATTTGTTGCAACAATGGCTGGGATCACAGAAGTCAATCCGCTGCCTCCTCATTATTATTGTTTACATTGTCATTATTCGGATTTTGATTCAGAGGAAGTGAAAGCATTTATTGGAAAAGCAGGAGTCGATATGGAAGACAAGCTCTGTCCTAAATGTGGAGAAAAACTTGTAAAAGATGGATTTGACATTCCGTTTGAAACTTTTCTTGGATTCAAGGGAGACAAAGAACCAGATATTGATTTGAATTTTTCAGGTGAATACCAAAGTAAAGCACATAAATATACGGAAGTTATTTTTGGAGCAGGACAAACGTATCGAGCAGGAACGATTGGTACACTTGCTGAGAAAACTGCATTTGGCTATGTGAAGAATTATTTTGAGGAAAAGGGGATACGAAAAAGGACGGCGGAGATTAATCGTATTGTAAAAGGGTGTACCGGAATTAGAAGAACGACTGGACAACATCCAGGTGGAATTATTGTGTTGCCATTAGGAGAGGATATCAATTCATTTACACCAGTTCAACATCCAGCAAATGATATGAACACGGATACAATTACTACACATTTTGATTATCATTCAATTGACCATAATTTATTAAAATTAGATATATTAGGTCATGATGATCCGACAATGATCCGAATGCTGCAGGATTTAACAGGAATTGATCCTACGCAAATACCATTAGATGATCCTAAGGTTATGAGTATATTTCGAAATACAGAAGCTTTAGGAATCCGACCAGAAGATATTGATGGATGCAAATTGGGCTCTTTAGGAATTCCAGAATTTGGGACGGATTTTGTAATTCAAATGTTGATTGATACGAAACCCGAATCTTTTTCTGATTTGGTTCGTATATCAGGATTATCCCATGGAACAGATGTATGGTTAGGGAATGCACAAACATTAATTGCAGATGGAAAAGCAACCATATCAACAGCAATATGTACTAGAGATGATATTATGAGTTATCTAATAGGAAAAGGCGTTGAAAGTTCGTTATCTTTTACAATTATGGAAAGTGTTCGTAAGGGAAAAGGATTAAAAAGTGAATGGATTGAAGCCATGAAAGAAAAGAATGTTCCTGATTGGTATATTTGGAGTTGCCAAAAAATTCAGTATATGTTTCCGAAAGCACATGCTGCTGCTTATGTAATGATGGCGTGGAGAATTGCATATTGTAAAGTGAATTATCCATTGGCATATTACACAGCATACTTTAGCATTCGAGCATCGGCCTTTTCTTATGAAGTAATGTGTCAAGGGAAAAGCCATTTAGAATCCATTATGGAAAACTTTAAATTAAAAGCAGATTCGCTTACTAAAAAAGAGCAAGATATGTTAAAAGATATGAGAATTGTACAAGAAATGTATGCAAGAGGATTTCAATTTGTCAAACTAGATATTTTTAAAGCACATGCAAGACTTTTCCAAATCATAGATGGTAAAATTATGCCTTCGTTAAGTAGTATAGAAGGATTAGGTGAAAAAGCCGCACTTGCGGTTATGCAAGCTGCAAAAGATGGAGAGTATTTATCAAAAGATGATTTTAGAAAACGAACAAAAGTATCTAAAACAGCAATTGAATTAATGGAAACATTAGATTTACTTGGAGATATTCCAGAAACCAATCAGTTGAGTTTGTTCGATTATCAATAATTGTTGTTATTGTATTGTTAGTTTCATTTAAGGTTTGTAGCGTAGTATCTTTTTAAGAAGAGATAGAAATAAAGGAAGAATTCTTTTTTGAAAGGAGAAATAATGAAATTAAAAAAAACGAGAGCAATTATATTACTGGGATTCGTGATGGTATTCATGGTTAGTTGTAAAACCGTCGATGAATCCAATTATATAACAAGTATAGAAGTAAATGAAGAGATGGAGGAAACAACGGAAGTTGGAACAACAAACACAAACCAACGAGAAGAAATAATGGATTCGATGTTCTCTGACCGAGATTTGGAGCAAACTTATGATAAGGAGAATTCCACTTTATTAGAGTTAGAAAATGACACCGAGGTAGTGATTGTTGATGAGGGGATTTATGTAATCAGTGGAGAAGTACAAAATACAACAATTATAGTTGAGGCAGGAGAGGAAGCTAAAATACAACTTGTTTTGGATGGTATCTCTATTACCAATGAAAACGACCCTGCTATCTATGTAAAATCTGCAGATAAAGTGTTTGTTACGACAACTGACTCAAAAAACTATCTTGGAGTTACAGGAGAATATACGGATGTAGATAAGCAGAATTTAGATGCTGTTATTTTTTCAAAAACGGATCTGGTAATAAATGGGACTGGAACGCTAGAGATTGATGCCATGACGGGAAATGGAATCTCATCAAAAGATGATCTGAAAATAACAGGGGGTGTACTATTTGTGAAATCTCTTTATGATGGCTTAGAAGCAAACGATACCATTGCAATTTATGAAGGAACTATTACGATTGATTCTCAAAAAGATGCTTTGCATAGTGAAAATGATGAGGATTCCTTGCTTGGGTCGATTTATATTCAAGGCGGAGTATTAACATTAACAGCGATAGATGATGCAATAAGAGGAACTAGTTATGTGATTATCGATGACGGGAAGATTACAATAGAATCTTGCGAAGAAGGAATAGAAGCTACCTATATTCAAATTAATGGGGGAGAAATTTCTATTCAAGCAAATGATGATGGAATGAATGCTACAGAAAAAAGCGATGCTTATGAAACACTTATTGAGATAAATGGAGGAAGCATTCAGATTTTAATGGCTAGTGGAGATACCGATGGAATGGATTCAAATGGAGATATTATTATAAATGGAGGAATAATATCAGTGGATGCTGTTTCTGCATTTGATGCAGATGGAACCGCAGAATTCATTTCAGGAGAGATATATATGAATGGAGAACAAATATATGAAATTATTCAGACACAGATGGGTGGAAGAGATAAGAAGTGATACTATTCAAAAGAAAAATAAGAAATCAAACTGGTATATTTTTTGATTTTAGTTTATACTAATTTAAGATTCACATATCAAAAGGATACGGGAGGGTTTTATGAACAAGGATTTTATTACACTCACAATTGAAAAACAAAAACAAATTGCACTCATTGCACATGATGGAAAGAAACCAGAGTTAATTAAATGGTGTAAGGAGAATAGAGACATATTAAAGAATCATTTTCTTTGTGGGACAGGTACAACGGCAAAAATGATTACTGATGCAACAGAGTTACCAGTAAAGGGTTATAATAGCGGTCCATTAGGAGGAGATTTACAAATTGGAGCAAAGATAGTGGAAGGTAAGATTGATTTTATCGTATTTTTTTCTGATCCATTAGAAGCACAACCACATGATCCGGATGTAAAAGCACTTCTTAGAATTGCGCAGGTATATGATATTCCAATTGCAAATAATAAAGCAACAGCAGATTTCATGATTACTTCAAAATTTATGAATATGAAATATGATCATACCGTGGAAAACTTTAAACAAAATGTCATTGATCGTGCTAATAATATGTAGTTATATATGCTTTGAAGCTTCAATTGCTTCATCAATGTGCTCAAAATATTGATCTATGCCAATTTTTGAAACAAATCCAGATTTTTTCATGACAGACATAGGTTGTTCATTTACATGGCTAAACATGAGAACAACCTTTTTTCTTTTGCAATTTTTATATAATTGCTCTAATGCGTTCATCGCAGTCGCATCAATTGTTCCAACACTACGCATACGAAAGATTAAACAATTTGTATCTTCATTGATTGAAATCCTTAGTATTTTTTCAGCCGCTCCAAAAAACAAAGGTCCACTAATTTCATATACTAAAGTATTTTTAGGTACTATTTTTAGGGATAAACTATCTGGGTCATCATCATCATCAATATATTTCCATCCTTCTACTTCCGTTACATCGCTCATACGTTTCATAAATAAAATTGCAGCAAGAACAATATCAACTTCAATTGCAAGCACAAGATCAAAGATGATCGTAAGAAGAAACGTAGTGATTAGAACAAGAACATCACTTTTTGGAGAAGTTTTACATATGCGCAAGAAGTTTCTCCATTCAGACATATGATAGGCAACCATAAATAGGATGGCTGCAATGGTAGGCATAGGAATTAATGCGGCATACGGCATAAGCAAAACAAGAATCAAGACAAGAGTAATGGAATGTACCATGCCTGAAATAGGTGTTCTACCTCCATTTTTAACATTTGCAGCAGTTCGTGCAATGGCACCTGTAGCAGGAATACCACCGAATAAAGCGGAAGCAATATTTCCAGCACCTTGCGCAATCAATTCCATATTGGAGCGATGTTTACTTTGTACCATACTGTCCGCAACAACACAAGATAATAAGGATTCGATAGCAGCTAAAATAGCAATAGTAAATGCATCAGGAAGTATGTTTTTGATGATAGGAAGGGTAAAGGAAGGCATATGAAAACTAGGTAATTTGTTAGAGGTAGCATATAAATCACCAATAGTTTTTACATCCATTTTCATAAACTTTACAAGCACAATTCCAATCATGACTGCAATAAGTGTTCCTGGAATTTTTTTGCTTATTTTTGGCCATATGATTAATATGAGAATGCTTATAGATCCAATGATTAGTGCTTGTATATTCATGGAAGAAATTGAACTGTTAATCGCTTTTACTTTTTCCATAGTTTCTATAAAGGGGGTACCGGTAGGTATATTTATTCCCCCGAAATCTTTTAATTGTCCGATGACAATAGTAATGGCTATTCCAGAGGTAAAACCTGTGGTAATAGTATAGGGAATGAATTTGATTAAATTACCTAATCGGAGAAAGCCCATAAGAATTAGAATAAATCCAGCGATAACAGTTGCAATAATTAGTCCATCCATTCCATTTTTTGCAACAATGCCAGCAACAATGGTTGCAAATGCAGCAGTTGGGCCAGCAATTTGAACACGCGAACCACCCAAAAAAGAAATAATAAAACCTGCAATAATTGCAGTATAGATACCTTTTTCAGGGGTGACGCCAGAAGCTAATGCGAGTGCAATAGAAAGTGGCAAAGCTATAATTGCGACGATAATTCCCGCAATGATATCTTTTATAAATTGTTGTTTGGTATATGTTTTCATAACTGAAAAAAGTTTTGGTTTTAGTTTTTCCATAGATTCTCCTATTTTAAATTTCTTAAATAAAAATAAAATTTTTATAAAAATTCACAACAGAACTAATAATAATCCTTTTAAAATAATAATACAAGTACTTTCTATAGGAAATATTAAATATCAACTAATTATATCAACGCACAATCCTAGTTTTATTGGAGTGGAAGCTAATAAGATGACCTGGTAAAAACAGACAAGATAGAGTCTTTTTTTTTGGTGGTTTTTATATATTGACTATATATTTGAATGGTTTATACTATAGATAGTTAAACGTTTAAATAATTTTTTTTGCACATAAGGTTAAACGTTTAAACAAAAAATGGGAGGTTATAAAATGAAAAAAGGTTTAAGTATTATGATGCTACTCATCTTATGCATGAGTATGGTGGCATGTGGTAACAATGCAGTAAGTGTGAATCAAGAAACGGAAGAAAATGAAGTGGTAGAAACAAATGAAGTAGAAGTAGAGGATGAAGTGGTAGAAATTTCTTATTGTAACTTTAATGCTTCTGGTGGAAATGAGGAAGTATTACAAGCAATGTATGAAGAATTTCATAAAGTTTATCCTAATATTATTGTAAATATTGAGACAGTAGCATATGATGATTATTTTACATTAATGCAAACAAGAGTAGTTGGTGGAACTGCACCAGATTGTTTTGAGTTAAATATTGAGAATTTCGCATCTTATGCATCAAAGGGTATTTTAGCAGATTTATCTGGAGCTGATACATCAAAATTTAACGAAACAGCTTTAGAAGCATTTGTGGTAAATGGCACACAATATGGGTTGCCTGGTAATTTTTCAAATGTAATTTTGATTTATAATAAAGATTTGTTTGATCAAGCTGGTGTTTCTTATCCAGATGAATCCACTACATGGGATGAAATAGAAGTGGCAGGAGAGGCAATTCGATCACTTGGGGATGATGTGTATGGTATATACGCACCTCTTACATATAATGAATTTTTTAAAGTGGCAGCGCAATATGGTGGAAGTTTATTAAATGAAGACAAAACGGAATTTACAATTAATTCGGAAGAAAATATAAGGGCAGCACAAATGATGGTGGATCGTGTGTTAACAACCAATATTCAACCTACAACAGAACAAATGGGTGGAATGGGAGATTGGGATCTTTTCGAAAGTGGAAGATTAGGAATGATACCAACTGGCATCTGGGCATTTAATACATTTACGGAAGCATGTGATTTCAATTGGGATATTTGTGTTGAACCTGGTGGAACGCAAAAGGCAACGCATTTTTTTAGTAATGCATTGGTAGTTAACGAAGAAAGTCAGAAGAAAGAAGCAGCTACAACTTGGATTACTTGGTTATCTTCAAGCGATGAAGCAGCAGAAGCTAGAATAGCAGCTGGATGGGATTTGCCTGCAATTAATAATGATGCTATTTTGAGTGCTTATCTAGAAATTACACCACCAGAAAATCGACAAGCAGTATTTGATTCTTTAGATTATCTTGTTGTACCACCAATTATTGAAGATTATAGTATGATGGCAGATATAATCACCGATAAGATTTCATTAGCAGCTTCTGGTAACCTTAGCGTGGAAGATGCATTAAATCAAGCACAAGAAGAATGTGAAAGTTTGATTTCCTTAGAATAAAAAAAATAAAAATGTACCATACACACATCTGTGTGTATGGTACGATAAGAATAAAGGATTGTGAAATGAATGCAGAAAAAAATAAAAAAAATAATAAAAGCTTTGCCATATATGTTACCTAGTTTTTTGGGGATGCTTGTGTTTAGCTTATTACCGATAATTATTGCTATGTTACTTAGTTTTACAAACTGGAATGGTTTAGATGAAATTAATTTTGAAACAATAACCAATAATTTTGTGGGGCTTAGCAATTATAAGAAAATTCTAGGTGGATCAGAATTTTGGGAAGTACTTAGAAATACTTTGTATTTTATTATTATGTATATTCCATTAGTATTTGTTTCTGCTATGGGGATTGCATTATTGCTAAATAAAGGGAAAAAGGGGACAAGTGTTTTTCGAGTAATTTACTATATTCCGGTTCTTACCTCATGGGTTGCTGCAAGTTTAATATGGAAATGGGTACTAAGTTCACAGTACGGGATTTTAAATCAGATTCTTGGATTGGTTGGGATTCAAGGTCCAGCATGGTTAGCAAGTGAAATATGGGCAATGCCTGGAGTTGTACTTGCATCGGTATGGAAAGATATGGG
>JBFHIZ010000013.1:0-55161 GCA_041596215.1 Lachnospiraceae bacterium
CGAATCTTAAAGATTCATTATCATAATGAATTTTCAAGGTTGCATTACTATTTAGGAATTAACTATTCTGCTTTGGTTTAATTGAGCAGAATATCCTAGGAATTTCTTCCCATTTCAATGTTCATTTTGTTGTCGAATATCTCAAACGCAACTCAATAATAATAACACGTACGTTTTTAATTGTCAACACTTTTTTTCAAAAATTATTCCACCCGTTTGTTTTCCATTTCGTATTTCTCGAGTGGAATTTTATTATATCCTAGGTTCTTATAAAAGTCAACGGAATTTTTTAGAAAACTTTACTTATTTTTTACTTTCTTATTTAACCTTTATTTTGCTACTATATATAGATGTTTTAAAAAAATCAAGTACAATTTTTATTTACTCCTTGCTTTATTTCTTTCATCAAAAAAGTGAAATCCAAATTTTGGATTTCACTTTTTTATTGATAACAACTATTATATTCATAAGAGCGGAGAAAGAGGGATTTGAACCCTCGCGCCGCGCAAACGACCTACACCCTTAGCAGGGGCGCCTCTTCAGCCACTTGAGTATTTCTCCATAACTGAATATGAAAGACCGCTACCAATTTTTACGCCTTTTGTGACGCAAAATTTATTATACTAACAACCTTATATTTTGTCAATCAATTTTTAATTTTTTAAAAGCTCTTCTTCTTTATCAAATTCTTTAATTTTTTCAACAATTCTTTTTTTCACTTCCTCTGCAATAGCAACCGTGGTCATTCCTTGATATTCTTTATAATACATCGGCTTCATAATCGCTAGTTTTACGGTGGTTGGGCGAATATGCTTTTCATCAAATGGAATATATGAATTATATAAAGCACATGGAATAATTGGACTTTTTGATTTCAAAGCTGCCTTAAAACTCCCCGCTTTAAATTCTCCTGGTATATTCTTATTTTTATTTCTTGTGCCCTCTGGAAAAATAATAAAATTCCTTCCTTTTTTGACTTCTTTTATCATAGTATTAATTACTTCCATAGATTGTCTTAAATCATCTCTATCGATAGTTAAAGATCCTGTTGCTTTTGCAACAGACTTTACAATCGGTTTGTTCCTCACTTCCTTTTTCATCACAAAGGCAAACGTCTCTGGACATACCTCTAGAAATACAAGCATATCAAATAACCCTTGATGATTTGGATAATAAATATAACCGCTTTTTTCTGGAATATTCTCTAACCCCGAATACTCAATTCTTACTCTCCCCGCTTTATTGGCTTTCCTCGTTGCAAGTTTGCATCGTTGAAACCCCTTATCAAACGTTTCTGTTTTTTTTCTACCTGTAAGCCAAATTCTAAAAATATAATATGGTGCCGTAAAAAACATTTTTAAAACCATTAAAGTAATTCTTCTCATACCATTTCCTCTATTTCTTTTCGATTTCTTTTTTTCCATTTCCTTTCTTCTATCTTTGCATTGTATTATTATATTATAGAATCTATCATCTACCATGACAATAGATTATTTTTTTATTATCTCTTTCATCTTTGTTTCCCTAGTAAATAAGCCTTTCATTAAAGTTTTTTTCAATATTACCGATATAATTAATAGAAGCCAATGAAATATACATAAAGGATGTGATTCCATGGATACAAATAATTTTGATTTGTTAAATGTTCAATCCGTAGTAGTTATACCCAAAGCAAAGACTTCTACACAAAAGAAGAAAGAAGACCGAGAAAAACATAACCAAAGTAAATTTACGAAACTTTTTGATTCCGTTGTTGAAAAAGAGGTTTCTGAAACAATTGCTTATAATTCTACTGGATATACTAAGCATGCAAAAAGTTTCAACACACATTACGAAACAAAAGACTATAATTAATTACAAATTTTCAACCAAGGCTTGTACCCGTATATATTTATAATTAAAGTACCAATTACATTCTCGTAATTGGTACTTTATGATTTTTCAAAAACATATATTTGTTTTATGAAAAAATATGTACCCCCTCAAAACTTATATTCTTATTTGTACTTTCTGCAAACCATTCTTTTCTCCTTTTCTTTACAGATATGGTGTATGCATTTTCAATGTTTATTGCTTTTGTATATCCATCATCTTTATATACTTTACATTCCATTTCCTCTACATCTTTTGCATACCCTATTATTGTAAGTATATCTTCGTTCAAATCATCTACCGATTCTGCTGGATTTACGAAATATACAAACTGATTCTTACGAATAAAAAATACAAATTCTTCTAATTCAAGATGCATATATGTGTGTCCTTTATCTACCACTACGTATTCCCAATTTCCTTCTTTATTGATTCGCACACATAACATTTCTTCCGGCAAGTATATATATCTTCCCATTGCATTTTGCTCATATATCGGTGCAATCATAACTGTATCTGCTAAGATCAATTGGTCTTCAACTGTTTTTGATCTTTCATCTGCATCATATATGAAATGTAATGGTTTAAATAACATATCCGCCTTTTTAGAAGCAAAAATAAAACTACTGTACAAAAACGGTATAAAACGATATCGAAAATCTAACAATTGCTTGAAAACATTTGTTTCCTCAAATTGATATAATTCCTGATCTCTCGTTCCTAATGCAGCATGATTTCGAAATAATGGAGTGAAGATTGAAAACTGTATCCACCGAACCATCAAGTCATATGTAACATGGCCACCAAATCCACCAGTATCTGCTCCTGTATATAAAAATCCGCACATATTAAGTGAAGGCATCATTTTTATATTTAACAATAAATGTTGCCACCAAGAAGAATTATCTCCTGTCCATATTCCTCCATATCGATGCATCCCAATGCTTGATGCTCTTGAAAACAATAAAATTCTTTTTTCTTTTTCCAGTATATCAAAAGCTTCTGATGCACCTCTTGTCATGTGATATCCATATAAATTATGTAGCAAATAATGAGAAATTCTATTTCCTTCCACGTTGTGATATATTGCTTTATAATCTTCTATAGAATTTGAAACATTAAGTATACTATCTTTTAAATCAAAAAAATCATAAATTGCCAAATCTTTTCCTTTATATTTCTCTATTATATCAAATGCTTTTTTTATTCCCTTTTCTGAATAAAAAATTGCCGGCTCATTCATGTCATTCCAAAATCCTTCGATTCCTTTTTCAAGTAATACCTTATATTGTAATCCGAACCATTTTCTTGCTTTTGAATTTAAAAAATCCGGGAAATGAACACGTCCTGGCCAAACTGCACCAATAAACGGTTCTCCATTGATATCTGTGCAAAAATATTTGTTTTCTACTCCTTCTTCATATATACTATAACCTTCTTCTATTTTTACTCCGGCATCAATAATTGGTACTAATCGAATATTCTCTTTTTTCATATCTTTTACAAGTTGTTCAAAATCGGGAAACTTTTTTTTATCCATTGTAAAATCTTTAAAGTTCTCCATATAATCAATATCTAAATATATAGCATCTATTGGCAATTTTCTTTCTCGATATTTTTTTGCAACGGTTCTAATATCTTCTTCATTTTGATATCCCCAACGACTTTGTTGAAATCCAAACGCCCATTTAGGAGGAATATAACTTTCGCCAATCAGTTCTCGGAATGCTTTCACAATCTGATTTAATACTGTTTCTTCTATTATATAGATATATGAATCAACAGGCTTTACCGTGATTTTTAAAATAGAAAAGGAAGTATATCCTATGTCATATTCCACTTTTTGAGGACAGTCTATAAATATGCCAAAATTCATTTCCCCTTCAATTAGCAAAAAATTATGAGCTGCATATAAAGAAACCTTATCTTCTGCATGAATTGGTTCATCCGTACAAAAAGATGTATAATGAAATCCTCTCTTATTTATACCATGCATATTTTCACCAAGTCCATATACAACATCTGTTTTATTCATTTTATATGTTAGTTCCAGTACTTCCTTATCCATATTTTTTATGAAATATGGAAATTTTTCATTAGAAAGATCCACTTCCTTTACAATTGCATCCGTAGGATATGGATCTCCAAATTTGTATTTACGAATCATTATTCCCTCTTTTTCTAATTACATGAAAAATCCAAAGAGACGGGACAATGATCAGATCCCATTATCTCTGTATGAATTTTTGCGTCTTTAATCTTACTTTTCAAATCTTTTGAAACAATAAAATAATCGATTCTCCATCCTGCGTTTTTTTCTCTTGCCTTAAACATATAAGACCACCAGGAGTACATATCTTCTTTATCTGGATAAAAATATCGAAATGTATCAATAAAACCTTCTTCTAATAAAATCGAAAATTTTTCTCTCTCTTCATCCGTAAAACCTGCGTTTCTATGATTTGTTTTATCATTCTTTAAATCAATTTCTTTATGTGCAACATTTAAATCTCCACAAATAATCACTGGTTTACTTTCATTTAATTTTTTTACATATATACGAAATGCATCTTCCCATTCCATACGATTTTCTAATCGCTCTAATTCTCTTTTTGAATTTGGTGTATATACCGTTATGAAATAAAAGTCGGGATATCTTAACGTGATAACTCTTCCTTCTTTGTCATGTTCTTCTACTCCAATTCCGTAAAACACTTCTTCTGGCTCTATTTTTGTAAAGATTGCTGTTCCGGAATATCCTTTTTTCTCAGCATAATTCCAGTATTGATAATACCCTTTCATTTCTAATTCTATTTGACCTTTTTGAACTTTACTTTCCTGTATTGCAAAAAAATCTGCATCTTCTTGTGCGAAAAAATCCATAAATCCCTTTTTTTCACATGCTCTTATTCCATTTACATTCCATGATATTGCTTTCATATGTTCTCCTCTTTATTTTTTTCTTTTATAAAGATAACTCCGTCCGCTTTTCCCTATTCGTTCAATGATTTCTAAATAGTTCAAAATATTCAATGCAATTTGTGCATTTTTCATTGTTAATTTTGTCTCTTTCCTATAATCTTTTGATGTAAATTCTTCTGGAATTTTTTCTGGTACAAATATTACATAGTCTTCTATTTTGTTAATAAAAAGATCTTCGACTAAAGAAATTGGAAATCTATCATATCGGTGTGATCCTTTTTTTCCATCCACGCTCCAACCGTTTAATATGCGATATTCTTCCATATCCATTAAAATAAGACGCAAATGAAATTTTGGTTCTTTTAAAAAAACTTTTATCTTATAAAGTTCTTTGAAACAATCATATCGTGTACCTTTTTTTGGTGATTTTCTTTTATCTGTGATTTCTCCCGTTTCTTCGTTCATCCAAAGCAACCATTTTGTTGCTGGAATTGGATATACAACCGTAACGTCATAATCTTTTAGAAAAAGCTCCAATTTATTTCTCAATTTATCAAATCCTGCTGTTTGTATTTCCGTGATTTCCCCTTCACAAAAAATATCTGCTATATACCTTCCGCATTTAATTTCATGACATTTTTCATAAGGGACCAAATACTTTTTTAATACTGCATGTACTGTTTTTTCAGAAAGTGTCCCAATTTGCTTTCTTTCTCTCTCCTTATTATATATTTCCTTGCATACGCTTGCAAATTCTTCTTTTTCTTCTTCAGTTATCACCACGACAATTTCTCCTTGCAAAATGTAATATCTTTCATTGCTATATATTCTCCAATGTGAAAGTCTCTAATATCTTCAAAGTCCACTTCGTTTTCAATTTTATTTAAATAATTTTTCAAATCCTTTAAAACATATACTTCATCACTTTCACTAAATATAGCATATTCTCCATCTTCTACAAAATCACGTAATGCTGGTACAATATCAGCACTTAAAGAATACACATAATCCATATCCTGATAATAATATATTGCGTTTTCTGTACTTTCTGCACGTGTTACCATCTTGGTTAAATTGTATTTTGCAATGATAAAATCCGGTTTCATAAATGCTAAAATCATATAACAAATAGTAACAATAACCATGGAGTATCGAAAAGTTTGAATGTTTTCTCGATAAATTCTTATCATGACACCAATCATCAAAAATAAAATTACAAATAGCGACCAAAAAACTAATATTCTTAAAAACGTTAAATTATATTCTTTTACGTACATTCCCATACGAAATCCACTTGATGCAAGTATAATAAAGGTACATATTAATATTATAGTAAGTGTTATTTTCAAAACATTTGTGATCTTATATTTTTTTAAGCAAAATATAACTAAAATCATATTTAAAACACATATTACGAGTAACTGAAAAAATCCTTCTCTTGCGTATTCTGCATAAGTATATCCTTCTGGTAAATTCATCTTTCCTAAAAATAAAGCAAATACCTGAATCATGGAAAATAAAAAATATACAACACTTAATATACTTGTAAAAGTAATTGCGATCATTGCGTCACTTTTTTTCATATTACTACTATTTGGTTCTATATCTTCTTTTTCTACCGCATTCATAAAAGCATATCCAATAAAATAAGCAATCAATACCATAATAATAAAATGAACAACCTCTGAAATTCTTTTTGTTTTATTAAAAGATAGGAAATTATAAAATATAATATCTGCATTGGAAAGTAAAATCAATACTAAGATAAGCATGGGAATCGAAATTGTAATACCAATCGTAATATTTTTAATATTTCTTTGTCTGTCTCCTTTGTTAGAATCTATAAAATCTTTCACCGGTAAATGCAATTTCGTAATCGTCTTATTTATTGTTTTAATTATTGCAAGAATATATTTTATAAAACCCCAGCTCGTGTCATCATGCATTTGATATAGCATATAGCAAAAATACAAAACAAGAATTCCTATTTTCGTAAAAACTCGCATATAAACATTTGATGACAAAAAAACAGAAATTGCTAAAAGAATTGTCGATCCCATATAAAACCAAGTTTCTTTTTTATATTTTATTTTTAATTTTTTAATCCAAATCAAAATCAATATATTATTTAAAATTGTAAAAATGATAATTGAAATTCCTTTGCCGGCTTTATAAAAACAAATCGCATAAAGAAGTCCAAAAAGAAAACTTAGCATAGCAAATATTTTAAATTCATGAATTTTACTTAATTCTTTTTCTTGCTTTGAAATGGATGATTCATCTTTTCTCATATTTCTCCTATATATTTCATGTTTTTTAGATTTTATTTTTCATAATGAAGTTTTTAAATAAAGTTTTAATAAAATTTTTATTGCTTTTTCTTTTCTATTATATATAATATAAGTATAAGTAACAATAAAATTAACTATTATATTTTAATTAATATATAAACACAGCATAAGATAGGAGATGATTTTATGGATATTTCTTCATTAGCAATGAACATGTCACAGATAGGTCTTCAACAAGATATTGGTGTCGCTATGCTTAGTAAGACAATGGATACTGCAGAAGTTACTGGTCAAGGAATTCAGAAAATGATAGATTCTGTTCCTACTCCAAACCTTGGTGGTTCTATTGATATTAAACTTTAGCAAAAAAAAGAATCGATTTTTATCGATTCTTTTTTTCATACATCAAATTTATCTAATTTTCTAGACAACCCCTCTCTCTTTTCATATACTAAATATATGAAAAAAGAATTGGAGAAATTTTATGAATACATTATTTCCTATTATCCTGTTATGTCTTGTTATAATTATTATTGCTTCCATTATTCTAAAAATTAAACGTTCTTTAAAATCGATTAGTAAAGCCATCTTTCATACCGATAGCATTATTGAAGGTTTATCTAATATCAATCTTGCAACACAAAATTCGCCTAAATCTATTTCTTCCATGACAAGAATATATTTACCACAAATCACAAAAGATTTTCCTGATTTTCATTATTTTGAAATGAGAGAGCGTGCAGAATCTCTTTTAGAATCTTATTTTATGGCAATTAATAAGTCCGACGTCACTTTACTTACTGAAGGATCAATCGAACTTAAAAATCAATTATCCACACGTCTTCGTCATCAAATTTCCCAGAAGGAACGAATTGTACTAAAAGATTTCAAAATATATCAAACGGAAATTACAAAATATGAAAAATCTAATGGAAAGATAATTATAACTTTTCAATCTTCGGTTCAATATATATACTACGTTTTAGATAAATTAAATCAAGTTATTGAAGGAAACAAGGATGAAATTAAACAAACTTTATATAATACTTCTGTATATTACATACAAAATCCAGATCTTATATCTAATATAAAAGAACAGGGTATCGGATTAACTTGTCCTAATTGTGGTGCTCCAATCCATACAATTGGTTTGAAGTTTTGTGAATATTGTGGTTCAAAAGTAATTGAAATTAATCGTTTTGTATGGACTTTTGGAGAAGTTGTAGAAGATTCTAAATATGCATAATTTTCTTCAGTCAATCCTTTTTTATTGATATAATTCTTTTTCCTTTTGTTGAACATCTAATTGTGAACCCAAGGTTTCTGTTTCTTCTATCTTTATTTTTCCTTCAACTTTATCTATTTTAATAAAAAATATGGTTAATGCAACCATTACAACTCCTGTTGTCAAACATACTACAGCCAAAATAGTTTCTGATTCAAACAATTCCTCCACTCCAGGAACATTCGAAATTAATATTGAAGTTGAATTTGCTGCAAAATGAAATAATATTGGTGCCCATATATTTTGAAACTTTTCATATACCAGTGCTAAAAGCATTCCTAAAAGAAAAGCATATATAAATTGAACAATATTCATATGTATTAATCCAAATAATGTTGAAGATACAATCGCTGCAAGTATTGGAGAAGCCCATCTTCTCATTCTCTTATATATTAATCCCCTCACTAATAATTCTTCTACCAGTGGAGCTAAAATAACTGTAGCCAGTAGTTGTACAAAAATACTACTGTTATATATTGCTTCACTTACCAATTCAAAACCAGAAGATAATCCTGCCAAACCAGTATAGGATATAAGAATATTTAAACTTAATGCGGCTGAAAATCCGAGAATTGCAATTAATATCCATTTATCAATTTTTGCATTTCTGTATTTTATATATTCTCCTGTCTTTTTATCTTTTTTCTTATCACCTATATAAAGCGGGATGAATACCAATAAAGTTAATGCCGATGAAATAATTGTAGAAACTAACGCCTTATCCATTATTTTTTCAGATGCTACATTTATAAGTAATGTAGGATCCGTGTTTCCTTTTGCTGTTAACATAGCCATAATTGCAATCATATAAACAATTACTACGGCAAAACTAATTGCAAAATAAATAATTATTGGATATATTAATCTCCAAATTTCAAAACCTAAATTTTTGTTTTTTTTCATAATGTCCTCCTCAAAAGAATTATTGTACTATGTAATTAGTACAATAGCACAGCTCGTAAAATTTTGCAACTTTTTTCAAAAAATACTCCGTATGTTTCCACACGGAGTACAAAAAAGATATCTTCATAATTTATTCTTCTTCTTTTTTCATAATTTCATTTTCTTCTTCTGCAATTTGTTCTTCCATTTCCTCGAGTTCTTTTGTTCCATCCGATAATTTTTCTCTTACTTTTGCAATTTGTGCTACTTTTACATGTTCCGATAAATTAATCAATTTTACACCGGATGTAATTCTTCCTAATATGGATACTTCTTCCATTCGAATAATAATAACAACGCCTTCGGAAGTAATCATCATAATTTCATGTTCGTCAGTTACCGCTTTTACGCCTACAACATTTCCAGTTTTTTCGGTAATTTTATAACATTTTACGCCTTTACCGCCTCGATTTTGTAGTTTGAAATCTTTAATTTTCGTTCGTTTTCCCATACCCTTTTCAGATACAATTAATAACGAATCTCCTTGATGATCTAACTGCATTCCAACAATATTGTCATCTTCATCCAAGTCCATTCCCTTTACACCCATTGCTGTTCTACCAATAATTCTTACATCTTTTTCAGCAAAGTGAATACATTTTCCTTTTTGTGTTACCAAAAAGATTTCTGTTTCGTTATCAGTAATTTTTACTTCGATCAATTCATCGCCTTCACGAAGTGTAATTGCTGCTAATCCATTTTTTCGAATTTTTTCATATTCCAATAATGAAGTTTTCTTAACCGTTCCTTTTTTGGTAACCATGAATAAATTCTTATCTTCTTCAAATTCCTTAATTGGAATAATAGCTGATATTTTTTCTCCTGGATTTAATTGCAATAAATTTATGATTGCAGTTCCTCTCGATATTCTACTTGCTTCTGGAATTTCATATCCCTTTAGACTATAAACTCTACCAAAATTTGTAAAGAAATAAATATAACTATGCGTTGTTGCCATAAGAAGATCTTCGATATAGTCTTCTTCGATAGTTTTCATTCCTTTTATTCCTTTTCCACCACGATTTTGACTTTTAAAATTATCTATTGTCATTCTTTTAATATATCCCAAATTCGTCATTGCAAAAATTGCATTTTCATTTGGAATCATATCTTCCATTGTGATATCAAATTCATCAAATCCAATTTTACTTCTTCTACTATCTGCAAATTTATTTGAAATTAATAGTATTTCTTCTCGAATCAAGTTTAACAGAACATTTTCGTCACCTAAAATTAATAGAAGTCCTTCAATTTTTTTCAATAATTCAAGATGTTCATTTTCTAATTTTTCTCTTTCTAAGCCTGTTAAAGCTCGAAGTCTCATATCTGCAATTGCCTGTGCTTGAACATCTGTCAGGCCAAATCTTTCAATTAATTTATCTTTTGCTATTGGTGTTGTTTGACTAGAGCGCATAATTTTAATCACTTCATCGATATGATCTAAAGCTATTAGTAAACCTTGTAAAATATGATCTCTTTCTTCTGCTTTATTTAATTCATACTTAGTTCTTCTTGTTACCACATCTTTTTGATGATTTAAATAGCAAGTAAGCATTTCCTTTAATGTTAAAACTTTCGGTTCATTATCTACTAATGCTAGCATGATAATACCAAAAGTATCTTGCATTTGTGTATGCTTATATAGTTTATTTAATACTACATTTGCATTCGTATCTCTTCTTAATTCAACAACAATTCGCATACCTTCACGACTAGACTCGTCTCTGAGATCTGTGATTCCATCTATCTTCTTCATTTTATGCAAATCAGCAATTTTTTCTATTAATTTTGCTTTATTTACCATATATGGTAATTCTGTTACAATAATTCTATTTTTCCCGTTTGGTAATGTTTCAATATCTGTAATCGCACGAACTAAGACTTTTCCTCTTCCTGTTCGATATGCTTCTTCGCTTCCTTTTGTCCCTAAAATAATTCCACCTGTTGGAAAATCTGGAGCTTTTATAATTTCTAATAATTCTTCAATATTGGTTTCACGATTTTCTAATACCTTATTATCAATCATCTTAACAACGGCTTCAATAACCTCTCCCAAATTATGAGGTGGTATATTGGTAGCCATACCAACAGCTATTCCTGTTGTACCATTTACTAATAAGTTGGGATATCTACTAGGTAATACACTTGGTTCAACTTCCGTTTCATCAAAGTTAGGATTAAATTTTACCGTATCTTTTCCAATATCTGCAAGCATTTGCATAGAAATTTTTGATAATCTTGCTTCCGTATAACGCATTGCTGCGGCACCATCACCATCAACTGATCCAAAATTTCCGTGTCCATCTACAAGTGGATATCTTGTCGACCATTCCTGTGCCATATTTACTAAGGATCCATAAATTGATGTGTCTCCATGAGGGTGATACTTACCCATGGTATCTCCAACGATACGAGCACATTTTCTGTGTGGTTTATCAGGACCATTATTTAATTCAATCATAGAATACAAAACTCTTCTTTGAACTGGTTTTAAACCATCCCTTACATCCGGAAGTGCTCTTGCAACAATAACACTCATTGCATAATCAATATATGAATTTTCCATGGTTTTTTTCAGATCTACTTCGTGAATCTGATCAAAAATATTGTCTTCCATTTAAGGCTCCATTCTTTTGCTCTTTTGCAAATTTCTCTTATTATTTCTTAAATATCTAAATTTTTAACATACTTTGCATTTTTTTCAATAAATTCTCTTCTTGGTTCAACTTTATCTCCCATAAGAGTGGTAAATGTTAAATCAACTTCTGATTCCGATTCTTCATCCATAATAACTCGCAACAAGACTCTTTGATCTGGATCCATGGTTGTATCCCATAATTGTTCTGCATCCATTTCTCCTAATCCTTTATATCTTTGAATTTTATTTGCTTCTTCTCTACCTACTTCTTCTAAAATACTGTTCAATTCTTCATCGGAATAGGCATACCAACTTTTTTTACTTTTTTCAATTTTATAAAGCGGTGGTTGCGCTAAATATACATATCCTTGTTTGATAAGTTCAGGCATAAAACGATAAAAGAACGTTAGTAATAACGTTGAGATATGCGCTCCATCAACATCTGCATCCGTCATAATAATAATCTTATGATATCTTAATTTTTCAATATCAAAATCTTCATTAATTCCCGTACCAAAAGCTGTAATCATTGTTTTTATTTCGTTATTTGCATAAATACGATCAATTCTTGCTTTCTCTACATTTAATATTTTTCCACGAAGTGGTAAAATTGCTTGCGTTTTTCTGCTTCTTGCAGTTTTTGCACTTCCTCCAGCAGAATCTCCTTCGACAATATATATTTCACAATTTTCCGGTGTTTTATCTGAGCAATCCGCAAGTTTTCCTGGTAAAGCCATTCCATCTAATGCCGATTTTCTTCTTGTTAAATCTCTTGCTTTTCTCGCTGCATTTCTTGCTCTTTGCGATTGTATAGATTTTTCACAAATTACTCTTGCAATTGATGGATTTTGTTCAAGATAATATTTTAATTGTTCTCCAACAATATTTTCTACAGCACCTCTTGCTTCTGAATTTCCAAGTTTTTGCTTAGTTTGGCCCTCAAACTGTGGATCTTCAATTTTTATACTAACAATTGTAGTTAATCCTTCTCGGATATCTTCCCCTGTTAAATTATCTTCATTTTCTTTTAGCAATTTCGATTTTCTTGCATAATCATTAAATGTTTTTGTAATTGCATTTTTATATCCTGTTAAATGTGTTCCTCCTTCTGGAGTATTTATATTATTTACAAAAGTATAACAACTTTCTGAATAAGAATCATTATGCTGCATTGCTACTTCCACATAAACCTTATCTTTTGTTCCTTCAAAATATAAAACATCATCATAAAGTTCAGATTTACTTTTATTTAAATATTTAACAAATTCTTTAATTCCACCCTCATACATAAATTTTTCTTTTTTTTCTTTTTCTTCTCGAGCATCAATCAATTCAATAGTTAAACATTTTGTTAAAAAAGCCATCTCTCTTAATCTTTGTTTTAATGTATCATATTCAAAAACAAGATCTTCAAAAATTTCTGGATCTGGTTGAAATGTAACCTTTGTCCCGGATTCTTCTCTTTTACATTCTCCACATACTTTTAAAGGATACATTACTTTTCCACGTTCATACCTTTGTTTATAAACTTTTTCACTATCACATATTTCTACCTCTAACCATGTTGATAGTGCATTTACTACGGACGCTCCTACTCCATGTAATCCACCGGATACTTTATAACCTCCGCCACCAAATTTTCCACCTGCATGTAAAATAGTAAATACCACTTCTACTGCGGGAATACCTGCTTTTTTATTAATACCAATAGGAATTCCTCTACCATTATCAATAACCGTAATTGAATTTCCCTTATTAATAATAACTTTAATTTCTGAACAATATCCTGCTAATGCTTCATCAATTGAATTATCAACAATTTCATAAACTAAATGATGTAATCCTCTTAATGATGTTGTACCTATATACATTCCTGGTCTTTTTCTAACCGCTTCTAATCCTTCAAGTATTTGGATTTGGTCAGCGCCGTATTCCGTTGCCATTGTTTTCCTCCTGTTTTAATTATTTACTTCTACTATTCCGTCAATAACTTTAAAAACTTTATCCATTTTAAATCTATCATTAATAAATTCATCTAAACCCGTACAAGTAATAATTGTTTGTATATTTCCTAAATAATCTAATAAAAATTTTTGTCTTTTGCTATCTAATTCTGAAAGCACATCATCTAATAATAAAATTGGATTATCATTAATTGTTTTCTTTACTAATTCTATTTCTGCAAGTTTTAAGGATAGTGCTACCATTCTTTGTTGCCCTTGTGATCCAAATTTTCTTACATCAATTTTATTAATATAAAAATCAATATCATCTCTATGAGGACCAACTGTTGTTTGTTTTAAAAAAATGTCTCTTTCTATATTTTGATTTAATTTTTCTTCCATATTTTCTTTTGTTACATTTGGATTATATATAATTTCAACTTCTTCTTTTTTACCTGTTAAATGAAAATGAATTTCCTTTAAAATAGTATTCAATTCATGAATAAATTCTTCTCTTTTTTCAATTATTTTTTTTCCATATAACAATAATTGCATATTCCAAATAGTAATTGTATTTTTTAAATTTTCATCTTTATTCATATCCTTAAATAACTTATTTCTTTGGTTAACAATTTTATTATAATAATTTAAATTATATAAATAAGTTTTATCTAATTGACATAATTCTATATTTAAAAATTTTCTTCTTTCTGCTGGACCGTTTTTAATTATAGATAAATCTTCAGGTGAAAATAAAACAACATTCATTATACCTAGTAATTCTGATATTTTTTTAACTTTTTGATTGTTAATAGCAACTTCTTTTTTTTCATTTTTTTTAATACTAATATTAATTTTATATTCTATATTTTTTTTTTCTAAAATTGTTTGAATAAGAGATTCGTCTTTTTCAAATTTAATAATTTCCGTTGTCTTACTTCCTTTATGAGATTTTGTAGTTGCAGACAAAAAAATAGATTCTAATATATTTGTTTTTCCTTGTGCATTATCTCCATACAATATATTAGTTCCTTTATCGAAAGAAATCTCTTCTTCCTTATAATTTCTATAATTTTTAATTTTCAGTGATTTTATAATCATTTTTCACCTATTTGTTTTTTTATTATTATTGTTTCTTTTTCGTATTCTACGATATCTCCATCATATAATTTTTTTCCTCTTCTTGTTTCTATATCACCATTAACTTTTACTAATTTTTCTTGAATAACAAATTTAGCAAAAACTCCTGATTCTACAACATTTGCAGCTTTTAACGCTTGCCCTAATTTAATATAATCTTCTCTTAATAATATTTCTTCCATTCTTCTCCACTCATTCTTCTATTGTTTCGTAAAATTAACAGGAAGTATTAAATAAGTAAAATTTTCCTTTTCATCCTTTATATAACATGGTGCTTTAGGATTTACCATATATAAAGTGACTTCATCTTCTTCTATTACCTTTAAAGCATCCATTAAATAATAAGGATTAAACCCAATTAATATATCTTTTCCTTTTTTTTCTATATCTACTTCTTCTTTCATGCTACCAATTGCACAATTTACACTTATTTCTACCTTTTCATCAGTTACATCCATAATAAATGGACTATTATTTTTCTCTCTTATAAATAAAGTAGAACGATCTATACTATCCAAAAAATTCTTTTTATTTATTTTCACTTTTGTTTCATAATCATTCATTAACATTTGATCAATTTTAAAGAATTCACCTTCAATTAAACGTGAAACTACAATTGTGTTATCAAATTCAAAAAGAATATGTTTACTAGAAATTGATATTATTACATCACTATCTGTATTATCTTTTAATATTTTACTTATTTCATTTAATGTTTTTCCTGGTACAATTACCTTTCTTTCATCGTAGTTGTTTTTTAATTCTATCTTACGAATTGAAATTCTATGTCCATCTAAAGAAACTACTTTAAAAATGTTTTCTTTTATCTCAAAAAGTTCACCAGTCATGATTTTATTTGTTTCATTTGTAGCTATGGAAAAAATTGTTTGTCTTATAATTTCTTTTAAAGAAAATTGAGATAATATAATACTATTATTTTTTTCTATTTGTGGTAAAAAAGAAAATTCATCTCCTGATTTACCTACTAAAGAAAATCTGGCTGATTCACATTTAATACTTGTCTTAAAAGAAGAATCGCTTTGAATTACAATTTCATTATCTGGTAATTTTCTAACAATATCAAATAACATTTTTGCATCTAAGGCAATAATTCCTGTTTCTGAAATTTCTCCATCTATCGTTGTTTCAATACCTAATTCCATATCATTAGCAGTTAATTTAATTTTATCTGTTGTTGCATCAATTAAAATACATTCTAATATAGACATTGTTGTTTTACTTGGTACTGCTTTGGTTACTATTTGTAATCCATTTAGTAATGAGTTTTTTGAACAAATAATTTTCATGTGTATAACTTCCTTTCTTAAAAAAAAATGAAATATGTAATAAAAAAAATCTTATATTATTAATAGTTATCATAGTATTCATAATAATAGTTGTTGAAATGTTTATAACACCTTATATTATACAATTTGTAAGGGATAAAAGAAATAATAACTTGTTAAAAAAAAAGAAAAAGTGTTGATAAGAAAAAAGTTATAAACATAAACTTTTTTATCCCAAAAAAATATTATTTTTCAAATTTTTTTTATTCACAAGAAATAAACATTTTATCAACAAATATAAAAAAAAATGTTAATCTGTGATAATTATTTTTTTTATAATATCAATCTTGTTTTCTAATTCTTTGTTATCTAATAATTCTTTAGTAATTTTATCTCTTCCATTTATTACTGTGGAATGATCTCTTTTTCCTAATATTTTACCAATTTGTGTTAAAGATGCATCGGTATATAAACAACATAAATACATAACTACCTGACGAGGTTTGACAAATTCAGAGTTTCTTTTTTTTGAAACAATATTTTCAGAGGAAATACCAAATTGATTGGAAACAATATTGATAATTAATTCAGGTGTTATTTCTCTTGTTTTATTTGGATATATAATATCCTTTAAAGAATCTTCAGCTAAAGATAGCGTTAATTCTTTATTATGTAATTTAGAAGCTGCAATTACTTTATTATAAGCACCTTCTAATTCTCTAATATTTGATTTTATATTATTAGCAATATATTTTATAATTTCATCATCTATTTCTTTGGAATAATTTTCTGCATTTTTTCTAAGAATAGCCATTCTTGTTTCATAGTCAGGCGGTTGAATATCTGCAATTAAACCCCATTCAAAACGAGAACGAAATCTTTCTTCAAGAGTTTCCATTTCTTTTGGAGGTTTATCAGAGGATAATATAATTTGTTTACCAGAGCTATGAAGTTGATTAAAGGTATGAAAAAATTCTTCTTGTGTACTTTCTTTACCAATTATAAATTGTACATCATCGACTAGTAATACATCAACGGTTCTATATTTTTCACGTAATCTTGTCATATTAGAACTTTTTCCACTTCGAATGGATTCAATAACATCATTTGTAAAAGCTTCTGATGTGACATAAAGAACTTTCATATCTGGATTTTTTTCTAATATAAAATGTCCAATGGAATGCATAAGATGTGTTTTTCCTAAACCTGCTCCTCCATATAAATATAAAGGGTTATATGCTTCTCCAGGAGACTCTGCTACTGCAAGAGAGGCAGAATGTGCAAATTTATTATTGCTTCCCACAACAAATGTGTCAAAAATGTATTTGTTATTTAAATTTGCATTTTCATAATTAATATTATATGTGGTATTACTTTTTATATATGAATTTTCATTTTCCAAGGAATCATCTATATTTTTTTCTAATACAAATTCTACTGCATAAGTATGTTCTAGCATTTCCGTAATAGTTACTTGAAAATAATTTTTGTATTTATTAGAAATATAGTTTAACGCATGAGATTGATCCGACGGAATAATTATAGTTACAACATCATTTTTAACTTCATGTAATTTTAAAGGTTCTATCCAAGTATTATAGGATATATTTGATAATTCGTATTCTTTTCTTATAATATTTTTAATATCATCCCATTTTTCTTTTATATTATTCATTGAATCCTCCACATAAAAATCTACTTCTTAATATTATACTAATAATAGGAAAATAGCAAATATAAAATGTACAAAAGGTTTACATAGTTCTGTTATAAATTTGTTTTTATGTCAATCAAAAATATGATGAAATGTGGATAATTTATTTTGCATAAATTTTAAATTATGTCTATAGAATGGGCTTATATTTACTTATAAACATATAGTTCACAATTTACACATAAGTTATCCACATAGATATAAACATACTGTGGACAAAATTATGTAAACTCATTAAATTTTAAAAAAAGTTTAAAAATGAATTATTCTATATATTGTAGGTCATTCATGTTTCTTCCTATATATAGATATATTATAATTTATTATATTTTGTATTGATAAATCAATTATTAAATTGCTTATATTTACTTGACGGTAAAGGTTTTATCTTATATAATCGTCTATGATGTTTTCATACAAAAACAGTAATATTTTTTATCAATGTAAATTAACTTTACCTTATATCTAATAGATAATTGGTAGTTTGAAGGAGGTGTAGAAAATCATGAAAATGACATTTCAACCAAAGAAAAGATCACGAAAAAAAGTGCACGGATTCAGAAAAAGAATGAGCACTCCAGGTGGAAGAAAAGTTTTAGCTGCTAGAAGAGCTAAAGGAAGAGAAAAGTTATCAGCTTAGGTCGCAGTTATGTGACCTTTTTTTCTCTCTTAAAGGAAATAAAAAAAGGAAAATCTTATGAAATTTTCAGAGTCTTTAAAAAAGAATAACGATTTTCGAGTAGTATATCGAAAAGGAAAATCTTATGCAAATAAGTATTTTGTAATGTATGTGTATGAAAACAGTCAAAATATAAATAGAATAGGAATCTCTGCTAGTAAAAAAGTTGGTAATTCTGTTGTAAGACATCGGATTGCGAGACTTGTAAGAGAAAGCTATCGATTACATGAAAATGTATTTAATAGTGGTTTAGATATAGTAATCGTAGCAAGAATGAATGCTGCCACAATTGGATACCATGAAGTGGAAAAAGCATTATTACACTTAGGAAAGCTTCATCATATTGTTGAAGTAGGATAGAATAAAACTATGAAAAAAATATTAATTCAGATAATTAAATTTTATAGAAAGTATCTTTCCGGATTAAAAACCACAAAGTGTCCGTATTTTCCAACCTGCTCTACTTATGGTTTGGAAGCCGTTGAAAAACACGGAGCATTAAAAGGTGGTTTATTGGCATTATGGCGTATTTTAAGATGCAATCCTTTCTCAAAGGGAGGATATGACCCGGTACCATAACATCAGTAGGAGGAAATTAAATTGATATTATTAACACAAAATTCAACATTTATAATTGGAGATGTTGCAAAAATTCTTGGTTATATCATGAATGCAATTTTTACCTTTTTAGATTATTTATCAATACCGAAAGTAGGACTTGCTATTGTCTTATTTACAATTGTAATTTATATGTTGTTAACACCATTAACATATAAACAACAAAAATTTTCAAAAATGTCAGCTATTATGAATCCAGAACTTCAGGCTGTTCAAGCTAAGTATAAAGGAAAAAAAGATAATGAATCTATGCAGGCATTGAATTTGGAAACAAAAGCAATTTATGCGAAATATGGAGTTTCACCATCTGGAAGTTGTTTACAATTAGCAATTCAAATGCCTATTTTATTTGCTTTATATCGTATCATTTATAATATGCCAGCATACGTACCAAAAATGAAAGAAGCATTTTTCCCTTATGTTGATTCTTTGATTTCTTCTAATGGAAGTGCGGCATATGTTACGAATACTGAAAATTTTTCAGTTGTTTCACAGTTTTCAAAACAAATTGATGCATCGGATGCATTTACAAATGCAATTTCGACAGGAACTTTTGATATTGAAAAAGGTACCGAGGCTTATACTACGGTATCTAATACTTTTGTAGATATTTTAAATCGTGCCAAAGGTGATGAGCTTACAAAATTATCAAATGCATTTTCTGGTTTAGAAAGTCAATATGCATCTATGGTTGAATCACTTCATAAATATAATTCGATATTTGGATTAGATATGGCACATTCACCGAGCGAAATGATTCAAGGTTTTTGGTCTGCAGGTACATATGGAATGATACTTGTTGCTTTATTAATTCCAATTCTTGCAGCAGTTACGCAATGGATTAGTATAAAGCTAAATCCTCAGCAAGCTAATCAAAATGTTGGAACGGAGCAGAGCTCAATTGCTTCCTCTATGAAAACAATGAATTATATAATGCCAATTATGTCTTTGGTATTTTGTTTTACATTACCTTCGGGACTTGGATTTTATTGGATTATGGGTGCTGTTGTGCGTACCATTCAACAAATCATTATCAATAAACATATTGATAAAACAGATTTAAGTGAACTCATGAAAAAAAATCAAGAAAAAAATGAAAAAAAGAATAAATCAAAAAATGATCGTTTATTAAAAGCAGGGGTGAATCCAAATACATTATCATCTTCTGCAAGATTAAATACAAAGAATATTTCTAGTAAGATGGATGAAAATAAGGTGACGAGTGCAAGTCATGTTACTTCTACTGGAAAAGGAAGTTTGGCGGAAAAAGCTGGATTAGTAAGTGATTATAATAAAAGAAATACAAAAAAATAAGGTTTATTAATTAATAAGTGAGGAGATTGTATATGGATTATATAGAAATTAAAGCAAAGACAATTAATGATGCAATTACAGAAGCTTGTAAAAAGTTAACCGTTACTAGTGATCATTTAGAATATGAAGTTGTGGAAGAAGGATCTTCTGGATTTTTAGGGTTTAATTCAAAAGATGCGGTAATTAGAGCGAGAGTTAAAAATTCTATTGAAGATATTGCAAAAGAATTTCTAATCAAAGTGTTTGGAAGCATGGACATGATGGTTTCTGTTTCTACTAGTTTTGATGAAATAGACAATGTATTAAATATTGAACTTGTTGGAGATGAAATGGGTGTTCTAATAGGTAAAAGAGGACAGACTTTAGATTCTATTCAATATTTAACTTCTCTTGTCATTAATCGTTCGAAAGATAATTATATTCGTGTAAAAGTTGATACAGAGAATTATAGACAAAGAAGAAAAGAAACATTAGAAAATTTGGCTAAAAATATATCTTATAAAGTAAAGAGAACAAAGAAAAGTTTTTCACTTGAACCTATGAACCCTTATGAGAGAAGAATTATACATTCTTGTTTACAGGATGATAAATATGTTTCTACATCATCCGAGGGAGAAGAACCTTATAGAAGAGTAATTATTTCACCTATTAAGTAGTTTTTATTGAAAAGAAGGAAGAATTAGTTTATTATAATAGAGTGTCTACGGACACTCTATTTTTGTTACCTTTTTTTAAGACAGGAGTAATTAGATGAAAAGTGAAACAATTGTAGCTATCGCTACTGCTTTATCCAATTCTGGAATTGGAATTGTACGAATAAGCGGGCCAGATGCAATAGCAATTGCCGATTCCATTTTCCGAGCAAAAAAAACAGGAAAATTTTTAAAAGACATGAAAAGCCATACAATGCACTATGGTTTTATTTATGAACAAGAAAGCATAATTGATGAAGTAATGGTTGCAATAATGAAAAAGCCAAATTCTTATACAATGGAAGATACTGTAGAAATTGATTGTCATGGTGGAATTCTTGTAATGAATCGTATTTTAGAGGCAGTAATTAACCATGGAGCGAGAATCGCAGAACCGGGAGAATTTACAAAACGAGCTTTTTTAAATGGTAGAATTGATTTATCTGAAGCAGAAGCAGTTATGGATATTATAGAATCTAAAAATGATTTTGCATTAAAATCTTCTATGCAACAATTGAGTGGTAGAATATCAAAAGAAATTGTTTCTTTGAGAAAAAAAATATTATCACAAATTGCTTTTATTGAAGCAGCAATTGATGATCCTGAAAATTATGACATCACTGAATTCATTAAACATGTCAAACAGACAAATATAGAATTGGTTACTCGAATTTCTTATTTACTCAAATGTTCAGAAAATGGAAAAATTTTGAAAGATGGAATCAAAACAGTAATTGTAGGTAAACCAAATGCTGGAAAATCCTCTTTTTTAAACAAAATGATTGGTGAAGAAAAAGCAATTGTAACTAATGTAGCCGGCACAACGAGAGATATTTTAGAGGAACATATTCGAATAAATGGAATCGGATTAAATATTATCGATACGGCAGGAATACATTTAACAGATGATTTTGTGGAAAAAATTGGTGTAAGCAAAGCAAAAAAAATTGCGAAGGATGCGGATTTGATTATTTTTATTGTTGATGCTTCGGTTCCTATTGATGAAAGTGATAAAGAAATAGTTCATTTAATCAAGGATAAAAAAGTCTTAGTATTACTAAATAAAATTGATTTAAATCCAGTAATTTCAGAAAAAAATATTCATAATTTATTTATGGATACTACAAAACGAAAAAAAGATACGTATCGAATTATTAAGACTTCAACCATCAAAGATCTAGGGTTGATTGAATTTGAAGAAACGGTTCAAGAAATGTTTATGAATCGTGAGTTAACAGAGAATAATGAAATTTTTATTACCAATCAAAGACATAAAGAAGCATTAAAAGAAACACTTAAAAGTTTAGCGTTTGTGGAACAAAGTATAAAGAACAATATGCCAGAAGACTTTCTTTCCATTGATTTTATGAATGCATATGAATCTTTAGGATTAATTATTGGAGAGCAAATTGGTGATGATTTGGTAAATGAAATTTTTGCCAATTTTTGTATGGGAAAATAAGTTTATGAAATGGTCAATAAGAAAGAGAGAATAGGAATGAGTCAGATAAAAGAAAAAGTGGACATATGTGTGGTAGGAGCTGGACATGCTGGTTGTGAAGCTGCACTTGCAGCTGCCAGACTTGGATTAGAAACCGTTTTATTTACGGTTAGTGTGGATAGTATTGCCCTTATGCCTTGCAATCCAAACGTAGGAGGAAGTTCGAAAGGACATTTGGTGCGAGAAGTGGATGCTCTTGGTGGAGAAATGGGAAAAGTTATTGATAAGACATTTATTCAATCAAAAATGTTGAATCTTTCCAAAGGACCTGCTGTACATTCTTTACGGGCACAAGCAGATAAAGCGAAATATACATACGAAATGAGAAAAACGGTTGAAAATCAAGAGCATCTTACAATCAAACAAGCGGAGGTGTGCTCGTTACTTTGGGAAGAAGCAAAGGATGAGAAGCATCCATATAAAAAAATAATTACGGGTGTAAAGATTTTTACGGGAGCCATTTATGAAGCGAAAGCAGTTATTTTATGCACGGGGACATATTTAAAAGCAAGATGTTTATGTGGAGAAGCAATTACACATACCGGACCAAATGGGTTACAAGCAGCAAATCATTTAACTGAATCATTAAAAGAAATTGGTATTTCCGTTCGAAGATTAAAAACAGGAACACCTGCTCGTATGGATAAAAGATCTTTGGATTTTGATCGTATGGAAGAACAATTTGGTGACACACGTGTCATTCCTTTTTCCTTTTCGACGGACCCAGAGTCTGTTCAAATAAAGCAAGATTCTTGTTGGCTTACTTATACGAATTCCAATACACACGATATCATTCGTCAAAATCTTGATCGATCTCCATTGTTTTCAGGAGTAATTGAAGGAACGGGACCTCGTTATTGTCCTTCCATTGAAGATAAAGTAGTAAAATTTGCTAAAAAAGAGAGACATCAAGTTTTCGTAGAACCAGAAGGTAGATATACGAATGAAATGTATATTGGTGGTTTGTCTTCTTCTTTGCCAGAGGATGTTCAATTGGAAATGTATCGTACGGTTCCCGGTTTAGAAAGATGTAAAATTGTTAGAAATGCTTATGCAATTGAATATGATTGCATTAATCCTATGGAACTTTATCCCACTCTTGAATTTAAAAATGTTACTGGTTTATTTAGCGCAGGGCAAATCAATGGAAGTAGTGGATATGAAGAAGCTGCGGGGCAAGGCATACTTGCAGGTATTAATGCGGCACAATTTTGCAAGAAAAAGGAGTTATTGATATTAGATCGTTCAGAATCATATATTGGTGTTCTTGTAGATGATCTTATTACTAAGGAATCCATGGAACCATATCGTATGATGACTTCTAGAGCCGAATATCGACTTTTGTTAAGACAGGATAATGCAGATATTCGTTTGCGAAAATATGGATATCAAGTTGGTTTGATTTCGAAAGAAGAATTTGATTATGTTTGTTTTAAAGAAAAAGAAGTGCTTGCAGAAGTTAAACGAATGAAAGAAGTAAAAGTTGGTGCATCAAAAATGGTACAAGAATTTTTAGAAAATAATGGAAGCACAAAATTGAAAACAGCTGTGTCTCTTTCAGAACTTATTAGTCGACCAGAGTTAACTTACCAATTGGTTGCACCTCTAGATAAAGATAGAAAGTTGCTACCAGATAATGTTTGTGAACAAATTTCTATTAATATAAAATATGAAGGCTATATTGAAAGACAAAAGAAACAAGTTGAACAGTTTAAGAAAATAGAAAACAAAAAAATCCCAGAAGACATTTGCTATGATGATATAAAAAGTCTTCGGAATGAGGCCAGACAAAAATTGAAAATGTTTAAGCCTGTATCAATTGGGCAAGCTTCTCGTACGTCCGGTGTTTCGCCTGCAGATGTTTCGGTTTTGTTGGTATATTTAGAACAATTTTATCGAAAAAAATAGGGAGAATCATATGGAAATGTCATATCTTAAAAAGAAATTAGATGTGTGGAATTTGAAATTATCAAGTTATCAAGAAAAGCAGTTTCTTGCTTACTTTCAACTGCTTATCGAATGGAACGCAAAGATGAATTTGACTGGAATCACCGAGTTTTATGAGGTGTGTGATAAACATTTTTTGGATAGTATTGCTATGTGTCAAGTTTATGATTTTACAAGAAAAGAAGAAATTTCACTTATTGACGTTGGCACGGGTGCTGGATTTCCAGGGATTCCGTTAAAAATTATGTTTCCAGAATTAAAGCTAACGTTGTTAGATTCTTTACAAAAACGGATCAGATTTTTAGATGCGGTTGTATCTACTCTTGATTTAGCAAATGTAGAATTGATTCATGGTAGAGCAGAGGATATAGCTAGAGATGATGTTTATCGTGAAAAATTTGATGTTGCAACTTCGAGAGCAGTTGCGAATTTGTCTTCTCTTTCTGAAATATGTTTGCCTTTTGTTAAAAATCAAGGCGTATTTATTTCTTATAAAACGGAAAAAGCAGAAGAAGAAATTATAAATTCTATTCATGCGTTGGAATTATTAAATGGAAAAATTGATGATGTTATATTTTATGTATTACCAAATACCGAGCTCTCTCGGAGTTTAGTAGTTATTCATAAGGAAGGCCTTACTAAAAATAAATATCCGAGAAAAGCAGGAGTTCCGTTTAAAAAACCATTAGTCTAAAGATAAGTTTCGGGGGGAACTACATGAATGAAAAATCTAAAGCACTTGAAAATTTAAAAATTGTTATTGATGATTTTCAAAACGAGTATGTGGAATTGAAAAAACATGTAACAAATATAGATTTTGAACTACAAGAAAAAGAAAGGTTTCTTCTTTCTTTTATGGAAAATGAAACAATCGATTTTAAAATGTTTTCTCCAAGAAATGTAGAGAGTGTACATAAAGAAGAGATGGAAGAAAAGCGCAAAGAAATCAACCATTTAGAAGAAGAAAAAAAAACATATTATCGAAAAATGGGATTTTTATCAGGTCATATTAATAAATTGAATCTTGTTTATGAAAATATTTTGTCCGATGGAAATGACGATTTCACAATTAAAGAAAGCGTGGAAAATAAATATATCAAGCAAATGGAAAAATATAGCGAAGAAAAAATAAATTATCGTGTGCTTGTTATGGATATGTTGGAAAAAGAACGGCAACGCATTGCAAGAGAACTTCATGATTCGACGATTCAGGAAATGGTTCATGTGATTCATGTTTTGGAATTAGCACAAAAATTTTCGGCTCAAGATCCAATCAGAGGAAAAATGGAATTGATGAGTGCTTCGAAAGAAATTCGAAATACAATAGAAAATATTCGAAATGTAATTTTTGATTTAAGGCCTATGTTAATTGATGATTTGGGATATACAGAAACATTAAATCGATTAAAGTTTCACTTGGAAAAAGTTTCTGATATGAAAGTTGAGCTTTCGATAGAGGATATTTCGATAAAGAATACGATGAGTGGTTTGGTGTTATATCGGATTATACAAGAGTGTTGTATTAATGCAATAAAACATTCAAAAGGTACAAAAGTAAGCATTTCTTTACATTGCAAAGAAGATATGGTTTTTTTGAAAATAATTGACAATGGTATTGGATTTGAAGTGAACGGTATAGAAACAACAAATACCAATAATTTTGGATTGGAAATGACGAAGGAGCGAGTAAATTTATTAGAGGGAACAATGGAAGTGGAATCAGAAAAAGATATAGGTACATCTATTTTTATTTCTTTTTCGAAAAACAAATTAATGAACTAGACGGGGGCGAGGTAAAACATGAAAACTACAGTAATGATTGTGGATGATCACAAAATGATATGCGAGGGAATTAAACAACTAATAGAATTTGATGGAAACATTGAGGTGATTGCAGAAGCGTGCTGTGGAGAGGAATGTTTAAAAATATTACAAACCGTTACACCAGACGTATTACTTCTGGATATTAACATGCCAAATATGAATGGGATAGAAGTTTTAAAAGAATTGCAGAAAATAAACAAAGAAATTAAAGTTTTAATGTTAACTGTACATAATGAAGTGGAGTATTTAGTTCGTGCCGTAGATTTGGGTGTAAATGGTTATGTGTTGAAAGACTCAGAATCCTCCGAATTAGTAAGAGCAATTAGTGAGATTAAGAGAGGAAATCGTTATATTCAACCGCAACTGATTCCAATATTAAATCATCGTTTGATTCATAGAGAATATGAAAAAGAAGAAATAGAAACTTTAACCAAACGTGAACTTGAAGTTCTGAAATGTGTTGCTAAGGGAATGTTTAATAAAGAAATAGCAGTTGAACTAGAAATTAGTGAGCGCACGGTTAAAAATCATATTTCCAATATATTTAAAAAAATAAACGTATTGGATCGTACACAAGCCGCTGTTTTTGCCATTAAAAATGATTTAGTCTCGTTATTCTAATTTTCCTTGTTTCACGTGAAACATTTCAATAGGAATCTTAAAGAACCCTATATTATGTTTCACGTGAAACATCAAAAACTACATATAGTACAATTTGACCGTGAAACATACTTTAAAAAGGGCAGAAAAGTGTGTGAAACATTGTTGTAAACAAAGAAATAAATAAAATTTTTAAAATTAGACAAAGGAAAAGAAAAGGTAACAAATAAACAAACAAATGTAGGTAAAACCTGAAAATCTATAGTATTCAATTTAAAATAATGGTATAATTGAAATCGTGTAAATATAACACAACTAGTTGTAAAGAAAATGAGATAGGAGATTAAATGAGTAGAATTATAGCAATTGCAAATCAAAAAGGTGGTGTTGGTAAAACAACCACAGCTATTAATTTGTCGGCTTCTTTAGCAGCCAAAGGAAAAAAAGTATTAGTGATTGATGCAGATCCACAAGGGAATGCTTCAAGTGGTTTTGGTTTAAAAAAGAATGAACTTGAAAACACAATATATGAATTGATTTTAGGAGAATGTTCCATAAAAGATTGCATTATAGATACAAATATCGATAATATCGATGTATTACCTTCAAACGTTAATTTGGCTGCAGCTGAAATCGAATTAATCGGAGTAGAACGAAAGGAATTCATTTTAAAAAAAGAAGTAGACTGGATTAAAGATTCTTATGATTTTATTATGATTGATTGTCCTCCTTCATTGAGTATGCTTACAATTAATGCAATGACAACAGCAAATACAATCTTAGTGCCAATACAATGCGAGTATTATGCATTGGAAGGACTTAGTCAATTAATACATACAGTAAATTTGGTTAAGGAACGTTTGAATCCAGAACTTGAGATGGAAGGTGTAGTATTTACCATGTATGATTCTAGAACGAATCTCTCCAATCAAGTAATTGAAAATGTTAGAACGAATTTACACCAAAATATATATAATACGGTAATACCAAGAAATATAAGACTTGCAGAAGCTCCAAGTTATGGATTGCCAATTTGCATTTATGATCCAAAATCAACGGGTGCAGATTGCTACATGAAACTGGCGGAAGAAGTTATTCATAGAAAGGAAGATTAATATGGCGGCAAGGGGCTTAGGAAAAGGATTGGATTCATTAATTCCAAATATGACTGAAACAAAACCAGACTTTAAAACAAAGAAGGATATAACAGAAGAAACAAAACCAGATTCCATAGTAAAGCTTTCAAAAATAGAACCAAATAAAGAACAGCCAAGAAAAGAATTTGATGAGGAAGCGTTGGTTGAACTTGCGGATTCTATTCGTCAATATGGATTATTACAACCTATATTGGTGCAAGATCGAAAAACATATTATGAGATTATTGCTGGAGAACGAAGATGGAGAGCTTGCAAGCTTGCAGGATTAAAAGAAGTACCGGTAATTATTAGAAATTATACAGAGCAAGAAATTGTAGAAATTTCTTTGATTGAAAACATTCAGAGAGAAGATTTGAATCCAATTGAAGAAGCACTAGCATATAAACGATTATTAACAGAATTTGATTTAAAACAAGATGAAGTAGCAGAGAAAGTATCAAAAAGTAGAGTTGCAGTGACAAATTCGATTCGACTTTTAAAATTAGCTGACACAATTCAGGAAATGGTTATCAATGGAGAAATTTCCACAGGTCATGCAAGGGCTTTACTTTCGGTATCTGAATATGAGAATCAAATTAAAATTGCAAAAAAAATAGTAAAAGATAAATTAAGTGTGCGTGATGTGGAAAAATTGGTAAAAGATCAAAATAAGCCAGTAAAAGAGAAACCAGAAGTAGATACATCAATGGATATTTTCTATAAAGATATTGCAGAAAAATTAAAAACTAAATTGATGACAAAAGTATCCATTTCCTCAAAAGATGGAAGAAGTGGAAAAATCGAATTGGAATTTTATTCTAGCGAAGATTTTGATCGTCTATATGAAGAATTACTAAAGTGAAGTTTAATACTTTAAAGTGCTAAATTAAAATGGAAATGGAGTCAAGATGGATAGTGAAATATTTAATCAAATGGGATTAGGGTCTTTCGACATAGGATATATAATAATTGGATTAATAGCCTTGGCTATTATTTTACTTATTTTTTTGATTGTACAAGGAAAAAAAATTAAAAAAATTAATAGTAAGTATAAAAAATTTATGCAGGGTAAAGATGCCTTGAGTTTGGAAAAAAGTATCTTAAATTTATATGATAGTAATCGAATTATCAGAGATCAAACAGAAATTAATCGAAAAAAAATAAGGGAATTGTCAAATATACAGAAAATGGCATTTCAAAAATTTGGATTAGTAAAATATGATGCATTCCGACAAATGGGAGGAGAACTGAGTTTTTGTTTAGTTATGTTGAATGCAAATAATGATGGTTATATCATTAATACAGTTCATGGTGCAGATGGAAGTTATACTTACACAAAAGAAATTAAGAACGGTAATTGCAAGGTTGTATTAGGAGATGAAGAAAAACAAGCATTAGAAAAGGCACTTGAATAACTAGAATATAAGAAAAAGAGGATAAGGCGTGAAACTTTGTAAGATTGAACAGTTGAGCGAGGGGAAAATTTTAGCAAAGGATATTTTCACAAAAGAATTTCAAATTCTTTTAAGTGAAGGTACCGTAATGAAAGAAGAATATATAAAAAAGCTTCAAGAATTTGGGATTCGTGAAGTATATATTCGTGAGTCGAAAAATTTTAGTAGTGTAGTGCTGGGAATAGTAAAAGAAGAAACAGAATCGAAACTTAAGGAAAATGTGCGAAATGTTATGGAAAAACACACGTACCGACATAGTGAAGATTTAAAAATAATTAAACAAGCAGCAGAGGAAATAATCGATGAAATTTTACAAGAAGATCAGATAATTGAGTGTGTATATGATATTAAAGAAAGAAGTCCTGATATATACGAACATTCTATTATGGTTTGTACACTTTCCATTATTCTTGCAATCAAGTCTAGCATAGAAATTAAAGTGGTTCATGATATAGCAGTGGGTGCACTGCTGCATGACATTGGATTACGATACTTAATTATTGAATATAATAATCAAGTGATAGAAGATTTATCTAATGCAGATATGATTGAATATCGAAAACATCCAGTTTATGGATATACTGCTTTGAAGGATGAAGAATGGTTATCCGAACTTAGTAAAAACATCATTTTGTATCATCATGAAAGAATGAATGGAAGTGGATTTCCGTTAAAAATATTTGAAGTAAATAAAGAATATGAGATCGTAGGAATTTCGGATTATTTTGATGAAAGAATTTGCGGACATGGGTGCAAAAGAGAAAAAATTCATGAGGTGATTGCATATTTAAAGCAAGTAAGCGGATATATTTTTTCAAAAGAAACAGTGGATAGTTTTTTGAGTTTTGTTGCGGTATTTCCGGTAGGAAGTATTGTGAAAACGAATGAGGGAGAAATTGCAATTGTCAGTTCGCAAAACAATCATTTTCCAGACCGACCAATCCTGCAAGTTGTAAAAGATGCAAATGGTAAAATGTTAAAAGAAGGGAAAGTAATTGATTTGTTAAAAGTCCATACGGTTTTTATTGAAAAAGTAATTAGCTAAAAATAAAAAAAAGAAATAAAATATATGATTTAGGGAGATAAAAGAATGATCGATATTAAAAGACTTAGAGAAAATCCAGAAGAAGTAAAAGAAAATATTAGAAAGAAATTTCAAGATGATAAACTTCCACTTGTAGATGAAGTAATCGCTTTAGATACAGAAAGAAGATCTGTATTACAAGAAGCAGAAGGCATAAGAGCAGAGAAAAATCGATTATCAAAAGAAATTGGAATGCTTATGGCAAATGGAAAAAAAGAGGAAGCCCTGGCAAAAAAGAATGATATTTCGATTGATTCGAACAAATTGGAAAAGCTATCAGAAAAAGAAAAAGATTTGAATGAGAAAATCAATAAAATCATGATGATTATCCCCAATTTTGTTGATGCATCAGTACCAATTGGTAAAAATGATTCGGATAATGTGGAAGTAAAAAAATATGGAGAACCAGTGATTCCTGATTTTGAGATTCCATATCATGCAGATATTATGGGAACATTCAACGGTCTTGACCTTGATAGCGCGAGAAAAGTAGCAGGAAATGGATTTTACTACTTAATGGGCGATATTGCTAGATTACATTCAGCAATTATTTCCTATGCAAGAGATTTTATGATTGATCGAGGATTCACCTATTGTATTCCTCCTTTTATGATCCGAAGTAATGTAGTGACTGGTGTAATGAGTTTTGCAGAAATGGATGCAATGATGTATAAAATTGAGGGAGAGGATTTGTACTTGATTGGAACAAGTGAACATTCAATGATCGGAAAATTCATTGATACCATTATTCCAGAAGATACGTTACCACAAACCTTAACAAGTTATTCTCCCTGTTTTCGAAAAGAAAAAGGTGCACATGGCTTAGAGGAGCGTGGAGTGTATCGAATTCATCAATTTGAGAAACAGGAAATGATTGTTGTTTGTAAGCCAGAAGAAAGTAAAGAATGGTTTGATAAATTATGGAAAAATACGGTTGATTTATTCCGTACACTTGATATTCCTGTTCGTACTTTAGAATGTTGTTCTGGAGATTTAGCTGATTTAAAAGTAAAATCGTATGATGTTGAGGCATGGTCACCAAGACAGAAGAAATATTTTGAAGTGGGAAGTTGCTCTAATTTAGGAGATGCGCAAGCAAGAAGATTAAAAATTAGAATTAACGGTAAAGATGGGAAGTATTATGCGCATACGTTAAATAATACGGTTGTGGCTCCGCCAAGAATGTTAATTGCATTTTTAGAAAACAATTTGCAAAGAGACGGGTCCGTTGCAATTCCAGAGAGTCTACAACCATATATGGGTGGAAAGACTGAAATTCGTTAAATGTAGTTGGAGGTAATTTATTTGCATAAATATTTAAGAGCAATTGGATTTAGTCAGATTCAATCAAGGACACAAGTGCAAGAATTGATTTCTGAAATTATGAAGAATGCAAAAATTAGAAAATATACTGGATTAGATCATGAAACGGTATATTCAGAGTATATAGAGGAATATGCGACTGATATAGGAATTATTGTTCGTGGAAATTTCGAATCAGAAAATGTATTTATTTTTGATCATTACTTTCCTTATTTGCGAAGTGAAAAAGTCACTTCGCATGAGGATATTACTGTGGAACGACATAAGGATAAAGAATCTTATGCGGGAGTTTGTGATGACTCAAGAATTGGAGTAACACTTATTTTTTATTTGCAGAATGTTGTGGATTATTTAAAAATTCGGAATTCGGAATTGTTACCAGTGAACGATACTTCTTTAAATTTATCTGGTTTAAGTATTGAAGGAAGAATTATGATGCCAATTGTGAAAGAGAAAATGGCAATGAAAAAGGCGGCAAACGAGCGAAAAGAATTGATCGATGCAGCAAAAAGAGGAGATTTGAAGGCTATTGATAGTCTGACAATCGATGACATGGAAGTTTATAATATTCTTTCGGAAAAAATTAAAAAAGAAGATGTATATTCATTAGTTAATTCTTATATTATGCCATATGGAGTGGAATGTGATTTATATTCAATTATGGGAGAAATTTTAGAATGCTCACTATGTATAAATAACAAGACAAAGGAAAATGTTTGGAAATTAGAGTTGCTTTGCAAAGATATACATATAGATATTTGCATTAATGCAATTGATTTATTAGGAGAACCAAAAATTGGGCGTAGGTTTAAAGGTGTGATATGGATGCAGGGTTACATTAATTATCCGTATCATTTAGAGTGATGGAATAAGCTAAAGTATACGTATGCCCTCTTAGTTAAATGGATATAACAGTCCCCTCCTAAGGGACAGTTGTGAGTTCGATTCTCGCAGAGGGTGTTAACTATTAGAAAGCAGGTAAAGTTGTCTTTGAAAAAAAATACTAGAAAGAAAAACTGTATTGTTTTTGATTTAGAGTGGAATCAAGGAAAAGGCAATGCAAATGAGGAAATTCCGTTTGAGATAATTGAAATCGGAGCGGTAAAATTAAATATGGAACGAAAAATATGTGGAGAATATAGTCAGGTGATTAAACCACAGATATATAAAGAAATGGGATATGCGATGCAAAGAATCGTGCCTGTGGAAATGAAAGAGCTTCGTAATGGAAAATTATTTGTGGATGCCATTGCAGAATATAAGAAATGGTGTGGAAAAGATTATATTTTTGCAACATGGGGACCACTTGATATTACACAATTACAAATTAATATGGAATATTATAAAATACCATTATTTTCGAAAAAACCACTTCCTTTTTTAGATGTACAAAAATTATTTAGTATAGAATATGAAGATAAAAAATCAAGAAGAACGTTAGAATATGCTGTAGATTTTTTGAATATTCCTAAAGAAATTCCTTTTCACAGAGCTTTTTCAGATGCATTCTATACGGCAAAAGTTTTAGAAAAAATTAGAAAGAAAGATACGTTGGAACATATTTCATATGACGTTTTTTCTACTGCAAAAACAAAACATGATGAAATTCGAATTATGTTTAGTGATTATTATAAATATATTTCAAAAGAATTTTCATGTAAGCAAGAGGCTTTGCAACAAAAGGAAGTAAAAGAAATGCGATGCTATCGATGCGGGAAAAAAGTTACGAAAGAAATTGGTTGGTTTTTCCCGAATATGAAACATGGATACTGTGTATATAAATGTGACAAACATGGCTATGTGAAAGGGAAAATACGGATTAAGCATACGAATAAAGGAATGGTATATGTTATTAAAACTATACGAATGATTACTGAAATAGAAAAGCAAGAAATTGAAGAAAAATTAAAGCGATTTCGAGAACAAAGAAGAAAAACACCTACAAAATGTACGGATAAAAAAAAGAACTCATAGGAGTTCTTTTTTTTAGAATTTAATAGATTTATAAGGGGAATGTGATTTTTTTCGTTGTCTTCGTTTTGATTTTCTTTTTGAAATGCTAGAATGAAAGAAAATTGCCTTAATATAAGCAATAGAAATAAGCGGTGTAAAAATAAGGAGCAGAAAAAGAAATATTTTTTTAAGTTGAATATAATGTATGTTACTAGATGGAGAAAGTATTTCGGATTCATATAGGGAAGGCTCTGTTTTGTCGTTTTGATTCTGAAAATGAATGGGAAAAAATCCAACCATAGAGTCAAAGTAGTAGTAGTTGATATAAGCAAGTGTATTAGAATTACTTGCATTGTCATATATAGAAGAATCAAAGGTTAAATCTATTTTTTTTGTTAAATCCGAAAAATTAGCAGTAAGTGGTAAGGTAACATAATAGGAAGGATCAAAGGATATAAGTGGTGTAGAATCACCAAATATAGAATAATCACATTGAAACGTATCGGAGAAAGAAAAGGTATAATCGGTTTCATGATCCGACACATAAAGATTATTAAAATTACTGAAACCATAATTAAAAAGGGAAACGGTATCTTCGAATTGATAAGGGGTCTCTTCCTTTAAAACTACACAAATTAAAGACATACCATCTTTTTGTGCACAACTTACTAATGTTTGCCTAGCAGCGTCCGTATATCCAGTTTTTGAACCGATTAAATTTTCATAAGAATATTCACGATTTGAAAATAATTTGTTTTTGGAATAAATAAAGGTTGGCTCTTGTTCTGAATTTATAAAGGTGACTTCATGACTATACGTTCTTGAAAGGTTACAGAGAAAATCATATTTAAAAAATTCCTTTGCAATTAAAGATAAATCATAAGCAGTAGTATAATGAGTATCATCATGTAAGCCAGAAGGATTTGAAAAATGTGAATTTATACAACCCAGTTCCTTTGCTTTTTCATTCATGAGGGCGACAAAAGAGTCTAAGTCACCACCAATATATTCGGCCATCGCATATGCAACCTCATTTGCGGAACCAATCAATATAGCATATAATGCTTGTTCTACGGTAATTTGATCTCCTATGGAAGCCCCCATATTGGAATCGTTCCATGAAATGGAGTTTATAGCTTCCTCGGAAAAGGTAATAACTTCATCTAGTTCACAATGTTCCATTATTAAAATAGCCGTTAATATTTTAGTTGTACTTGCGGGATATAATTTTTCATTTGCATTTTTTGAATAAAGAATGGTATTTGAATTTGCTTCAATTAAAATAGCACCTTCGGCACCTATTTCAGGACCAATTGGCCAATTTATAAATTCATTTGATTGAACGGGTAATTCTTTTCGTAATTCCATTTCATATAGCATCTCTTCAGACGCAGCAAAAGAAGAGAAAGGAAAGAAATATCCTAATAACAGAATAACCAATAAGAAAGATAGGACACATTTTGTTGTAAAAAGAGTAAATTTTTTCATATGACACCTTCGCAATTATTATTTTCTATATAAGCATACACTATTTTTCAAAAAAACTGTAGTATCTAAATATAAATAATGGAAATATATGATGATATCGATTAAAATAAGATATAATAGAAATACAATTAGGCAAGGAGAAAAGAATGAGATTAAGAAACATACCAGAAGCTGCAGGTGAAATTGAAAAAAATAATTATGTGGTGAAAATGATGAAACCAAATTGGCAGGAAGAATTTGCGAATGATAAACCAATACATATAGAAGTTGGAATGGGGAAGGGTCAGTTTATTACCCAATTAGCAAAAAAAAATCCCAATATTAATTACATCGGGATAGAAAAATATACCAGTGTTTTATACCGTGCATTGCAAAAACTTGAAGGAGAAGAAACATTAGAAAATTTACGTTTTCTTTGTATGGATGCAGAGAAATTAGAGGAAATGTTTGAAAATGCATCCGTCGACAGAATATATCTGAATTTTTCTGATCCTTGGCCAAAAGAAAGACATGCCAAAAGAAGATTACCATCCAAACAGTTTCTTTGTCGTTATGATAAAATACTATCTAAAGAAGGAACCATAGAGTTTAAAACGGATAATCGAAAATTGTTTGATTTTGCGGTGGAGGAATTAAAAGACACCAAATGGAAAATGGAAGCAATTACTTATGACTTGCACCATGATATGATATTAAATAAAGACAATATTATGACAGAATATGAAGTGAAATTTTCAAGTATGGGAAATCCAATTCATAAATATATTCTTAGTAGATAAAAAAGCGAGTGCTCAAAAAATGAGCACTCGCTTTTTTTATAAGATGAATAGATATTATTTATCACATAAGGATTCTTCAATGTCAAATTTTTCGCTGTGACGTTTGATTAAATCAGATTGAAGTGAAGAGTCCACATATGCATGCTTTCCTTGATATTTATAAAATCCTTTTAACATAATAGGTGTTGCAATTGCTGTAATTACAACCATAATGATAATAGGTGCGGTAAATCCTTCCGGAATTAAATCCATAGCAATACCTTTTGATAAAACAATTAATGCAACTTCACCTCTTGCAGCCATTCCAAGTCCGATTTTTATGGATTGGAAATTCGTATAGTGACATATTTTAGCAGCAAGGCCACAACCAATAAGTTTTGTAAGAATTGCAACAAGTGCAATAATAACGGCAATTAATAACACATTCCAACTAAAAATATCTCTATTTAAACGAAGACCAATACTTGCGAAAAATACAGGAGATAACATTAAATAGGATACCGTTCCAAAACGTTGAACAAGGTATGGTCGTTTGTTTGTCGTAGAAAGAATTAAACCTGCAAAAAATGCACCAGTAATATCAGAAACACCAAAGAATCTTTCCGAACAATAAGCCATAATTAAACATAGGAAGAAACCAATTACACAAAATCTTCTCATTCCAGTTTCGTATTTATTAATCCATGGAATTAAAATTTTCGAAGTCACAAACCACATAATAATACAAAAGATAAAGAATCCTACAATTTTAAGTAGTTGAAAGGCGATTTCTCCGCCGCCACCTGAAGTACCAGCAATACTTGTAACAACAGTTAATGCAATGATTCCAAGTAAATCATCAATTAAGGCTGCAGCTAAAATAGTATTTCCAGAAGTAGTGTTTAATTTGCCCAGTTCTTTCAACGTTTCAACCGTAATACTTACACTGGTTGCAGTTAATATGATTCCAATAAATATATTTTTTAATAGTTCAGCAGATCCCATATTCGGATTGAGAAGAGTTGCGACACCCCAACCGGCAAGGCATGGAACAGCAACACCTAAAATTGCTATAAATAATGCTTTTCCTCCCGAGTGACGAAGTTCATCAATATCTGTTTCAAGCCCAGCGGAAAACATGATAACAATTACTCCAATTTCTGCAATATGTTTTATGAATGAAGTCTCTGTAATAAAGCCGAAGCATGCGGGCCCTAAAATAATACCTGCTAATAATGCGCCAACTACTTGGGGCAATGAAATTTTTCTAGTTAACATTCCTAAAAGTTTGGTTGAAATTAGTATAAGTGCTAAGTCAAGTAAATATTTGTACGATGTTTCCATTTTTTCTCCTATCCGCCAAAGGCAATGTATATATTATAAATTTATTATTAATTATTTATAAATTTGACCCCACTTTTCGATTATACGCTTATGAAAAAGGAAGTTCAAGTAAAAATGGACTTTAAGAAAAAGACTGTAAGAATCAACAAAATATAAGAAACATATACGATTTTATCATTCCATTTTAACAATAATCTATGAAATCAAGGAACAAAACTTAAGAAATTTATAAAAATGAATAGAAACAAAAAGGAAAAAGAAAAATCTTGTGTAGATATTAACGAAAAAAAAGAGAAAAAACAACGTATTTTTCTTGCTAAAAGAAGAAAAATATAGTATTCTTTACAAGAAAAATACAAAAAAGGAGGATTATTATGAATAACTTAGAGTTAGCGAAAAGAGCAAATGAAATTCGAAAAGGAATTATAACAGCTACACATGCAGCAAAATCTGGTCATCCAGGTGGCAGTTTGTCTTCTGCAGATGTTTTTACATATCTATATTTTGAAGAATTAAATATTGATCCACGAAATCCCAAGAAGGAAAGCAGAGATCGATTTGTTTTATCGAAGGGACATGTTGCCCCGGGATTATATTCGACTTTGGCAGAAAAAGGATTTTTTCCAAAAGAAGATTTAACAACATTACGAAAAATGGGTTCTTACTTGCAAGGACATCCAGATATGAAACATATTCCAGGGGTTGACATGTCAACGGGATCCTTAGGACAGGGGATTTCTGCAGCAGTAGGAATGGCATTAGCAGCTAAATTATCAGAAGAATCCTTTCGTGTATATACATTACTAGGAGATGGAGAATTAGAAGAAGGACAAGTATGGGAAGCTTCTATGTTTGCAGGCGCAAAAAAACTAGATAATTTAGTTGTAATTGTGGATAATAATGGACTACAAATAGATGGTAGAATTGAAGATGTTTGTTCTCCCTATCCTATTGATAAAAAATTTGAAGCATTTAATTTTCACGTAATTCATGCGGATGCACATGATTTTGATTCCTTGCGAGAATCTTTTCAAGAAGCAAGAGTAACAAAAGGCTGTCCAACTTGTATCCTTGTAAAAAGTGTGAAAGGAAAAGGAATTTCCTTCATGGAAAATAAAGCAGAATGGCATGGACAAGCACCAAATGATGAACAATATAAAATAGCAATGCAGGAATTAAAGGAAGTAGGTGATGCACTATGTTAGAAACAAAAAAAATGGCAACAAGAGAAGCGTATGGATCAGAATTGGCAAATCTAGGAGAAAAATATCCGAATTTAATTGTTTTAGATGCAGATCTTGCAGGGGCAACCAAAACTTCAATGTTTAAAAAAGCATATCCAGATCGGCACATAGATTGTGGGATAGCAGAAGGAAATATGATGGGAATTGCTGCAGGATTAAGTACATGTGGTAAAATACCATTTGTTAGTACCTTTGCAATGTTTGCTGCAGGTAGAGCATTTGAACAAGTTAGAAATTCAATAGGGTATCCACATTTAAATGTGAAAATTGGAGCAACACATGCAGGAATTACCGTTGGAGAAGACGGAGCAACACATCAGTGTAATGAAGATATTGGATTAATGAGAATGATACCAGGTATGGTTGTAATATGTCCAAGTGATGAAATTGAAACAAGAGAAGCAGTTAAGGCAGCAATTGAGTATGTAGGACCAGTATACTTACGGTTTGGTAGAGCTGCTGTTCCAGTATATAATACAAACAAAGATTACAAATTTGAAATAGGAAAAGCAGTTGTAGTTAAAGACGGAGTGGATTTGACATTTATTGCAAATGGATTTTGTTTGTATGAAGCGTATCTTGCCGCAGAAGAATTAGCAAAAGAGGGAATTGATGTGGCAGTTATTAATATGCACACGATTAAACCGTTAGATGAAGAAATTATTATTGAATATGCAAAGAAAACGAAACAAGTAGTAACAATAGAAGAACATTCAATTATAGGTGGATTAGGAAGTGCGGTTAGTGAGTGCCTATCTGAAAAGTATCCAACAAAAATGTTAAGAATAGGAATCAATGATGTATTTGGAGAGTCAGGACCAGCGTTAGAACTTGTTCATAAATATGAAATTGATGCAGAAGGCATTATAAAGAAAGTAAAAGAATTTTTGAAATAAATAGAAAATGTGAGTATGAAAATACTCACATTTTTTTATTTGGAGAAAGAAAAGGTTCCTTTTTTTGTTTTCTTGATGTCATAGAGAATGGTGTCCGCCTTTTTAAGTAAAATATTAAAATCCTCTTCCGAGGTAATATCATTAGTGATGGCAATACCAATGGAACAAGTAATTTTAGAATCAGGTCCAATGGAAACTTTGGTGTTTAAAGCTTTTTCAATTTCTTTTGTAAAAAAATTATTAGCAAGAAGTTCTTTATAAATATTTTTAGATATTTGTTCAACTAAATTTTTATCATCGGTAGTTAATAAAATAATAAATTCGTCGCCGCCATATCTAGAAACAAAACCATGTTTACCACAAACTTTTTCAAACACATGTGACATTTTAATTAATAATAGATCTCCAATATTATGACCGAAAGAATCGTTATAATATTTGAAATTATCCAAATCAATATATAAAACAGAAATGGGAAGATTTTCATCGCTATGATTTTGAAGAAGATAGTTTACATTACTGTAAAATCCTTCACGATTTAATAAACCAGTTAAATGGTCTGTGACAGAAATATGTTTAAGCTTCACATTCATACGTTGAATTTTTTCATTGGCATCATAGGTATCAAGTGCGGTTAATAACTGTCGGAAAACGAAATCATATACTTTAAAATCGGATTCATCTAGCATGTAGTGATTTACAGGCGAATGCCAATTATCTTTCATAAGGATATAAACAATTAATAAGCCTTGTAAATGCTCGTTTTTATAAAATGGAATCCCTACAATGGAACAAACATTTTTATCACCAAATAGAGTGATGATATCAAGGTAATCGTTATAATTATTGTTGATTTTTGAAGTAACAAAACCCAATCTTTTTTTCTTAAAATATTCTTTTAATGCCCCATGCATATCATTTGATAAGGAGACTCCTGTATTGTTAAAAAGAATAGAAGCATCGTCCCCATCATATTGAATGTAAAGAAGACGATCAAGATTAAAATTGTTAATAAAGGTATGAATCGCTGTATCTAGCAATTCTTCTTTGGTTTTTCCATTGATTTCAATGATTTTTTGCCAAGTTGATAAGAATTCCCATCGCGCTTTTTGTTCTAAATTTTCGTTCATAATGGCAACATGACGAAGAGATTGTAATACTTGTTTCGAAGTAATGGTTTCCATGGCAAGATGATAGGTTGGAAATTCAAAAGACGTACCTTCTTGTACGGCTTTGATAGAGGCCATTTTGTTATAACAATTTTGTTTCTCATAATAGGAATAAGCATTTTGAAGAAGTGCTTGGGATTTATCTTCTTGTTCAAAGTGCTTTAAAATTTTAGAATAGTCAAAACAAAAATCGGCATAAGTATAAAACTGGTTTGCCAAAGAAGTCGGAAGCATGGTTTCAGCTTTTTCAAAAGCGCTAAGAGCTCCAGAAAAATCATTATTCTGAGAAGAAATTAAGCCGACCACATAATAGTAAATAAATAAATCATCATTGGAATAAGAATAATCATGAAGGAGTTCATTTTCCTTAGAAAAATTACGATTGAAAAGGTGGCTTAAAAACTGCCTCGTATTATTAATATAAACATTGCAACTGTAAGTCTTGTCCAGACGAAAACAACATAAAGCCAAAAGTCCAAATAATTTCGAAATATTACAAACACGCAAGCTGTTTAAGCGAAGTTTTTGAACGATTTTTAAAGCAAGCGATAAAAAATGATAAGCACTCTCATAATCATGTGCCATAATACAGTTCAAAGACATATTATAGAATGTTTCGCCAATATAGTCAGTACGGTCCAAATCAAAGAAAATACGAAGAGCTTTATTATAATATTCATTTGCTTTTGCAAATTCTTCGGTCGCCGTTGCATTATAGCCTAAGCCGTTATAAATATTTGCTTCTGCGAAAATATCTTTGCCTTTTACAAGAACAAATGATTTATGATAATAATAATTTGCCGTTTTATAATATCCAGAAGTAGATGCAATCATGATATTGTTACGATATGCTTCAAAGAGGAAATGATCATTTCCAAGCATTTTGGCATATGCAATCCCTTTGTTTACATGAAACAATTGGTTTTCAACATGTGCTTCATCTGAAAAAGCAGAAGAATCATTATCAAAAGCATAAGTATAAATATGAGCTAAGTGATTATAATGATGAAACTTCTCGGCAGCAATAAGTAGTTGAGGATCAATATCAATATTTGTAGAGCAAAAGAAAATGTTATGCCAACCACTCATTTGAATCATAGTTAGTAACATATTTGATTGAAAAATCAGAAATTCAAAATCTGATTTTTCAACAAGTGCTAAACTTTCTTTTGCATATTTTTCTGCGGTATTTAATCGGCCATTATACATATAGGTTAGTGATAATAAGTAATAATAGGTGTATGTGGCATGTATATCGGTTTGAAAAAGTGTAAGTTCACGAATGTTATTAGAGAGCAATAAAGCTTTTGACATATCCTGTGTAAATATGGAACAAAGAGCATATTTCTCAAGAAATTCAAGTTGTTTGTCTTCTGGAATAGATACTCCTTCTAAATTTATAATTTTGTAAATGATTTCTAAATAGTATATAGCCTGTTCATAGTCAAGAAATAGATATAAGTTATGAATTGTAATTAAATATTCATCAATTTCATATGGATTAAAATTAAAGTCGGTTATTCGTTCATAAAAAGAAGGAGAAATCATAGTTCCACTTTCAATTAAGTGTTCCCCATCAACCATATAATCGTAAAATTTATTCCATAATTCTATTGATTGTGGAAGTGGATGTTGCGATTCGTTATAGGTCGCTAAAATTCCAATGGAATTATTATTAGGTTGTACAAATAATTTATTTAATAACGATAAGGTAGAAGGACTTGCTGATTGCAATTCATTGATGACAAAAAGTAATGGTTGATCTTTTGCAATATATAGAATTAAATTTGCAATAGAATCCACAAGTTCTTTTTGTTCAAAAGAAACTTCATCAAGTAAAATATTCTCTACACGCTTTGCTTTACCTGTTTGAATATAAGAACGTAAAATAGAGCGATGCAAACTATATATATGACAAGTATCAAAGATTTCATCATAATCAATTGGTTTGGAATTGAAAAATTTTCGAATGATATCTAAAAAAGGTTCATATGGGCCAATTATAGTAGAGGGATTAAGTTCGTTAAAATAAATCGTAAGATTATTTGCTTGTGTATTTAGAGATTGCACATCGTTTGAAGAAAAATAAAAGGAATTATAATGCTTTACTAATAAAAAATTATTCGATTTCATCCCAATATTCGTTAAAAAAGAATAATTTAATGTATATAAAAATTCATGAATCATATGGACCTCCTTACTAAATTGCCAATGATAAGTATAGCAAAATTAAATAATAAAAACAATGAAAAATGCGACAAAAGTACTAGGTAATATATTATATATACGAAATATGAAATTAATGCATAAAATAAGAAATAATGTATAAAAGAAGTAAGTGGCTAGGATAAAAAATATAAAAAAAGTATTTTAGTCGAAGACCACGTTCCCCACGGTATTTACTTATTGGAAGTAATCCAAGAAGTGCTGGAAGTTCAAAGGGCTGAAAGAAAATCAAAAGTAAACATGCAAAGAAAAAAGCAATTGTTTTTCTTTCTTTTAATCGAAACATAATATAAATAGCAAGTATTCCCATGATGGAATAATCGGTTTTTAATAAATAGGATAAGAAAATAGCAAGTATAAGCAGGAGTAAGTTAGAACTTGCATAAAACATGGCTAGAGAATTACGATTTCTTTTCTTTGAGAATAAATATAATCCTGTAAAAAATAAGGAAATTAGTATAATTATAAAATAAATTACCGTATCTTCTAGAGAAGCATTTGGAAATAGGATTCGAAATTGTGAAAGAATCGCCTGTCCATAAAGTAGAGTAATAAATGTAGTAGGCGCTAAAAAACCAAGAAAAGAAAGCAAATACTGAAAACTTTTATGGAGTTCTTTTGTAGAAATTGTTTCCATTGCAAGAATCATAAAAACTCCAATGGCCAAAGTGAAAAACACATTTTGGTAGCCAAAGAAAAATATATTTTTATGAAAAGCTAAATCAAAAGGAATTTCAGAAAGAAATGCAAAAAGTGTTAATCGAAGGGCATAATGTATTTTATTTCTAGTATGTAGTACACCTTCAATAAGAAGAAAAACAAAAATAGGAAAGGCAATCCTTCCAATAAGTCTCATAGTGAGGTATAAATAATTATTTTCTGTAACAAAAACATAGGCTGTATGGTCGATAAGCATCGTGAAAATGGCGATAAATTTCAAGGTGCTCCCTGATATAGTTATGTTCTGATTGTTTGCTCGCATAGTATTTATTTGTTTGCCAGTATCCATTTGTCACTCCTTTGATTCAATCACTTACATTCTCTATAAAAATATTATATAATGAATTACGTGAATCGTATAGCAGAAACTAGAAATTTGTAAAATTAATCGAAAACAATACGACTTTCAAAGGAGTGATAAAAATGTTTGATTTTAGATTTGAGTGGAGACCAGAAATGGAAACACACATTGAATCAATTGATACACAACATAAACAATTATTTAGCTATGGGAGAGATATTGAACAAGCAATAAAAATTGGATGTGTCGGTGTGACAGAAAAACAATTGATGGATATCGTAATTCATTTACGAGAATATGTAAGTTACAATACATATGAAGAAGAAAATATTATGAAAGAGATACAATATAAAAATATAGTAAATCATAGAAACTCTCATAATAAATTTGTACAAAAAATAATGCTTATTAATATTGTGGAATTAAAAGAAAAGCCATTAGAAAAATTAAGTGAGATTAAAGACATGATAGTGGATTATATTTTTACACATATATTAACAGAAGATATTAAAATGAGCAAAGCATATATTTCATATAAAAATGAAATGAAAACAATAGCTACAAAAGAGGAGCTAAAAGAAAAAATTATACAACAGAGCTTAGAAGAAAAAACAAGAGAGGATTTATTTGGCTATCGAATTTGTAACTTAGATGTAACGGAAGTTTATTTATATAAAAATCAAACGAGAGAAGGAGAAATGGTTGCTGTATTTAAAGGTAGTGTAGTAAAATTATTGAAATTAAATGCGTTGCAGCGAAGTGCTTTTTTCTCGGATATTGATCGAATTGGAAAAGTTATTGATAAATTATATAATCCGGATGCAATTGATTATATTTCAATGGGTGATGTAAATGGAAGATTACATTTTCATATCATACCAAAAAGAAAAACGGATCATGATTGGGGAAGTCCTTCCCTACCAATGAAAAATGAAGATACCTTATCAAATAGTGACTATCAAAAAATAATTTCTAAACTAAGTACATTACTAATTTATTAAGAAATAAAAGGAATTCCTTACAAGTAAGCAGGTAAGGAATTTCTTTTCTATAAGCAACAGCACTATTTGCAAGGTTTTTGACAGTAAATGCGTGTTGTGAGAACCTGAAGTATTTTATGATAGATTTATGTAATAGAAAAAAATAGGTAGATGGGAGAATATATGAAAAATTTTGAAAATTACAATGATTATAGTAGAAAAGAAAATTTGCATTTTGAGTCACGTACGGTTCATGGAGCATTAGGAAACGATCCAATAACAGGGGCTGTAAGTTTTCCTATTTTTCAAACATCAACATTTCGACATAAAGGGTTGTTTCAATCCACAGGGTATGATTATACAAGATTACAAAATCCAACGCGTCAAGAATTGGAAAGAACCATGGCAATTTTAGAAGGTGGGCTTGAGGGATTTGCTTTAAGTAGTGGACAAGCTGCGAATATGGCAATTTTTTCAATGTTGGAACCAGGGGATCACGTACTGCTTTCCGATGATATTTATGGAGGTACTTTTCGAATTGGAGAAGCAATTTTTGAAAAATACGGTTGTGATTTTGAATATGTAGATATGAGTAATTTAGAAGAAGTAGAAAAGAGATTGAAGAAAAAAACAAAAATTGTATTTATAGAAACGCCTACAAATCCCATGATGAAAGTGGCAGATATAGAAGAGATTTCAAAATTGGCAAAGGAAGTAAATGCATATACGGTTGTGGATAATACGTTTTTATCTCCTTATTATCAAAAACCAATTTCATTAGGTGCGGATATAGTTATACATTCGGGAACAAAATACATTGGTGGACATAATGATTGTATTGCAGGAATTGTTGTTGTAAATAGTGAGGAACTTGCAGAACATATGCGTTTTCAAATGAAAACACATGGAAATGGACTGGCGCCAATGGATTCCTGGTTGCTATTAAGAGGATTAAAAACGCTTGCAGTTCGCATGGAACGACATACGGAAAATGCGATGAAAGTAGCCACATTTTTAAAACATCACCCGAAAGTGACAAAATGTTTTTATGTTGGATTTGAGGATCATCCAGGATATGAAATTACAAAAAAACAAACAACTGGATTTGGGGGGATGATTTCTTTTAATGTGGGAAGTTTTGAAGAAGTAGAAAAGCTTTTGCATAAAATTGATATGGTTATGTTTGCTGAAAGTTTAGGTGGAACAGAAACTTTGATTACTTATCCTAGAACGCAAACACATGAATCCGTTCCAGAAGAGACCAGGCAAAAACTTGGAATTACGGATACCTTTCTTCGTCTTTCCGTTGGACTTGAGCATGTAGATGATATTATTGCTGATTTGGACCAAGCTTTAAATGCATAAACAAAATAAATATAACTAGAAAAGGAAATAGGAAATAAGAAAGGATTAAACATGAAGATAAAATTTACAAAAATGCAAGCCTATGGAAATGATTATATATATATTGATGCAATTCACCAAGAAATTAAAAATCCCAATGAACTTTCTCGGGTTTTAAGTGATAGACATTTTGCAATTGGTTCAGATGGTATTGTTTTGATTTGCCTATCTAAAGTTGCAGATTTTAAAATGCGTATGTTTAATCCGGATGGATCAGAAGGAGAAATGTGTGGAAATGCATTGCGAAGCGTTGCAAAATATGTATATGATCACAAATTAACAACAAAAGAAAAGTTGACAATTGAAACTTTGGGAGGATTACAACATATAATTTTGACCATTGAAAATGAAAAAGCAGTTAATATATGTGCAAACATCGGGAAACCTAGATTAGAAACAAGTGTGATTCCTGTTCGCACAAAGCTACCAGAGTTTATTAATCAAGAAATTACAGTATTAGGAAAAACATTTAAAGCAACAGCAGTTTCTTGGGGGAACCCACATATGGTGACCTTTTTAGATGACGTAGATTCCTTTGACGTACATGGATATGGGGAAGCGCTAGAACATATGGTAGAAATTTTCCCGAATAAGACCAATGTTACTTTTGCACAATTTATTAATCGTAATCGGTTAAAAATACGTGAGTGGGAACGAGGAACAGGAGAAACCATTGGTTGTGGAACGGGTTGTTGTACTGCAGTTGTTGCAGCTGTACTTTCAGGTATTTGTGATCGTGAAGTGACGGTGGAACAAATTGGAGGCGATTTATTTGTCGAATGGAATGAAGAAACTGGAGAAGTTTTTATGAAAGGACCGTCGCACACCGTATTTGAATCAGAAATTGAGGTTCCGGAAAGTGAGGAAAGTTCATGAAATTAAACCAATTATTAGAACATATTTCTTACTCTCTCGTCCAAGGAAGTTTGGAAGAAGAGGTTACCGATATTGTCTATGATTCTAGAAAAATAAAAGAGGGTTGTATTTTTGTTTGCATTAAAGGAAGCAATTTGGATTCGCATACGCTAATTTCGGAAGTGATTCGAAAAGGAGTTCGTGCAATTATGGTAGAAAGAACGGTAAACGTAAACGAAGATGTGACTGTAATTCGTACGGAAAATTCAAGAAGAGCAATGGCATTAGCTGCTGCTACTTTTTTTGATTATCCATCAAAGAAAATGTGTATGATTGGACTTACTGGAACAAAGGGAAAAACAACAACTTCATTTATGATCAAAAAAGTATTAGAAAATAACGAAAAAAAAGTGGGAATGATTGGAACGATTGGAGCTTTTATTGGCGATAAAAAAATAGAAACTCATAATACGACACCAGAAAGTTATGAACTTTATCATATTTTTTCACAAATGGTTGAAAGTGGATGTACGCATTGTGTAATGGAAGTGTCTTCACAAGGTTTGAAACAAAATAGAGTTGAGGGAATAGAATTTCAAATTGGTATATTTACTAATTTTAGCGAGGATCATATTGGACCTACAGAACATGCATCTATGGATGAATACTTATATTGTAAAAGCTTACTATTTCAAAAATGTGAGGTGGGAATCATCAATGTGGATGATCCAGCACATAAGGAATTGTTAATGGATGCAACTTGTGAAGAATTTACTTTTGGAAAAACAAAAACAGCGGATATATATTTCGAAAATCCCAAGCTTTTAATGAGAGAGGATATTTTAGGTGCATCCTATGATACGGAAGGAAAAATAAAAGCGCATATTGAATTAGGAATGCCAGGAATTTTCAACATTTATAATTCCTTGGCAGCAATTGCATTAAGTTATCAATTGAAATTGGATATGAAAAAAACCTGTTCTGCCTTATATGGAGTTTCTGTAAGAGGAAGAGTAGAGACAGTTCCCATATCAAAGGATTATCATGTGATTATCGATTATGCACATAACGAAGAAGAAGTTAAAAGCTTACTTACTATGATAAAAGAATACAGACCAAAAAGATTGATTTGTCTTTATGGTGGCGGTGGAAATCGTGCAAAAGCTAGAAGATATTCTATGGGAGAACTATGTGGGAGTATGGCGGAATTATCGATATTATGCGCAGATAATCCGAGAGAGGAAGAAGTTACAGATATTAATAAAGATATCATTATAGGCATTCAAAGAAGCAATGGAAAATACATAGAAATTGAAGATCGAAAAGAAGCCATTATATACTGTTTAGATCATGCCCAAAAAGGTGATTTAATTTTATTATTAGGAAAAGGGCATGAAGAATATCAAGAGATAAAAGGAAAGAAATATTATTTTAGTGAACGAGAAGTATTAGAAGAATATCGTAGAGAAAAATTCGGAAAATAAAAATATAATAAAAATATAAGGATAGCAGCCTTCTAGTTTGATTCTAGAAAGCTGTTATTTATTTGAATTTAAAGTTAAAAGATGAAAAAGTTTGTATTTATTTTAAAATGCTTGACATGTCTAAAAAAAACCCTTACGATATAAAAGTTATAAAAATAAACATTATATATATAAGTATTGGTGAAGGAGGAAATTTTTATGGATCGAAAAAAAACATTAGAGATTGAAAGCTTACATATGATAGAGTATGTATTGTATCAAGGATTTGATTTTTCTGAAAAATCTGGAAATTTAAACCTAACCCAAGAACGAATTTTAATGACAGTTAATCATTCAGAAAACGAATCTATGGCATCTATAGCAAGAAAAATAGGACTTGAACAAGGTCCATTTTCTCAGACAGTAGATAAATTGGTAAAACTTGATTATTTAGTTAGAGTTCGCTCAAAGATTGATAGACGATTGGTTCACCTTCATTTATCAGAAAAAGGAAAAGTATATGCAAATAAAGTACAAGAAAGTATGGAGCAGCATTTTGATAAAGTACTAGGTGTATTAACAGAGGAAGAATTAGATGAATTTTCCAAAGCATTAGATATTATCAAAGAAACGGCAGAACGATTATTAGAAAAAGATAATAGAAAAAAAGAAAGAAGAAAATAGAGGGAAAAAATGAAGGAATTAAGTAAAGAAAATAAAATGGGAACGGTTCCTATAAAACAACTATTGTTTCGGATGTCAATGCCGGCAATACTAGCAATGATTGTACAAGCACTTTATAATATTGTAGATAGTTTGTTTGTTTCAAGGGTAAGTGAAGCTTCTTTAAGTGCAGTTACGTTAGCATTTCCTATACAAATGATAGTTATTGCGGTATGTGTAGGAGGAGGAATCGGAATTAATGCGGTTATTTCACGAAAATTGGGAGAAAAAAAGAATATAGAAGCGAATAATGCTGCAGAACATGGTATTTTGATAATGCTATTAATTTATTTGGTAGTTATTATTATTGCACTTTTATTTTCAAATAAAATGTTTAATATGTTTTCAAATGATCCGGTTATCATTGATTTTGGAGTAACCTATATTAGAATTATCTTGTTTTTTTCTTTTGGAAGGATGTTGTCTCAAGCAGGGATGAGCATACTTCAAGGGACTGGAGATATGACACATCCTATGAAAGCACAATTAATAGGGGCTATTTCCAATATTATTTTAGATCCTATTTTAATTTTTGGTTATTTTGGAATTCCGGCTATGGGTGTAAAAGGAGCAGCGATTGCAACGGTGATAGGGCAGATTTTATCTATGATTTATATTTTTGTTATTCTTTATACAAAAGAAAATTATATTAAGTTAAATCTTAAAGATTTTCATTTTGATTTTTCCATTGTGAAACAAATATTAATGATTGGAATACCAGCTTGTATCATGCAAGGCATTATGTCAATCATGTTATTCGCAATGAATGGAATATTATTAGGATATGACGATTTAGCAAGCACCGCACTTGGAGTGTATTATAAGTTAGAATCATTAATATTTTTACCTGTTATAGGTCTTGGACAGGGGATTTTAGCGATTGTCGGTTATAATTATGGAGCAAAAAATAAAGAAAGAATAAGTAAAACTATAAAAATGAGTTGCTTTTGGGGAATTAGTTTTATGACATTTGGACTACTTGTTTTTCAGTTTTTCCCAAACCAATTACTTGCCATATTTAATAGCTCGAAGGAATTAACTAATATCGGAGTTCGTGCATTTCGAATTATTAGTTTATCGTTTCCATTTGCGGGAGCAAGTATTGTATTGTCAAGTGCTTTTCAAGGGATGAACAAGGCAGCCTATAGTATGTTTATATCAATTATTAGACAGCTTGTCGTATTAATACCAGTATCTTATATACTAGGAAAATTATTTGGATTAGATTATTTATGGTTTGGCTTTTTAATCGCGGAAATAATTGCATTTGTAATTGTACTATTAATGATTAAAACCATTTATTCAAAGCAGTTTGCAAAATGGGAAAGTGCGTAACAATGCCTTGCAACCAATTAATATATCGCGATAAGTTTTTTCGAAATCATGAGTATACCATGGATCGGCAACATCCACATCGGATCCAGTATAGGATAGTAGTTTATGAATTTTTTGTTCGGGATCCCCATTAAAAATACGAAGCATATTTCTAATGTTTGCAGAATCCATTCCAATCAGATAATCATAGATTTCATAATCAGCTTTGGTCATTTGAGTGGCAAAGTGTGTATTAAATGGGATATTATATTTTTTTAAAATTTCTTTCGTACCATAGTGCATGGGGTTTCCGATTTCTTCGGTACTTGTGGCAGCAGAATGTATTACAAAGTGATCTGTAGAATCAAGTTCTGCCACTAAATGTTTGAAAATATATTCTGCCATTGGGCTGCGACAGATATTGCCGTGGCAGACGAATAGTATTTTAGTTATCTTTTGCTTCATAGATTTTCTCCTATCGTGAAATTGAATTTTTGAACTCCGTTTTTATATATATGATATTATATAAATATGCATAGTAGAAAGGGTGATAATAATGTCTGAACTAAGTGAAAAAATTAGAAAAGATTTTCGTGAAGGCGATTTAAAAAGAGACGCGCAATTACAAACACCAGAGAATATTGAAAGAATCGATAATATCCAATATGGTCAAAACGTAGTTTGGAATACACTTGATGTATATAGTAAAAAAAATCAAAAAGGGAAAAAACCGGTAATTGTAATTGTACATGGCGGTGCTTGGGTATATGGGGATAAAAATGTATACCAATATTATGGAATGAGCTTGGCACAAAGAGGATTTAAAGTGGTAAACTTTACCTATCGACTTGCGCCAGAGGCAAAATTTCCAGCTCCTCTAGAAGATACCAATCAAGTAATCAAATGGATGTATGAAAAACAAGAGGAATATATGTTTGATATGGAGAATGTCTTTATGGTCGGCGATTCAGCCGGAGCGCATTTGTTGGGTCTATATACGGCCATTTGTACAAACCCAAAATATGCAACTAACTATAACTTTAAGGTTCCGAAGCAATTTGTTCCAAGAGCAATTGCCTTAAATTGCGGAGTATATGATATTTTTGGAGATTCAAATGTCAGTGAAAATGACCAGGAACTAATGAATGACTTTCTACCAGAGGGAGGATCAAAAAAGGAAAGAGAATTAATTAATGTAACGAATCATATAAATCATAGATTCCCTCCAGTATATGTAATGACCGCACAAGGTGATTTCTTAAAAGAAGAAGCTCCTAAATTAGAAATCAAACTTAAAGAAAATAATGTACACTATAAATATAAAATATATGGAAATGAAGAAAATCCACTTTATCACGTATTTCATGTTACCATACAGGAACCTTTGGGACAGTTATGTAATGATGAAGAATGCGATTTTTTTCGTAGAATGACTAAATGATATCTTTTGAAAAAAATGAAACGGGGATAAAAGGAATGGAAAAAAATTGCCCTGCAAACTGTTATTTGTCAGGCGATTTTTTATTGTGAGTTTAATGCTTTTATAATTGCAGCAAGGGTTTCTTCAATATCTAATGCATTTGTATCGATGGTAATGTCTGCATATTGTTCGTATAAAGAAGTACGTTCATCATATAGCATTTTTAAATCATATCCTTCTCGCATGACGACACCACGAAATTTAATGTTTCCTAATCGCGTTTTTAATTTTGAGTAATCGAGCTTTAAATAAATAATTGTGCCAATTTCTGACAAATGTTTCATTGCTTCATGACAGTAAACAACACTTCCTCCAGTAGAAATAATGGAATGCTCCGTTTCAATAGATAAATTGATTTTATTTTCAATTTCGAGAAACGCATCGATTCCTTTTTCTTTTATAAGATCAATTAAAAGCATGTTTTCGGACTCTTGAATGAGCAGGTCACTGTCAATGAAGTGGTAGCATAGTATTTTTGCTAGGATGACGCCAATGGTACTTTTCCCAACCCCAGGCATTCCGATTAATGTAATGTTTTTTTTCATGATACACCTCATATTCCTTTAAGTATTAATTTAATGTATCATAATAAGTAAAAAAGTCAAATAAATTGTAGATAAGAGATATTTGAATTAATTTAAAGATTAGTATATAATTTCTAAAGAATAGATGAAAAGTGACTTTTGTAAATAAGAATTGCTTCGATGGAATGCTTAAAAAGGAGAAAACAGAATGGATGCAAAAACGATTCTGATCATAAATGCAATATACTCAATTATTATTTCTGGGTTTATTATGCTTGGAGGAATTATACAGAAAAAAAACATAGCATTCAAAAAATGGGGATTTGGATTTTTGCTATTTGCTTTAAATTTTGGCATATTATCTTTACGAGATGTTTTTCCTCTTGTTATTACAGGTGTCTTACCGCATATACTTACATTTGTCGCATTTGCTACAATAAAAAGTGGGCTTACGGATCTTTTAAGTATAAAGGTAAATAAGAAAATTGACATTGGAGTTGTTTTGATAGGAACAATAGCCGTACTGTACTTTTATAATGTAACAAATAGCAAGGCATTTGTGGTAATGTTGACGCAAGGGTTCCTTATCATGGAAACTTGGGTTTCTTGCTATAAAGAGAAGAAAATCGACTTTGTAAAAAGAAAAATTATTTTATGGACCTTTGGACTTTCTATTTTTTTTCAAACCATACGATTGCTTATAAGTAGTACGTGGTTTTCGGAATTAGACCCACTTAGTATAGGGAGCGGATTGCCGTATATTTCGATTCTGTTTTTTTTGATATATATACTTATGTCTTTAACGATAATCTCAATTATACTTAGAAAACGAGTGAATGAACAAAAAGATCTAATAGAAGAATTAAAGAAAGTGACATTATATGATAAGTTGACCGGAATTTATAATCGAAGAGGGTTTCATCAATTTTTTGATTATGAATATAAACTAAAAAAAAGAGAAGAAAAGCCAAAAGGGTATGTTATTGCAACGGGTGATATCGATGATTTTAAAAAAATAAATGATGTATATGGACATGATGTAGGGGATAAAGTCTTAATAGAAGTTGCACAAAAGATCACAGAAGCCACTAGAGATACGGATATCGTGTCTAGATGGGGAGGAGAAGAATTTCTCATATATATCTCGAATGTTAATGTGGAAAATGGGAAAGCTGTTATGAACAAGATTTTAAAGACGATTCAAAACACAAGGATTTCTCATAAAAAGAAGGAAATACAAGTAACGATAAGTATTGGTGCGGTATATACAAAAGGTATCTTATATAGTTTACAGGAGCTAATTCATGCATCGGATAAAGAATTATATAAAGCAAAAAATAATGGGAAAAATCAAGTTAGATACAAGGAAATGAATGAAGGTGTGGAAGATTCATCAAATGTTTAAGAAAGATGTGGAGATGATTTCTTATAATTTTTACGTTTGAGGTGACCTTAGAGATAGGAAACAAAGGATATGAATTATGTTTTAACGGTTATGAGATTAATTATTTGAACAAAAAGCAGGGTTTTCAGTAATTGAAATCCCTGCTTTTTGTTCAAATAATAAGTTCTAAATGATTTGATAAAAATGAAAATTGAATCTATAAGTTCAATTATAAAGAATCTTGTGTGGCAATTGTAATAGGAATTTCAATATAATTACTACTAGGCTTTTGCTTTTTGATTAAATAGTCAAATAATATTTTTACTAGCTGATAACCTTGATATTCGGGGTTTTGTCCCAAAGCAAAATCAACAATTCCGTTATGTAAAAGAGTCAATGTATCGGGAACAAGATCATGACAAATGAGAAAAGGCTCTTTTGTTTTGTCATTCATTTCCAACGCAGTTCCTACACCAGAAACTCCACCACCTGTTATATAGATGCCATTTAAATTAGGGTGCTGATTGAAATATTGAAGAGTAAGTTTAAAGGCTTCGTCTTTTTTGTCTTGATTTTCTTCGATTTCTACAATCTGAATGGGGGTCTTAGATTCAGCAATTTTATCCTTAAAGCCTTGCAATCGGTCTTTATGACAAGATAAATTATAGGAACTAATAATAACACCGATTTCTCCGCCATTTGGTAATAACTTGCACATTAATCCGGCAGC